>DATCCY010000073.1:0-120805 GCA_036510975.1 Candidatus Nanopelagicales bacterium
CCGGTGGTGGAGGGCCAGAGCTCCGCCAGGGGCACGACCCCGGGTCCCAGCCGCTCCGCCCCGACGAGCTCCTCGGCGTCTGGGCCGATGAGCAGAACGTGCTCGAGCTCGGGGAGATCGGCGCGGAGCTGGTCGACCTTCTTGCGGTAGAGCGTCGGCGTCGTCACGAGCAGTCGAGCGTGGCCCATCGCCATGCGCAGCCGGATCGGCTCGGGGCCGAAGGCGGAGAACAGCGGGGAGAAGACCGAGCGCGCCTTGAGCGTGCCCAGCAGCGCGACGTAGAGGTCCGGGATCCTTCCGGAGAGGCCGCAGACGAGGTCGCCCGGGCCCACTCCAACAGCCCGCAGCACCTCGGCGAACCGACTGGTCCGCTCCGCGAGCTGCGCGTAGGTCCACATCACGTCGAGGCCGTCGGCGTCGACGAAGCGGAACGCCACGCGGTCGCCCCGGCGGTGCAGCACATGCCGGTCCACAGCCTCGTGGGCGATGTTGCGGCCTCCCCCAGGCAGGCCGTCGAGCCATCGCCGGGCGGTGTCCCAGGTGAACTCGCTCTGGGCGGTGTCGTAGTCGCCCATCACGCTCGGGACCCGTGCCGTCTGTGCTCCGTCGCCGACCATGGCCCACCCCCGGGGATGTGGGGGCCGTGAGCACGGAGTAGGGCGTCCCTCGCCATCCGCGCCCGCGCCTCGGACGGGAGCCGCTTTCCCGCCCCACAGCCATCGTGGACCCGCCGCCTCGCGGTGTCTTGGCGACGGCGACGGGCAGGCGGACCGGGGACTCCCGCCGAAGCCAAGACGGCGATGCCGACGTCGCGGGCATTGAGGCGCCGGAGGGTGCGCACCTGGTCGTCTCAGTTGTCGAGCCGCTCCGATGCGTCGGTCTCGAGGCTGCGCAGGTCCACCACGTCTCCGTGCGTGCGACCGAAGTCCCTGAGGACGTCGTGGGCGGCGGCCAGCAGTCGCCCGGCCTCGGCGACCTGCTCGCGGTCGTGGATCGAGTCAGCGACCCGCTCGTACTCTGCGATGATCGCCGCGCCCTCCACGAAGTGCCGTCGCGCCCGTGCGGCGAGTTCCGGACTCACGAGGTGCTCAGACATCTGATGCCTCCGTCAAGGGCTGCCCGCCTCCAGCGTCGCCCGGAAGCGCTGCGGGTGTGAGCCCAGCCTGCGCCTTCGCGGCCCGGCGTCTCGGTAGGACGCGCACGGCCGATCGCCACGAGTACCGGTGGGCGGCGACGAGGCGCTCGACCCCGACCAGGGATACCCCGACGAGCCGGAGGCTCGCAGTGAGCAAGGAGCCGACGAAGATGAGCAGACCCCACAGGGTCCACACCACGGCGAGACCGATGGCGTAGAGGGCCAGCCCCGCCAGCCGCAGGCTGGTCGAGAGTCGCCACATCAGCGTCTCCCTTCCCCACCGAAGGTGGCGGCATTGGCGTGGGAGCGGCACCCGCGTGAGTCGGCACGACCGCAGCGGATGCCCGGCTTAGGAGCGACCGCGCGGCTTGCGGTCGCGGACCGAGAGGACCGCACCGTCGGGGGCCAGCACGACGCGCAGGGTTCCGCGGCGCAGCCGCATCCGGCCGTTACCGGCCGGGTCGGGCTCGAGCTCGTCGGGGTCGGCGATGGCGGCACGGATCGCATCGTCGCTGACCTTGTCCGCCATTGCGGCTGCGCGGGCGCCCTTGGTCATCCGTAGCGGCGTGGGGCTGTCAGGGTCCGCGAGGTCCGGAAGGTCCTGCGGATGTGCCTCGAACTCGGCGACCTCGGCGTCGATGGCCGCGGCCGACTCGGCCTCGGTGAGCTCGCGGACGTGCGGAGCCTGGAATGGGAGTCTGAACGCTGCTGTCATCTGTGTCCTTGCCGTGGGTCGGCGTTCCCGTGGGAGCCGCGCACCCTCGATCTGGCCGAGGCGCGTCAAGTGTTACTCGGCGGTGGGGCACCGGCCGGGGAGTAGCTGGCCGCGGTGTCGGTCTCATGGTAGGCGCAGTTGGGGTCACCTGACGGCCGCTGAGCCCCTCCCGACGCCCGTGTGGGTCCTCGACTCAGGGCGGCATGTTCCGGCTGTCCTGATGGCCTGGGACCGCTGAGACGGCTCGTGGTGGGGCTGGTCGCCTGCGACCCCGGGGGAGGGCAGGAGCGGGTCTGGCTGCCTGCTGGCCGACTTCGCCGGAACGGTGGTTGAGCCCCCACAATCACACACTCCCGTGGGTGAGATGTGGCCCACCGGCCACCTCCAGGAACTTGGTGCTCAGTCCAAGATAGTGCACCGCACAGCGCTCGCTGATCCCGTGCGGCACAGGTGCTTTCGCACAGCGCTCAGGCGTCCAGAGTGCGCGACTACCTGGACTAGCCGACACGCCGACGAAGCCCCGATCCCCCTGTGATACCAGGGAGGTCGGGGCTTCTGGCGTCTCGGGCTGGACTCGCACGGCGCTCCCGGTCGAGACAACTGCGTGGCGAAGGCTCGACAGGCGTCCAGGTCCGCGCGTCAGTGCGGTGCCATCGTGGGCACTTGCTCGGCGTAGGTTGCGCTTCCGCGACCGTAGCCAGCCACGAAGGGCGAGCCAGTGCCCGACGGTACTTGCTCCGAGTACACGAGTCCCTTGGGCGCCGTGCACTTCGATCGGCCCCAGCAGGGTGATCTTCATGGGCCGAGTGTCCAGTCGCCTGATACCACGGTCAACGCCCCTGATACCTCGCTGATACCCCGGAGGAGACGGCGTCAGGGAGATCGGGGGCTTCTTCAGGCTGGGCACCCGTTCGATGGCGACGCTGGCCGCCCTCGTTCTCCCTTGTGCGCTTAGGCAGTGGCTTCCGGCTGCCGCGTGGAAGGCCCCGTCGCGCTCATCCGGCCTCGCCCTTGTCCTTCGGCGGGGTCATTGGCGCGTCACGGTCGGTCGACAGGTCGACGTCCCGCAACCAGATGATCGGCTCCTCGGCGTAGGGCCACTCCTCCTTGCCGCAGCGACGGCAGACCAGGTACGCGTGGTACTTGTCGTTGGTGGCGTCGACGTACCGGTGGATTCCCAGAGTGCAGCGCAACGAGCGGCCACGGCTCCCCGGCTCCGGCACATTCGTCACGGCATCTCTCCCACTGCGTAACCCAGTGTCCTCCCGTCACCCGAACGGGTCAACGTCGGCCGGTGAGACCCCGCTCTCGCGCGGCTAGGTGGCTAGGCCGCGTCGGATGCTCCCTGCAGGGTCGGCACGGGCGTGGGTGCCGGGCTCCTGTCTGCCGCGCTGGTCTCCCGGTGGAGGAACGCGGTGAGTTCTTCGATGGTGCTCATGATCGGGGACGGGAACACGACGGTGGTGTTCTTGTCCACGCCGATCTCGACCAGGCTCTGCAGGTTGCGCAGCTGAAGGGCCAAGGGGTGGGCCATCATGATGTCCGACGCATCGCCCAGCGCCGTGGCGGCCATGGCCTCGCCCTCAGCGTTGATGATCTTGGCTCTCTTCTCGCGCTCCGCCTCGGCCTGCTTGGCCATCGCGCGCTTCATGGTCTCCGGCAGCTGGATGTCCTTGAGCTCGACCAGCGTCACCTCCACACCCCACACGACTGTGGTGACGTCGAGGATCTCGCGAATGTCGAGGTTGATCCGGTCGGTCTCCGACAGCGTCTCGTCGAGGCTGTGCTTGCCGACGACCTTGCGCAGCGTGGTCTGGGCGATCTGGTTGATCGCCGCGTTCACGTTCTCGATGGCCACGACCGACTTCTCGGCGTCCACGACCTTGAAGTAGGCGACGGCGGAGATGTCGACGCTCACGTTGTCGCGCGTGATGATCCCTTGGGACTGGATCGGCATCGTCACCACGCGCAGCGATACCCGGTGCAGCACGTCGACGAACGGGATGATGAACCGCAGCCCTGGCTGGCGGACAGCGACCACCCGACCGAACCGGAACAGCACGCCTTGCTCGTACTGCTGGACGATCTTCACCGACATCCACAGCAGGAGCAGAGCGACGAGAAGGACCACGATGAGGACGATGATCTGGGCGCCCATGACAGGCTCGATTCTCGATCACCTGGTTCGCCCCGCATGGGGCACAGGCTCACTCTCACGGTAACCCGGCGAGCCGGCCCTCGCCCGGTGACGGACGGTGCAGCGCCCCACGCGGCATCCGCAGCGGGCCGCAGCGCGCAGATGCCGGCTGGGGCGTGGCTCCGCGGCCGACGTCAGGTGAGGGGGTCGACCCCGATGTACTCGAGCAGGCCTTCGTCGCTGGCACGGCCGCTGGCCTGCCAAGCCCGGTACACGTGCGTAATCCCAGCCGAATCCCTCAACTTGATGTGGCCGCCGTGCAGCAGCTCGAGCGCGAACTGCTTCCCGTTGAATGGGCCGTCACACGCGATGTACTTCAAGTACGACACCGGCCACCTCCGAGTCTGCACCGATCGACCCCTCCACTGTGGCACGCGAGCTGGAAGGAACGCGAGGCTCCCCTATCCCGTAGTAGCAAGCGCCGGCTCCTCGGCTGCCGCATCACTGGCGGTTCAGAGGGCAAAGAAGTGCAAGCCGAGCCACACCCATGCGGCGAGGACGGCGACCCGTCCCGATCGCGTGGCCATGACCCGGCCGACGGCGGTGCTCAGCGGCGGTATACGCGAGTCGGGGTTGCGGCTCGCCAGCTGGAACGCGACGACGGCGAAGGCCAGCAGGGCGTAGCCGGCGATGGTGATCTCATGCCAGTTCATCGCTGGCCTCCGTCGTGCGGCTCGGGGACTGCCGCCTCGGGGCCACTGTGGTGGCTTCGAGGAGGAACCATCCCAGCGCCAGCCAGGCCAGCAGGACGAGTGAACGGCCCGCGTGGGAGGCCAGGACTGAGTCCATCAGGACGCTGACGGTGGGGTGGGCGTCGGACCCCTCGGTCAGTGAGGGCTGCTGGGACAGTGCGAGGAGCTCCCACAGTCCGGCCGCGACGCCGAGGCCGACCCAGAGCCGGGACCCGACACGGTCCGCGGCGGGCACCGCGGTCGGTGTGGTCAGCGGGCCTCGCCACCCCGTCGCCAGTCCGGCGACCGCGACCAGCACGATCGCCCCCGTCATCGGCCAGGTGTAGCGGTGCCATGAACCGACCGTGACGGCGAAAGCCAGGGCGCTCACGACCAGCACGCCGCCCGTGATCCGGGATCGACGTCCAGCGTCCGACCGGCGAAGCAGCGGTTGTTCGGGGGAAGCCGCCCCGACGGACTCCTGCCTGCCCTCCCAGCCGACGACGCACGCCGCACTCCACAGCACGAGGCCGTGCAACCAGTTGTCCGAGATGCCGTCGAAGAAGCCGGCCAGCACCAGGACGACGACGCGCACATCCCCGATTCCGGAAGGCAGAGATCGGCGGTATCGCGGCGATCCCGGTCGGCCAGTGGGGGCAGCTGCGCTCCACCACGATAGGCCTCGCACCGTCGCCCCCTCCGTACCGACCTCATCTTCGGTCCGCAGATCGGTCTGCCGTGGCTTTCCGAGAGCACCAGCATGGCGAAGGGGCAGCCTCGCGTCAGGGGAACGGGCAGTCCCGAGGATGGCGTCCCTTGCGATCAGGGTCGCGGCGTCGGAGTCGAACCGCGACGAGGCGTGGGTGACTCCGGCCGCTGCCGGGTGCTCATCGAGGTCGGCCAGCTGTTGCCGCCTGGATCGCGTCGACGAGCTGCTCGACCGATGGGGACCCAGAGGTCCCGTGCGCAGTGCGGTACAGACGGCAGGCCAGGCCGACCGGCGTGTCGGAACCGGCGAAGGGGTCCCTGCCGTTGAGGAGCACGGTCGGTGAGCCGTGGAACTCGAGCTCACGGGCGTGCTCGTCGCTGCGGACCAGGATGAACTCGATCGGGGAGTCCGCGTGCCCGGCTGCGTCGAGAGCGATGCGCAGCCGGACGGCCGCGACGTCCGCGTGGGGGCAGTCCAGCACATGGAGCAGCCGCACCGTGAGGGTCGAGCGGCTGGTGGGCGGGGGCACCGTCCCATCGTCTCTCCGCCGGCGGCCATGGGTGCCTCGAGGCTCCGCGATCACCCGTTCGGCGGTGTCGGGGTAAGGGCTCGCCTGATCCGCTAGGGGGAAGTGAGGTCCGTTCCTGCCGTCGACTCCGGCCCCACGTCTAGAGGGCTCGAACCACCGCTAGAGGGCTCGAACCACCGCGGCCAGGATCAACACCCCGACGAGGCCTCCGAGGATCAGCCAACGCCGACCCGTGGCCGCGGCGGTGGCCCGGGGCTCGGCGGCCCGATGACGGGGTGCGTCCGCCTGATGGCGGGGTTCCGCCAGCGGCACGGTCGCCGTCGCTACGCGTTGCCGGTGCTGCGTGAATCCGGTTCCGTTCCAGTACCGGAGGTGGTCGGCGAAGTCGGGGTCGGGATACCACCCGGACGGCGCTTGCGGCATGGGTATCCTCCCATCTCAGTCTCTCCGTTCTTGCTATCTCGGCTGGTCGACGGGAGGAACTCAGGTCAGGTGACTTCGAGATGAACAAACGGATCCGACCTGACGACGCTGCACCGCCCCGCCGGTCCGAGGCAGTTCTCGGGGGCGGGGATCGGGTCCAGCGTGAGCACGTGCGGCAGGAAGGCTTTCGCCACGTGCTCCTCGTCGGGCCTACAGGGTCGCGGGGATCACTCGGGCCGGATCGCGACGAGCATGCCGACCTTGTCGATGCGGTGCTCGGGATTGCCCAGGGCATCGGTCCAGTAGTCGCGGCGTGCGTGATCCTCGGGTGTCGCGCAGGTGGACAGCGTGACCATGGCTCGAGTTGCTCGCCGGCCGGGATGCCCTGGGACGGCTGCGGACTGGAGGGCGAGCGATGCCGAGGACCGGAAGGAGATGACCATGGTCTGAATCACCAGGTAGTCGAAGACCCGACCCCCCGAGCTGACCAGGATGTGCGCTCCGACGCGCACGGACGGGAGTCGGCGGAAGGGCCCACCCGCGGACGTGCGGTGCCCGGTGATGATCAGGTTGCCGACGTCACCGGGGGCCACGCCGCCGAGGGGGCCGCGCGGGCTGGCCGCCAACCCTCCGTCCGCAATACGGGTGCCGCGCAGGTCGTCGGCGTGACCGACGTAGGACACCACGGGCAGACCACGGACACCGATCGAGGGGATGCTCAGCAACGCGTCGGACTGCGACGGTCCCCGGGCTGGTCGAGCCGACGCGAGAGCGACGGACGGGGATCGTCCGATGCTCGGATCGCGGGCGGCGTTGGTTGCTGATGCGGGCCGTGGGTTGAACTCTGCACCGGGCGCGTGCGCCGTGATCGCCGGAGTCCCCGCGCCACAGCCGACAAGGAGCACACACAGCGCCATCCGGGCCGAGCCGGCGGAACATCTCGATCCCGACCGCGCCATCATCGCTGTCAGCCCCTTCTGGGGAACCTAGTCGCGGAGGCGACTAGGGCGAGGTGGACGAGTACGCCGAACCGCGGGACGAGTCGGCGTGCAGACGTTCCCTGTCGTCGAGCACGGCGGTCGCGATCGGGCGCAGGCGTGCCTCGAACTCCTGGTAGTGGTGGGCGCAGAACAGGAGCTGCCCCGTGGGCAGGCTCACCTGGACGTAGGCCTGCGAGCCGCAGCGGTCGCAGCGGTCGTGGTCGGTGAGGTGGCGGGGCAGGAACGTGTCGGTGGCGTCGACTCGAGCGGTGCTCACGACGTCCTCCTTCCTCGGGCCGCGCCCGGGCCGGTGACTCCCGCCGGCGGCGCAGCAGGCCCGTTTCGGCCCTCGTCCCCAGTGTGCTCCCTGGGGACGTGCTACACACCCGGGCCGCCGAGATCCGACGGCAAGAGTCTGCGAATCCTGTGTGGCTGTGCTCACATGCGCAGGGATCACGAGCGGCGTAGCGTCGAGGCATGGCGAATCCGGGCAAGGACCGGGCCCTGGTCGAGCCACGAGGGGCGGCGAGCAGCTCTCGGCCCGCGGGGGTCCGTGTGCAGGTCGGCCGTGCTGTGCTCGTCCTCAGCGGCCTCGGTTTCCCCCTCACGCAGTGGACGATCCGCCGCTACGGCCGACGTGGCGCGGTCGTGGTCGACGTGGTCTGCGCGGGGCTGATGGTCCGCGACCTGGCGATGATCGGTTCCGGGGTTCCCGGTCGGCTTCGGCCCGTGCCAGCAACCCTGCTCCACCTCGAGGCTGCCTCAGCCGCGAGCGCCGCCGCGCTCGGCGCGAGCGTGGCGCGGGTCGGCCGCGCCAACGCGGCGGACCGACCCGCTCCTGATGCCCGTGAGCTGCTGCGCCGAGGTGTCGTGGGCAGCTTGTTCGGGCTGCACACGCTGCGCTTCTGGATCTACCTCAGCCCCGACCAAGGTCTCCGGGCGGACTGAGCCCCTATGCCGATGATCGGACCCCGTGATCGGCGTGACCAGTGTCACTCCGGCCGTCACCGCCCTGCCGCGGCGCGTCCGGCGTCGTAGCGTCGGGGCGTGACCGTGGCACTTCACGAGGACGAGCAGCTGCGCACGTGGTGGGAGCACCTCGACGAACGGCGTCGACGTGATCTGACCCGACTTGCCTACCGCCCGCTGCCGTCCGGGCTGGCTCTCGAGATCGCACGACGCGCCGGAACCTGCGACGTCGTGGTCGCCGAGGCCTCCGGCGTCGAGGGCGTGCAGTGGTTCCTCAGCCGCGAGGCAGCGCAGTTCGTGACCGGACGCGTCATGCGGGTCAGCGGCACGAGCCGGCATCGCTGACGCCGGTCGGTGCCCCGTGTCGACCGGCGGATCAGGCCGGGATCGGCGCGAACGGCGAGTGCCGGTAGCCGGCGGAGTCCAGCACTGCGACCGTGGACTCGGGGACCTCGCGGAAGGCACCGGGCAGGTCGTTGATCGGCTCGGAGACGATGACCCGGGCGTCGTCGGAGAACAGCGACAGGCGGTCGGTGTCGGGGTACATCCGTCGTAGGTCCGCGATGTCGGTCGAGTGGAACAGCGATCGCGACCGGCCCATCGAGGAGTAGCGCAACGCCCAGATCGCGTCGCCGTCGGACACCGCGACCGTGCCCTGGAACGGGAACCGCACCTCATGCTCGCGTCCGACGCGTTCGACCTCCGCGATCGCGCGCGAGACCCCGACGACCGGGTCCTCGCGCAACCCGAGGGTGAGGGCGAGGTGGAAGAGGATCTCCGAGTCGGTCGTGCCCTGGATCCCGGTGAAGAGCTCGGGGTCCACCAGCAGCAGCAGGTCGCGCTTGACGCTGCGGAAGTCGGCGATCGAGCCGTTGTGCATGAAGAGCCATCGCTCGTGACGGAACGGGTGGCAGTTGGTCCGCTGGATCGGCGGACCGGCCGCCGCCCTGACGTGGCACAGGAACAGCGGGGAGCGAACGGCCCGGGCGATCTCGCGCAGGTTGCGGTCGTGCCAGGCCGGCTCGACGGAGTGGAACGTCGCCGGGTCGTCGTCGGGCTCGCCGGTGTACCAGCCGAAGCCGAACCCGTCGCCATTGACCGGCTCCGCGCCCAGCGGTGAGTCGAGTGACTGCGCGACGATGGAGTGGACGGGGTCCAGCAACAACGTGCTGGCGCGCAGCGGCGCTCCCCGGTAGGCCAGCCAGCGGCACACGAGCGGCTCCTTCGTCAGCCGGCCGGGACCGGGTCGGGCAGAGCCGGGGTGCCGCGCACGCTGTCGGCCCCCGTGTCGATGAGGTGGCGCGTCACCTCGAGCGGATCGTCGGTGACCACGAAGCGGTCCCGGATCGCGGTCGCCGGTCCGCCGCGGTCGGCGAGGTCGCTCAGATGGTGGAGCACCCAGGTCGCGCCGACCGCCGCCGCATCCTCGGCGACGCGCGAGAGCAGCGAGTCGAGCTCGGCCCGTGCCGCGACCGGTCGTCCGCGGCTTCCGACGAAGGTCGCCGACATCCCGTGACGCACCCCCTGCCAGCGGTTCTCGCCCACGATCATGCGCTCGGCCGCCACCCGCTCACCGTGGTCCCAGCGGCTCCCGAGGTGTCGGACGAGCGACTGGACGAGGCCGGCGAGCGCGGCGGTGTCGCGCACCGACGGCTGGGCGTCGAGCAGGCGCACCTCGATGGTCCCGAGGCGCTCCTGCAGCCGCACGTCCCACCAAAGGTACGACGCGTCCGGGACGAGTCCGGACCTGCGCAGCTGGTCCAGCGTCTCGCGGTAGTGCGCGTGCGAACGGAACGTGGGCGGCAGGCCCGAGCGGGGAAGCTCGGCGCGCACCGCGAGCCGGGCGGACGCGAAGCCCGTGTCCTGCCCCTCCCACAGCGGGCTGGACGCCGCCAGCGCGGCGATGACGGGCAGGTCGGGCAGCAGCGCCTCCATGACTCCGAGGGCCTTGTCGGCGCTTCCGACGGCGACATGCACATGGGTCCCGCACACCGCCGTGCTGCGTCGCCCGACCCAGCCGCTCACTCCTGCGACGTAGCGGTAGCGCGGCTTGTCGGTGAGCTCCTGCAGCTCGGCGATGGAGAACGGGTGCGTCCCTGCGGCCGCGAGCAGGCAGTCGTTGCGCGCCCCGACCTCGGCCACCGTGCGACGCAGCGCCCGCAGCTCGCGGTGCAGATCGTCGGTGGTGACCGCCGGGCTCGAGGCGATCTCCACCATGCTCTGCCTGATCTCCTGCTTCACCCGGTGCGGGTCGGCGGCGGCGCGCACGACGTCATCGGCTCGCGGGACGAGCGCGAGGGTGACCGGGTCGAGGAGCATGAGCTCCTCCTCGACGCCGACGGTGTACTCCGGTGAGCTCCCGAACCCGTCCTGCAGAGGCGTCGTGAGCGCCCGGAGCCGTCGTCGGCCGGGCAGCGAGCGGGATGGTCGGGTCACGCGCCCATGATGCGACCGCGGCGACCGTCTGGCGTCCCTCGTCCAGGTTCACTTGCCTGAACGTCAGGCGAACACCCCGTGCACGGTGCCCCTCACGGTCGCGCACGCGCTCGGCACCGTGGTCGGAAGCGGCCGCAGGTCCCGACGCATGGACCGGCGTCCGGCCGGGTGCCTCAGCAGGCGCTCTGGGCCGCGCCTTGGGTGGTGGTGGCGTTGGCCTGGAGCCCGCCCTTGGCCTTGCTGTACGTCCACCACGAACCGCTCACGTTCGAGTTGTTGGCGACGATGCAGAAGGTGGTCTTCGTCGGAGCCGCGCCCGAGTAGATGGTCACCGCGGACGTGCCCACGAACTCGAAGCTGGTGACCAGGCTCGCCGTGGTCAGGGTCTGCCCGGTGTTCAGCGCGGTACCGGCGGTCTGGGTGCCGACGAGCACCTTGGTCAGGTCGCCACCCTGGTCGACGGCCGCCGCCTCGACGGCGAGCGCGAAGTTCGAGGCGTCGGTCTTGGCGGCGGAGTTCCAGCCGTTCCGACGCTGGTTGAGGAACGTCGGGATGGCGATCGCGGCGAGGATGCCGATGATGATCATGACCACGAGCAGCTCGATGAGGGTGAATCCGTCCTCGTCCCGACCGATGGCAACCCGTGCCTGCGCGCGCATCTGCGTTCCCCACTGCCGTGCCGCTCGTGTCTCGAGCCGCCGCACTAGGGTCATCGACCCGCTGTGCGCGTACTTGAGCGCTCCGAGCCGGCGTCGATCCGTGCATCCCGTCGACGGGTACGCCGAAGCAGGGCGTCGAGCGGGTCCTGCTACGTCGCCGTGCGGTCGTTGTAGCAGCCGGCCAGGGTCTGGCCGGACAGCCGGTGGATCGCGTCGAGCACCTCGTCGGTCACCTGGCGGCGTGCGCGGCCGAGGGGTAGGCCGTCGAAGCGGCCCCGGAAATCCATCGGGGAGCCGAAGCGCACCGTGACGCGAGCGAGGCGGGGCAGGGAGGCGCCGACCGGCTGCAGCCGCTCCGTGCCGATCAGCCCCACCGGTACGACGGGTGCGCCCGAGCTCAGCGCCAGGTGGGCGACACCCGTGCGGCCGCGGTAGAGCCGACCGTCGCGCGAGCGCGCGCCCTCCGGATAGATGCCGAACGCCTCGCCGCGACCGAGCACCTCGAGGGCGATGTCCAGGGACGCGAGGGCCGACTTCGTGTCGTCACGGTCCACCGGCACCATCCCGATGCCCTCGAACCAGCCGCGCATCAGCGCGCCCTTCACCCCGGTCCCGGTGAAGTAGTCCTCCTTGGCCAGGAACACCACCTTCCGCGGAACCACGATCGGGATCACCATGCTGTCGGCGAACGAGAGGTGGTTGCTCGCCACGATGACGGGGCCCGTGCGCGGGATGTTGTCCAGCCCCTCGACGCGCGGACGCCAGAGCAGCTTCGCGAGCGGGGGCACGACCGTATGCGCGACCTCGTAGAGCATCCGACCCCCTCCGCCCGTGCCAAGAGGCGTCCAGCCTCCCAGGTGCGTCCACCGGTCCTGCGGGGAGCCCGACGCCACGCGAGCCGGCGAGGCGGGGTCGCCTCGCGACGCCGGCAACGTGACGCGCGGGCACGGGCATCAGCGAGGATGGGTCCGTGCTGACGAGCGAGGTCGCGGAGTGACGGACGACGAGGCCGGCGACGTCGCCCGGGCGGGGGAGCATGCGCCGCCCCGACCGGCGCGGGACACCTGGGGAGCCGACACCAGCGCAGGCCTCGTGCTGGGGCTCCAGAGCGTCCCCGACGGACTGGCCTCGGGCTTGCTCGCAGGCGTGGACCCGGTGTCGGGTCTCTACGGCTACCTCGTCGGCACCGTCGCGGGGGCGGTGGCGACGAGCTCGGTGTTCATGTCCGTGCAGGCGACGGGTGCGATGTCGGTGGTCATCGCCGACGTACCGCAGGTGCACGGCGGACCGGAGGCACCGCGCGCCCTGTTCACCCTCGCGTTCCTGACCGGCCTCGTGATGCTCGTGCTCGGGCTGCTCCGTCTGGGGAGCCTCGTGCGCTTCGTGCCGACGGCCGTCGTCGTCGGCTTCGTCAATGCCGTCGCGGTCAACATCATCCTGGGGCAGCTGTCGAACCTGACGGCGTACTCGAGCGACGCGTCCAACCGGCTCACCCGTGGGATCGACACTCTGCTCAACCCCGGTTCGTGGGACCTGCCCACCGTCGCGGTCGGCGTGCTCACGATCGTGCTGATCCTGCTGCTCGAGCGCACCCGGCTCCGGGCGCTCGGTCTCGTCGTCGCGATGGTCGTGACGTCGGCGGCTACCGAGCTTCTCGGCTGGGACTCGGTCGCCCAGCTGCGCGACATCGCGGAGGTCCCCCGGTCGCTTCCCTCTCCGGTGATGCCGCTGTGGTCGGCCGTGCCGGTGCTCGCGATCCCGGCGCTGTCGCTGGCCTTCGTAGGCCTGGTGCAGGGCGCCGCGATCAGCCAGTCGGTGCCGAACCCGGACGGCAACTACCCCGACGCGTCCGGCGACTTCCGGGGCCAGGGCGTCGCAAACGTCGCCTCCGGACTCCTTCAGGGCATGCCCGTCGGCGGCTCGATGTCAGCGACGTCGCTCGTGATGAACGCGGGGGCGCGCAGCCGATGGGCGAACATCATCGCCTCGGCGGTCATGGCTCTGGTGATCCTGGTGCTCGGCGGTGTCGTCGGCTACATCGCCATGCCGGCGCTCGCCGGCCTCCTCATCCTCATCGGCTTCCGCACGTTCCGGCCGGAGCAGGCGCGCATGGTGTGGAGCACCGGGGCCACGCAGGCCGTGGTGATGGTGAGCACCTTCGTGCTGACCATCATCATCCCGCTCCAGTACGCCGTGCTCGTCGGCGTCAGCTTCTCGGTGCTGCTGTTCGTCGCTCGCCAGTCGAACAAGATCACCGTGGCGCGCTGGGTGGTTCCGGAGGGCGGAGGGATGCCGCGGGAGGAGGAGCCCCCGTCGGCTCTCCCCGCTCACGAGGTCGTCGTGCTGACCGTGTACGGGAGCCTGTTCTTCGCCTCGGTCCCGGTGTTCGAGCGGCAGCTTCCGGTCGTGTCGGAGGAGTCGGTCGGGTCGGCGGTCGTCCTGCGCCTGCGCGGCAAGGAGGACCTCGGCAGCACATTCATCACCGCCCTGCTGCGCTACCACGGGTCCCTCACCGCTGCCGGCTGCCACCTCCTGCTGTCCGGCGTCGGCGAGCGGGTGCTCGACCAGCTGCGCGACACCGGGGCACTGGCCACGATCGGCCCCGACAACGTCTTCCCCGCGGCCGAGGGCGTGGGAGAGTCGCTGGAGCAAGCGAGGGCCAGGGCCGCGTCGTTGCTCTCCTGACAGCGAGGACCCGGCCGCCGCGGACGGCGACCGGGTCCTCGCCGGGGACGAGGTGTCGATCAGCCGGCGGCACCGTGGGCGAGCGCGGCCTGCGCCGTCGCGCCGTGCAGGTCGATCTCGACGTCGTGGGCGTGCGGCGCGAGGTCGAACACCACGTTGCGCACCGTGCCGGTGAACGCGTACGGCGCCCGGTCCTCGTAGTCGAGGTCGACGACGCCGCCGTTGTCGCGGGAGATGTCCATCCCGCCGTAGGTCGTGAAGATGAGCGAGATCGTGCGCGGGATGTCGCCCTCGCCGATCTGCCGGTCGCCGGCCCAGAGAGTGACCTGACCACCCGTGCCCGGCGTCGGCGACTCGGCCTCGAAGACCATCTTGAGGGTGACGTCGCCGGTCGGGACGGGCTCGGTCGAGGTCTGGCGGTAGGTGTCCACACCGAGGTACTGGTAGGTGTGGTTGAGCAGGCCGTTCTCGTCGATCCAGAGGGCGAAGCCGCCGATGAAGTCGGCGAGCGCCACGAGCACACCCTCGGCACCGCCCTCGGGGATGTGGACGTCGGCCTCGATCGCGTACGAGCGCCCGATGATGCGGGGGATCATCGTGGTCTGGATGTTCTGCACGTCGCCGGCGAAGCCGAACCTGGTACGGGTCGGCATCGGCGGGAGGATCCCGAAGAACACGGCGAACCCACCGAGCAGCGGGAGCACGCGGTTGCGCTCGGCCTCCGCCCAGAACAGCTCGACCAGCTCGGCAACCTTGGCAGGGTTCTCCGCGGCCACGTCATGGGCCTGGGAGAAGTCGTCCGGCAGGTAGTAGAGCTCCCACACGTCAGCGTTCGGGTCCCAGCCGCTGCCGGGCCCGAACCGGGCGAGTGTCTCCGGCGAGAAGTCCCAGGGCAGCTTGTCGAGCTTGGTGCAGGCCCACCAGCCGTCCTTGTAGATCGCCCGGCTGCCGTACATCTCGAAGTACTGCAAGGTGTGCTGCTCGGCGGCCTCGGGAGCGTCGAAGGTGTAGGCGAAGCTCGTGCCGTCCATCGGCTCCTGCTCGATGCCGTCGACGACCGTGGGCTGCGGGAGCCCGACGACCTCGAGGATCGTCGGGACGACGTCGATGCAGTGCGTGAACTGGGTGCGCAGATCCCCGCCGGCTGCGATCTTCTTCGGCCACGAGATGACCATGGGATCCCGCGTGCCGCCGAGGTGGCTGGCCATCTGCTTACCCCACTGGAACGGCGCGTTGTTGGCGTGGGCCCACGCGGCGGCGAAGTGGGGTGCGGTGTGGAACCCGCCGAGCTCCTCGATGCCGCCGTACTTGTCGATGAGCGCGAACTGCTCCTCGGCGTCGAGGACGAGGCCGTTGAAGAAGGTGGTCTCGTTGAACGACCCGGTGAGCGTCCCCTCCATCGATGCGCCGTTGTCGCCCCAGATGTAGAGCACGAGGGTGTTGTCGAGCTCGCCCATCTCCTCCACCGCGTCGAGCAGACGCCCGACGTTCCAGTCGGCGTTCTCCGAGAACCCGGCGAACACCTCCATCTGGCGGGCGTACAGCGTGCGCTCCCGGTCGGTCAGGCTGTCCCACGCGGGGTATGCATCGGGACGCGGCGTGAGCTCGGTGTCGGCGGGCACGACGCCGAGGCGCTTCTGCCGCTCGAGCGTGCGTTCGCGGTAGGCGTCCCAGCCCTCGTCGAACTGGCCCTTGTACTTGTCGGCCCACTCCTTCGCCACGTGGTGCGGAGCGTGCGTCGCGCCCGTGGAGTAGTAGACGAACCACGGCTTCTCGGCATCCTGCGCGCGTACGGCGTGGAGCCACTCGACCGTCTTGTCGGTGATGTCGTCGGGGAAGTAGTAGATCTTGCCGTCCCCACCCTCGGGCACGCCGAGGGTGGAGTTGTCCTGGGTGATGATCGGGTCGTACTGGCCGGCGGCTCCGGTGAGGAAGCCCCACCAGTGGTCGAAGCCCCAGCCGGTGGGCCAGTGGTCGAAGGGTCCGGCTGCCCCCATGTCGCGTCCCGGCGTCAGGTGCCACTTGCCGAATCCTGCGGTGGAGTAGCCGTTCTCCCGCAGGATCCGGGGCAGTGCCGTGCAGGCGCGCGGGCGGACACCGGTGTAGCCGGGGAACGGCCCCGGGAACTCGGCGATGCCCCCCATGCCGACCCGGTGGTGGTTGCGGCCGGTCAGCAGCGCGGCGCGAGTCGGCGAGCAGACCGCGGTCACGTGGAAGCGGTTGTAGGTGATGCCTTGCTGCTGGACGCGCGTGAGGTTCGGCGTACGGATGCCGCCACCGAAAGTGTCGGGTCCGCCGAACCCGGCGTCGTCAATCAGGACGATGAGCACGTTCGGGGCGTCCTCAGGTGCCTTGACGCCGGCGACGATGCTCCAGTCGCTCACCGACGCGTCGATCGTGCGGCTGCCCACTCCGCCGAACGCCTTGTCCGGCACGGGCAGCACCGAGCGGTCCGGGGCGAACTTGCCCATCGCCTCGGCGAGGGCGTCCTTGAGCTCGCCGATGCCACCCTCGTCGCTCTCGACGACGGACTTGAGCGGGGCACCGGGGAGTGCCTGTGACACCTGGATCCGCTCGTCGGCGGGGAACACACCGATCACCACGGCGGTCCCGTCCTTGAGCGCGTCTCCGACCTGCTCCTGGATCTTGCCGGTGAGCTTGTGCCCAGTGAACCGGCCCACCACAGCGCCCGCCGCTGCGCCGACGGCGACGGCTCCGAGCATCGGCGGGGCGAAGAGGCCGACCAGCACGCCGACGCCGCCGCCCCATCCCGCTCCGCGGCGTCCCAGGTGGTTGCCGGTGTCCATGAGACGAGGGCTGCCGTCGGTGTTCTTGCCGACGAGGATCATGCCGGTGCTGTGCAGCTCCTTCGCGGCCACGCGGTCGGCCAGCGCGCGGAACTCACGCTCCGCCAGGTCGACGTCCGCGTACCCCGCGACGATCAGCATCTCGGTCTCGCTCATGCCGTGTCCCTCCTAGGACGGTCGGATCCACCCTGATCCTGGCCGCCCGGCGGGGTTCTCGCTCCCGATTGCACAGGATCGCCACGCGGTTCCTCAGGCACGCGAGTCGCGGCGCGCCACCCATGCCATGACCTCGTCGGCGAAGCCGCCCGAGCGCAGCCGGGCGGTCATGAAGCGCATCGGCTGGTCGACGTGCCTGAAGTAGGTGAGGTAGCTCGGGCACAGGTAGTGCAGCCCGGGTTCGCCGTCGGGAGTCACGGTGAAGCGGTCCTTCGGGCAGCCGCCGTTGCAGGCGAACCGGACGTCGCAGGAGCGGCAGAACGCCGGCAAGGTGTCGCGCTTCGCGTCGCCGAAGGCCTTCTGCTTCGGGGAGCCCACCAGGTCGACGAGAGGGAGCAGCGTGATGTTGCCGAGCAGGTGCGCCGGCTCCACGAAGTGGTCGCACGAGTACAGGTCGCCGTTGTGCTCGAGAGCCAGGGCTGTGCCGCAGGTCTCGGAGTGGACGCACAGCGATCCGGACACCCCGACGAAGCTGGCGAGCGTCGAGTCGAACATCTGCACGTAGACGCGTCCCACGTCGTTGCGGACCCACTCGTCGAAGACCTCGACCAGGAACCGCCCGTAGCCGTCGGACGTCACCGAGCGGTCGGTCACCGCGTGGCCGGTCGGGATGCCGCCGGGTGACGACCGCTCCACGATCGGGATCAGCTGCACGAACTCGGCACCGAGGTCGTCGCGCAGGAACCGGTAGACCTCGAGGCCGTGGGACTCGTTCGCCCGGTGCACCGTGGTGAGCGCGTTCCAGCGGACGCCGTGGGCCTTGAGGGTCCCGAGCCCGCGCATCACGCGGTCGAACGTGGGCTTGCCGCCCTTGTCGACCCGGTAGGCGTCGTGGTGCTCGCGAGGGCCGTCGATCGAGACGCCGACGAGGAAGTCCTTCTCGGCGAGGAAGGCGGCCCACTCGTCGTCGATGAGGGTGGCGTTGGTCTGGATCGTGTGCTCGACGACCTGGTCCGGCCGGCGCAGCCGCTCGACGAGGTCGGTGACCCGGCGGAAGAACTGAACGCCCATGAGCGTCGGCTCCCCGCCCTGCCACGACACCGTCACCTCGGGGTCGCGGTGCGCCTCGAGCAGCGCTCGGAGGTAGGTCTCGAGGAGCTCGTCGCTCATCCGGAACGTGCTGCCGGGGTAGAGCTCCTCCTTCGACAGGAAGAAGCAGTAGGAGCAGTCGAGGTTGCAGATCGCGCCGGTGGGCTTGCCCAGCACGTGGAACGACGAGGGCGGGCGAGTGCGGCGGCCGGCGTCCATGCGGGCAGTCTGCACTGCTTGCGGTTCCTGCGGTGGCCGCCCTGACGCCCGAGCGGCTCAGTGCCGGTGCCGGCCCACGACCTCCGCGGCGCTGGGGATCGGCGGTGTCGCCACCCGGGCTGCGAGGTCGGCGCTGAACTCGCGGAACGCGGACAGCTGCGGCAGCGGGTTCGAGCCGTCGGGCGTCTCGGCCGAGGACACGTGCACGAACGAGACGCCGTCGGCGAGCCGGAGGACCTGGTAGTCGACGTCGTCGCGTTGTTCAGCGCGCAGCTGGTCGAAGACGGCCGCGATGAGCCGGAGATGCTCCTCGAGAGCCTCCGGTCTCACGGCGTAGGTGACGACCACGTTGCTGATCACGGTGACCTCCTACGCCGACTGCTCGGCGTGAGACTTCAGGCACCGGGCGAACTCGTCGAACGAGGGCTGCAGGTCCGGGATCGACCGGGTGACCATGCCCGCGAGCGGACCGGCGTAGACCTCGGTCATCTCGAAGGCGGTGCCCTCGGCGTCAGCGGTCAGGGTGCAGGTGCGTGTGCCGGTGAACAGTCCGAGCGGCATGCCGCCGCGCCAGACCATGCGGCTCGGCGCCACGAGCTCGGCGACCTTCACGGCGAAGGCGCGTCCCGGGTTCGCGGTGACCGCCACGGTGACCTTCTGGCCGAGGGCGACCGTGCCCTCGGTCGAGGTCACGGTCGTGTTCCACGTCGTCCAGGCGGGCAGATCGGTGAGGATGCCCCAGACACGATCAGGTGGCGCCGCGATGGTGGTGCGGGTCGAGAACTGCACGGGACCTCCTATTGGTAACGTGGGAGTTACCGTAACCCAGACCGGACGGAGGAGCCAGGGTGGAGGCGTTGCAGGTCCTGGCGGACCCCGTGCGGCTCGGGATCGTGGAGTCGCTCGCGTACGAGCCCGCGTCCGTGGGCGTGCTGGCCGAGCGGTTCCCGATCAGCCGGCCCGCGGTGTCACGTCACCTGCGCCTGCTCAAGGACGCGGGGCTCGTCGACTCGGTGTCCGACGGGACCCGGCGCGTCTACCGGGTGCGGCCCGAGGGTGTGGCGGCGCTGCGCGAGTACATGGACGCGCTCTGGCGTGAGGCGTCGGCGCGCTACGCGCTGGCCGCGGAGAACCTCGCGGAGAACGGTGCGCAGAGTCGGATCGAGGACGAGCGATGAGCAAGGACGGGCTCGTCGTCGAGTTCGACGTGCGCGCGCCGGTCGAGCACGCCTTCCGGGTCTGGACCCAGCGCACCGGCGTCTGGTGGCCGAAGGGGCACACGGTCAGCGGCGATCCGGACTCGGTCGCGTTCGAGCCACGGGTCGGCGGGCGCATCGTCGAGCGGGCACGTGATGGTGCCGAGCACGTGTGGGGCGAGGTCACGGCCTGGGACGCACCGCGGCGCGTCGAGTTCCGCTGGCACCTGTTCTTCGACCGGTCGCAGGCGACGCACGTGGCGGTCACGTTCGCCGACCACGGCGCGACGACCCGGGTACGCCTCGAGCAGTCGGGGTTCGCCTCGCTCGGCGAGGCCGGCGCCGTACGCCGGGAACGCACGCTGCTGTCGTGGGGCACGGTGACGACCGCCTACGTCGACGACGCGGAGCGCGACCCCTCGGACGTTGATCGGGGCACGCCACCCGAGCGGCTGCCGCGCTTCGCGACGATCGACCTGGGCACGAACTCCGTAAAGATGTACGTCGCAGAGCGTCAGCGCGACGGCTCCTGGCAGACGCTCGCCGACCGCGCCGAGATCACCCGCCTGGGCCAGGGTCTGGCGCGATCCGGCGTGGTCTCGGCGGAGGCGCTGGACCGCACGGCCGCCGCGATCGAGGCCATGGCCGACGAAGCGCGACGTTTGGGCGCACAGGACATCGCGGCGGTCGGGACGGCTGGGCTGCGGATGGCGGGCAACGCTTCCGAGGTGATCGCGGCGATCGACGCGCGTGCCCGCGTGCGCGTGGAGGTCGTGTCGGGCATCGACGAGAGCCGGCTCGCGTACCTCGCCGCGTGCGCCGGGCTCGGCGTCCCCGCGGGCTCGATCGTCGTGTTCGACACCGGTGGTGGGAGCTCGCAGTTCACCTTCGGGCGCGGCGCCGAGGTCGTGGAGCGGTTCAGCGTCGACGTCGGAGCGGCGCGGGTGACCGAGCGGTTCGGCCTCGACGACGCAGTCGGCCGCGAGGTCATCGACGACGCCGAGGCGTCCATCGACGCGGACCTCGCACGCCTCGCGGATCGTCCGGTGCCCGACCTCGTCGTGGGCATGGGCGGTGCCATCGTGAACCTCGTCGCGGTGCAGCTCGGGCTCGAGCGGTACGACTCGGATCGGATCCAGGGCGCGATCCTCGATCGAGCCGAGGTGGAGCGCCAGATCGAGGTGTATCGCGCCCTGAGGTCGGACGAGCGGCGCGGGCTGCTGCGGCTGCAGCCGGAGCGCGCCGAGGTCATCCTCGCGGGTGCGTGCGTCGTGGACTCGGTGCTGAGGTTGCTCGGGAGCGCGAGTCTCACCGTGAGCGACCGCAGCCTGCGCCACGGCCTGATGCAGGAGCGGTTCGGCGTCGAGGAACCGTCATGAAGTTCCGGTGAATCGCTGACGGCCGTCGGGGTTCCACGCCGATAATCGGGGTCGGTCGTCAACCGGCGGCCTGAGCCCGATCAGGAAGGAGTCGTCATGGGTCTCGAGGATGTCGTCGGCGCAGCGAAGGATCTCGTGAGCAACGTCCCCGGTGGGTCCGACACCGTGGACGGCGCAATCGACTCGGCGAAGCAGACGGTCGAGGAGAAGACGCCGGACCAGATCGACGGTGCGGTCGAGCAGGGCGCGCAGGCGATCAAGGACCAGATCTGACCTTCGTTCGTGACGGGACGCCGTAGGGACGCGTGGGCGCTGTCGCCCGTCCGTACGGCGTCCCGTCCGCGTCGGGGTCGAGCCGGTAGCGTCTCGGCCATGGCGAAGACGAAGAACGAGGCGCGCACCGCCTGGAACGAGGCGGAGGAGGAATACCGCAAGGTCATCGAGCCCTATGCCTCGGCCTCCAACACCGAGCCGCTCGACAAGGCAGCCCTCGTGGCGATCTCGAAGGCGCGCAACGCCGCCGAGCGCTGCCTCGACGCCTACGTGAGGCGCGCGCTCGGCTGACCGGGTCCACCGACAGCTCTCCCGACCCCGGTCGGCGCACGATGGCGTCGGCTGACGTCCGACGATGCCCGACATCGAAGGGATCCGCATGACGCACGAACGCGCGACTCCGCACGACGCCGACTCGTTCGACCTCGTCGTGATCGGGTCCGGGCCGGCCGGAGAGAAGGGCGCGACCCAGGCCGCGTACTACGGCCACCGCGTCGCCGTGGTGGAACGCCGTGCGGATCCAGGTGGCTCCGCGATCGCCGTCTCCGGAGTGCCCGTGAAGGCGCTGCGAGACACCGCGGTCTACCTCACCGGCTGGTCGCGTCGCGATGTCTTCGGCATCGGGATCAGCCTCTCGCCCGACCTCGTGATGAACCGGCTCCGGGCGCACGTCACCGAAGTCGTCACCACGATGGCCGGCGCGGTGGGGGAGAACCTCGCGCGTCACGGCGTCGAGCTCGTCCATGGCGAGGCACGGCTGGGCCCCGGCAGCACGGTCGAGGTGACGGCCGAGGACGGCACCGTGCGCGTCCTGACCGCCGGCATGATCCTGCTCGCGACCGGGTCGCGCCCGCACCACCCTGCGGAGTTCCCGTTCGACGATCCCGACGTCCACGACTCGGAGACGATCCTGTCCCTCGACGCGCTTCCGCGGCGGATGGTCGTGGTCGGCGGCGGGCCGGTGGGGACCGAGTACGCGTCGATCTTCTCCGCGCTCGGCGTCGAGGTCACGCTGGTCGACCGCGGTGCTCGACTGCTGCCCGTGCTCGACGCCGAGATCTCGCGCACGTTGCGGGAGAGTCTCGAGCGCTCCGGTGCGCGGATCATGCTCGAGTCCGCGGTCGAGTCGGTGGGTCGTGACGACGACGGACTCGTGGTGGTGGTGAGCGGCGAGACGCTGCGGCCCGACGTCGTCCTCCACGCGCTGGGGCGCACGGGCAACGTCGAGGGCCTCGGGCTCGAGGCGGTCGGGGTCGAGGCCGACCGTCGTGGCCGCATCGCCGTCGACGCGAGCTTCCGCACCACCGCACCGGGGATCTACGCCGCCGGCGACATCACCGGCCCGCCGGGACTCGCCTCGGTCGCGATGGAACAGGCACGTGTCGCCATGTGCCGCGCCTTCGGCATCCCGTTCAAGGAGACGCTCGACGACACCCTCCCCACGGGCATCTACACCCTGCCGGAGGTGGCGATGGTCGGTCTCACAGAGGAAGCGGCGCGCGCCGAGAGCGACGACGTAGGAACGGGGCGCACGCTGTTCTCGGGGAACGCGCGAGCACGCATCTCGGGGTCCACCGAGGGAATGCTCAAGCTCGTCTTCCGGATGTCCGACCGTCGGCTGCTCGGTGCGCACATCCTGGGGGAGGAGGCGACCGAGCTCATCCACATCGCGCAGGCGGTGCTGCACCGTGGCGGCGCCATCGACGAGTTCATCGACACCACCTTCAACTTCCCGACCCGCGCCGACGCCTACAAATACGCGGCGTACGACGGCCTGCCCCCGCGCGCCGCGAGCCTGCGGCGCGAGCCACCGGCCTGAGCGGAGCGGCGCGCGGGGACGAGTCGAGCCGAACGACGGCGGCTACGCCGACGCCTCCGCCAACAGCGACGAGCGGATCGACTCCTCGAGCTCGGGGCTGGCCGCGTGCCCGTGCACGTCCACGGCGTGCGCCGCCGCAGCGCGCACGACCTCGGCCTCCTCGCCGCTGATCGTGAGGGAGCAGTTCGACTCGCTGGGCCAACGCCGGCAGTCGGCCACGACGCGGCTCACGACGGGGCCGCCGTCCTGGAGCTGTCGAGGCGGATCGTCGTGCCGCCGTCGGTCGAGAGCCAGCCGCCGTCGATCCACCGCGGTTCGCCGTCGAGCAGCGGCGCGATCCGCGACCGGTACCAGGCGTCCTGCGCAGGGTCGTCGGCGAGGGCGAGGTAGGCGTCGCGGTCGGTGAACCGCGCCCAGTTGACCAGCGTGCGGCCGTCGTCGCCGAACTGGATCCCGGCATCGACGAACCCGCGCACCAGGGGCGCCCGCTCACCGAACCAGGAGCCGAACGCCTCCTCCACCTCGGCGCGGGTTCCCCGGATCGTCGCGATCATCGTGGTTCCGTACATGGCACCGCCTTCGGCCGGGCCGCGCGCCGCGCGGCGGCTCAGAGGACGGTCGCGCGTGCGGCGTCGACACCGACCTGGAGGGGCCGGGTGCGACCTGCCGTCGCGGTCGATCGGCGACCTGGGTCACCGCACGTGCTGCGGCGCTGGGACAGATCTGATCGCTGGAACGCTACGCCGGTAAGGGCAGCCTGACCAGAGCCGCGAGCGGCCGCTGCGGGCCGACAGGACTCGGGGTCCGGTCGCCGCGACACTCGGGGGAGGACCCCGCGTCGGCGGTGATGGCGATGGTGCTGGAACGGCTCTCGGCACTCGATGCGGGCTTTCTCGCCCTCGAGACCGAGGACTCGCCGCTGCACCTCGGCTGCGTCCTGCTCCTGGAGGGTCCGGCCCCGGAGCCCGACGAGCTCCTCGCCGAGATCGGGCATCGCGTCGCCGGCGTGCCCGAGTGCCGGCGTCGTGTCCGGCGGGTCGCGGCCGGCCTCGCCCGGCCCGTCTGGGAGATCGACCCAGGATTCGACGCCGCGCGGCACGTCGTCAGCGTCGCGATCCCGGCACCCGGAGACGACCGTGCGCTGCGGAGCTGGGTGGCGACGGACATGGAGAGCCGACTCGACATCGGTCGACCGCCCTGGGCGGTGCACCAGGCCACGGGGCTCGAGAACGGCCGATGGGCGCTCGTGATCAAGGCACACCACTCGCTCGTGGACGGCTCCGCGGGAACCGGCCTGCTCGGCGCGCTGCTCGAACCGGGACGACCCGACCGCGCGATGCCCGCGATGCCGCTTCCGCTCAGGTCGGGTGACGTGGTGCTGGCGGCGATGACGTGGACCCTGACGCTGACGTACCGGGCGGGATATGCGCTCGCCCGCGCGGTGACCGATCGCAGACAGGTCGCGGAGCACCTGCTCGCTCTCCGTGCCGGCGTGCGCACCGTGGCCGTTGCGGACCTGCCGCCGAGTCCACTGTCGGGGCGCCTCGGGCGGCGTCGGACCTGGGGCTGGACGGCGTACGACCTCGCGGACGCGATTCGCTCCGCCGACGCTCGTCGCTGCACGGTCAACGACCTGTTCCTCGCAGCGCTGGCGGGCGGCTACCGCCGGCACCTGCTCGACACCGGTGCGATGCGCGCCGAGACACGGGTGCGGGTGATCGTGCCCGTGTCCATGAGGCGGCCTGGCGAACCGGCTCGCACCGGCAACATCGATGCCGCCTTCTTCGTCGAGCTCCCGGTGCATGCCGCCACGTGCGAGGAACGGGTCGCGGCCGTGGCGGCCCAGACCCGGGACGCGAAGGCGCGCGGCGTCGCGAGGAGCACCCACGCGCTGGTGCGGGCCGCCGACCATGTCCCCTGCCCGGTCCTGACGCGCGCTGCTCGCGCCTACGTGCGCCGCGGCCAGCGCCGCGTGAACCTGGCCGCGTCCGACGTGCGCGGTCCGGCGGTCGAGCTGGACGTCTGCGGGTGTCGGGTGCTCGAGCTGATACCGGTCACGCCCGTCGCGCTGGACGTGCGGACGTCCTGGTCGATGCTGTCCTACGCCGGACGGCTCACGATCGCCGTCACGGCCGACGCCGACGGCGTCCCCGAGCTCGACCGTCTGCTCTCCGCCGTCGATGCATCGATGACGGAGAGCATGGCCGCCCGGGTGACGTGAGGGGCTACTCCCAGCCCTCTGTCATCTCGCGGAAGCTCGTGATCCCGGCGCGGACCACGGCACGTCCCTTCTCGAGCAGCGTCGCACCCACGATGGCGAGCAGACCGATGCCGGCGATCGTCACCCAGAGGGTGACGCCGGTCCACGCGGGCAGCAGCCGCGACATCGGCACGCCGACGAGCACGAGCAGCGCCGCGAGGCACACCACCGCGCCGGTGGTTACGCGACGGCGCACTTGCGTGAGCATCCCCCAGCCGGCGACGAGCAGGCCGAGGAAGCAGGCCAGTGCGGCGTAGCCGAGCCCGACGGTGAACGCCTGGACGAACGACGGCGTCACGATGCAGGCGACACCCGTCGACTCGAGCAGGACCACCTCGGAGGCCGCGGGGTCGTGCCCCGTCGCGCGGAGCCGGTGCCGCAACAGCCCGACGATCACGAGGATCGTGAGCCCGACCGGCACCGCGAACCACTGCGGGTTGCCGTCGAGAGCGCCTGCGGCGTAGACGATCCAGGCCGCGCACACCAGGACCGGTGTGCAGAGCTGGGCGAGCAGCGAGCGGGTCTCCACGGCGATCGCACTCGACACCCCGGCGCACACGAGCAGCGCGACGGTGAGCAGTCCCGTGTCGGGGAGCTGCGTCATCGCGACCCCGACGCCGGTGAGCGACGCGATCAGCGCCAGCGTGACGTCCGGGCCGCGCCACGACGCCCAGAGGTCGCGGCCGACGGGGAGCAGGAGCGCGACGGAGGTCGCGGCGGCCGTGACCGACAGCGCGGCGACGAGCTGCGCGGACGTCCAGCCGAACAGGTACGACGTCTGCGCACCCGCGGCGAGCGCGTACGCGAGGGCGACGTAGCGCAGCCCTTGTGCAGCTAGCGGTCGTGCGGCGATCGCGAGGGCGACGGCCACGATGGCCGCCGCAGCCAGGGTCGACGACGTGACGACGAACGAGCCGTCCCCGAAGGTGAGGTTCGGTGCGAACGGGGTGAGCGTCGCGGCGGCGACAGCGAGTCCACCGCGGACGCCGACGACGGTGCGGTCCGCGCGGGTCCACCGGAGCAGCGCGGCGCTGACCAGCGCCACGCCGGCACCGAGCAGCACCGTGCGGTCGACCGTCTGGCGCGCCGTCCAGTCGAGCCAGCTGGTGAGCGAGAGCCACGCCCCGAAGGCCGTCAGCGCACCCGTCACGATGAGCGCCCAGCGGACCGCGTCCGTGGTCTTCGCGGCGACCACCGAGCAGCCGATCGAGGTGGCGGCCAGGGCGAGCGCGAGCCAGCCTGGGCCGGCGGTCGCTGCGCCCACGAGGACGAGGCCGGTTCCGGTGACGCCGTACGCCCCCGCGGCCAGCGGCATCCTGCGCACCCGCAGCGCCACGAGCAGGGCGATGATGCCCACGGCGGCGTACGTGCGGCTGAACGACACGCCGTTCCCGGCCGAGGCCAGCGCGGTCACGGCGGGGACGTGCGCGACGAGGGCGAGAGTCCAGTCAGCGCGCACCCACAGGCGCGCGTCGCGGACCACCCGGTGCCCGGCCTCCGCCGCGGCGAGCAGGAGCACGGTGGCGAGAACGGCCAGCCACGGCGAGTGCAGCACGTCGTCACCGCGAAGCTGCAGCACGGCCATCCAGGCAAGTGCCGATCCCAGACCGAGCAGGGACCAGGCGCGTGCGAGCGTGCCCGTCGCGACCACATCGACCGCGACCACGGCCGTGATCGCGCCGGCCGTCGCCCCGGTCACGGCCGAGGTCGACACCGCGAGTCCGGCGGCGACCTCGGTGGCGCCGAGGACTGCGAGCGGCAGCAGCGACGGGTGCGTCGGGCGCCACACGGGGACCCACCCGCGACCGCGAAGGTCGAGCGCCGCGGCCACGACCAGCAGAGCGGAACCGACCAGCACCATCGTGACCGCGAACGCGGTCTCGGTCGGGCGCCCGTCGTACGCCGAGGTGCCGGTCATGAGCACGAGCGCCGCGATCGGGGCGAGCGCCGCCCACGAGACCCAGACCAGGAAGTCCGGGCGACGCTGCGGCGGAAGGACCCCAGCGGTCACGACGAGGCAGACGAGGGCGGCGAGGGCGGGGCGGGCCTCCGTCGTGAGCATGGGCGCGACGATGGCGAACGCGCACGCGGTCCAGAGCAGGACGCTGCGCACGACATCGCCGAGCGGGATCCGGGTGGCGCCGGCGTAGACGACCGCAGTGGCGGAGAGCACCAGCCCCGTCGAGGTCGAGGTGAGGCCGGCGATACCGGCGGCGTCGAGGGCCAGCAGCACCGTCGCCGGGATGCCGAGCGCCGTGACCGTCGCCGGCAGGTAGCGCACGTCAGGGGCCGTCACCCGCACGGCGAGCTCCGCTGCGGGGGAGCGACCGATCGCGGCGTAGGCGGTGGTGACCGCCCACGCCGCGGTGGCCAGGCCGACCGTCGTCGTGAGGGCCCAGCCGCCGACGACGGCGAACGCCGCAATCGCGGCGACTCCGAGGGCGAGACCGGCGAGCGCGGTGCTGCCGGCGTCGGACCACCGCTGGAGCACGTCGGGCAGCACGTGCGACCACGCGACCACGACGAGGGCGAGCACCGCCACCACGACGGCGACCGTGAGGGATGTCAGGGACAGCGCCGAGGCGGCGCGCACCCACGTCCAGGTGACGAGCCCGAGGACGATCCACGCGCGGAGCTCGCGGGGCAGCGGTCCGGTAGCCGCGCCGAGCACAAGGACGCCGGTGGCACCCACGAGCATCCACTCGGCCGAGGCGGCGGTCGACCACGTGGCCGGGAACATCAGGGCGAGTGCGAGGACGGAGACCACCATCGCCGCGTCCCACCACAGCACCCAGAAGTGGTCGCCGGCGTCGCGCGCCAGGACACTGTGGGCGCGCCGGTGGGTGGCCGGCCACGCCGCCAGCGCAGCGAGCGACGAGCCCACGAGAACAGCGGCGGAGGGGTTCCGGCTCGCCATGCCGAGGGCGACGACGGCTCCCATCGGGACCAGCGCCGCGGCGAGGTCCAGGACGAGTTCGGCATGCGGTACGCCGTACGGCCGGAGCCGGCGCACTTGCGCCCACGCGGTCAGGGCGACCAGCACGGCGAAGGCCCACCAGGGCTCGGACCACAGGCACAGGACGGACACGCCGAGCCCGACGGCCGACAGCACGACCGGCGTGGTCGAGCTGCCGTCGGAGTGCTCGAGCTCGAGCAGCGCCACGAACCCTGCCGCGGCGCAGGCGGCGGCCGCGGGCAGCCCGAGGCTCGGCACGAGGGCGAGAGCCACGACCGCCCACCAGAGCGGCTGGATCGTGGTCACGATCGAGCGCTGCAGCCGACCGATCATGAGCTCGAGCAGCAGCAGTCCGGTGACCCCGGTGACCGCGACGGCCACCTCGGGCCAGCCGCCCACCGCCCAGGTCAGCACGGCGAGCGGGCCGACGATCACCAGTCCTGGGATCGCCGCCGTGAAGGTCGGCGCCGACAGCAGCGCGTGCGGCCGGACCCACGCCCAGACGAGCGATGCGAGCATCGCTAGACCGATCGCCGCGGTCTGCGCGGCGGACACCGTCGCCACCGCCTTTCCCGACGGGATGTCCTGGCCCAGTCCCATCGTCGCGAGAGCCACCGCGAGCCAGGCGACCGGTGCGACGAGGTAGCGCAGCGTGCTGTCGTGATGCCTCAGGCTCCAGAGCGCATACGCCGCCGCCACGCACAGCGTGACCGCGGTGAGCGCGACGACCAGCGTCGGTCCGGTCGCGTCCGGAGGGACGGGTACGCCGTCGAGGAACGACGTGAGGATCATGATCGGGAGCAGCAGGCCCCCGGCGGTCTCGAGCGCTCGGCCCGCGATCTGGGCGCCGCGGCGCAGGAGCATCCACGAGGCGAGGAACGGGGTCAGCGCGATGCCCAGCTCGGCCAGCGGGCGTACCGCCTCCGCGACGTCGCCGAACGCGAAGGCGACGAGGCCGAACACGCCGACGAAGAGCAGCAGCACGCCGAGGTAGGCCAGACCGTGCGCGGCCAGGTCGGAGCCGACGGTCTCCTTCGTGCGGTCCCACCAGCGAGCGATCGGTCCCGGCTCGTGGGGCGGCGGCACGACGGGCTGAACGGGTGCGGGCCCACTCCCGGGCGTCCTGGTCCCGGGCGGTCTGGTCCCGGGCGTCGGACCCGCGGCCGTCCAGCCACGAGCGGTCGGACGCCCGGTGCCCGCGGAGCCTGCGACCGGCCGGGCCGCACCCACGGTGGCCGGTGCGCGATCCGGAGCCGCCGAGTCGAGGGCGCGCGCGTAGTCGAGGAGCGCGGCCACGGCCGACGGGGACACCACGCCGGCCTCGCGAGCCCGGGGGAGGAAGACGTCATGGACATAGGCGAGGTGCGCCCGGTCCGTGCGAGGGGTCGGGAAGGAGCCCTGGGGGAGCGTGCCGAGAACGACCTCGGACCCGTCCCACACCCACGACGTCCAGTCCGTGCCCGACCAGTACCGCTGCTGCGCCGGCCCCGCGGGGTCGTCGTACCAGCCCGCAGGGTCAGCGTCGAAAGGAGGTCCCGCTCATGGCACCAGTGTTCTCCTCGCCGCCGGCCGTGGCGTGCCGAGTCGGGCGCCGACATCCGGCCGTGACCCGACGGCCGGGTCGCGGCCGCGCCGTCCGCGGCTCCTCCCGCTGGCGCCGCTGGGTGAAGGCACAGGGTGAAGCGGCACGGGGTGAAGCGGCACGGGGCGACGCGACCCGCCGCTACGACGTAGGACGGTGGGATGACGGCGCTGGCATCGCTGGTCTCGCTCATCGGCGCCCTCGCGGTCGTCGTGATCCCGGGCGGCGCGATCCTCATCGCGTTGCGTCCCGCGGCGGGCATCGTCAGCCCGGGCGCTGGCCCCGGCGACGTCACTCGGCCTGGCGTCGTCCTCGAGGCCGCGTCGCAGGCCCAGGACATCAGTCTTGGCCTGAGGTCGAGACGGCCACTCGTCGAACGCCCCCGTCGACCAGCGCCGGCGGATCGCCCCACGGCGCGCACGGGAGGCGGGTTGGCGACAGTCGCAGGGCCGTGCACGGCTTCCTGGCAGCCCGCGCGACAGGTCGTGGGCGCCCAATCCGGCCGGTGTCGTCGCAGGTCACTTTGCGTATCGAACGGCGTGACCCGGACGTGACATCGGCTCAACCGTTCGGCCGATCTTTGACGTCCGATCGCCCATTTGGTCCACGCAGCGTGACAAAAACGTTCCCCCCGTCCCCGGTCTGGACCATTCTGTTCTGTGGGTCACTTTCGAGTAGCCCGAGGATCGAGGAGGCGACGACCCGCGACCGGCGCAGACGGTCACCGATCCCCCGACGGGGGAACGGTCGCGGCGAGCCAGTGGTGAGACCGCCCTCGGTCGTGGGGAGCACACCATGGCCGACTCGTCGAACAACGGATGGGCACGACGTCCAGGGGGCGTCCTGAGGGTCTTCGGGCGGAAGTCCGCCGCCCTCGACAGCCCCGCTGCGAAGCGCCGCCCGATCCGCAACACGCTCATCGCGCTCGCCGCGCTCCTACCGGTCGTGTCCGTGCTCGCGGTGGCCGCGCCCGCGAGCGCCCACACCCAGAACATGTCAGTGACGTCGGTCTGCCAGAACGACGGCAGCTACCTCGTCACCTACACCCTGAACTACGACAAGGGAGTCCAGCCGGGGCAGGCGTACGAGCGGACCGGTACCACGCTCTTTTCCAACGGCTGGTCCCCGTCGACCTTCAACGACTGGACCTCGCTCGGCACGCTCACTAGCGGCTCGGGCTCGCTGCAGTGGACCGAGACCCTGCCGGGCACCACCACGACCGCGCCGTGGGAGTACACCTACATCAAGTGGTCGGACAACATCGTCACCCAGGGCGACGACCGGCCTGAGAACCTGACGGGCAACTGCGGCACGGCGCACCCGGCCTTGACGGCGCCGAAGATCACTCAGCCGACGTGCGACAACCCGCAGGGTTCGTTCACGACGCCGAAGAGCACCGAGACGGTGACGTACAGCTCGAACGGCAACGTGGTGACGGCCATGACGCAGGCGCCGTACACCTTCTCGGCGACGCAGGGTTGGACGATCACCAACAGCGGTCACACCGCGACGTACACGGTGACGTACACGACGTTGGACAACTGTCCTGCTCCGTTGACGCCGCCGGTCATCACGCAGCCGACGTGTGAGAGCCAGCAGGGTTCGTTCACGAAGCCGGCGGACACCGCGAACGTGGTCTACACGGTGGACGGCAACGTGGTGACGGCGACGACGCAGGCGCCGTTCAAGTTCTCGGCGACCGCGGGCTGGGTCATCAGCCAGGACCGTCGTTCGGCGACCTACACCGTGACCTACACGACGCTGGACAAGTGCCCTGCTCCGTTGACGCCGCCGGTCATCACGCAGCCGACGTGTGAGAACCCGCAAGGATCGTTCACGACGCCGACGAGCACCGCGACGGTGACCTACACCGCGAACGGCAACGTGGTGACGGCGACGACGCAGGCGCCGTACAAGTTCTCGGCGACCGCGGGCTGGGTCATCAGTCAGGACCGTCGTTCGGCGACCTACACAGTGACCTACACGACGTTGGACGTCTGTCCTGCTCCGTTGACGCCGCCGGTCATCACGCAGCCGACGTGTGCGAGCCAGCAGGGTTCGTTCACGACGCCGACGAGCACCGCGACGGTGACCTACACCGCGAACGGCAGCGTGGTGACGGCGACGACGCAGGCGCCGTACAAGTTCTCGCCGACCACCGGTTGGGTGATCGGCGAGGGTGGTCGTACGGCGACGTACACGGTGACCTACACGACGTTGGACAACTGTCCTGCTCCGTTGGCGCCGCCGGTCATCACGCAGCCGACGTGTGCGAGCCAGCAGGGTTCGTTCACGAAGCCGGTGGACAGCGCGAACGTGACCTACACGGTGGCCAGCAACGTGGTGACGGCGACGACCCACGCGCCGTACAAGTTCTCGCCGACCACCGGTTGGGTGATCGGCGAGGGCGGTCGTACGGCGACGTACACGGTGACGTACACGACGTTGGACAACTGTCCTGCTCCGTTGACGGCGCCGGCGATCACGCAGCCGACGTGCACGAGCCCGCAGGGTTCGTTCACCACGCCGAGCAGCACCACGACGGTGGTCTACACAGCAACGGGTAGCACCATCACGGCGACGACGAAGGCGCCCTACACGTTCTCGGCCTCCACTGTCTGGCTCATCGCCTCGGGCGGTCGGTCGGCGACGTACACGGTGGCCTTCACGCCGCCGCTCAACTGTCCCGTCGAGCAGGCCCCGGTGGTTGCTCCCAAGCCGGCGATCACCAAGACGGTGAACGTGGGCAACGATGCGACCGTGCCCGTCGGCGACCAGCTCACCTTCACGGTGACGCTGAGCAACGCGGGCAACGCGCCGGCGACGGGTGATGTCGTCGACACGCTGCCGGCCAACGTCGACCCGGTCCCAGGGTCGTTCACCAAGGACGGGGCGGCGTTCGCGCCGGCCTCGATCACGGCGGACACGATCACCTGGACGGGTGTGACGGTTGCGGCGGGCCAGACGGTGACGCTCGTCTACAAGGTCACGGTGCTCGACGCTGCAGCCGGCACGACCTTGGTGAACAAGGCGACCTGGCAGGGCCTGTCGGCCAGCACGACCGACTCGGTGTCGGTGGGAGAGATCCCGTCGACGGGCGGAGGCCTGGCGCACACGGGTGCACCGTTCAACCCGTGGTCGTACCTGGTCTGGGCGACGATGTTCCTCGCGCTCGGCGTCATCTTCCTGGTGTTCGGACGTCGGGATGACGAGCAGGAGGACTAGCAGCAGAAGGTGGTGGTGACCCCGCGGGGTCACCACCACCCGCTCGACGAAGCGCCCGGTGAACTCAAGAAGTTCACCGGGCGCTCACGTTTGATGGGGTCGAGGCACCCGTTCGGGCCAGTACGCCCGATCGGGGCGTGAATCGGTCCCGGCGACGACCGCATCCTCATGCCACGGCCCCTCTCCGGAGGGACCGCAGATCGAGGAAGAGACGACCCGCGACCGTCCCGAACGGTCACCTTCATCCCCTCGGGGAGACGGTCGCGGCGAGCTAGTGGTGAGACCGGCCTCGATCGTGCGGAACCAACACCCCGTTGCCCCCACGATCAGCCGAAGGACACCCGCTCATGTCCCAGAACGGCACCCGCCGCACCGTCGTCGCCTCCGCACGCGGCGGTGCTGCCGAAGACGGGCGCCCCGGTCGGGACGATGGCGGTCCTCGGCGCCGGGCTCCTCGCCGCCGGTGCGGTCACCCTGTTCGCCGGCCGCCGTCGCCCCGCCGCCGACGCGGTGACCGACGACACCGAGATCTGATCCGCCCGGAGGCCGGCCACCGCACACCGCGGTGACCGGTCTCCGGCGTGTCCGGTGTCGGAGACGTCGACGTCAGGTGGTGATCGCCGCGGTGGCCCACACGGCCGTCGCGAGAACGGTCGCGCACAGTCCGATCAGCATGGCGAGGCCGGTGCCTTTCATCGCCTCGACGGTCGTCCGCCACGCCGGCGCATGCTCGCGCAGCCGCACGAGCTCGGCTACGTAGACGCCCAGGACGAACCCGAGGGGAAGCCCGACCACCGGTACGGCGAAGAACCCGACGATCCCGGCGACCGCCCCGGCGACCAGCACCAGCCGCGGCACACCTGCCGCGGTCATGCGGCGGCCCGGGATCAGCACCGTGAGCACGTGCCCGACGACCAGCACCGCGACTGCCACGACCGCCACGACCCACGAGACAGCGGAGCGCTCGACGACGGCCCACACCACGATCGCCCCGCCGACGAGCAGGTCGCCGGGCAGCACGGGGACGACGACGCCGACGATGCCCACCAGGCAGGCGAGCGCGACGAGGGCCTCTCCCCAGGCGGGCACGTCGGCAGGCTACCGGCCGTCCCGCGCGGCTGCAGTCGCCCGCCGAGCCGCCGCCGGGTCCCCGCATAGGGTGCGTTCATGGAGCAACGCGCACTCGCCGGTCGCCCGGTGTCCGTCGTCGGTCTCGGGTCCTGGCAGCTCGGCGGGGACTGGGGGACGGTCGGCGAGGACGACGCGGTGGCGCTGATCGACACCGCCGTCGGGGCGGGCGTGACGTTCATCGACACCGCGGACGTCTACGGCGACGGCCGCAGCGAACGCCTGATCGGCCGCTGGCTCGCCGCGCACCCCGGTGCGGGCGTCATGGTCGCGACCAAGATGGGGCGTCGCGTCGAGCAGCGGGTGGAGAACTACTCACCGGACGCGATGCGTGCCTGGAACGACCGGTCGCGGGAGAACCTCGGAGTCGACACCCTCGACCTCGTCGCGCTGCACTGCCCGCCGACGGCGCTCTATGCGACCGATGGCGTGTTCGACGACCTCGACGCCATGGTCGAGGAAGGGCGGATGGCGGCGTACGGGGTGAGCGTGGAGACCTGCGACGAGGCGCTCTCGGCCATCGCGCGGCCGAACGTGGCGAGCGTGCAGATCATCCTCAACGCACTGCGCCTCAAGCCGCTCGAGCGTGTGCTCCCGGCGGCGGCGGAGGGCGGCGTCGGCATCATCGCGCGCGTGCCGCTCGCCTCGGGCCTGCTCTCCGGCCGCTACGACGAGACCACGACCTTCGGCGCCGACGACCACCGCACGTACAACCGACACGGCGAGGCCTTCGACGTCGGCGAGACCTTCTCCGGCGTGCCCTTCGACGTAGGGCTCGCGGCCGTGCGGGCGTTGGCCGAGGCGGTGCCCCCCGGCGCCACGACGGCTCAGTTCGCCGTGCGCTGGATCATCGACCAACCCGGCGTCACCACGGTGATCCCCGGTGCGCGCAACCGCGAGCAGGCACTGGCGAACGCGTCCGCCGCGGACCTGCCGCCACTGTCCGCCGACGCCCTGGCCGCCGTTCGCACGGTCTACGACACGTACGTCCGCGGGCTCGTGCACGACCGCTGGTGACCCCGGACACGGCTCAGGGCCGCCGACCCGGAGGTCGACGGCCCTGAGCTCGCGTGCTGGTGAGGATCAGTCCTCGATATCGACCGGCACCGGCTCGGTGAGCTTCGCAGTCTCGTCCTGGACGTCGAGGGCGAGCGGACGCAAGCGGGCCTCGTGCTCGCGGAAGTGGTGACCGCAGAAGAGCAGGTCACCGCCGGCGGCCAGCACGACCCGGACGTACGCCTGGGCGCCACAGCGGTCACAGCGGTCGAGCGCTGTGAGCTGAGCGGTCGGGCTGAGCGTGGGGGTCATCTGAAGCTACCTCCTGGGTCGGTGTCCAGTCTCGCACGGTCCAACGTCGAGCACTGCCCAGGCCATCCCCGCTTCGCCCCTGGCGTAAGCCGATCGTGACGTGGATCACCCGCTCGTGCCAACCACGTCGCTCGGCGTGTCGTGTTAACACTGTGCGTAACCTGCCAGCCGGGTCCGACATTCCTGCGCCGCGTCGCACCCGGCGTGGCCCGGCCGGTGCTGTCGGGGCCGGCGACTACCCTGGCGGCAGCCGGGCCGGTGAACGACGTCGAGCCTCGGGTCCCGTCGTCCGTCCCTCGGAGCGTGCCGCACCATGACCGCCCAGCCCGTCACCGCCCGCGCCGGCAAGACCACGGGTGGCTACTCGGCCAAGCACCTCTCGGTGCTCGAGGGGCTCGACGCCGTCCGCAAGCGGCCCGGCATGTACATCGGGTCCACCGACGGCCGTGGTCTCATGCACTGCCTGTGGGAGATCATCGACAACTCCGTCGACGAGGCGCTCGCGGGCCACTGCCACCGGATCGACGTCGTGCTCTACGCCGACGGCTCGGTGGAGGTGCGCGACGACGGCCGCGGCATCCCGGTCGACGTCGAGCCGAAGACGAGGCTCACCGGCGTCGAGGTCGTCATGACCAGGCTGCACGCCGGAGGGAAGTTCGGCGGCGGCTCGTACACGGCCTCGGGCGGGCTGCACGGCGTCGGCGCGTCGGTGGTCAACGCGCTCTCCGAGCGCCTGGACATCGAGGTCGACCGCGACGGCAAGATCCACACGATGTCGTTCCAGCGCGGTGTGCCCGGACTCTTCGACGGCGACGGCCCGGACGCCCCGTTCTCCAAGAAGTCCGGTCTCGTGGTCTCCGGCCGCGCGAAGAAGGGCGTCACCGGGACCCGAACCCGCTACTGGGCCGACCGGCAGATCTTCGTCAAGGACGCCGAGTTCGACGTCGACGCGCTGCGCGCCCGGGCCAGGCAGACCGCTTTCCTGGTGCCGGGCCTCTCGATCGAGATCCGGGACGAGCGCGGCACGGAGCAGTCGGTCGAGACGTACTGCTACAAGGGCGGCATCACCGAGTTCGCCGAGTTCCTGAGCAAGGACGAGGCGGTCACGGGGGTGCTGCGGCTCAAGGGCTCGGGGCACTTCAAGGAGACCGTCCCCGTCCTCGACGGGAAAGGGCACATGACCTCGCAGGAGGTCGAGCGCGAGCTCGGGGTCGACGTCGCCCTGCGCTGGGGCACCGGCTACGACACCGACCTGCGCAGCTTCGTCAACATCATCGCGACGCCCAAGGGCGGCACGCACGTCCAAGGGTTCGAGCGCGCGCTGGTGAAGACCGTCAACGAGCAGCTGCGGGCGCAGAAGGTTCTGCGCGCGAGCGAGGACAACGTCGTCAAGGACGACATCGTCGAGGGCCTCACGGCGATCGTCACGGTGCGCCTGTCCGAGCCGCAGTTCGAGGGTCAGACCAAGGAGGTCCTGGGCACTCCTGCTGCGACGCGCATCGTGGCCAACGTCGTGTCCAGGGAGCTCGCAGCCTGGATCCAGCAGCCGCCGCGCGGCGACAAGCTCGTCGTGAAGGCGGTCCTCGACAAGATCGCGAGCGCGGCGCGCACGCGGATCGCGGCGCGCACGCACCGCGACGTCCAGCGCCGGAAGAACGCACTGGAATCCTCCGCGCTGCCGGCCAAGCTCGCCGACTGCCGCAGCGACGACGTCGCGCGCAGCGAGCTGTTCATCGTCGAGGGAGACAGCGCGCTCGGCACCGCCAAGCTCGCGCGCAACGCCGAGCACCAGGCGCTGCTGCCGATCCGAGGCAAGATCCTCAACACGCAGAAGGCGTCCGTCGCCGACATGCTCAAGAACACCGAGTGCGCGGCCATCATCCAGGTGATCGGTGCCGGGTCGGGTCGCACCTTCGACCTCGAGCAGGCTCGCTACGGCAAGATCATCCTGATGTCCGACGCCGACGTCGACGGGGCACACATCCGCTGCCTGCTGCTCACCCTCGTGCACCGTTACCTCAAGCCGCTGCTCGAGGACGGTCGGGTCTACGCCGCCGTCCCGCCGCTGCACCGCTTCGAGATCACCAACCCGGGCACGAAGAAGAACGACATCGTGTACACCTACTCCGAGGACGAGTACCGCCGGGTCCTCGCCGACCTGCAGTCCAAGAGCCGCTCGTACAAGACACCGCAGCGCTACAAGGGCCTCGGCGAGATGGACGCCTCGCAACTGCGAGAAACCACGATGGACCCGGCGAGCCGGACGCTGCGCCGGATCACGATGGGCGAGGTCGACGACGCGATGGCCGTGTTCGACCTGCTGATGGGCAGCGACGTAGCCCCGCGCAAGGAGTTCCTCGTCGAGGGAGCCACCACCCTCGACCGAACCCGAATCGACGCCTGACCCCCGCGCCCGGAACTGTTCTTGATCGTCCCTGCCGGTTGACCCCGCGCAGTTCCTTTGACGCTGGTGTCCACAATTCGCGATCTTGATCCCGCAGCGGCAGCGGCTGCGGCGGTCACCGGTCGTGACGGCGTCGAGGCTCAGGCCAGCATGTCGCGCACGAGGGGCATGACCTTCGTGCCGTAGAGCTCGATACTGCGCATCATCTGCGCGTGGGGAAGCTGGCCCATGGAGTACTTGAGGTCGAACCGGGCAAGCCCGAGGAGCTTCGCGGTCCCGGCGATCTTGCGGGCGACGGTCTCCGGGGAGCCGACGTAAAGAGAGCCCTGAGACCCGACCTGCAGCTCGAACTGAGCGCGGTCGGTGGGACCCCATCCGCGCTCGGCTCCGATCCGGTTGTGCATCACCTCGTAGTGCGGCCACGCCTGCTCGCGCGCCTCCTCGTCGGTGTCCGCGACGTGCCCGGGGGAGTGCACTGCAATCGGCAGCTCCGCGCGACCGAGCTCCCCTAGCGCGCGCCGGTAGAGGTCGGCGAACGGCGCGAAACGCTCCGGCGGTCCGCCGATGATCGCGATCACGAGGGGGAAGCCATAGCGCGCCGCGCGCACCACGGACTCCGGGCTCCCGCCGACGCCGATCCACGCGCGCAGACCGTGCCCGGTCGTTGGGTAGACGCGCTGGTCGACGAGCGGGCTCCGGGTGCGACCGGACCATGTCACCGGCTCCTCGGGGAGGAGCAAGGCGAACAGGTCGAGCTTGTCGGTGAAGAGCTCCTCGTACTTCGCGAGGTCGTAGCCGAACAGCGGGAAGGACTCGACGAACGATCCCCGGCCGAGGATCACCTCGGCGCGGCCGTGCGACACGGCGTCGAGCGTGGCGAACCGCTGGAACACCCGGATCGGGTCGTCGCTCGAGAGCACGGTGACGGCGGACCCGAGGTGGATCCGCTGCGTCCGGGCGGCGATCGCGGCCAGCACGACGTCGGGAGTGGACACCGCGAAGTCGGCACGGTGGTGCTCGCCCACGCCGATGAAGTCCACGCCGACCTGGTCGGCGAGCACGCCCTCCTCGACGACGTCCCTGATCACCTGCGGCTGCGGCACGGCGACGCCGTCGGGGCCGACGGTCACGTCGCCGAAGGTGTCGAGGCCGAGCTCGAGGACGTCGCTCATGGGAACTCCGGTCGCGTAGGTGCCACGGTCGCGACCAGCGTGCCATCCGCGAACGATCGTGCTGGCACCGCCCCGGGCGACGGCGTACGGCGATCCCCGTCGAGTCTCGCTCCCGAGCCGTCCGCTCGGGAGTAGCGTCTCGGCAGCGGGCGTCGTCGTGACCTCGTGCGGATGGGGGACATGTGACCGAGCGCCGCGACCCGTTGGACAACTCCGGGGGCTACGTCGGAGGCAGCTACTCGCTGGGTCCGAGCGTGGTGCCGTGGGGCGTTGAGGCGCCGTCGAAGGGCGAGGACCGCCCGGCGCAGCAGCGCGCCGCACGCGAGCTCGAGCTCGCGACCACGGCCGACGACAACCGGGGGATCGGCCGGCTCACGGCCGGCCCGACCGCGATCATCCTCACCGCGCTCTCGGTCGCGGCGCTCTGGGTGCTCGGCGGTCCCGTGGGCTTCTGCGTGGCAGTCGTCACGGGCGTGCTCGCAGCGGTGCACGGGCTCCGGGCGCGCCGGGCGGCGCACTACGCGCACAACCGCGCGTGGTGGCTCGGCACGACAGCGCTGGTGCTCGTCGTCGCCAGCTTCGTCGGTTGTCTCGCCGTCAACGTGCTCGCCCCGGACAAGAGCCGCGGCGGCGCGAGCTGCGTCACGACGGGCACCTGCCCGACGGCTGCCGGTACCTAGACCAGTTCGAGGAGCTCGCGCAGTCCTGCGACGGCCGACCGCGGGTCGGTCGTGTCGAACCGGAAACCCTGCAGGCCTGCTGCCCGTGCGCCTGAGACGTTGACCTCGAGGTCGTCGATGAACAGCACGCGGGCCGGATCGACGTCGAGGAGCTCGACAGCTGCCGCGAAGGCGCGCGTGTCGGGCTTGCGCAGGCCGATGTCGAGCGAGTCGACGATGCGCTCGAAGTCCGCGGCATACTCCCAGCCGTCCTTCCAGCCGACTCCGAGGAACTTCGTCGCGTCGTTGGTGAGCACCGCCTGGCGGTAGCGGCTCGGGATGTCCCGCATGAGCGCCACGACAACCGGGCGGCCGCGGCCGTCCCAGCCGAGCTCGCGCAGGGCGTCGTAGAGGTGCAGACCCGGGACGTTGCGCCGGCAGATCGCCTCGATCTCGCGCCAGTACTCCGGCTCGTCGAGCTCGCCGCGGTCGACGGCGTCCCACTGCGGGTCGCCGCCGGGGGCGAAGAAGCCGCGCGGGAGCGTGCCCTGGGGCATGCCGGTGTGCTCCTCGAGCTCGCCGAAGCGCTCGAACGGGCTCTGGTAGAGCACCTGACCGATGTCCCACAGCACCAGGTCGATGTCGCTCATGGGCGATCCATGCTCCTCAAGATCACGAGTTGTGGGCACGACGGTCGAAGAAACTGGTCTTGATCGTCCCTAAGGGACAGATTCGGGGTGGGGTTGGTGGGCGTGGGCCAGGAGGATCTCGCGCAGGGTCGGGGGGGTCGTGAGGTCCGGGACGGTCACCTCGACCGCATCGCCGACGACCTGTGCCGGGTACGTCGTCAGCGCCTCGCCGTCGGTGTCGTGACGTCGGCCGGTGCGCACGTCGTACTGCCACAGGTGCGCTGGGCAGGTGACGACACCGTCGCGCAGGAGTCCGCCGGACAGCGCGGTGCCGCGGTGGCGGCACGCGTCGTCGACCGCGTGCAGCCCGCCCTCGACCAGGGCCAGCAGGACGGCGCACCCGTCGGTCTCCAGGCGTACGGCGCGGCCCTGGACGACGTCGTCGAGCGGGACCCGCAGCGTGCGGGTCACGACCGGGCCTCGCCCTGCTCGGGGCGGGTCCACGACCGGGCCTCGCCCTGCTCGGGGCGGGTCACGACCGGTGCTCGCCCTGTGCGGGGCGGGTCACGACCGGTCCTCGCCCTGCGCGAGCTGCCCCGTGGTCCGGCGGCACGTCGGGCACCTCAGCGGAACGCGATCTCGAGGGAGCCCAGGCGGTCGAAGCTCGCCACGACCGTGTCGCCGGGCCCCACGGGGATCGCCTCGGTCATGCCGCCGGCCATCACGACCTGGCCCGCCTCCAGACCCAGGCCGCGACCGGCGAGCGTGCGGACTAGCCACGCCACCGAAGCCGCTGGGTGCCCCATCACGGACGCGCCCGCGGCGGTCGAGACCAGCTGGCCGTTCTTCTCCAGGACGCAGCCGGTGAGCCGCAGGTCGATCCCGTACGGGTCGAGCGCCGTGCCGCCGAGGATGAACCCGGCGGAGGAGGCGTTGTCCGCGACGACGTCGTTGAAGGTGAACTTGTAGCCGGCGTATCGGGAGTCCAGGACGTCGACCGCGCCGAACACCGCCTCCGTCGCAGCGAGCACGTGCGCGGCGGTGACCTGCGGACCCTCGAGGTCGCGTCCGAGGAGGAACGCGATCTCCGGCTCGACCCGCGGCTGGATGTAGCGCTCGCAGCGGACGGTCTCGCCGGTGTCGATCGCCATGTCCGAGGTCAGCCAGCCGTAGGCGGGCCGGTCGACGTTCATCTGCTTCTGCTTGGCCACGCTCGTGAGCCCGAGCTTGGCGCCGACGAGCGAGGCGCCGGCGTCGATGCGCGCCCGCACGACGGCGTCCTGCACCCGCAGCGCCGTGGGCTCGTCGAGCTCCATCGTGTCGCTGAGCGGGGCCAGGCCCCGGCGGTCCCGGACCGCACCGAGGAGCTTGTCGACGAAGGGGGCGAGATCGGTCATGCGGTCATCTCCTGCTCGGCGTGCTTGCGGGCCAGCTCGACCGCGACGTCGATGATCATGTCCTCCTGGCCACCCACGACCTGGCGCCTGCCGAGCTCGAGGAGGATCTCGGCCTGCGAGACGCCGTAGCGCTGCGCAGCGCGCTCGGCGTGCAGGAGGAAGGAGCCGTAGACGCCGGCGTAGCCGAGCAGGAGCCCGGCACGATCGATCACCTGCTGGCGCGGCATGAGCGGTCGGGTCACCTCCTCGGCGAGGTCCATGAGCTTGAGCGGGTCGACGCCGCTCACGATGCCGTTCTTCTCGCACACGGCCGCGAGGATCTCCGTGGGACAGTTCCCGGCGCCGGCGCCGAGGCCGGCGCTCGTGCCGTCGAGGTTGCGCGCGCCCTCCTCGTAGGCCGCGATGGAGTTGGCCACCGCGAGCGAGAGGTTCTGGTGGGCGTGGACCCCGAGCGGTACGTCGATGCCCCCGACGATCTCGGCCACCCGAGCGCGCACCTCGTTGGTCGTCATCGCGCCTGCGGAGTCCGCGATGTAGACGGTGTCGGCGCCGAAGGACTCCATCAGCCGGGCCTGCTCGAGCAGGCCCCTCGGGGTGTTCATGTGGCTCATCATGAGGAAGCCGATGGCCTCCATCCCGAGGTCCTTGGCGATCGTGATGTGCTGCTGGGTGATGTCCGCCTCGGTGCAGTGCACGGCGATGCGCACGACGCCGACCCCGAGGTCCCGGGCGCGCCGCAGCTCGTCGAGCGTGCCGATCCCGGGCACGAGCAGCACGGCGATCTCGGCGTCGGTCGTGGCCGCGACGGCGGCCTCGATGAGTTTCATCTCGTCGACCGCGCTGAACCCGTAGTTGAACGAGGAGCCGGCGAGCCCGTCGCCGTGCGTGACCTCGATGACCTGCACCCCCGCGGCGTCGAGCCCCTTCACGACCGACACGACCTGGTCGACGGTGTACTGGTGGGAGATCGCGTGCGATCCGTCGCGCAGCGTGGAGTCGATGAGGCGGAAGTCGCGGGGCGGTGCGACGCCCGCAGCGGGCTGGTCCTGGACGGCGTTCATGCCGCGACCTCCTGGTGGGCGGCGATGGCCTCGCCGACGCGGACGGCGGCCGCGGTCATGATGTCGAGGTTGCCCGCGTAGGCCGGGAGGTAGTCGCCGGCGCCCTCGACCTCGAGGAGCACGACGGACCGGAAGGGCACCACGCCACCCGGAGTGTGGAACGGTCCCTCCTCGATGAGCGGCGGCTGCTTGAGGCGGTAGCCCGGCACGTACCTCGCGACGTCGGCCACCATCCGGTGGATCGACTCCACCACGGCATCGTGGTCGGTGCCCTCCGGGAGGGCGCAGAAGACGGTGTTGCGCATGAGGATCGGGGGCTCGGCCGGGTTCAGCACGATGATCGCCTTGCCGATCTCGGCGCCACCGATCTCCACGAGGGCGGCGCGGGTGGTCCGGGTGAACTCGTCGATGTTCTGGCGCGTCCCCGGACCCGCCGACTTCGAGGCGACCGCCGACACCATCTCGGCGTAGGGCACGCGGGTCACGCGGCTCACCGCGGCCACCATCGGCGTCGTGGCCTGGCCGCCGCAGGTGACCATGTTGACGTTGGGGGCGTCGAGGTGCTCCTCCAGGTTCACCGCGGCGATCACCTTCGGCCCGCGCGCGGCCGGGGTGAGGTCGACGGCGCGGATGCCCAGCTCCTCCAGGACCTTGGCGTGGCGCACGTGGACGTAGGCGCTCGTGGCGTCAAAGGCCATCCGCACGGCGCCCGGGTTCTCCCGCACCCAGTCGATGCCGTTGTGGGGCGCCTCGTAGCCGCGGTCGCGCGCGCGGGCCAGGCCCTCGCTGTCGGGATCGATCCCGATGAGCGCGACGAGGTCGAGCGTGGGGGAGCGCTCGATCTTGTACATGAGGTCGGTCCCGATGTTGCCGGACCCGATGATGGCGACGGGAAGTCCCACGGCGGTCCCCTTCAGACGATCCGGACGGAGACGGCGCCGAGCCGGTCGAACTCGGCACGGTAGGTCTCGCCGGCGGCGACCGGGACCGCGGCGTGCAGCGCCCCGGTCATCACGACGGAGCCAGCGGGGAGACCGGCACCCAGCGGGTGGAGCGTGCGCACCAGCCACGCGACAGCGGCAGCGGGGTTGCCGAGGGCGGCCGCACCGGCGCCCGTCGCGATGACCTCGCCGTCGCGGGTGAACACCATGCCGAGGGTGCGCAGGTCGACGTCGGAGACGGCGGTGGCGCGGCCGGCGACGACGATCGCGCCGCTGCTCGCCATGTCGGCGACGGTGTCGGGCAGCTTGATCCGCCAGTCGGCGACCCGGCTGTCGACCAGCTCGATGGAGGCGACCACGCCGTCGGTGGCGCGCAGCACGTCGAGCGGCGTGCAGTCGGGACCGGAGAGCTCCGCGCCGAGCACGAGGGCGATCTCGGCCTCGAGCTTCGGCGCGATGTAGTCGGCGAGCGCGATCTGCGCGCCGTCGACGTGGACGTGCGACGCCATCACGGGTGCGAAGTCGGGGGAGTCGACGCCGAGCATCTGCTGCATGGGCTGGCTGGTGAGGCCGAGCTTGTAGCCCACGACCCGGTCCCCGTCCGCGAGATAGCGGCGTACGACCCCCTGCTGCACGAGGTAGCCGTCCGCCATCGTGAGGCCGGGGTCGGCCTCGGTGAGCGGTGGCACCGGCACGCGGGTCAGCCGCGCGTCGTAGAGCGCTGCCGCGAGCTCGTCGGCGCGCTCGCGCGTCAAGGTCATCGTGTTCCCTCCTTGCGCACGGACGCATCGTTCCACCCGAGGCGTCGGCTGATGGCGGCGGCGGCCTCGACGGCGGGCCGGGTGAACCGGCGCAGGTTCGCGCCGTCGAGACGCTGCACGGGGCCGGCGATCGAGAGCGCCGCCACGACCCCGCCGCGCGCGTCGCGGATGGGAGCCGCGATCGAGGCGGTGCCGATCTCCGACTCGTTGACGTTCTCGGCCCAGCCCTGCGCGCGCACCTGCGCGAGCTGGGCGCGCAGCAACCCCTGGTCGGCGATCGTGTACGGCGTCTTGCGCGGCAGCCGCCAGCCGGTGAGCGTGGCGTCGAGGGCGTCCTCGGAGAGGAACGCCAGCAGCACCTTGCCGGTCGACGTGCAGTGGGCATCGTTACGGTGGCCCACCCGTCCGAACATCCGCACGGTCTGCGGGCTCTCCCGCCGCTCGACGTAGACGACATGGCGACCGTCGAGCACGGCCACCTGGATCGTCTCCTTCGTCATGTTGCGCAGCTGGTCGATGATCGAGTGCGAGGCGGTGTGGAGGTCCATGCCGGACTGCACGCTCGCCCCGAGCTCGTGCATCGTGAGCGCGAGCCGGTAGGAACCGGACTCGGGGTCCTGCTCGAGGAGGCGCTCGACGGTCAGGGTGTGCAGCAGCCGGTGGGTCGTGCTCTTGCCGAGTCCGAGCCGCCTCGCCAGCTCGCTGACGCCGATCTCGCGGTCGCCCTTGCCGAACTCCTTGAGCAGCCGGGCGGCGTTGCTCACGCTGGCCAGCACCTGGGTGTCGCCCGTGGGGCGCAGGTCGCGCGCGGCCACGTCAGGACACCTCCGCCGGAGTGCGCAGGCTAGTGAGCAGGGCGTGGCGCACGGCGTCGTCGCCGGCGGCAGGGTCCGCGCAGACCGCGGCGAGGGTCTCGTCCCGCGGCGCGAGCCGCAGAGCCAGCATCCGGGTCGCCTCGCGCAGGCCGAGGCGCTCGGCCACGGCGTACTCCTCGGCGAGGGCCGACCGGGAGCCGGCGTGGGCCCTGATCGCGTCGTGGTCGCGGAAGACCGCGGCGTGCTGGTTGGCGAGGCCGGTCCCGGCGTGCTGCGCGTGATGGGGGGTGAGGCCACCACCAGGGGATACCGACAGGTGGTAGACGACGTCGGGCACGCCGAGGACCCGGCGCACCTCCGCCGGTTGCGGCCCCTGCGCCTCGTCGACGAGCCCGAGGGCCGGCACCACCACCGGGTCGAAGAAGCGCACGGTCCAGGACAGCCCGGGCAGCGAGTCGGCGACCTCGACCTCGGGGCCGTGCGGAGCGGGCAGGGGGGAGGACGTGGCGAGCACGTGCAGGTGGCGGACCCCCACGGCGAGCACGGTGAGCCGGTCGGTCCGCATCAGCGGCAGGGCGCCCTGCTCGCCGACCGGCAGGAGCCGGACCTGGTCGAGGTAGGCGCCGTGCAGCGCAGACACGAACCCGGCCATGGCCTCCCGAAGCTGGCCGGGATCTGCGCTCATGGCGGCGAAGGTACGCCGATCCTGTCCCGCATGGCGGCACATCGGTCCACTGTGCGGGACACGTAGGCCTACCTTCCGGGCCATGGGCATCCTGCGGCTCGGCCACGTCGACGTGACGGTCACCGACCTCGACCTCGCCACGGCGTACTACACCGAGGTCATGGGCATGATCGTCACCGAGCGCGACGCCGACTCGGTCTACCTCAAGTGCTGGGACGAGGTCGACCACCACTCGCTGCGCCTAGTCTACGCGCCGCGGATCGGCATGGAGCTCATGAGCTTCAAGGTCGAGCACGAGGACGACCTGTCCGACCTCGAGAACGCGGTGAACCGCTACGGCTTCCCCGTGCAGCGGATCTCCGGGGGCGAGTCGGTCGGGCAGGGCGAGTCGATCCGGTTCGCCACGCCGTCCGGGCACACGATGGAGCTCGTCCACGACATCGAGAAGGTCGGCGGCCTGCTGCCAAAGGTCAACCCGGCGCCGTTCGTGACGGGCGTCCCGGGCATCGCCCCGCCCCGGATGGACCACCTGCTCGTCACGGCGGAGGAGGTCGGGGAGGCCACCACGTTCTACACGAACGTCCTGGGATTCCGGGTCACCGAGCAGCTGCTCGACGGCAACGGCCACCAGATCGGCACCTGGATGGAGCGGTCGTTCTCGCCGCACGACCTCGCGGTGGTCGCCGGCCCGAACGGGGGGCTGCACCACTTCGCGTTCTGGCTCGACGACTGGGAGGCCGTGCGCAAGGCGGCCGACACGCTGGCCTACAACGGCATCCAGATCGACGTCGGGCCCACCCGGCACGGCGTCACCCGCGGCTCGACCATCTACTTCTTCGACCCGCTCGGCACCCGCAACGAGGTGTTCACCGGCGGCTACCGGCCCGATCCCGACTTCCCCACGATCACCTGGACCGAGGACAACATCGGCCGGGCCGTCTTCTACTACGAGGGCGAGCTCAACGACCGCTTCATGAAGGTGCACACCTGATGAGCATCCTGCGACTGAGCCACGTCGAGGTCCGCGTGCCCGACCTCGAGCTCGCGACCGCCTACTACTGCGAGGTCGTGGGCATGATCGAGACCGCGCGCGAGAGCGAGCGCGTCTTCCTCAAGTGCTGGGACGAGCACCAGCACCACTCGGTGGTCCTCACCTGGGCGCCGACCCACGGGCTCAACCACTTCGGCTTCAAGGTGACCGACCTCGAGGACCTCGACCTCTACGCGGCACGCCTCAAGGAGGCGGGCATCGACGTCACGCGTCACGCGCCGGACGAGTGGGCGCCGGGGCACGGGTCCTCGATCCGCTTCACTCTGCCGAGCGGCCACACGATGGAGCTCGTGCACGGCATGCAGCAGGTGGGCAACCTGCTCCCGCTGACCAACCCGCCGCCCAAGCCGCTCAACCTCGTCGGGATCGCGCCGCCGCGCATCGACCACCTCTTCCTCACCGCCGAGGACGTCGGAGCGATGACCGACTTCCTCGTCGACGTGCTCGACTTCCGGGTCACCGAGCAGGTCGTGGGCGACGACGGGTTCCAGATCGCGACCTGGCTGGAGGTGTCGCACGCGAGCCACGACATCGCGCTGGTCACCGGTCCCAACGGCGGCCTGCACCACTTCGCCTGGGCGGTCGAGGACTGGACGGCGATCCGTGACGCGGCCGACATCTGCGCCTACCACGGCGTGCGGATCGAGACGAACCCCACCCGGCACGGCGCCACCCGCGGGCACTGCCTCTACTTCTTCGATCCCGTCGGCAACCGCAACGAGGTCTTCACCGGCGGCTACTGGGTCGATCCCGACAACGAGCCGACGCTCTGGACGGAGGCCGAGATGGGCCGTGCCCTGTTCTGGTACGACGGCGTCGTGAACCAGCGCTTCCTCACGGTGCACACGTGACCGCCGTCCGGGAGCCCGCCGCCGGCTCGAGCTTCCCGCGCACCGAGCGCCCCGATGCCCCGGCGTACCTCTCCCGCTACCTCGAGCGGGCCGGACGTGCCGGCACCACCGACGAGGTGTCCGACGACAGCACGCCGCTGTACCTGCGGCGCTTCCGCGAGCGCCGGGAGTCCACCGATCCGTTCGAGCAGCCGGTGCAGTCCTACGACGGGCACGAGCTCAACACCACGCGCGGCTGGGCCGAGGTCACGCGTACCAAGGAGATCGTTCCTGAGCGGCGCGAGCAGGCGGCACAGGTCACCACCGACATCTACTTCGTGCGGCACGGCGAGACGCAGGGCTACAGCTCGGAGTCGGGCCTGACCCCGCTCGGGTCGTGGCAGTCGCACCGCCGCGGGCAGGAGCTCGCTCGCCGCGTCATGGACGGGCACACGGTGCGGCTCGCCTGCGCCGACACGAACCGCGCGCGTCAGACCGCCGAGCACATCCGGCGCGGCCTTCTCGACGGGATGTCGCTGTTCGGGCGCGAGGCCACGGTCGGCGACATCGTCGCCTACCGCGAGTTCCAGAACTTCGCGGTCGCGACCCCCGAGGGCCTGCGCGACGTCACCTCGGCCTTCCGGCTCTACGCCAAGGAGCTCGAGGCCTTCGAGCGCACGTCCATGGGCGAGCGTCCGGGGTGGCTCGTCGACGTCGACCGGTTCTGGAAGATCCAGAACGGCGGAGGCGACCCCATCACCCACTGGCTCACGATGCCGATGCTCCACTTCGAGCCCCCGGTCTCGTGCGTCCGGCGCTTCTGGGCGGGTCTGCTGCGCATCCACCGCGAGACGCCCGGCAACTCCGTCGTCGTCGCCACGCACTCGGGCCCGATCCGTGCCTTCGCCACGGCGGCGATGGGCTACGACCCAGGCGAGCCGTTCAACACCGAGTTCGTGCGGGTGCGGCTCATCGAGGGTGGCGTCACGGCACTCGTGCTCTACCGCAACCGCGTCCAGGAGGTCAACGTGCCGGACCTCGAGGCGCTCCCCGACTGGTGGTCCGGAACGGCGCGCGGCGCAGACGCGGCGGAGGAGGTCCGATGACGACGATCTCGTGGTTCGAGAGCTACTGGGCCGGCATGAAGTCCGAGGTCGGTGGGAAGGCGGCGAGCCTCGGCGAGATGACCGGCGCCGGCCTGCCGGTGCCGCCCGGGTTCGCGGTCTGCACGTCGGCCTACCGCCGCGCGCGCGACGAGTCCGACCTCGACGCGCAGATCGCGCGGATCCTGCACGGTCTCAACATCAACGACACGGACTCCGTGACCGAGCGGTGCGGACAGATCCGCAAGCTCATCTCGACCATGCCGATCCCCGAGGGGATCGAGCTGCAGATCCGCGGCGCCTATCTCGAGCTGTCGGCGCGTGCCGGGACGAAGGAGGTCCCGGTCGCCGTGCGGTCGTCGGCCACGTCCGAGGACTCACCTGACGCGTCCTTCGCCGGTGAGCACGACACCTACCTCTGGGTGCGTGGCGCCGAGGACGTCATCGACGCGGTGCGCAGGTGCTGGGCGAGCCTGTTCACCGACCGCGCCACGTGCTACCGCGTCGAGATGGGCTACGACCACCGGTCCGTCGAGATGTGCGTCGTCGTCCAGAAGATGGTGCACCCCAAGGCGGCCGGGGTGGCGTTCACGCTCGACCCGACCAACGGCGACCGGTCGCAGGTGGCGATCGACGCGGCGTGGGGCTTCGGTGAGAGCGTGGTCGCGGGTGAGGTCACGCCCGACAACTTCCGCGTCGACAAGGTGATGCTCGACATCACCAAGCGGATCATCAGCGCCAAGACCCAGGAGTACGTCCTCACCGACCACGACACGGTCGAGAAGGTCGACACCGACCCCGAGCGGGCGTTGCAGCCCTGCCTCACCGACGCCGAGATCAAGGCGATCACGAAGCTGGCCAAGACGGCCGAGCGGCACTACGGCTGCCCGCAGGACATCGAGTGGGCCGTCGACGTCGACCTGCCGGAGGGGGAGAACATCATCCTCCTGCAGTCGCGGCCCGAGACCGTGTGGAGCAGGAAGGGTCCGACCGCCGTCATCGCTCCGGGCACGAACACCGGCGACTTCATGTCGAGCATCGTCTCGACGCTCATGTCGCCGCTGTACACGAAGGGATCGGACGGTCCCTGACCGGCCGTCCGCGCACGTCGCGCCACCCGTCGGCCGCGCCCCGCGACCGCACCCAGTGTGACCCGACCCGGGTCTGAGAAGGAGAACGCATGGCTGGGAAGTTCCCGCTGCCGTCGGAGATCGTTGCTCCGGCAGGCGCTGAGGGCTGGCAGGAGCTGTACAACTACTCGTCGTCGTTCAGCGCCGACCGGGCCGAGTACGAGGACTCCATGTTCTGGTTCCAGGACGGCGTCCACTGGCCCAAGGCGCTCCTGCCCTGGGACGCATCGCTGATGGAGATGGCGATCGTCTCGCTCTCGCAGTACAACAGCCGGCACCTGCTCGTTCCGCCTGCCAACGGCATCGACTTCCGCATCCTCAACGGCTACGTCTACCTCTCGCCGGTGCCGGCGCCCGAGGAGGACATCCCGATGCGGGCCGAGCAGTTCATGCAACGCGCCGGTCACTACTTCCTCAACTGGAACGAGCTCTACGACAACTGGCTGGTCAAGATCCGCGACCTGGTCAAGGAGATGGAGCTCCTCGAGTTCTCCTCGCTCCCCGACGTCGAGCCGCTCGAGGTGGTCACGTCCGGCGCCGGCGTCGGCTCGGGTGGTGCCATCCAGGCGAACTACCTCAAGCTCCTCTCCTGTGCCAGCACGCTGTGGCAGTACCACTTCGAGTTCCTCAACCTGGGCTACGCCGCCTACCTGGACTTCTTCGGGTTCTGCAAGCAGGCGTTCCCCGGCATCTCCGACCTCGCGATCGCGAAGATGGTCGCCGGCGTTGAGGTCGACCTCTTCCGGCCCGACGAGGAGCTCAAGCGCCTGGCCCGGATGGCGGTCGACACCGGCATCACCGACGCCTTCAAGACCGGTGACGTCGCGGGCACCTGCCAGGCGCTCCGTGCCGCCGGGGAGTACGGCGAGGCCTGGATCTCCTCGTTCCAGCAGTCGGCCGAGCCGTGGTTCAACTTCTCGACCGGGTCGGGCTTCTCGAGCCAGGACAAGATCTGGATCGAGAACGTCGAGATCCCCTTCGACTTCATCAAGAACTACATCGACAGCCTTCAGGCCGGTGGCGACATCAACCGGCCGACCGAGGCCATCGCCGCCGAGCGCGACCGCATCGTGGCCGAGTACATGACCTTCCTGGCGTCCGACGAGGACCGTGAGGCCTTCAACGGCAAGCTCGGTCTCGCCCGCGTGGTCTTCCCCTACGTCGAGAACCACAACTTCTACGTCGAGCACTGGAGCCACTCGGTCATCTGGCGCAAGATGAAGGAGCTCGGTGCCGTGTTCGCCAAGGAGGGCTTCCTGGACGCGCCGGAGGACATCTTCTACCTCAGGCGCCACGAGGTCCCCGACGCCCTGTTCGACCTCTACCACTCGTGGGCGGCCCCGGCACCCGCACGTGGACCGCACTACTGGCCGCCGATCGTGGCGAGGCGCAAGGGCATCGTCGAGGCGCTCAACACCTGGAAGCCGTCGCCGGCCCTGGGCGTGCCGCCGGAGGTCGTGACCGAACCGTTCACGATCATGCTCTGGGGCATCACGTCGGACTCGATCGCCAACTGGCTCGGGGGCGGTGCGAGCGAGGACGGCACGCTCAACGGCATGGCGGCCTCCCCCGGTGTCGAGGAGGGCCCCGCGCGCGTCATCTTCGGGCCGGACCAGATCAACGAGGTCCTCGACGGCGAGATCCTCGTCGCCCCGCTGACGGCGCCGAGTTGGGCGCCCATCTTCGGCAAGATCAAGGCGACCGTCACGGACACCGGCGGCATGATGAGCCACGCCGCCATCGTCTGCCGCGAGTACGGCCTGCCCGCCGTCACGGGCACCGGCTTCGCCACCTCGACGATCAAGACCGGCCAGCGGATCAGGGTCGACGGGTCCAACGGCAAGGTCACGATCCTCGACTGAGGACCGCTGTCCCGCCTGGGGGTTCGATCCGCACCCCTGGGCGGGACGGTCCGGCACACTCGTCCCAGCAGCAGCACATCGGGAAAGGGACCGCGATGCTCACCGTCGAGCAGAACAACGAGCTGACCCAGGTCGGGCCGGGCACGCCCATGGGTGAGCTCCTGCGCCGCTACTGGTACCCCATCGCCTTCGAGCAGGACTTCGACCGCGTGCCGTCGAAGTCCGTGCGGTTGCTCAGCGAGGACTGGACGCTCTACAAGACGCCGAGCGGGCGGTACGGGATCATCGCGGAGCAGTGCGCGCACCGTCGCGCCTCCATGACCTACGGCGTGGTCCACGAGGACGGCATCCGCTGCGGCTACCACGGCTGGAAGTACGACTTCAGCGGCCAGTGCGTCGAGCAGCCCGCCGAGGCCGAGAACCAGAACTTCAAGGACCGCGTGAAGATGAAGGGCGGCAAGGCGCAGACCATGGGCGGCATGGTCTGGGTCTACGTCGGACCCGATCCCGCTCCCGAGCTGCCGCGCTTCGACGTGTTCGTCAAGGACGGCATCCGCGACGTCGGCTACACGACGATCCCGTGCAACTGGCTGCAGATCATGGAGAACTCGGTCGACCCGCACCACGTCGAGTGGCTGCACGGCTACTACTTCAACTTCGTCGGCGAGACGAACGGCTTCGAGGCGCCCAAGGCGTTCCAGAAGAAGCACATCAAGACCGGGTTCGACGAGATGGAGTGGGGCATCCTCAAGCGACGCGTCCTCGAGGGTTCCACCGAGGAGGGCGACGACTGGAAGATCGGCCACCCGCTGGTGTTCCCGTTCTACATGCGGGTCGGCGGCGCCTACATCGACCAGATGCAGATCCGCGTCCCCATCGACGACACGCACACCTGGAAGCTCTTCTACTCCACGCACAACCCGGGCGAGACCCTCGAGGTCCAGGACCGTCCGGTGGTCTACGAGTACCTCTGGAAGGACGAGTCGGGCCGCTTCATCACCGACTACATCGAGGGCCAGGACATCATGGCCTGGGTGTCGCAGGGCCCGATCACCGACCGCACGCAGGAGCACCTGGGTCGTTCGGACGCCGGCGTCGCGATGCTGCGCAAGATGTTCAAGGAGAACATGCGCAAGGTGGCCAACGGCGAGGACCCGCTCGGGACGGTGCGCGAGAAGCACGAGATCATCAACCTGCCCTGCGAGAAGGACAAGTTCGGCGCCGAGCGCACCTTCGCCGCCGCGTGGATCAACGGTGGCTCGATGCGCTACAGCCCGATCAAGGACCGGCTCCTCGAGCTGCACGAGAGCTACTGGGCGGGTGTCGAGGCGGCCGAGAAGGCCGGAGCCGGTGCCTGACCCGTCGTCGTCGGAGGCCGCCCGGGTTCGGGTGGCCTCCGCGGCCGATACTGCTGCGGTGACCGGAGTGCTGCCGCACGACCCGCACCAGCTGCCTGCGCCCACCGAGTGGTTCGCTCCTGACGCCGAGCGGCACTACCTGGACCGCCCCAGGTTCTGTCCGATGTGTGCCGCGTCGATCGGCGAGCACGGCGGGATCACCACCGAGTACTGGACCGGCGACACCCGCAACTTCATGACCTGGTGCGGCGGGTGCGGCTGGTTCGGGGAGGTCGTCCGCTTCGACCGGGTGACGATCTACGAGGAGGAGCACTGACCGTGCTCTCCGGCGCCACCGCCTCGTTGCTCGACGACGCGCACCGTTCTCGCACGTGCGTCGAGGCTGCGTCCGTCGAGATCGCAGACCTGGCCGAGGCGTACGAGATCCAGGACGCCCTCACGGCACTGCGCATCTCGCGCGGCGCCCGCCCCGTGGGCTGGAAGCTGGGCTACACCTCCCAGGTGATGCGCGACCAGCTCGGCGTGCCCGAGCCCAACCACGGCCCGCTGCTCTCGGACATGACGCTCCCCGACGGCGGGGAGCTGCCGGCCAGGCTGATCCACCCGCGGGTCGAGCCCGAGGTCGCTCTCGTCCTGGCCACCGCCCCCCGGCCCGGAGCGAGCGCCCAGGACGTCCTGGACCGCTGCGCCGGCGCCTACGCGGCGCTCGAGGTCGTCGACTCGGTGTGGTGCCGCTACGAGTTCGACCTCGAGCACAACACCGCGGACGGCTCGTCGGCCGCTCACCTGGTCCTCGGCCCGGAGATCCCGCTCGAGTCCGTCGGGGGAGTCCGCGTCGCGCTGGAGCTCGACGGCGTGGAGCAGGGCACCGGGGTCGGGTCGGATGCCGCGGGCCACCCTGCGCTGGCCGTCGCCTGGCTCGTCGAGGTGCTCGCCGCGCAGGGCAGGCACCTCTCGCCCGGCGACGTCGTCCTCACCGGTGGGCTCACCGCCGCGGTCCCGATCGAGCCCGGGAACGTAGTGAGCGCCGTGTTCGCGCCCGCGTCTGGCGATCGCGTACGGGTCACGGTCCGCCGATGAAGGCCCTCCTCCTCGACTTCGGCGGTCCTGTCCTGCGGACCCCGTTCGAGCTGCTGCGCGGCGGCGAGATCAGAGCGGGCCTGCCGCAGGGGTCGCTGCGCTGGACCGGCCCGTTCGACCCGTCCGCCGACGCGGACTGGCGGCGGATGCAGCGCGGGGACATGAGCGAACGCGAGTACTGGGCGCGCAAGGCCGAGGAGTTCGCCGCGCTCACCGGTGCCGAAGCCGGCGTCCGCGGCCTCATGGACGTGCTCTTCGCGGGTGCCGAGGACGAGCTGGTCCGTCCGGAGGCCCGCGACATCGTGGCCCTCGCGAAGCGGGCGGGCCTGACCGTGGCGGTGCTCACCAACGACATGCGGGCCTTCCACGGCGACGAGTGGGTCGAGCGCATGTCCATCCTGCGCGAGATTGATCTCGTCGTCGACGGCTCCGTGGAGCATGTGCTCAAGCCGGACCCGCGCATCTACCGGCTGGCGGTGGAGCGTCTCGGCGTCGATGCGGAGGACTGCCTCTTCGTCGACGACCAGCAGGGCAACGTCGAAGGAGCACTCGCGGTGGGCATGTCCGCCCGGTGGTTCGACGTCACGGCTCCGGACGCGTCCTTCGCCGCCGTCGTCGCAGCACTGGCCGGCCTCGACCGGGGCTGAGTGTGACGCTCGCCCCTCCCGGCCTGTCGTCGCGCACGGCGGGCCGGTGGTGTGGTCGGATGCGAACGTGACGATGCGGATCGCTGTTGTCGGCGCCGGGCCCTCGGGCCTGTACGCCGCGGATGCCCTGTCCACCGCCGGTTCGGACGTCGACGTCCTCGACCGTCTGCCCGTGCCCTTCGGCCTCGTGCGCTACGGCGTGGCGCCGGACCACCACTCGATCCGTTCGGTGCGCGACACCCTGCAGAAGGTGCTCGAGAAGCCCGGCGTCCGCTTCCTCGGCGGCGTGGAGGTGGGACGCGACGTCTCGGTCCCGCAGCTGCTGGCGGCGTACGACGGAGTCCTCCTGACCTATGGCGCCTCCCGCGACCGACGGCTCGACGTGCCGGGCGAGGAGCTCGCCGGCAGCCTCGCCGCCACGGACTTCGTCGCCTGGTACTGCGGCCACCCCGACGCCGATCGAGCCACCGTCGAGGCGGCGCTGGCCGCCGCCCGGTCCGTGGTCGTCGTGGGCGTGGGCAACGTCGCGGTCGACGTCACCCGGGTCCTCACCGCTCCGCCGGACCGCCTCGAGGTCACCGAGATGCCCCAGCACGTCCTCGATGCGCTGCGCTCCTCGAGCATCAACGACGTGCACGTGCTCGGTCGTCGCGGCCCGGCGCAGGCGACCTGGACGACCAAGGAGCTCAAGGAGCTCGGCGAGCTCGACGGCGTCGACGTGCTCGTCGACGACCCGAACGACCTCGACCTCGAACCGGTCAGTGCCGCGCTCGTCGAGAGCGACCGCGTGGTCGCGCGCAACGTCGACGTCATCCGGAGCTGGTCCGAGCACGTCCTGGACGGCACGCAACGGCACATCCACCTGCACTTCCACTCCCGCCCCGCCGAGCTGCGCGGCACCGGCCGCGTGTCGTCGGTCGTCGTCGAGCGCACCACCGTCGACGACTCCGGAGCCGCCCACGGCACCGGGGAGACCTACGAGGTCGGTGCCCAGCTCGTGATCCGCTCGGTCGGCTACCGCGGGGTCGCCCTCGACGGCGTCCCCTTCGACGAGCGCCGCAACGTGGTCCCCAACGTCGACGGCCGGGTCGTCCACGCCGACGGCACGCCCGTGCCGGGCCTCTACGTCGCCGGCTGGATCAAGCGCGGCCCGACCGGCATCATCGGGACGAACAAGAAGGACGCCGCAGCGACGGTGGCGTCGCTGCTCGCCGACCTCGAGGGACGCGAGAGCAAGGGCGGCGAGGGCGTCGAGCGCACCCTGCGCGAGCAGGGGGTCGACGTCGTGACCCTCGCCGGCTGGCGGTCGATCGACGCGGCCGAGCGGGCGCTGGGTGCCACGCGCGGCCGTGAGCGGACCACGATCCACGAGATCGACGCGCTGCTCGGCGCCTCGCGCGGCTGAGCCTCCCGCGAGTCGCCCGACGCACCGTCCGGACGACCGACGGCTCAGACGTCGCGCGGGGTGATCCGGCCCGTGTGCACGTCGTAGATGGCTCCGGCCACCACCAGGTCGCGGGGCAGCAGCGGGTAGGACCGGATGCGTCGCACGTCGTAGGCCAGCGCGACCTCCTGGTCGGGCACGGTGCGGAACTCCACCGAGTTCGTGTCGATGCCGTACTGGTCGAGGATCGAGGCGTGGATCTCCTCCTCGGTCGCGCTCGCCATCTTGCAGTGTGTGTGCGGCATGACCAGCACCCGCGTCACGTCGAGCAGGTAGGCCGCGAGGACCAGGGTGCGCAGGACGTCGTCGGTCACGCGGGCACCGGCGTTGCGCAGGATCTTCACGTCGCCCTGCTCCATGCCGAGCAGCTGCAGCGGCTCGATGCGGCTGTCCATGCACGTCACGAGGGCGAGCCCTCTGGCCGCGCGCCCGCTGAGGCCGGTGCCGGGGAAGTGGGCGGCGTAGTCGGCGTTGCCCGCGAGGACGTCGGCGAAGGAGTCGTCAGGGAAGGAAGGCGTCACGTCTCGACGCTAGCGAACGACGGCCCCGAAACGCGCACGGGTGGGCGTCAGCGCCAGGACGGCGCGACCAGGACGGCACCGGCGACCCAGACGTGGGCGTCGACGGCCTTCTTGCCGCAGGACTCCGGCTTCGGGTCGGGCAGCGTCTCGCGCACCACGGTCACGTGCCAGGCGCGCCCGTCGCGGTGGCGCACCTCGGTCCGCGCCTCGCCGTCGTCACCGTCCCAGCGCAGGCCGGCCGGGACGGCCCCACCCGCCACGAGACGCAGGACGTCGAGGTCGTCGAGACCCGAGACGCCCTGGGTCGCACGGACTGCGGTCTCCGCGGCCTGAGCCGGCTGCGCGAGCGCCGTACGACCGCGGTGGTGCTCGACCGGACCGAGGTCGCCGGCGCGAGCGGAGTCGAGCACGGCGCGTGCGGCCGAGGGATCGAGACGGCCGAAGCAGTGACCGGTCGGCAGCAGGAGGGCCGTGGGGGCGAACCGGTGCCCGCCGAGATGGCTTACCTCCAGCACCCGGGAGGCGTACGCCGGGTCCTCGGCGAGACTCTCGGCGACCGGTCGTCCCTCGAGCGCGCAGCAGACGTCGCGACGCGAGTTCGTGCACACCAGGAGGAGCGGATCGTCGCTCCGCTCGCCCCACGGCAGCAGCTCCCCCGTGGCGGCCGCCGCGAGGACCTCCGCCAGGTCCGGGCGGACCAGCTCGGAGTCGTCGAGCAGCCCCGAACGCATCCGCACGGCGCCGGGAGCGACGTGGGCGAACCAGAAGCGTCGCCGGGCGATCGCGACGTGGTCGTCGGCGTGGCGACCGACGCGGCGGGCGAGCACGACCGTGGTGCCGACGTCCTTGGGCAGCGCGCCGAGGCAGGCGCGCACCTGCTCGGGCAGGTGCGACTCGGTGAGCGCGGCGAAGCCGTAGGGCCCGGGCTGCTCGACGACCAGCCAGGCGCGGGCCCGCGGTGCCGACCCGGCGAGCGGCTCACCAGCCTCGCGCGCCAGCACCGAGCAGCGTGCGGTGGCGGTGCCGGCGCTCACCCGGACGGCTCGGGCGAGGGTGTTCGCGGCCCGCCGGGGGCCAGCGGGCCGCCGACCGCGGCGACCGGCTTGGAGGTCGGCAGACCCGAGCCGTCGCGCCGCGGGTCGATCGGCGGCAGCGGCGCGGGGGAGCCCTGCGGGGTCGAGGCGCGCGCCGGCGCCGGACCGACCCACGCGACGAGGAGGGTGTCCTCGCCCTTGAGGAAGCGCTGCGCGCGCACGCCGCCGGTGGCGCGACCCTTGCCGGGGTACTCCGAGAACGGGGTGACCTTCACAGTCGCGCCCGACGTGCCCGGCAGCGCCCCGGTGGTGCCGGCCGCCGTGACCACCAGGCACTCGCGGTCGGTGTCGACCGCACCGAAGAACACCACGCGCTGACCGTCGGCTAGCCGGACACCGGCCATGCCGCCGGCGGGGCGGCCCTGCGGGCGGACCGACGAGGCGGGGAAGTGCAGCAGCTGGGCGTCGGTGGTCACGAAGACGAGCGCCTCCTCGCCGGTCGACAGCTCGACGGCGCCGACGACGCGGTCGCCGTCCTCCAGCCGGATGACCGACCACGAGTCGGCCGACGACGGGACGTCCGGAGCGACCCGCTTGACCACGCCGTCGGCGGTGCCGATCGCCAGCCCGGGTCCGTCCGGTGACAGCGCGCAGAGGCCTACCGGCTGCTCGCCCTTGTCGAGCTCGACGAGGGCCGCGAGCGGTACGCCGCCCGCGAGCGAGGGTGCGCCGTGGGTCTGCGGCAGCGTCGGGAGCTCGAGCACCGGCACGCGCAGCACCCGTCCCGCGCTGGTCACGAGTCCGACGTCGCCGCGGGCGGTGCCGCGCACGGCCGAGACGACGACGTCGTGCGGCCCGCGCTCGCCGTCGGCCGGGAGGTCGCGGTCGTCACCGGTGCGCGCGAGCAGGCCGGTGCTCGAGAGCAGGACGACGCACGGGTCGTCGGCGACCTCGAGCGGCACCGCGGTGCGGGTCGGGGCGCCGGCGGACTCCAGCAGCACCGTGCGTCGCGGGGTGCCGTGCTCCTTGGCCACCGCGGCGAGCTCGTCGCCCACGACGCGGCGCAGCCGCTTGTCGTCGTCGAGGATCTCGCTGAGCTCGGCGATGCGGGCGATCAGCTCGTCGCGCTCGGTCTCGAGCTCGAGCCGGCTGAACCGCGTGAGCCGCCGCAGCGGCATGTCGAGGATGTAGGTCGCCTGGACGTCGGAGAGGTCGAAGACCGCGATGAGCCGGACCTTGGCGGCGGCCGCATCGTCGCTGGACCGGATGAGCGCGATGACCTCGTCGATGTCGAGGATGGCGACGAGCAGCCCCTCGACGAGGTGCAGGCGCTCCTCGGCACGGCGGCGTCGGTACGCCGACCGGCGGCGTACGACCTCGAGGCGGTGGGCGACGAAGACCTCGAGCATCTCCTGCAGCCCGAGGGTCCGCGGCTGACCGTCGACGAGCGCGACGGCGTTGATCGCGAACGAGTCCTCCATCGGGGTGAGGGCGTAGAGCTGCTCGAGCACGGCCTCGGGGTGGAAGCCGTTCTTGATCTCGATGACCAGGCGCTGCCCGGACTCCATGTCGGAGAAGTCGTCGACCGCCGCGATGCCTGCGAGCCTCTTGGCGTCGACCGCCTCCTTGATCTTGGCGATCACCTTCTCCGGCCCGACGTTGTACGGCAGCTCCGTGACGACGATGCCCTTGCGGCGCGCGGTGACGCTCTCGACGTGCGCGGTCGCGCGGATGCGGAACGACCCGCGTCCGGTCTCGTAGGCCTCCCGGATGCCGTCGAGGCCGATGATCCGGCCGCCCCCGGGCAGGTCCGGGCCGGGCACGAAGCCCATGAGGTCGTCGAGGGTCGCGCGGGGGTGCGTGAGCAGGTGCCTCGCGGCGGCGATCACCTCGACGAGGTTGTGCGGCGCGACGTTGGTGGCCATGCCGACCGCGATGCCGGCAGCGCCGTTGACGAGCAGGTTGGGGTAGGCCGCCGGCAGCACGACCGGCTCCCGTTCGCGCCCGTCGTAGTTGGGGTTGAAGTCGACGACGTCCTCGTCGAGCGAGGCCGTCATGAGCAGCGCGCTCGATGCGAGGCGGCACTCGGTGTAGCGCATCGCGGCGGGCCCGTCGTCGAGCGAGCCGAAGTTGCCGTGCCCGTCGACCAGCGGCAGTCGCAGCGAGAAGGGCTGCGCCATGCGCACCAGGGCGTCGTAGATGGCGCCGTCCCCGTGCGGGTGCAGCTTGCCCATGACGTCGCCGACCACGCGGGCGCTCTTGACGTGCCCGCGGTCCGGGCGCAGACCCATCTCCGCCATCTGGAACAGGATGCGGCGCTGCACTGGCTTGAGACCGTCGCGCGCGTCCGGGAGCGCACGGGAGTAGATGACGGAGTAGGCGTACTCGAGGAACGAGCCGCGCATCTCCTCGCCGACGTCGATGTCGACGATCTTCTCCGGGACCCGAGGCGGGGGAGGCGTGCTACGGCGTGCCATGCGGTGTCGCTAGCTCCTGCATCAGGGCGTCGGCGCGGTTCGCCGGCGCAGTGGTCAGCGGGCGGTGGGGACTCGGGTGTCGGTGGCGACCGCGGCCAGGGTGAGGATGACGAAGCCCAGCACCGCGCATCCGTAGGCGCCGACCTGGATCCGGCTCATGGCGATCCCCGTGGAACCCGAGATCGCGTTGCTGAGGATCCAGACCGCCGGCAGCCCCACGGTGACCAGGCCGCCGAGGATCACCAGGGCGCGGGAGTTGAGCAGCGCCCCGAGGACGACGACGCCGGCGGCGACGGCGACACCCAGGCCGATCGAGGTCGCGAGCGAGCTCCCCGTGGTGCGCCCCGGACTCACCAGGGACCGCAGGGCGAGGTCCCACGCGTTGGTCGAGCCGACCCAGGGCAGGAAGCTGCAGGCCAGCACGGCCAGGGCCAGCAGGAAGGCGATCAGGCGGGCGAGCGTCGTCATGGCGCCCACTCTGCCATCGGCCGGGGCCGGCACCGCGCACCGCTCCGGGCTCGGCCCCGTGTCGGGGCGGCCCGCGCGCGGCAGGACGCTCCCGAGGGGGAGGTCACCCCGCGAGGTTCACGGGCGCGCACCGACCCGCGCGACGACCTGCGCCGCCACCCGGTTGCCGCGCTCGAGCGCGACCACGGGCGCCACGCCCTCACGCCACGCGGGCAGCCAGCCGGCCGCGAACGCGTCGCCCGCACCGGTGGTGTCGACCACGTCGACCCCCTCGGCCGGGGAGTGGGCGGTCGCTCCGGCAGCGTCCTGGACGTAGGCGCCGCGGGCACCGAGCTTGACCACCGTCGCCCCCACCGAGCCGCACAGCGTCCGCGCCGCCAGCGTGGCACCGGCGAGGGCCGTGGCGTCGTCCTCGTCCGGTCGAGGGACCGGAAGGCCGGCGAGCAGGGCGGCCTCCGACTCGTTGGCCAGCAGCACGTCGACCCCGGTCACCCAGTCGAGGAAGCGTTCGCGGCCGACGTCGGCGAGCGGGCCGACGGACGCGACGTCGACGCTCGTGGTCATCCCGCGCAAGCGGGCCCGGTCGAGCGCGGACAGCCCCGCCATCCGGCTGCCGTCGACCAGCAGGGTGTAGCCGGACAGGTGCAGGTGGCGGCCCGGGGCGAACAGGTCGTCCGCGAGGTCGCGGGGGGCGAGCGCCTCGTTGGCCCCGGGGTCCGGGATCATCGTGCGCTCGCCGTCCGGGGCGACGAGGACGATGCACGTCCCGGAAGGCCGGCGCGGGTCGACGGCGAGGCTGCACTCGACGCCGATGGCCTCCAGCTCGGCGCGCCCGGCCCGGCCGAGGAGGTCGTCGCCGATGCGCGCCACCAGGGTGGTGTCGTAGCCGCCGTGAGCGAGCCACGCGGCGGTGTTGGCCGCCGCGCCGCCTCCGAGCACCTGCACCGACGCGTTGGTGTCCGTGCCCTCGCGCAGGGGTCCGGGCAGCTCGGCCACGACGTCGGTCATCCACTGGCCGACGACGACGAAGCGGACGCCGGGCCCGCTCATGCCGCGAGCGCGGACGCGATGGCCGCGGCGAGCTCGGCGTTGCTGCGGACGAGCGCCACGTTGACCTCGAGGCTGCGACCCGCCGTGGCCGTGTGGAAGAACTCGAGCAGGAACGGCGTGACGTCCTTGCCGCGCACCGCCGCGGCGTCCGCCGCCGCCAGCCCCGCGGCCAGCGTCTCGTCGTGCAGCGTCCGGTCGAGCTCGTCGGCCGCGGCCACCGGGTTGACGACGAGCACGCCGCCGTCGCACTCGAGGGCGGACCGGGCGCGCAGCACGGCCGCGACCTCTGCCGCGGAATCGACGCGCCAGTCCAGGGCGTACCCGGAGTCGGCGAGGTAGAAGCCGGGGAAGCGGTGGGTGCGGTAGCCCAGCACCGGGATGTTGAGGGTCTCGAGGCGCTCGAGGGTCGCGGCGACGTCGAGGATGGACTTCACGCCCGCGCAGACGACGGTCACCGGTGTGGTGGCCAGCGTGGTGAGGTCGGCCGACTCGTCCCACGTGTCGCGGGCGCCGCGGTGCACGCCGCCGAGACCTCCGGTCGCGAAGACCGTGATCCCCGCCAGCGCCGCGAGGTGCGAGGTCGCCGCGACGGTGGTGGCGCCGTGGCCGCCCTTCGCGACGAGCGTGCCGAGGTCCCGGACGCTCACCTTCACGACGCCGTCGTCCTCCGCGACCGTCCGCAGCGCGTCGTCGTCGAGCCCGATCCGCGGGATCCCCGCGACCACGGCGATGGTGGCGGGCACGGCTCCGCCGGCGCGCACGCTGTCCTCGATCTCACGGGCGACCCGCAGGTTGTCCGGTCGAGGGAGCCCGTGGCTGATGATCGTGGACTCGAGCGCGACCACGGGTCGGCCGGAGCCCAGTGCGTCGGCGACCTCGGGATGGATCTGCAGGTGCATGACGGCCACGCTACCGGCGGCCTGCGGACGACGGGTGGCGGGCGGCTGCCGCAGGCTCCTGGCCACTACGGTGGACCCGTGACCACGGGGACGGAGCCGGTCCAGCCCGCGCCGGCGCACTGGGAGGCCGACGTCGCCGTCCGCGACGGACGCACCGTGCGGATCCGCCCGATCACGCCCGAGGACGGCGAGCGCCTCGCCTCGTTCCACCGCTCGCTGTCCGACGAGACCGTGTACTTCCGGTTCTTCGCGCCCTACCCGGAGCTGACCGAGCGCGACATCCATCGCTTCACCCACGTCGACCATGACGCGCGCGTCGCCCTCGTCGCGACCGTCGGCGGTGAGTTCATCGGCGTCGCCCGCTACGACCGCATCGACGAGCGCGACGCCGAGGTCGCGTTCGTCGTCCGCGACGACCACCAGGGCCGCGGCCTCGGTTCGGTCCTCCTCGAGCACCTCGCCGCCGCGGCCCGCGAGCGCGGCGTACGGCGGTTCGTGGCGGAGGTGCTGCCGACGAACCGGCGCATGCTGTCGACGTTCGAGGAGGCTGGCTACCACCCGTCGCACCACATCGAGGACGGCGTGGTGAGCCTGGCGTTCGACATCGAGCCCTCGGAGTCGTCCGAGGCCGTGCGGGTGGCGCGCGAGCACCGCGCCGAGGCCAGGAGCGTCGCACGGCTCGTCGCGCCGGACTCGGTCGTCGTCGTCGGCGCCGGCCGCGATCCCGGCTCGCTGGGCCATCGTCTGCTGCACCACCTCGTCGTGGGTGGCTTCGCCGGTGAGCTGTGCGCCGTGAACCGAGGGGCGGCCGCCGAGGGGTCCCGGGTGCACGACGTCCCCACCTATGCCTCGGTCTCGGAGATCCCCCACCCCGTGACGCTCGCCGTCATCGCCGTCCCGGCCGACGAGGTGCCAGCCGTCGTCGACGAGTGCGGCGCCGCGGGAGTCGCCGGACTGCTCGTGGTCTCGAGCGGCTTCGCCGAGAGCGGCGCCGAGGGCCTCGCACGGCAGCGCGCACTCGTACGCCGGGCCCGCGGCCTCGGCATGCGGGTGATCGGGCCTAACGCGCTGGGAATCGTGAACACCGACCCCGCCGTCTCGCTCAACGCGTCGCTCGCCCCGGCGATGCCGGGGCGGGCCGCCATCGGCTTCTTCTGCCAGAGCGGCGCCCTCGGCGGGACCATCCTGGCCCGCGCGGTGCGTCGCGGTCTCGGCGTCTCGACCTTCGTCTCCGCGGGCAACCGGGCCGACGTGTCCGGGAACGACCTGCTGCAGTACTGGCAGGACGACGAGCAGACCTCCGTCGTCCTGCTCTACCTCGAGAGCCTCGGCAACCCGCGCAAGTTCACCCGGATCGCTCGTCGGCTCTCGCGCACGAAGCCCGTCGTCGCCATGCGCACCGGGCGTTCGACGCAGGCCTACCCGCTCGGGCACACGATCCGCCGGACGAACCTCCCGCCGCGTGCCGTCGACTCGATGTTCGAGCAGGCTGGTGTGATCCAGGTGGACTCGCTCGGGCAGCTCTACGACGTCGCCGGACTGCTCGCGTTCCAGCCCCTTCCCTCAGGGCGCAGGGTCGCGGTGGTGGGCAACTCCGACGCGCTCGCCGTCCTCGCAGCCGACGCGTGCGAAGGGGCAGGGCTCGACGTGGTCGGGCGGCCGACCACGCTGAAGCACGACGCGACACCGCAGGATCTCGCCCGCGCGCTGGCCGCGGTGCTCGACGACCCCGCGGTCGACTCGGTGGTCGTCACCCACATCCCGATGCTCGGCATGCACGGCAGGCCGTGGGAGCGAGTGGTCGCGGAGACGGTGGTGCGCGGCACCAAGCCGGTGGTGGCCGTCCTGGTCGCCGCGGAGGACGAGAGCGGGCTCATCCCCCCTCCCGGCGGCGCGGACGAGATGCCCGAGCACGGCTCGGTGCCGTTCTACGGCACCGTGGAGGAGGCCGTCGTCGCGCTTCAGCGGGTGACCCGATACTCCGAGTGGCGCTCGCGCGAGCTCGGCGAGGTGCCCGAGCTGGAGGACGTCGACCGCGCGGCTGGGCGCTCGGTGGTCGCCGAGGTGCTCGCCGCGGACCTGGTCGACACCGCCGTGATCCCGGTCGTGACCGCGGACGAGCCCCCGGACGCGCCTGGGGACGAGACCGCGGACGAGACCGCGGACGACGGGACCGCCGACGACGAGGACGCGACGTCGACCGAGGTCCTGCTCTTCGCGGAGGACCCGCAGGACGCCCTGACCCGGCTGCTCGCGGCGTACGGGATCCCGGTCTGGCCGGTCACGCCGGTCCTGAGCGAGGAGGAGGCGGTCGAGGCGGCGTCCCGGGCGGGATATCCCGTCGTGCTCAAGACGCTCGACCCGCGCTTCGTCTCCCGCACGGACCTCGGCGGCGTGCGGCTCAACATCGAGAACGACCGGGCGGCACGTACGGCGTTCCTCTCGATGGCCGCCTCGCTAGACCCCGTCGCGGTGCGGCGTCTCGTCGTGCAGCGGATGGCGGCCCCGGGCGTGGCCTGCGTCGTGTCGTCCGTCGAGGACCCGCTGTTCGGTCCTGTGGTGTCCTTCGGCCTCGCCGGCGTGGTGCCTGCGCTGCTCGGCGACCGCGCCTACCGGATCCCGCCGCTCACCGACGTCGAGGCCGCCGACCTCGTCGCGGAGCCGGGCGCTGCGCCGATGCTCGACGGCTACGGCGGCTCGGCCGCGGTCGACAAGGCCGCGTTGAGCGACCTCCTGCTCCGCGTCGGGGAGCTCGCTGACGACATCCCGGAGCTGGCCGAGCTGCGGCTCGAGCCGGTCGTTGTCTCGGGCTCGGGCCTCGCCGTCCTCGGCGCGAGGGCGGTCCTGCGCCGCGCCGCCGCCAGGACCGACACCGGGGCCCGCCGCCTCAGCACCTGACCCGCGGCGAGTACCTGGCGCAACCGTCGTCGCGCAGGGCGGGGGAGCCGCTGCTGGACCAGGTACTCGGCGCTCAGGGCGGCTGAGGCCCTGCGGAACTCGTTTCTCGGGTGTCGGGGGTTCGTGGTGGGATCGCGGGCATGAGCAGCGGCACCGGCGTCGCGGAGGGGTCGATCCGCGCCGTACTCACCCCGTCGCTCACTCGGATGCTCGCGGGCATCGGCGCCACCGCGTTCGGTGGCGGACTCACGATGGCCCTCTTCGTGGTCTACCTGCACTCCGTGCGCGGCTTCCCGCTGCAGACGGCCGGTCTCGTCCTGACCTACCAGGCGCTGCTCGGCCTCGTCCTGGCCCCGCTCGTGGGCACCGTCGTGGACCGCATCGGTCCCAAGCCGGTGCTGCTGGTCGCATGCCTCGTGGAGGCGGTCGCGACCTGCGCGTTCGGGCTCGTGACCTCCGTGCCCCAGGCCGTCGGGGTCGCCACGGTGATGGCTGTCGGCAACGCCGGCACCTGGCCGCCGCAGGCGGCCCTGCTCTCGAGGCTCGCGCCGCCCGAGCACCGCCAGCGGGTGTTCGGCCTGCAGTTCATGCTGCTCAACCTCGGCCTCGGCCTCGGCGGTCTGGTCGGCGCCTCGATACTCGACGTCACACGCCCCTCGACCTTCACCGCGATGTACTCGCTCAACGCGTCCTTCTACGTCTTCTACTTCGTCGCCGTCGCCTCCCTGCGCGGCGTCACCGGCCCCGAGGCGACCGAGCCCGACCCGGGCGACGGACCGGGTGGCTACCGCGAGGTGCTGGCCGACGTCCGCCTGCGGCGCTACGTGATCGGCGCCCTCGTGATGCTCACCTGCGGCTACGGCTCGATGGACGCCGGCCTGCCCGCGTTCATGACGACGGTGGCGCACCTGCCGGTCAACGCGATCGGCGTCGTGTTCTTCCTCAACACCCTGATCATCGTCGTGGCCCAGGTATGGGTGATCAAGCGGATCGAGGGTCGCTCACGCACGAGGATGCTCGCGGTCGCGGCCCTGCTCTGGGGCTCGTTCTGGCTCGTCGTCGCGGCCTCTGCGGGGTTCACGCCGGTCGTCGCCGGAGTCATGATCGCCCTCGGCTTCGGCGTCTTCGCACTCGGCGAGACGATCTTCTCGCCGGTCGGCCCGTCCCTGATCAACTCCTTCGCGCCGCCGCACCTGCGCGGACGCTACAACGCGTTCGGCGGCCTCACCTGGGGCGTCGCCAACGCCATCGGCCCGGCAGTGGCCGGCATCGTGATCGGAGGTGGCTGGGGCGTGCTCTGGGCCCTCGGCCTGGCCCTGGGCTGCGCGGTCGCGGCCTGGATCCTGTACTCGTTGCAGCATCTGCTCACCGCAGAGGAGGACGGCCGCACCGGACCGACCGCGGAGGTGGCGGTCGAGGTGGGAGGATGACCCCCATGACGAGCGACGCGACCCTCGCACCGCGGCTGCGGGCCGACATCGAACGCAGCGGCTACTACCCCGAGCTCGTCAGCGACACGCTCGACACCGCCCTAGCGGACGAGGCGGTGGTGTCCTACGTCGTGCACCACGAGGCCACCTTCGACCACGACGAGCTGCGCCGTCACGTCACCGTCCTGGCGCTGACACCGACCCGCCTCATCGTGGGTCACACCGACGAGCACCCGCCGGACGAGACCTCGACCACCTCCTACGCCACGGCGTCGACTGAGGCCGTCCGCCTCGAGCGGATCGACTCCGTCGTCGTGACCCGGGTCGCGGCGGACGCCGCGAAGCACCGCCGGGGCGCCGCGGTGAAGGAGGTCGTGCTCACCATCGGCTGGGGCGCGGTGAGCCGGATCGACCTCGAGCCCGCCTCGTGCGGCGACCCGAGCTGCGACGCCGACCACGGCTACACGGGCACCGCCTCGAACGACGACCTCGCGCTTCGGGTGTCCGAGGCGGCCGACGGCGCCGAGGTCGTGGCCCAGACCCTGATCTTCGCCGCGGCCCTCTCGCAGGCGACCTCCCACCGCACGCGCTGACCCTCGGCGGCGCGCCGGTCTGCCGGCCACCGCCACCAGGGCGATACTGGCGCCTTCCCGGACCCCCGCCGACCCCGCGTCCCATGGAGCAGCACCGCATGGCCGAGCTCGTGTTCTTCTCGGGGACGATGGACTGCGGCAAGTCCACCCTCGCCCTCCAGACCGACCACAACCATGCGGCCCGCGGTCGCGCGGGCATCGTGTTCACCTCGCTCGACCGCGCCGGCGAGGAGACGCTGAGCAGCCGCCTCGGGCTCAAGGTCCCCGCGGTCGAGGTCGCGCCGCACACCGACTTCTGGCGGCACGTCGTCGACCTGCTCGAGGCCGGCGGCCGCTGCGACTACCTCATCTGCGACGAGGCGCAGTTCTACTCCACCGAGCAGGTCGACCAGCTCGCGCGCATCGTGGACGAGCTCGGCGTCGACGTCTTCGCGTTCGGGATCCTCACCGACTTCCGCACCAAGATGTTCCCGGGGTCCCAGCGCCTCGTCGAGCTCGCGGACAAGGTGCAGGTGCTGCAGGTCGAGGCGCTGTGCTGGTGCGGCTCCCGCGCGACGCAGAACGCCCGCACGGTCAACGGCGAGATGGTCGTCGAGGGCGAGCAGGTCCTGGTCGGCGACACCAACAGCGAGGCCGTCGTGTCCTACGAGGTGCTCTGCCGACGGCACTACATGCGGCGGATGACGGCTGCGTCCTCGAAGGCCGCGCACATCAGTCCGACGCCGCTGCCCTTCGCGGAGGCCGAGGCCCGACCAGCAGCGAGGACGGCACCGCGATGAGCCCGTTCATCGACGTCGAGGGGCTGCGCACCGAGCTGGCCTCGGACCGGCCACCGGTCGTGCTCGACGTCCGCTGGAGCCTCACCGGCCCGCCGGGGAGCACCGTCGTCGCCGCGGGTCACGTGCCCGGAGCCGTCTGCCTCGACCTCGATCTGGACCTCGCCGGCCCGCCCGGGGCCGCTGGCCGCCACCCCTTGCCAGACCCGGACCGGTTCGCGACCGTCATGCGCCGCGCCGGCGTCACCCTCGACGGCCCCGTGGTCGTCATGGACGGCGCGGACGGCACGGTCGCGGCACGCGTCTGGTGGTTGCTGCGCCACCACGGGCACGACGACGTCCGGGTCCTCGACGGCGGCTACGCGGCGTGGGCCGCGTCCGGCGCCGAGATCGCGACCGGTGAGGCCGCCGCGCCTCACGACGCCGCCGGTCCGTCCACCGAGCACCCGTTCCTCGCCGACGTCGCCCGCTGCGCCGTGCTCGATGCCGACGGCGCCGCGCGTCTCGCCCGCGACGGCGTGCTCCTCGACGCACGGGCCCCCGCGCGCTATGCCGGCGAGGTCGAGCCCGTCGACCGCGTGGCCGGTCACATCCCCGGTGCGCTCAGCGCGCCCGCGTCGATGGCGCACGACGCCACGGGCCGGATCCTCGGCCGCGAGGAGCTTCTCCGCCGCTACGCCGACCTCGCCGTCGAGCCGGACGTGGAAGTCGGCGCCTACTGCGGCTCGGGGGTCACGGCCGCGCACACGGTGCTGGTGCTGCACTCCATCGGGATCGAGGCCGCGCTCTATCCCGGGTCGTGGTCGGAGTGGATCGCCGATCCGACCCGGCCCGTCGCCACGACCGCCAGGCGCGGCTAGCACCCGACATGGCCGAGCTCACCGTCCTCGGGGCGTGCCACCACGACTGCCCGGACACGTGCGCGTGGGAGGTCACCGTCGTGGACGGCGTGGCGACCCGGCTGCGCGGCAGCGCTGAGCACCCGGTCACCCGAGGCACGCTCTGCCCCAAGGTCAACCGCTTCCTCGACCGGGTCTACCACCCGGACCGGGTGCTCACGCCGCTGCGGCGTACGGGCCCCAAGGGCAGCGGCGAGTTCGAGCCGATCTCGTGGGTCGAGGCGATCGACGTCGTCGCGGGGCGGATGCGCGAGCTGATGGACGCCGGACGGGCCGAGTCGATCCTGCAGTTCTCCTTCGCGGGCACGCAGGGACTGATCCAGATGGGCGTGCTCATCGACCGCCTGTTCGACGCCGTCGGGGCGAGCGACGTGCACCGCGAGCTGTGCGGGGCGACAGCGTCGTGGGGCGCCGCGGACGTGCTCGGCGAGCCGTTCGGCGTCGACCCCGAGTCGCTGCGGCACTCCCGGACCATCGTGCTGTGGGGCACCAACACGAGGATCACGAACAGGCACCTGTGGCCCGTGCTCGAGCAGGCGCGGGCCGACGGCGCCGTGATCGTGGTGATCGACCCCGTGCGGACCGACACCGCTCGCGAGGCCGACGTCTTCCTCCAGCTGCGGCCCGGGAGCGACGTCGCGCTCGTCCTCGGCCTCGTCCACGTGCTCGCCCGGGACGGGCTGGTCGACGCGACCTGGATCGCGGAGCGCACGACCGGCTGGGTGGCGCTGCGCGAGAGTGCGGCGGGGTGGACGCCGGACCGCGCGGCTGCGGCGACCGGCCTGGACGCCGAGCGCATCGGATGGCTCGCGCACCGGATGGCGACGCACGGCCCGACCGCCATCCGCACGCTCATCGGTCCCGAGCACCGGGAGCACGGACGCGAGATCGTGCGCGCGGTCACGATGCTGCCGGCCGTGCTGGGGTCGTGGCGCGAGGTGGGCGGGGGACTCGCGAGGTCGAGCCAGCGCTGGCACGAGGCCGCCCTCGCGCAGGAGCGCCGACCTCGGCGACGAAGCGTGAACATGGCGCGGCTGGGCGAGGTGCTGACCCGACCCGGTCCGGCCGACCCGTCGATCGAGATGCTCGTGGTGCACAACTCCAACCCCGCGGTGGTCGTCCCCGACCAGAACCGGGTGGTCGCCGGTCTCGAGCGCGAGGACCTGGTCACGGTCGTGATCGAGCAGTTCGTCACCGACACCGCGCGCTACGCAGACATCGTGCTGCCCGCCACCACCCAGATCGAGCACCTCGACCTCGCCCAGTCGTGGGGCCACCTCTACCTCGCACTCAACCAGCCGGCCGTCGCACCGCGCGGCGCCGCGCTGCCGAACACCGAGATCGCCCGCAGGCTCGCCGTGGCGCTCGGGCTCGACGACCCGAGGCTGCACGAGAGCGACGAGGACCTGGTGCGTGCGCTGCTCGCGACCGGGCACCCGTTCCTCGACGGCATCAGCTACGAGCGGCTCGCGGCCGAGGGCTGGGCCCGGCTCGCCGTGCCGACGGGCTCCCGCCCGCACGTCGACGCGATCGCGAGCGTGCCGGTCGCGCCGATGCGCCTCGGTCGCCTCGAGCACACCCCCGGGCGTGAGACTGCGGACGGGGACCCGGACCTCGCCCGTCGCTTCCCGCTCGCCCTGATCTCGCGCAAGCAGCACCCGAAGTTCCTCAACGCCAACTACGGAGGGTTCCGCGCGCACCAGCCGTCGACCGGTGCGCCGACCCTGCAGATCCATCCGGCCGACGCGGCCGCACGGGGGATCGGCGAGGGTGACGTCGCGCGCGTGTACAACGACCGCGGAGAGCTGACCCTGGGGGTCGAGATCAGCGACGACGTGCAGCCCGGCCTGGTCGCGATCCCGTTCGGCTGGTGGCACCGCAGCACGCCGGAGGGTCGGGCCGTCAACGCTCTGACGAATCCGGCGGTCGACGGCGACGACCGTGGCACGGCGTACTTCCACGACACCCTGGTCGAGGTCACCCGCGTCGCCCGATGAGGCCCGGTCGGACCGACGCGCCGGGGGTCAGGTCTCGGGGTTGCGCGACCCGAAGAGGATCTCGTCCCAGCTGGGCACCTGGGCCCGCGGCTTGCTGCCCTTCTGCACATCGCCGGACGCAGGTGTGTCCCGTGAGGCCTTGCGACGGGCGCGACGCGAGACCCGGCCGGCCTCGGGGCGCGCGAGACCCGGCAGCGTGTCGTAGAGGTCGTCGAGGGGTGAGGAGTCGTCGGGCTCGGCGGGCGGCCGGTCGACGAGCTCCACCACCTGGGCACCGGAGTCCCGGTCGACCATGGCGGTCAACGCGGCGTCGGGGTCCTCGAGGTCGTCGTCCCACGCGTCGACGTCGTCAGGGCTCGGGAGGCCGACCAGCAGCGGCCGTCCCTCGACGTCGATGATCGCCACCGTCTGCTGCTCGCCGAGCAGCCATGCGCTCGCCGGGTCGTCGGAGGCGACGGTGCGACCGGCCGGGTCGTAGACCCACAGCGCCGCGGTGGCGCCGACGGCCACCGAGTCCACAGGGTCCCAGGACGCGAGCAGCGACCAGCGGCCGTCCTCGCGACGCCACGCGTCCCACTCGAGCAGCTCGACATCGACACCGCCGCGGGCGAGAACCTCGGTGACGGTGTCGCCGACGGTCCTCGAGCTGCCGCCCTCGCGGATCTCGACCTCACGGGCCTGGGCGGCGACGTGCTCGCGCTCGGCGAGGACCGGACCCGCGAAGCGCAGCACGCGCTCGACGGCCAGGCCCGAGCTCGCCGCGATGTCGTCGGGGCTCTGCCCGTGGCGGACCCGCTGCTGGATGTCGCGCGGCGTCGTGCCGTCGAGGGCGATCTCGAGCTGGCCGAGCCGGCTGCGGTCGCGGCGTACGGCGGCCTCGAGCCGCTCGTCGCACGGCACGGTGTAGCGGGTGCCGTCGGTGCTGCTGAGCACGAGCGACGTGCCGTCGTCCGACAGCCCGACGAAGGCCAGCTCGCGCATGGGGACTCCTCGAGGTCGCGGGCGCGCCCGGGTGCTCGGGGCGCCCCGCCAGTCTCGCCCGCGGGAGCGCCAGGGGCCAGCACCGCCACGCAGAAACCCGTGACACGCCGGGCCGGTGGGCACGCGACGGGGGCCGTCAGGCGTGCGCCGCGTCGTCGTCGGACGCGTGCGCCGAGACCCAGGCGCGCGCCAGGTTCTGCCGGGAGATCAGCACGACGCCGAACGTGAGCATCGTCGATCCCACGCAGATCCAGTAGGCGGTCGAGGCGCCACGCGTGTCGATGACCTGTCCGGCGAGGGCGGCCGCCACCGCGATGCCGACGCCGAGACCCGTGTTGGACCAGACGAGCCCCTCGGTCATGCGGGCGTTGGGCACCAGCCGCTCGATGAGGGCGAAGCCGCTGATGAGCACGGGCGAGACCGCGAGCCCGGCCACCAGGCACTGCACGCCGAGCACCCACGGGGAGTGGATGAACGGGAACGGGATCGTCACGACGGCGAGGAGCCCCGAGGAGAGCAGCAGCTGCCGGTCGAGCGTCGCCCGTACGTGCATCGCGCCGAGCACGACGCCGGAGGCGCCGGAGGCGAGCGCGTAGAGACCGAGCAGGAGACCGGTCCAGCCGCGCACGCCCTGCTCGTCGGCGAAGGCGACGGTGACGACCTCGAAGGACCCGAAGAGCGCACCGAGGAAGACGAAGGCGGCGGTCACGGCGAGCACGCCGGGGAACCGCAGCGCGGAGCCCTGCCCGCGCGGTGGGGTGCCGCCCGCCGTCGGCTCGGTGGCGCGCGACCCGACGAACAGCACCGTCCCGACCACGAGCAGGATCCCGACGGCGAGCAGCGCGCCGTAGTCGACGACCGAGACGGCGAGCACCGTGGCCAGCGGCGGACCCGCGACGTAGATGACCTCGTCGAGCACCGACTCCCAGGCGAACGCGGTCCGCAGGCTGCGCGGCTCGCCGGCGAGGATGAAGGCCCAGCGGGCGCGGACGAGGGCGCCGAGGTTGGGGAAGGTGCCGCCGGAGAGCGTGACCGACACGACGAGCGCCCAGGTGGGCGCGCCGTGCAGCACGAGGACGACGAAGGCCGCGAGCGACACGACGTGCACGGTCACGAGCAGCGGCAGGACACGGCTCTGGCCGTAACGGTCGGTGGCGCGGCCGAGCAGCGGCCCGAACGCCGCGTTCGCCAGCGCTGCGGTCGCCGAGAGCGCGCCCGCGAGGGCGTAGCTGCCGGTCTGGCTCGACACGAGCAGGACCTCGCCGAGGCCCAGCATCGACATCGGGAGGCGGGCGAGGAAACCCGTGGCCGACATGCGCAGCGCCCCGGGACGCCCGAGGACGTCGACGTAGGGCGTGAGCATGCTGCGACGCTATCCACCCGGTGTGCGAACCGCCGAATCGCACAGGAGGATGGCTGCCGTGACCCTGACCGGCCCGCGCGGGTCGTATGACGCCCTCCTGCTCGTCTCGTTCGGCGGCCCCGAGGGACCCGACGACGTCGTGCCGTTCCTCGAGAACGCGACCCGGGGCAGGGGCATCCCGCGCGAACGGCTCGTGGAGGTCGGGGCGCACTACTCGTCCTTCGGCGGCGTCTCGCCCATCAACGAGCAGAACCGCGCGCTGCTCGCCGCGGTGCGCGAGGACCTCGCCGGCCACGGACTCGATCTGCCGGTGTACTGGGGCAACCGCAACTGGCACCCGTACCTGGCCGAGGCGCTGGGCCAGATGCGCGCCGACGGCGTGGAGCGGGCCATCTGCCTGTTCACGAGCGCCTACGCGTCGTACTCCGGGTGCCGCCAGTACCGGGAGAACCTCGCCGACGCGGTCGCGGAGGTCGAGTCCGACGGGCTGGGCGCCGCGCCGGCGCTGGACAAGCTGCGGCACTACTTCGACCACCCCGGCTTCGTGGAACCCATGGTCGATGCGGCGATCGCGGCAGTCGCGGAGGTCGGTGTCGAACGACCTCGGCTGGTCTTCACGACCCACTCCATCCCGCTCGCGAGCGTCGCGACGAGCGGTCCGCAGGGAGACGCCTACCTCGAGCAGCACCTCGCGGTCGCGGGACTCATCCACGGTGCGGTGTCCTCGCGGGTGGCCGTCGAGGACACCTGGGACCTCGTGTTCCAGTCGCGCTCCGGCGCGCCGCACGTCCCGTGGCTCGAGCCGGACATCAGCGACCACCTCGACGACCTCGCCGCGCGCGGCGTACCCGGTGCCGTGATCGCGCCGATCGGGTTCGTGAGCGACCACATGGAGGTGGTGTGGGACCTCGACACCGTCGCGATGGGGCACGCGCGCGAGATCGGTCTGCCCGCCGCCCGCGCCGGCACGGCCGGCACGGACCCGGGCTTCGTCGCCATGGTCCGCGAGCTCGCGCTGGAGCGAGTGGGGCTGGCCGAGCCGCGCGCGATGTCGACCCTGGGACCGTCCTACGACGTCTGCCCCGGCGCCTGCTGCCCCAACCCCCGTGGCCCGAAGCCGGCCCTCTGCGAGCTGAGAGTGTGAGCGTGCCTCTGCGCCGCCAAGCGATCAGCCTTCGGCCGATCGCGTCGGCGCCGCTTCCGCTTGCGCGGCCTCGTCGGCGACCTGCGGTCGCCTCCGCTCGCCCGGCGCCGACCCTTCCGGGGCCCACTCCGGCCTCGGGCCGCTCCGCTTCGGCGTAAGGCCCGTGCCTCTCACTCGGGCCGCGACGCCCAGTGGGGCGATCATGACGAGACTCGCACGGCATGATGAGGCGCGTGAGGATTCATTACGCGCACGAGCTGGTGGACGAGTTGCACGAGGTCGCGGTCACCGCGGCGCGCGAGGCCGCGGGGATGGCCTACGCCGGGCAGCGCGCGGGGGTGACCGTCGCTGCGACCAAGTCGAGCGCGTCCGACGTCGTCACCGAGATGGACCGCCGGTGCGAGGCGCTGCTCGTCGACCGCATCCTCTCCGCCCGCCCGGACGACGGGCTCCTCGGCGAGGAGGGCGCGGATCACGTGGGGGAGACCGGGATCCGCTGGGTCATCGACCCCATCGACGGCACCGTGAACTATCTCTACGGCCTGCCGTCGTGGGCAGTCTCGGTCGCCGCCGAGATCGACGGCGTCACCGTGGTCGGCGTCGTGGTCGCGCCGGCGCTGGGGGAGATGTTCGTGGCCGTCCAGGGTCGAGGCGCGCACCTGCACGACCAGCACGGGGTGCACCGGCTGCACGCGAACGACCCGGTGGAGCTCGCCTCGGCGCTCGTCGCCACGGGGTTCGGCTACACCGTGGAGCGGCGGGTCGGGCAGGCCCGGGTCGTCGAGCAGGTGCTCCCTCGGGTGCGCGACATCCGGCGCGGGGGAGCCTGCAGCATCGACCTGTGCTCGGTGGCCGCAGGGCGCGTGGACGCCTACTACGAGCGCGGGCCGCACGCGTGGGACCTCGCTGCCGGGGGGCTCATCGCCCGGGAGGCGGGTGCGCACATCGCCGGACTGCACGGGGTCGCCGCGGGCGAGGACCTGATCGTGGCCTCTGGCTCGCACCTGTTCGGACCGCTGCACGACCTGCTCGCCAAGCTGCACGCCGACGAGGACTGACGCAAGCGACGCCCTTCGGCTCGAGGTGGCGCCGTTCGGCGTGCGGGTGTCGCTGGTCCGGCCCGGACCTGTCGTGTCGTCGTTCGTCGACGCTGCGGTCGACTCGGTGGACGTGACCGAGGGCCCGTACGCCCGGTTCAACCAGGACCTGGTGGACCGCTACCGGCAGGCCTACGACGGCAGCGCGTCCAACCTCAAGATCAGCCCGGGGAAGGTCGCCGACGTGATCGCGACCGCGGCGACCGCCGCGCGTCCGCGCTCGCGCTACGCCGTCGGAACGATGGCGAAGTCGCTCATCACCACCCGCCGCCTGCTGCCCGACGTCGCCTGGGACGCCGTCGTACGTCAGACCTGGCCCACCCCGAAACGCCCCTCCTGACCCCAGAGTTCTAGGTGAAGGACGCCTTTGTATGCACCAAAGGCGTCCTTCACCGAAAACCCAGCGGGGTCAGTCGAGGCGGCGGAGGTCGGCTCGGTACCAGTGGCCGTTGTGGACGTAGAGGTCGACGGCACGGGTGAAGGCCCCCTCGGCCACGGCGTCCTCGCGGATCCGCGCCGGCACCCCGAGCGCCATCGCGCGGCTCGGGACCTCCATGTCGTTGGGCACCAGTGCGGAGGCGCCGACGAGGGCCCCGCGGCGTACGACGACCCGGTGGAGCACGACCGAGCCGGAGCCGATCAGGCAGTCGTCCTCGATCGTGCAGCCCTCGAGGTGGGCGTTGTGGCCCACGACGCAGCGATCGCCGATCACGGTCGGGACCGAGGCCGTGCAATGGACCACGGTGCCGTCCTGGATCGACGTCCGCGCACCGACGGTGATCGTGCCGTGGTCGCCGCGCAGCACGGCGGTGGGCCAGACGGTGGACTCGGGGCCGATCTGCACGTCGCCGATGACCACGGCGTCGGGGTGGACGAACGCCGTCGGGTCGATCTGCGGCACGCGGTCGCCGAGCGCGTAGACGGGCACCGTTCCTCCTGGGCCGTGGCCTCGACCGTGACGCGGGTCACGTCGTGTGAGCCATCCCACCAGATCGCGTTCCCGCAGGTACGGGGGGTCGTCTCGCACATGTCGTCGGCGTCGGGCACAATCCCCGGACGTCGGACCGATCAGCGGGAATCGCCCACGACCCTCCGACGTTGACGCGCTGCACGCCGCAGCAGAGCCTCCGACGACGTAGGCCCGCACGAACCGCACGCGAAGACGAGGACGAGATGGCCACGGACTACGACGCACCGCGCAAGACCGACGAGGAGCTCGCCGAGGACTCCCTGGAGGAGCTGAAGGCGCAGCGTGCCGACAAGGCGGCGTCGAGCGTCGACGTCGACGAGGTCGAGCTCGCGGAGAACCTCGAGCTCCCCGGTGCCGACCTGTCCGACGAGGTGCTCACCACCCGGGTCGTGCCACGTCAGGCCGACGAGTTCACCTGCTCGAAGTGCTTCCTCGTGCACCACCGCAGCCAGCTCGCCAAGGAGGTCAAGGGCCAGGCGATCTGCGTCGACTGCGCCTGAGACCACCCGGCGTGCCGCCCGGCACGCGGGGACCGACCTTCGATCCAGGGGCGTGCGCATGAGCGAACCGGTCAGCCCCGACGACCGCGTCCCGCCGGTGCCCGTCGCTCCTGCGCCGTCCGGCGCCGACGTGCACCCTGCCGACGTGCAGCACCTCTCGGACCAGGAGGCCCGTCAGGTCGCAGACATCGTCGGACGCCTCGGCGACGACGATCTCGGCCGCGCGGAGAAGGCCAAGCAGCTCGTGGCGCTGTCCGGGATCGTCGGCGCCCGCGCTCGTCGCGCCGGTACGTCGGCGGTCGCGAGCGGCCGCATGCTCGCGGACCTCCTGCTCGACGCCGCACCCCACATCCCGATCCGCGACCTCGCCACGCTGTCCGAGCACCACCACGGGCTCACGGGCGAGGCGCTGGCCGACGCGATCGTGCGCAACGCCACCCGCGCCACTATGGGGATCGGGGCCGCGGGTGGCGCCGTCGCCGCGGCGGAGTGGGCCACCCTGCCCCTGCTCATCACGGTGCCGCTCGAGGTCGTGGTGGAGACGGTCGCGGTGGCGGCCGTCGAGGTGAAGCTCGTCGGCGAGCTGCACGCGGTCTATGGCGTCGACGTGCCCGGAACCGGCGCGCAGCGTGCGACCGCCTTCGCCGGATCGTGGGCGAGCCGGCGCGGGATCGACCCGCTCCGCCCGTGGACCATCCCGAACGTCCTCGGCATCGCCGGACGGCAGCAGCTCGGCAAGCGGATGATCAGCCGCTTCGCGCGCAACCTCGGGACGATCATCCCGTTCCTCATCGGGGCGGTCGTCGGCGCGCGGGTCAACAGTGCGGAGACCACCAAGCTGGCCGCCGAGATGCGCACCGACCTGCGTCGTGTCGCGGCCGAGGGGCTTGCCGGCCCGGGGGCCTGACCGGTCAGTCCTCGACGCGCCGCGGTGCGGTCATCCGGTCGATGACGACGCCGACCACGGCGACGGCCGCGGCGGTGGTCGCGGCCCACATGATGACGCGGGTCATGGTCTGCTGGGGGTCGCTCGCGTGCGGCGGGTTGTGCCCCGTGGTCTTCTTGTAGACCCGCTCCATGATCTCGCGCACCGCCCAGGTGGCGCCCAGGGCGATGATCGGCGCCATCAGCTTCGCCGACGTCGGCGCCTCGACGACCTCGACCTGGTCGGGGTCGGTCGGCAGGAGCCCCGCCTCGGCCATGGCGTCGTCGAGTGCGTTCTTGGCGTCCTCGGACACGATCTGCTCCCGGTGCTCTGGTTCGGCTGCTCGGACGCAGCCTGCCACGACGCCGCCCGCGACGTGACCTCAGTCGGCGGAAGCGGTGCGGGCCGCGTCGCGAGCGGCCGCGAGCAGCGGCGCAAGGTCCCGCCCGCGGCGGGTCGAGACCAGCCAGTACGGGTGCGGGTCGTCGGGGTCCTCCACCTCGACGAGGACCGCGCGCGACACCCACGAGCGCAGGCAGAGGTACGCCGCGGGGTCCGCGAGACGACCACGCGCGTCGCGCGTCTGCGCCGTGTCCAGGGGTGCGACGCGTCCCGCGTGACTTAGCGGCAGCCGCGCCCTCCCCGCGCGGAACACGAGGTCGTCGACGACCACCAGGGGAGCGGTGGCCAGCAGCCACCACGACACGAGCCCCTGCGAGACCACGAACGCGACGACGCCGGCAGGCGTGCCGAGACGGTACCCGTACGCGACGCCCAGCGAGGCCGTGAGGGCCAGGCCGAGCAGCCAGATCCAGACCGGTGCGTGCACCCGCTCGCGGTAGGCGACCTGGGTGCCGTCGACCCCCTCGGTCACCGCGGTCGGCTGCTCGCTCACGTCCGCAGCCTGCCACGGCGGGCCGCGCGCGTCGGCGGGTAGGGTCGGTGCTCGTGAGCACTCCCGCGGAGCCCGTGATCCCCTCGCGGGGCGGGCTGCTGCCGACCACGCCCCCGGCGGACTCCGTCCTCCCGCCACGCAGCCCCGCCGCGCCGGCTCCGGGCGAGCGGATCCCGAGCCACTACACCAAGTGCTACGGGTGCGGCAGCGACCACCCGACCGGCTTGCACCTCACGCTCTTCGCGGGGGAGGGCCTCTCGCTCTACGGCACCTTTGCCGTGACCGAGCTGCACCAGGGCGCCCCGGGGCTCGCGCACGGCGGACTGCTCACGACCGCCTTCGACGACGCGCTGGGCTCGTTGAACTGGCTGCTGTCCTCGCCGTCGGTGACCGGCCGCCTCGAGGTCGACTTCCGCCGTCCGGTGCCGGTCGGCTCCACCCTGCACATCGAGGCGGCGGTCGTCGGGGTGAAGGGACGCAAGATCTTCAGCCGGGCCGTCGGACGCCTCGACGCCGCGGACGGTCCGATCGCCATGACCGCTGCGTCACTGTTCGTCCAGGTGCCGGTCGAGCACTTCGTGTCCTACGGCCGGCCCGAGGACGTCGAGAGCGCGCGCGAGGACCGGCTCGTGCGCGGCAGCCTGCAGAACCTCGAGGTCAACCCGTGACCACTCGTCCGCCGAACGCCGTCGACGTCCTCGTGCGCCGGGTCGACCCGGACGTGCCCCTGCCGTCGTACGCGCACCCCGGCGACGCCGGGCTGGACCTGGTCACCACCGTGGCGGCAGAGGTGGCGCCCGGCGATCGCGTGCTCCTCCCGACCGGCATCGCGATCGCCCTGCCCGAGGGCTACGCCGCGTTCGTGCACCCGCGGTCCGGGCTGGCCGTCCGCTACGGCGTGTCCCTCGTCAACGCGCCGGGCACCATCGACGCCGGCTACCGCGGTGAGATCGCGGTGTCGCTGGTGAACCTCGACCCGCGCGACCCCGTCGTCCTCGCCCGAGGCGACCGCATCGCCCAGCTCGTCGTGCAGCGGGTGGAGCATGCCGTCCTCCACGAGGTCGACCGCCTGCCGGGGTCGGACCGCGGTGAGGGTGGATTCGGCTCGTCCGGCCGCTAGCGTCAGTCCTGGGACCCGACGTCCCGCCTCTCTCGTGAAGGAGTCCCGGTGTTCCGACGCCGTCGCAACGACCAGTCCGACAGCGCACCGCTCGCCGACGGGACGGTCGACGCCGAGGAGCTGTCCACCGACGGGTCCGACGTCGCGGAGGGTGACTCCGTCCCGTCGCCGGACGTGAGGGGGGACGGACCCTACGACGTCAGCGAGGAGCCCCAGGACGGGCTCACCCGGCTCGACCTCGGCGGTCTGCGCGTCCCCGGGGCCGACGGCATGGAGCTGCGCCTCGAGCTCGACGAGGCCGGTGAGACGGTTCAGGCCGTCACCGTGGTGAGCGGCGACTCGACCATGCAGCTCATGGCGTTCGCCGCTCCTCGCACCGAGGGCATCTGGGACGACGTGCGCGAGGAGATCCGCAAGAGCCTGGCCGCCCAGGGTCTCGTCGACACGGCCGAGGGGGACTTCGGCACCGAGCTGCGAGCCACGCTCACGGTGGCCGGACCGCAGGGACAGACCCTCATGCAGCCGGCCCGGTTCGTCGGGATCAACGGCCCGCGCTGGTTCCTGCGTGCGCTGTTCAGCGGCGCCGCAGCCCGCGACGCGGCCGCCGCGGCACCGCTGGAGGCGGTCCTGCGTGCCACGGTCGTCGTGCGCGGAACGGACCCGATGGCCCCCGGGGACCCGCTGGCGCTCAGCGTCCCCGGCCAGCTGCCGGAGGGGATGAGCCGATCGGCGGAAGCCGAGCGGCCTCCGCTGGCCGTTCCGCAGCGCGGACCGGAGATCACCGAGATCCGCTGACGCCGCGGCGCTCAGGCACCCAGCAGGAGCGTGCGCCCCGTTCGTCCCAGCGCGCCACGGTCCCTCGCCGGGTCCTGGCGGCCTACGATTCCCAGCGCCGCGCCGGGGATCGAGGCCGACCAGGTCCTGGCCACCGACTCCGGGTGCAGCGGGTCGTCGGCCAGGGCCACGACCGCAGTGGGCGTCCTGATCGCAGCCAGCTCCGTGCGGGTGGGACCGGTGCTGCCTGCAGCCGCCCGCAGGGCGGCGACCAGGGCGTCGTCGTCGTAGGTCTCCCACCCCCGGCGCAGCTCCTCGACGACCCAGTCGCCTTCTGCCGCCGCAGAGATCTCCGCCAGCACGGCTGCGCGCCCGCGCCGGGCGATCTCCTCGGCGCTGCGTTCGGTCAGGGCTGCCACGGGGTCGGGGGCGCCGGTCCACGCCGGCATCGCGAGCAGGAGTGAATCGGTCCGACCACCTCGGACGGTCCACAGGGCCGCGGCATGCGCTCCCAACGAGATGCCGGCCACCAGGACCACACGGCACCCGTGCGCCGCTGTGGCGATAGCGTCGACGACCGACTCGACGTCCGCGCGCGCCGTCACGGCGACCGGCGTCGCGCCGTCGGGGACCGCCGGCGCCAGGAGCAGCGCCGCGGTGGCCGGGCACGAGCCGGCGCCGTGGACGAGCACGGCGATGTCGGTCATGGGCGGATCGTGCCAGGCGCCCCCAGGTGACGGTTGCGCGGTGGGGTGCGCCGGGCGCCCAGGGCACTAGCCTGGGCCCATGTCCGCGTCGAGTCCCGGGTTCTTCCGGCGGTTCACCCGCACCCAGACCCAGGTCGACGCCGACCGGCTCGAGGACGAGGCGCGCCACATCGGTGCCACCCACATCCGGGACTGCGTCGGGGGAAGCACCACGACCGTCACGGGTCGACTCCGGTCGGTCACGCTGCGACCCGCCGCGAAGGCGCCCGCGGTCGAGGCCGAGCTCTGGGACGGAACCGGACGGATCACCCTGCTGTTCCTGGGTCGACGCCGCATCCCCGGCATCACGCCGGGCCGCCACGTCGTCGTGCACGGCCGCCCGATCGCGCGCGACGGCGAGACCGCGATGGTGAACCCGCGCTACGAGCTGCTCCCCGCGGTGCCGGAATGATCGCGTGACGGACGAGCCCGCACCCGACGGCCGCTCCGCCGACGAGCACCACCACCACGACGTCGCCGAGGTGCTCCTCGGCACCGACGACGGCACGGGCGCGCCGGGCGACGCCACCGCCGAGCAGCTGATGGCCAGCGCCATCGGCGGATGGCGTGGGCTGGTCGACAGCAGCCTGCCCGGCGCGGTGTTCCTGATCGTCTACGTCGTCAACGGCAACAGGCTCTCGCAGGCCGTGTGGGCCGCTGTGGCGGCGGGTGCCGTCATCGCGGTGCTGCGCCTCGTGCGGCGCCAGTCGCTCCAGCAGGTCGTCTCCGGTTTCGTCGGCATCGCCTTCTGCGCCTGGCTCGCGTCCCGGACGGGGCGGGCGGAGGACTTCTACCTGCCCGGCATCCTCATCAACATCGCCTACGCCGTCGGCCTGTCCGCCTCCTGCCTCGTAGGTCACCCGCTGCTCGGCTACGGCGTCGGCGCGGCCACGGGTGACGTCACCGGCTGGCGCCGCGTCCCTGAGCAGCGGCGCGCCTACTCCCTCGCGACCTGGTTCTTCGCCGCCGTCTTCGCGACGCGCGTGGTGGTCCAGGTGCCGCTCTACCTCGCCGGCTGGGTCGGCCCGCTCGGCGTCGCGAAGCTGGCCCTGGGCTGGCCCCTGTTCGCGCTCGCGGCCTATCTCAGCTACCGAGTCATCACCAAGGCCCGCGACGAAGCCCCGATCCCGGAAGCGACCGACCCCGAGCCCTGAGCCGACCCCGACGCGCACCCCCAGAGGGGGTGCCCTTGGAGGGGCGATAGATCAATCGCCGAGGAGGTCCTCGAGCGACTGCTCCTGCTCGGGCGAGGCGACGAACAGCAGCTCGTCCCCGGCCTCCAACGAGTCGTCCGGGCTCGGGGCGATGACCCGGGTGTCGCGGATGATCGCGACCAGCGACGTGTCGATGGGGAAGCTCACGTCGGCCACCCGCTTGCCGACGACTGACGCCGAGGGCGGGAGGGTGAGCTCGACGAGGTTGGCGTTGCCCTGGCGGAAGGAGAACAGGCGAACGAGGTCGCCGACGCTGACGGCCTCCTCGACGAGCGCGGAGAGCATCCGAGGGGTCGAGACGGCGACGTCGACCCCCCACGACTCGTCGAACATCCACTCGTTCTTCGGGTGGTTCACGCGCGCGACGACACGGGGGACGCCGTACTCGGTCTTGGCCAGCAGCGAGACGACGAGGTTGACCTTGTCGTCGCCCGTGGCGGCGATGAGCACCTGACAGGTCGGGAGATCGGCCTCGTCGAGCACCGCGATCTCGCAGGTGTCGCCGAGCAGCACCCGCGCGCCGGGGACGACGTCGGGCTCGGCCTTCGCGGGCTCGCGATCGATGAGCAGGACCTCGTGGCCGTTGGACAGCAGCTCGCGGGCGATGGCCCGGCCGACCTTGCCGGCGCCGGCGATGGCGACGCGCATCAGTGTGACTCCGGTCCGTGGGAGAAGACGGCGGCGAGCTCGTCGCGTCTCGTCGGGTCGATGAGCACGTGGACGATGTCGTCGGCCTGGATCACGGTGTCGACGTCCGGGATCACGCCCTCGCCGTAGCGGGTCAGGAACGCCACCCGCGCGCCCGACTCCTTCTCCAGACGCGTGATCCGGTGACCGACCCACGACTCGGCGAACCGGAACTGGGTGAGCGCGACCTTGCCGGAGCCGTCGCGCCACTCGTCGCCGGTCGCCTCCGGCAGGATGCGGCGCAGGATCTGGTCGGTCTGCCAGGCGACGCTGGCGACGGTCGGGATCCCCAGACGCTGGTAGACCTCGGCGCGGCGGGGGTCGTAGATGCGCGCGACCACGTTCTCGACGCCGAAGGTCTCGCGAGCCACCCGTGCGGCCAGGATGTTCGAGTTGTCGCCGCTGCTCACGGCCGCGAACGCGTCGGCCTTCTCGATCCCGGCGCGCAGCAGCGTGTCGCGGTCGAAGCCGATGCCCGTGACGGTGTCGCCGTGGAAATCGGGGGAGAGCTTCGAGAAGCTCGAGACCGTCTGGTCGATGACGGAGACGTGGTGCCCGGCCAGGTCCAGGGTGTGGGCCAGCGCGGACCCGACTCGGCCGCAACCCATGATGACGACGTGCACGCTGGCGAACGCTACACGGCGGCAGGGCCCTCCCGCGCGGCCGTGTGGGCCTAGAGTCAGCAAACGTGTCCAACGTGTCTGGCTTCGGCAAGCGCATCCTCGTCGGCCGAGCGCTGTCCAGCGAGCAGCTGCACGAGACCCTGCTCCCGAAGCGCATCGCCCTGCCCGTGTTCGCGTCGGACGCGTTGTCGTCGAACGCCTATGCGACGCAGGAGATCCTGCTCACCCTCGCCATCGGCGGGGCGACGCTCTACAAGTACGCACCGTGGGTCGCGGGGCTCGTGGTCCTGGTCTTCTTCGTGGTCGTGGCCTCCTACCGGCAGAACGTGCACGCCTACCCGTCGGGCGGGGGCGACTACGAGGTGGTGGGCACCAACCTCGGCCCCCGTGCGGGGGTCTTCGTCGCGTCGGCCCTGCTCGTGGACTACATCCTCACCGTCGCCGTCTCGATCTCCTCGGCGGTCGCGAACATCAGGTCCGCTCTGCCGTCGCTCGTGGGGGAGCACCAGGTGCTCTGGGCCGTGGGGCTGATCGTCCTCATCGTGCTCATGAACCTGCGCGGCGTCCGCGAGAGCGGATCGGCGTTCGCGGTCCCGGTCTACGGCTTCATCCTGAGCATCTACGGGATGGTCGCCTTCGCGATCTTCCGCATCGCGCGGGGGGACACCCTCACGGCGGAGAGCGCGAACTGGACCGTCGTCGCGGAGGGCACGTTCACCGGTCTCGCCCTTGCCTACCTCGTGGCCCGCGCGTTCTCCTCCGGCACCACCGCGCTCACCGGCATCGAGGCGATCAGCAACGGCGTGCCGGCGTTCAAGAAGCCCAAGAGCAAGAACGCCGCGACGACCCTCCTCCTGCTCGGTCTGATCGCGACGTCCATGTTCAGCCTCATCACCTGGCTGTCCATCTACACCGGTGTGAAGATCACCGAGAGCAACAGCGACCTGCTGCTTCCCAACGGTCAGCAGGCCTACACCGACCCGCAGCAGCAGAAGACCGTCATGGTGCAGATCGCCCAGGCGGTATTCGGGGACTTCCACCTCGGCACGTTCCTGGTCACGGCCACGACCGCCTTGATCCTCGCCCTCGCCGCGAACACGGCCTTCAACGGATTCCCGGTCCTCGGCTCCATCCTGGCGCGCGACGGCTACCTGCCGCGCCAGCTGCACACCCGCGGTGACCGGCTCGCGTTCAGCAACGGCATCGTCGTCCTCGCCGGCCTCGCGATCTTCCTGGTGCTCGTCTACAAGGCCGACGTCACGGCACTGATCCAGCTCTACATCCTCGGGGTGTTCGTCTCCTTCACGCTCAGCCAGTTCGGCATGATCCGGCACTGGACGCGGCTGCTGGCGGAGACGACGGACGGCAAGGACCGTGCGCGGATGATGCGCAGCCGCGTGGTCAACGCGGTCGGGTTCGTGCTGACGGGGTCCGTCCTCATCATCGTGCTCGGCACGAAGTTCACCCACGGCGCCTGGATCGTGTGCATCGCGATGCCGCTGCTCTACCTGCTCATGCAGTCGATCCACCGGCACTACGAGCGGGTCAAGGTCGAGCTCGCGGCCGAGGAGTCCGAGACCGTCACGCTGCCCTCGCGCGTCCACGCGATCGTCCTGGTGTCGAAGGTGCACAAGCCGACGCTGCGTGCGCTCGCCTTCGCCCGCGCGACACGACCGTCGAGCCTCGAGGCGATCACCGTCGACGTCGACGAGGCGGACACGCAGGCGCTCGCCGCCGAGTGGGAACGACGTAGCCTCCCGGTGCCGCTCAAGGTGCTCGACTCGCCCTACCGCGAGGTGACCCGGCCGATCCTCGACTACGTGCGCGGCCTGCACCGGTCGAGCCCGCGCGACCTCGTGATCGTCTATGTGCCCGAGTACGTCGTCGGTCGCTGGTGGGAGCAGATCCTGCACAACCAGAGCGCCCTGCGGCTCAAGGCACGTCTGCTGTTCGTGCCGGGCGTGATGGTGTGCGCCGTGCCGTGGCAGCTCGCGTCGAGCGCGCTCGTTGCCGACCGGCCCGAGTCGGTGGCCGTGGGCGCCGTCCGCCGGGGTGAGCCGAGGTCCGAGGTCCAGGAGGCGGTCGTCGCCTCGGAGTTCGTGGCGGGCGACGACGGCGACGCTCGTCCGTGACCGACTCCGACGGAGCCGCCGCCACGAGCCGGCCGCCGGCCGTGGGGTCGCGGATCAGCTTCGAGGTGGAGCGGGCCGCCCACGGCGGCCACTGCGTCGGCCGGCACGAGGGCCGCGTCGTGTTCGTCCGGCACGCTCTGCCGGGCGAGTCGGTCGTGGCCGTCGTCACCGGCCACGGCGCCAAGGGCCGCTTCGTCCGGGCGGACGCCGTGGAGGTCGTCGTCGCGTCGCCCGACCGGGTGGAGCCTCCCTGCGCGCACGCGCGCCCGGGCGGCTGCGGCGGCTGCGACTGGCAGCACGCCTCGCTCCCGGCCCAGCGTGCGATCAAGTCGGAGATCCTGCGCGAGCAGCTGCACCGCCTCGGCGGACTCGAGCACGTCGACGGCGTGCCGCTGACGGAGTGCGTCGCCGTGGAGGCCGTGCCCGGGGACCGTGACGGTCTCGGCTGGCGCACCCGGGTCCGCTACGCCGTGACCCCGGACGGCCGAGCCGGCTTCCGCCGGCACCGGTCGCACGTGGTCGAGCCGGTCGAGCACTGCCCGCTTGTGACCGAGCAGGTCGATGCCGTCGGTGCGAGCCGCCTGCCCTGGCCCGGCGCCGAGGAGGTCGAGGTCGTCGCGAGCTCGGGCGGAGAGCGCGCCGTCCTGGTGGAACCCGCGACCGCTTCGCGCACAACCGGTCTCGAGCGCGACGTCGCGGTGCGCGGACTGCGCGGCCGCACCTGGGTGCGCGAGCTGGCGGGGGGCCGCGAGTGGCGGGTGCAGAGCTCCGGGTTCTGGCAGGTCCACCCCGGTGCGGCCGACGCCCTCGTGGACGCCGTGCGCGCCGGGCTGGCGCCGGTCGCGGGGGAGCACCTGCTCGACCTCTACTCGGGGGTCGGCCTGTTCGCCGGCTGCCTGGCCGCCGACCTCGGCCCGGACGGGCGGGTCGACGCCGTGGAGTTCTCGGTCGACGCGTGCAAGGACGCGCGGCGCAACCTGCACGACCTGCCCCAGGTGCGGATCCACCAGGGCGACGTCGAGTCCTGGCTGGACTCGGCGACGATCGACACCGTCGACCTCGTCGTCCTCGACCCCCCGCGCAGCGGGGCCGGCGCGGCGGTCCTCGACCACGTCCTGGACCTCGCGCCGCGCGCGATCGCCTACGTCGCCTGCGACCCGGCGTCGCTGGGTCGCGACGTCGGGTTCCTGCGCGCGGCCGGCTGGCGGGTCGCGTCGGTCCGCGGCTTCGACCTGTTCCCGATGACCCAGCACCTCGAGGCCGTCGCGGTGCTGGTGCCGGACGCCTGACCCGTGGAGGGTGGCGCGGCCCGCTACGATGAAGTATCTTGACGTCAAGATAAATTCTCGGCTGGACGACGACGGCACCCGGCACGCACGAAGGGACACCGCACATGGCGAGCAAGGACAGTTTCGGCGCCCGCGCCGACCTCCAGGTCGGCGACGCGACGTACGAGATCTTCCGGGTCGATGCCGTGAAGGGCTCGAAGCACCTGCCTTTCACCCACAAGGTGCTCCTCGAGAACCTGCTGCGCACCGAGGACGGTGCCAACGTCACGGCCGAGCACATCCGTGCGATCGGCGGGTGGGACCCCAAGGCCGAGCCCGAGGACGAGATCCAGTTCACGCCGGCCCGCGTGATCATGCAGGACTTCACCGGCGTCGCCTGCGTCGTCGACCTCGCCACCATGCGCGAGGCCGTGAAGGACCTCGGGGGCGACCCCGACCAGATCAACCCGCTGTCGCCGGCCGAGCTCGTCATCGACCACTCCGTCATCGCGGACTTCTTCGCCGTGCCGGACGCCGCCGAGCGCAACGTGGAGCTCGAGTACCAGCGCAACCGCGAGCGCTACCAGTTCCTGCGTTGGGGTCAGACCGCGTTCGACGACTTCAAGGTCGTGCCCCCGGGGACCGGAATCGTGCACCAGGTCAACGTCGAGTCGCTGGCGCGGGTCGTGATGGTGCGGGGCGCTCAGGCCTACCCCGACACCTGCGTCGGCACCGACTCCCACACCACGATGGTCAACGGCCTCGGCGTGCTCGGCTGGGGCGTGGGCGGCATCGAGGCCGAGGCGGCGATGCTCGGCCAGCCCGTGTCGATGCTCATCCCGCGCGTGGTCGGGTTCAAGCTCACCGGCGCGCTGCCCGAGGGCGCGACCGCGACCGACCTCGTCCTCACCATCACCGAGATGCTGCGCAAGCACGGAGTGGTCGGGAAGTTCGTCGAGTTCTACGGCGACGGCGTCACCGCGGTGCCGCTGGCCAACCGCGCCACGATCGGCAACATGAGCCCGGAGTACGGCTCGACCGTCGCGATCTTCCCGATCGACGAGGAGACGCTGCGCTACCTGCGCCTCACCGGTCGCACCGACGAGCAGGTCGCGCTGGTCGAGGCCTATGCGAAGGCGCAGGGTCTCTGGCACGACCCGAGGCACGAGCCGCACTACTCCGAGCGGATCACCCTCGACCTCGGCACGGTCGTGCCCTCGCTGGCCGGGCCGAAGCGTCCGCAGGACCGCGTCGTGCTCGCGGACGCGCAGGAGTCGTTCCGTGCGGCGCTGCCGACGTACACGTCCGAACCCGACACGACCTCGACGTTCACGATCGACGGCGAGGAGGTCACGATCGGGCACGGCGCAGTCACGATCGCGGCGATCACGTCGTGCACCAACACCTCGAACCCGTCGGTCATGATCGGCGCGGCGCTGCTGGCGAAGAAGGCCGTCGAGAAGGGCCTGACGCGCAAGCCCTGGGTGAAGACCACGCTGGCTCCAGGCTCGAAGGTCGTCACCGACTACTACGACAAGGCGGGTCTGACCCCCTACCTCGACAAGATGGGCTTCGACCTCGTCGGCTACGGCTGCACCACGTGCATCGGCAACTCGGGCCCGCTGCCCGAGGAGGTCAGCGCCGCCGTCAACGCCGACGACCTGGCCGTCGTGTCGGTGCTCTCGGGCAACCGGAACTTCGAGGGGCGCATCAACCCCGACATCAAGATGAACTACCTCGCGTCACCTCCGCTCGTGGTCGCCTACGCGATCGCGGGGACGATGGACCTCGACATCACGACCGAGCCGCTGGGCACCGACCAGGACGGGAACCCGATCTACCTGCGCGACATCTGGCCCACTCCGGCCGAGGTGCAGACCACGATCGACGGCTGCATCGACGCCGACATGTACACCTCGCGCTACGCCGACGTCTTCGCCGGTGACGAGCGCTGGCAGTCGCTCCCGACGCCGACGGGGAGCACGTTCGACTGGCAGGACGACTCGACCTACATCCGCAAGGCGCCGTACTTCGACGGCATGAAGGCGCAGCCGGACCCGGTGTCCGACATCCACGGCGCCCGGGTGCTCGCCAAGCTCGGCGACTCCGTCACGACCGACCACATCAGCCCGGCCAGCTCCATCAAGCCGGACAGCCCCGCCGGGAAGTACCTCTCCGAGCACGGCGTCGAGCGCAAGGACTTCAACTCCTTCGGATCGCGCCGCGGCAACCACGAGGTGATGATCCGCGGCACCTTCGCGAACATCCGGCTGCGCAACCAGCTGCTCGACGGCGTGGAGGGCGGCTACACCCGTGACTTCACCCGGCCCGACGCTCCGCAGGCCTTCATCTTCGACGCCGCCCAGGCCTACGCCGCCGCGGGCACGCCGCTGGTGGTCCTCGCGGGCAAGGAATACGGCTCCGGCTCCTCGCGCGACTGGGCGGCCAAGGGCACGGCGTTGCTCGGGGTGAAGGCGGTCATCGCCGAGTCCTACGAGCGCATCCACCGCTCCAACCTCATCGGGATGGGCGTCCTGCCACTGCAGTTCCCGGCGGACGAGAGCGCCGACTCCCTCGGCCTCGACGGCACCGAGACGTTCTCCGTCACCGGCGTCACCGAGCTCAACGAGGGCCGCACGCCGGCCAAGGTGCTCGTCTCGGCGCTGAAGTCCGACGGCGGCACGGTCGACTTCCACGCGGTGCTGCGCATCGACACCCCGGGCGAGGCGGACTACTACCGCAACGGCGGGATCCTGCAGTACGTGCTCCGCTCCCTCGTCGCCGGCTGACCGCCAGCCCGGCGTACCGACCCACGGACCCGACCGAGCCCGGGCCCGGACGCCGTCCTCAGCGTCGGCCCCAGAACGACGGCGGCCCCCACCTCTCGCCAGGTGAGGGGCCGTCGTCCTGCCCCCAGGAGTTCTCGGTGAAGGACGCCTTTGTTGCATAGAGCTCGACAAAGGCGTCCTTCACCGAGAACAGGGTGGCGAGGCGAGTCGTAGGTTGGGGGGATGCCGTCGTCCGCTGCCGCGCCGCCGGGGTGGCCCCGCGGGGTGCGGCCGCCCGGCGTGCCGGGCTGGGAGGAGTCGGCCGTGCCCTGGCTGCTCGACCTGTGCCCGGCGGACTACCGGGCGCACGAGGTGCTGCGCCGCCATCCCGAGGTGCTCGCACGCTTCGCGGCCCACCATGTCGAGGCAGCCCTCGAGGGCGCCAGGGCGGCCTACGCCGGTGCGCGACGCGAGCTGCGCGACCGGGTGGCCCCCGAAGTGCTCGACGCGGCGCTGCGGGCGCTCGAGGCCGAAGGCGCACGCCTGGCCCGCGCGTCGCGCGAGGTCGCGCTCGTCGAGGACGCGCTGCTGGGCAACCGGTGGCGTCCGCGGCTCTGAGCGGCAGGTGGGGCGAGGCCGGGCCCTGCTGGCGCCGTAACCGCTTGCACGGAAGGCGAAATCGGACATACCCCCCGAAGGTTGCGGGCGCGTGACGGAATTGTTACCAGACACAACGAATTCGTGACCTGTTGGTGTGGCCTGCGCCACTCCGGGGGGAATATGTTCGCGCTGGCAACATTCCTCCGACGCGTCACCGACGCGCTCGGTGCTCCCTCCCGGGTGGCTCACCCGGGGCCTTCAGGCACGGCGGACCCGTGCGAGAAAGGACGAGAATGAGCAAGCGTTACCTGGCAGTGGCAGGCGCCGCGGCCCTGTCCCTCCTGCTGGCTGCCTGTGGCAGCAGCTCCGGCGGTACCACCTCCTCCAGCGCTGCCGCGCCGTCGAGCTCCGGCTCGTCGAGCTCGGCCGCGGGCGGTGGCGCCAAGGTCGGCGTCATCCTCCCCGACACGGCCTCCTCGGCTCGTTGGGCGAACAACGACGCACCGCTCCTGGGCGACGCGTTCAAGGCTGCGGGCGTGGCCTCCGACATCCAGAACGCGGGTGGCGACAAGACCAAGTTCGCGTCCCTCTGCGACCAGATGATCGGTGAGGGCGTCGCCGTCCTCATGATCGTCAACCTCGACAGCGACTCCGGTGCGGCCTGCGAGACCAAGGCGGCCGCTCAGGGCATCAAGACGATCGACTACGACCGTCTGACCCTTGGTGGCAACGCGTCCTACTACGTGTCGTTCGACAACGTCGCCGTCGGCACCGCGCAAGGCAAGGGCCTCGTCAAGTGCATGCAGGCCAACGGCAAGACCACCGGCCCGGTGGCGCTGCTCAACGGCTCGCCGACCGACAACAACGCCACGCTGTTCAAGCAGGGCTACGAGGCCGCCATCCGCGCGGCCGGCTACAGCATCACCGCGGACCAGTCCGTTCCGGACTGGGACAACACCAAGGCCGGCACGATCTTCGAGCAGATGTTCACCAAGGCCAACGGTAACTTCGTCGGCGTCGACGCCGCGAACGACGGCCTCGGTGGCGCCGTGATCGCCGTCCTTGCGAAGAACAAGCTGGCCGGCAAGATCCCGGTCACGGGTCAGGACGCCACGGACACCGGCCTGCAGAACGTGCTCCTGGGCACGCAGTGCATGACGGTCTACAAGGCGATCAAGAAGGAGGCGGACGCCGCCTCGGCTCTCGCCATCAGCCTGGCCCAGGGCAACGCGCCCACGACCCAGCTGGGCAGCGTGAAGGACTCGAAGACCGGCAAGGACGTCCCGGCGCTGCTCCTGGTGCCGCAGGCGATCTTCAACGACAGCGTGAAGGACGTCGTCGCTGACGGCTTCACCACGGCTGCCAAGCTCTGCACCTCCGCCGAGCTCAAGGCCGCGTGCACCAAGTACGGCGTCTCCTGATCTGAGGAGAACGGGGGGTGGTCGCGGGATCTCTCCTGCGGCCACCCCCCGGCTGCACGGTTCGGCCACTCCCTCCGGCATCACCACCCCGCGGGCCTCGGCCCCGACCGACTGCTTGGCGCAATCGTGCGCGCCAGTCGGGTATCCGCGCCATCCTCCTGATGCAAGCGTCGCTGTCGGCTGTCTTCTACGAGGTGTCTCATGACCGTCACGTCCGAGTCGTCCCCTGCTGCGGCCGCGGGTGACCCGCCGCCCCTGTTGTCCCTCAGGGGCATCGACAAGAGCTTCGGTGCCGTCCACGTGCTGCGGGGCGTCGATCTCAACGTCTACCCAGGGCAGGTCACGGCCCTCGTCGGCGACAACGGCGCCGGCAAGTCCACGCTGATCAAGGGTGTCGCCGGGATCCACTCCTTCGACGCGGGCGAGTACCTCTTCGAGGGCAAGCCGGTCAGCGTGCACGACCCGAAGGCGGCGAACGCTCTCGGCATCGAGGTCGTCTACCAGGACCTCGCGCTGTGCGACAACCTCGACGTGGTGCACAACATGTTCCTCGGGCGCGAGGAGAAGAAGGGTTTCGCGCTCGACGAGGACGACATGGAGCAGCGCGCCCGCAAGACCCTCGACGGCTTGTCGGTGCGCACCTTGAAGTCGGTGCGCCAGCAGGTCTCGAGCCTGTCCGGTGGTCAGCGGCAGACCGTCGCGATCGCACGCGCCGTCCTCTGGAACTCGAAGCTGGTCATCCTCGACGAGCCGACCGCCGCGCTCGGCGTCGCGCAGACCGAGCAGGTCCTCAACCTCGTGCGTCGCCTCGCCGACAACGGCCTCGGCGTGATCCTGATCTCGCACAACATGAACGACGTCATGCAGGTGGCGGACAACATCGCGGCGCTCTACCTCGGCGCGATGGCGGCGCAGGTCAAGTCCTCCGAGGTCACGAGCGCGCGCATCGTCGAGCTCATCACGTCCGGGCGCAGCGGCGACCTCGGCATCCAGGCGAACGGAGGCGCGGCATGAGCGTCGCAGAGATACCCGCGGTGGCACCCCAGGAGGACACCAGCCTCCGAGGCGCGTTCAACGCCTACGTCGACAAGCTGCGCGGCGGCGAGCTCGGTTCGCTTCCCGCCGTGCTCGGCCTCGTCGCGATCGTCCTGATCTTCACCGTGCTCCAGGGGGAGACCTTCTTCTCGACCTTCAACTTCGCGAACCTGCTCACCCAGAGCGCCATGATCATCGTGCTGGCCATGGGCCTGGTGTTCGTACTGCTCCTGGGCGAGATCGACCTCTCGGCCGGCTACTGCGCCTCGACGTCCGCGGCGATCCTCGGAGTGGCGCTCACCACGAAGGGATGGTCCCTGCCGATCGCGCTCGTCGCCTGCCTCGGCACCGGTGCGATCATCGGTCTGCTCATCGGTCTGCTGGTCGCGAGGCTGGGCATCCCCTCGTTCGTCGTGACGCTGGCGTTCTTCCTCGCGCTGCAGGGTCTCCTCCTGCTCATCATCGGCGAGGGCGGCACCATTGGCATCACCGACCCGGCCATCCTGGCGATCGAGAACAACAACCTGAGCCCCCTCGCGGGCTGGGTCCTCTTCCTGATCGTGGTGGGCGGCTACGCGCTCCTGACCGGACTGCGCATGACCCGCCGCCGCAAGGCAGGGCTCACGGCACAGGTCACCGCGTTGTGGCTGTTCAAGGTCATCGGCATCGCCGTCATCGGCGGCCTCTCGGTCTTCTTCCTCAACCAGGAGCGGTCGCGGCACCCGGAGATCACGTCGATCAAGGGCGTGCCCTACGTCGTCGTGCTGATCCTGGTGCTCCTCGTCGGGCTGACGTTCCTGCTCGGGCGGACGGCCTTCGGCCGGCACGTCTACGCCGTCGGCGGCAACACGGAGGCCGCTCGTCGAGCCGGCATCAACGTGGCGATGGTCAAGATCACCTGCTTCATCGCCTGTTCCACGCTCGCCGCCGTGGCCGGCATTCTGTTCGCCTCCCGGGACAACTCGATCTCGCCGTCCACGGGTGGCTCCTCGACCTTGCTCTACGCGGTCGCAGCAGCCGTCATCGGCGGCACGAGCCTCTTCGGCGGCCGCGGCAAGATGCTGGACGCCGTCATCGGTGGCGCTGTCGTCGCCGTGATCGCCAACGGCCTCCCGCTCATCACCGAGCAGCCCGGCATCCAGTTTATCGTCACCGGCCTGGTGCTCTTGGTCGCGGCGAGCGTCGACGCGCTGTCGCGCAAGCGCTCCGTGGCGTCCTGACCGACGCCCGCATGCGGAAGGAGGTCGGCCCGTGTCGCTGGCGGGAGCCACGCAGGACGAGGTCCGCCGCCACAACCTGGCGGCGCTCGTCCGGTTCCTGCACGACCACGGGTCGACCTCCCGCTCTGAGCTCGTCAGTCACACCGGTCTGAACCGCAGCACCGTCGGCGGGCTGCTGTCGGACCTCGTCGCCGCCGACCTCGTGCGCGAGACCGAGCCGGTGGGGCGAGGCGTGGGCCGTCCGTCGTACGGGGTCGAACCCGTGGTCGAGAGTGCCTACGTCCTGGCGATCGACCTGCGGGTCGACCGCACGATCGCGGCCCTCGTGGGCTTCGGCGGTGTGGTGCTCGAGCGTCGGGAGCACCGCTACCGCAAGGGCCAGCCTCGGGAGGAGCGGATCGTGGCGCAACTCGTCGCGGTGTGCCAGGACCTGCTCCGGGCCGCCCCGCCCGGCGCCGTCATCGTCGGTGTCGGGGTGGGTGTGCCCGGTCTGGTGCGTCAGCCCGACGGCCTGGTCCGATTCGCGCCGAACCTCGGGTGGGTCGACGTACCGCTGGGGGAGCACCTCGTGGCCGCACTCGGCCTGTCGGTGCCCGTCGTGGTGGGCAACGACTCCGATCTCGGCGCCATCTCCGAGCGGCTGCGCGGCAGCGCCGTGGGCGCCGCCAACGTCATCTACCTCTCCGGTCAGGTCGGCGTCGGCGGCGGCATCGTCATCGATGGCAATCTCGTCATGGGGGCCCAGGGCTACGCCGGTGAGGTCGGCCACATGCGGGTCAACCCCCGCGGTCGGGCCTGCCGGTGCGGCGCGATCGGCTGCTGGGAGACCGAGATCGGCGAGCCCGCCGTGCGGCTGGCGACCGGGTGCCCGAACGGCATGCCCGTCGCCGAGATCGTGGCGCGCGCGGCGACGGGGGACAAGACGGCGGCCAAGGGGCTGCGCACCGTGGGGGGCTGGCTCGGGGTGGGCGTCGCGAACCTGGTGAACATCCTCAACCCGGACGTCGTCGTGTTCGGTGGCACCCTGCGGGAGATCCTGCCCGCCACGCGCGAGGCGGTGAGCGCGGCGGTGTCCGGCGCGCTGACGGCGCCCGGGGAGCACGTGGTGCTGGCGCTGCCCGCCCTCGGGGACGACTCCACCCTGCTCGGCGCCGCGGAGTCGGCGTTCGCCCCGCTCCTCGAGGACCCCCTCGGTGTGATCGCCGCAGGTCGGGGAACTCGTCTGGTGGGCCTGCACGCGGGCGCCGTGCCGAGCATGCGCGGGTGACCGAGGCCGCGCTGTGACGGGCACCACCGGCGTACCGTCACGACGTGCGAACGGGCCTGCGGTCCCTAGACTTGAGGACATGACGCTGCTGCGCGGGATCAGGTCGCCCGAGGACCTGCGAGCGCTTCCGGCGGACCAGCTGCCGCTGCTCGCGGAGGAGATCCGGGCCGAGCTCGTGGAGAAGGTCACGCGGTCCGGCGGCCATCTCGGGCCCAACCTCGGCGTGGTGGAGCTCACGATCGCGCTGCACCGCGTCTTCCGGTCACCCCAGGACGTCCTCGTCTTCGACACCGGTCACCAGTCCTACGTGCACAAGATGCTGACCGGCCGGCTCGAGGGCTTCGAACAGCTGCGGCAGGAGGGCCACCTGTCCGGCTACCCCAGCCGTGCAGAGTCCGAGCACGACGTCGTCGAGAACTCGCACGCCTCGACCGCGCTGTCGTGGGCCGACGGCATCGCGAAGGGGTTCGAGCGCCAAGGCGTGCTCGGCACGCGCCACGTCGTCGGGATCATCGGCGACGGCGCGCTCACGGGCGGCATGGCATGGGAGGCGATCAACAACATCGCCGCAGCGCCCGACCGTCCCGTCGTGATGGTGGTCAACGACAACGGCCGCAGCTACTCGCCCACCATCGGCGGCCTCGCCGACCACCTCGCGACGCTGCGGACCGCCCACAGCTATGAGCGGGTGCTCGACTGGGGCAAGTCCGTGCTCGGGTCCACGCCCGTCGTCGGGCCGCCGATCTACGAGACCCTCCACGGCGTCAAGAAGGGGCTCAAGGACGTGCTCGCGCCGCAGGGCATGTTCGAGGACCTCGGCCTCAAGTACATCGGTCCGGTCGACGGCCACGACATCGTCGCGCTGGAGCACGCGCTCGGACGGGCGCGCAGCTTCCCCGGGCCCGTCATCGTCCACGTGATCACCGAGAAGGGTCGCGGTTACCGCCCCGCCGAGCTCGACGACGCCGAGCGGTTCCACGCCGTCGGGGTCATCGACGCCGAGACGGGCCTGCCGCTGCGGGCGAGCGCCACCACGTGGACCGACGTGTTCTCCGACGAGCTCGTCACCCAGGGACGGCTCCGCCCCCGGCTCGTGGCCGTCACCGCTGCGATGATGGGCCCGACGGGCCTCGACGCCTTCTGCGCGCAGTTCCCGAGCCGCACCTACGACGTCGGCATCGCCGAGCAGCACGCGGCGACGAGCGCCGCGGGCATGGCGTTCGCCGGGCTGCACCCGGTGGTGGCGGTCTACGCGACCTTCATCAACCGAGCGTTCGACCAGGTGCTCATGGACTGCGCCCTGCACCACGCCGGCGTCACCTTCGTGCTCGACCGGGCCGGGGTCACGGGCGAGGACGGAGCGAGCCACAACGGCATGTGGGACATGTCGATCCTGCAGGTCGTGCCGGGTCTGCGGATCGCGGCACCGCGCGACGCCGGCACCCTGCGCGAGGAGCTGCGCGAAGCGCTCGACGTCGACGACGCTCCCACGGTCGTGCGCTTCCCCAAGGGCGCCGTCGGAGCAGAGGTGCCGGCGCTCGAGCGGGTCGGCGGTGTCGACGTGCTCCGCAAGGACCCGGGCGCCGGGGTGCTGCTCGTGTCGGTCGGCTCCTTCGCGCCGCTCTGCCTCGAGGTGGCGGACCGCCTGGCGCAGCAGGGGATCGCGGTCACCGTCGTCGACCCGCGGTGGGTGGCTCCCGTGCCGCCGGCGCTCGTCGAGCTCGCCCGCGGGCACGCGCTGGTGGTCAGCGTCGAGGACAACGGCCGTACGGGGGGGATCGGCTCGTCGATCGCGGCTGCGCTGCGTGACGCCGACCTCGACGTGCCCTTCCGAGACTTCGGGATCGAGCGCCGCTTCCTGCACCACGGCACGCGGGCGTCGGTGCTGGCCGAGCTCGGGCTGACCGCCCAGGACGTGTCGAGGGCGATCGTGGAGACCGTGGCACGGCTCGACCACTCCGCACAGACCCCCGGAGAGCGCTCGACGTCCGAGGTGGAGCGCTCCGGCGACGCAGGCTGAGGCGGCCGGTCAGGCGCCGCGGCGCGCCGGGCGGCCCTGCTCGGCCGGCGCGGGGTCGGCCAGGGACTGGCGCACCGAGTCCCCGCCCGCGCGGACGAGGGTCACCTCGTCCGCCGTGACCAGCACCGGTCGCGGGAAGCCGCGGTCGTCGGGCTCGGTCAGCTGCGACGCCGCAGCGGCGAACGCCGGGTCGATGCGCCCGAGGTCGAGCCAGCCCCGGCTGCGCATCGGGATCGCCGCGGACCGCATCCCCTGGCCGTCGACGAGCGCCGTCCGGAAGGTCCCGGACGCGAGCAGGGTCAGGACGTCGGCGTCGCCCAGCGGGCGCAGCACGGCGGTCGGATCGCGGTGCAGGCGTTCACCCGCGAGCGCCGCCATGTCCGCGAGGTAGCAGTCGGCCCGCGCGCTCGCGAGCCCGACGTCGAGGCCCAGCGCATCCAGGACACCCGCGGGCAGCAGACCGACCTCGTCGGGGTCCGGACGGCCGTCGTCGTCGTAGCCGCGCAGCGCGAGACCGACGTCGAGGGCTCCGCCGAGGACCGTGCGCCGGGTCCAGGCCTCGCCCGGGTGGAGCGGGTGGTCGTGCGGCAGCGCGCGAGGACGAACGCGCGACACGATCCGCTGTCGAACCTCCGGCGCCTCGTCGCCAGCGGCGTGCAGCATCTCGTCGAGGGCGATGCGCAGCCGCAGCCAGCGGGCGAGCCGGCGCTGCACGAGGGTGTCGGGCAGCCGACCCGAAGGGTCTCCGGCTGCGGCGACGAGCTCGTCCCAGGGGATCTCGAGCAGACTGCCGTCGAGGGTCCGCGGGCGCACGACAGCGCGCTCGCGCGTCTCGAGCTCGGCGAGGGCGCCCTGGTCGAGCAGGGTCACGGCGAGCACAGCGCGCCGCAACGCTGTGGAGGTCCGCTCGTCGGTCACGGGTCGACCGTACGCCCGATTGCGCGAGGTTCCGAGGCCCCCGCGGGTGACACTCGGTACCGATCGCGTGCGCGATGTGACCGAGCGTCACCCGGGCTTCGCCCGTTCGGCCGTCCGCGCGGCGCGGCCCCGGTCCGAGGACTCCGGGGCCACGCGGTGCCGGGGCGCTAGCCGACGCTGGCCACGCCCACCGGGAGGAAGCGCCGGCCCGTCACGCGCTCGCTCGTTCCCGTGCGGTCGAGGTACGGCGTGATCCCGCCGAGGTGGAACGGCCACCCGGCGCCGAGCAGCATGCACAGGTCGATGTCCTGCGGCGCCGCCACGACGCCCTCGTCGAGCATCCGACGGGCCTCGTCGGCCACGGCGTCGAGCGCCCGCTGCCGCACCTGCTCCGCGGTCGAGGGCGTGTCGCCGATGGTGAAGATCTCGGCGACGTCCTCGGCGATGCGCGGCGTCGAGCCGTCCCAGGCGAGCAGGGTCGTCTTGCCGGCCTCGACCATGCGGCGCTGGTTCTCCGAGACCCCGAACCGGTCGGGGAACGCCTGGTGCAGGGTCTCGCCGGTGTGGAAGGCGACTGCCGGTCCGACCATCTGCACGAGGACGTACGGCGACATCGGCAGCCCGAGCGGGTCGAGGGCCGAGTTGACGATGTCGAACGACGTGCCCTCGTCGTAGGCCGCCATGACCTCACCGAGGAACCGGGTGAGCAGCCGGTTGACGACGAACGCGGGCGCGTCCTTCACGAGCACGCACGACTTCTTGAGCGACTTGCCGAGCGCGAACGCCGTCGCCAGGGAGGCGTCGTCGGTCTTCTCGGCGCGCGCGATCTCCAGCAACGGCATGAGCGCGACCGGGTTGAAGAAGTGGAACCCGACGACGCGCTCCGGATGCGCCAGGTTCTCCGCCATCGCGGTCACCGACAGGGAGGAGGTGTTGGTGAGCAGCACGCAGGTGTCCGACACGACGGCCTCGACCTCGGCGAAGACCTGCTGCTTGACCTTGAGGTCCTCGAAGACGGCCTCGATGACGACGTCGGCGTCCGCGAACGCGTCCTTGGTGATCGAGCCCGTCACGAGCGCCTTGAGCCGGTTGGCCTTGTCGTTGTTGAGGCGGTGCTTCGCGTGGAGCTTGTCGATCTCGCCCCGGACGTAGTCCACGCCCTTGTCGACACGTGCCTGGTCGAGGTCGGTCAGGACCACCGGCACCTCGAGGCGCTGCACGAACAGCAGCGCGAGCTGGCTGGCCATGAGTCCCGCGCCGACGACGCCGACCTTGGTGACGGGTCGCGCGAGCGACTTGTCCGGCACGCCGACCGGTCGCTTCGCGCGTCGCTGCACGAGGTCGAAGGAGTAGAGGCCAGCCCGCAGCTCGTCGCTCATCACGAGGTCGGCGAGCGCGTCGTCCTCGGCGGCGAAGCCCTCGTCGCGGGAGGCGGTGCGGGCCGCCGCGACGAGGTCGAGCGCGCGGTACGGAGCGGGCGCCGCACCGTGGACCTTGGCGTCGGCGAAGGCGCGGCCGGCGGCGACGGCGGCGTCCCACGTCGCGGCGTCGGCGAGCGGTGCGCGCGCGACCGTGACCTCGCCGGAGATGACGTGCGCGGCCCAGCGCAGCGACTCCACGAGGAAGTCGGCCGGCTCGAACGCGACGTCGAACATGCCCAGGTCCATGGCCTCGGCGGGCTTGAGCATGCGGTTCTGGTTGAGCGGGTTCTCGAGGATGACCTTGAGCGCCTTCTCCGGACCGATGAGGCGCGGCAGCAGGTAGGCGCCACCCCAGCCGGGGATGAGACCGAGGGCCACCTCGGGGAAGGAGATCAGGCCGGCGCCGGTCGACAGCGTGCGGTAGCGGCAGTGCATCGCGATCTCGAGGCCGCCGCCCATCGCCGCGCCGTTGACGAGGGCGAACGACGGGATCGGGAGCTCCTCGAGCCGGCGGAGCGTGTCGTGGCCGGCCTTGCCGACGGCGAAGGCCTGCTCTCGCGCGGTGATCTGACCGACCCCGGTGAGGTCGGCGCCGACGCCGAAGACGAACGGCTTGCCCGTGACGGCGACCGCGACGATCTCGCCCGCGGACGCCGCAGTGTGCACCTGGTCCAGCGCCGCGGACAGCGATTGCAGGCCGCCGACCCCGAAGGTGTTCGGCTTGGTGTGGTCCTTGCCGTTGTCGAGCGTGATGAGCGCGGCCTTGCCGACGCCGTACGGGAGCTCGACGACGCGTAGCAGCGCCTGCGTCACGAGCTCGTCCGGCGCGCCTGAGGTGGTGATCTCGGTCATCGTCGTCACGCGTCCTTGCCGTCGAAGTGAGGGTTCTCCCAGATGACCGTGCCGCCCATGCCGAGGCCGATGCACATGGTCGTGAGGCCGTAGCGGACGTCGGGACGCGCCTCGAAGCCGCGCGCCAGGTAGGCCATCAGCCGGATGCCCGAGGAGGCCAGCGGGTGTCCGACGGCGATGGCGCCGCCGTACTGGTTGACCCGTGCGTCGTCGTCGGCGATGCCGAAGTGGTCGAGGAACGCGAGCACCTGGACGGCGAACGCCTCGTTGACCTCGAACAGGCCGATGTCGTCGATCGTGAGGCCGGCCTTCGCCAGCGCCTTCTCGGTCGAGGGGACCGGGCCGACGCCCATCACCTCGGGTGCGACGCCTGCGAAGGCGAAGGACACGAGGCGGGCCTTGGCGGTGAGGCCGAGCTCGGTGGCGACGCTCTCCGCGGCGAGGATGGCGCCGGTGGCGCCGTCGTTGAGCCCGGCGGCGTTGCCGGCGGTGACCCGCCCGTGCGGCCGGAACGGCGTCTTGAGCGCGCCCAGGCCCTCCAGCGTCGTCCCCGGACGCGGCGGCTCGTCGACCGTCGCGAGACCCCAGCCGGCGGCCGCGACGCGCGTCGCGACGGGGACCAGGTCGAGCTGGACGACGCCGTCGGCGTAGGCCTTGGCGGTGCGCTCCTGGCTGCGCAGCGCGAACTCGTCCGCGCGCAGCTTGGTCAGGTGCGGGAAGCGGTCGTGCAGGTTCTCGGCCGTCTTGCCCATGAACAGGGCCTCGGGGTCGACGAGCTTCTCGGCGATCAGGCGCGGGTTCGGGTCCATCGCCTCGCCCATGGGGTGACGGCCCATGTGCTCGACGCCGCCGGCCACGACGACGTCGTAGGCGCCGACCCCGATGCCGCTGGAGAGGTTGGTGACCGCGGTGAGAGCGCCCGCGCACATGCGGTCGACGGACTGGCCGGGGACCGACTGCGGGAATCCGGCAAGGATGCCGGCCGTGCGGCCGAGGGTCAGGCCCTGGTCGCCGATCTGCGTCGTGGCGGCGACGGCGACGTCGTCGATGCGCTCCGGCGGGAGCGACGGGTTGCGGCGCAGCAGCTCGCGGAACACGGCGACGACGAGGTCGTCGGCCCGGGTCTCGGCGTAGATGCCGTTGGCGCCGGCCTTGCCGAACGGTGTGCGGACGGCGTCGACGAGGACGACGTCGCGCACGGCACGGGTGGGGGACACGGGCACTCCTCGCACGTGGGGGACCGATGGTTACCCACCGGTAATCCCCGATGCTACCCACCAGTAACCCGCCGCGGAACCGGGGCCGTGTTTTCACTGAAGGACGCCTTTGTTGCCTAGAGGACAACAAAGGCGTCCTTCACCGAGAACTCTCAGAGGTTCTTGAGGGCTTCTCTTCGCGAGAGGGGGGAGAGGTCGGGGTGCATCTGCACGAAGGTGCGGACCCACTCGGGGTCCTTCCAGGCGAGGTCGCGCAGCGCCCAGCCGATGGCCTTGCGGTGGAAGAACTCGCGGGACGCGGCGTTGGCCTCGATCACGTCGGTGAGCAGAGCGTGGTCGGTCGCGAGGCCGGAGCCGAGCTGGCTCAGGATCGCCGTACGCCGCAGCCACAGGTCGTCGTGCTCGGCCCATCGACGCACGACCGAAGCCATCTCGGCCGGGAAGGCACGGTGCAGCGGCGCGACCTGGCGCCCCGCCACGACGTCGACGAGGTCCCACCAGGCGCCCGTCACGACCAGGTGCTCCAGCAGCCGCACGAGGTCGGGATCGCGCCAGGCCCGCGCGGCGCGCAGGTCGAGGACCGCCAGGGCGGCGTAGCGCTCCTCGCGGAACGTGGCGCCGTCGTAGAGCTCTCGGATGGTGGCGTCCCACGTAGCGCGGTCGGTCACGGGATGCGCGGCGAGGACAGGGCGCAGAGCGGCGACCTGCACGGGCTTCGGAGCGCCGCGGAACGGCATCGCCGACTTCATGTAGGACTGCATCGCGACCGCGCGCTCGGGGTCGGCCACCGCCGCCAACGCGGCGCGCACGTCGTCGACGAGGGCGCGGTCGGGTCCGGTCACGTCCCCAGTCTCGCGCGCGGTGGCTCCGGAGGGGCGAGGGCCTGCGCCCCGTCGATCCGCCGCGCCGGCAGCGGCGTCCCGACGCCGTCAGACCAGCTCGGACTCCGGTGCGCTCACCGCGGCCGGAGCCGGTGGGCGCTGCGGGCGCAGGTAGGCGGTGAGCGTGACGACGAGGTAGACGACCCAGACGGCCAGCTGCAGCCAGGTCGTGACGGGGTCGAAGTGGAAGAACCCGCCGAGAAGCGTGCCGACCGGACCGTTCTCGTCGATGGTCGCGCTGACGTCGAAGGCGTAGTTCGCGCCGCCGGGGAGCCAGCCCGCCTCCTGCAGGTCGCGCACGCCGTAGGCGAGGACACCGGCGGCGACGACGATCAGCAACGCGCCGGTCCAGGTGAAGAACGTCGCGAGGTTGAGGCGGAGGGCACCGCGATAGACCGCCCAGCCGATCAGGACCGCGGTGGCGATGCCCAGCAGGGCGCCCCCGAGGGCGGCCGCCGTACCCTCGCTGGCCGAGGTCGCGGCCCAGAGGAAGAGCGCGGTCTCGAGGCCCTCGCGCAGCACCGCGACGAGCGCGACCAGGCCGAGCGCCATGCCGCCCGAGAGCAGCGCCCTGTCGAGGCGGCCGTGCAGCTCGCCGCGCATCTCGCGCGCCGTACGCCGCATCCAGAACACCATCCAGGTGACCAGCCCGACGGCGATCACCGACATCGTCCCCGCGAAGGCGTGCTCGGCCTGGTCGGACAGCGAGCGCGACGTCGCGGTGAGCACGGCACCGAACCCCAGGGACAGGGCGATCGCGATACCCGTGCCGGCCCAGATCGCGCCGAGACGGCTGCGCTGGCCCGCCTTGACCACGTAGGCCACGAGGATGCCGACCACGAGCGAGGCCTCGAGCCCCTCTCGCAGACCGATCAGGTAGTTCGCGAACATGTGTTCTCCCGTCGAAGTTAGGGTTACCTAACCACGGCGTCGATCGTCGTTTCAACACGGGCGGCTGTGTCCTGCGCCACGGACTCCGCCGTCGCCGACAGCGCCTCCACCAGGCCGGGCGCCACCAGGGCCACCTGCCAGGGCCGTGCGCCGCCGGAGCGCAGGGCGGCCCCGATGGTCTCGACGTCGAGCACCGCGGGCGGCGACCACGCGAGGCGACGCACGAGATCGGGCGACACGAGGTTCTCGACCGGCATCCGGTGCCGCTCGGCGAGCTCCGCCAACGTCGAGCGCGCGACCGTCAGCCGGGCTGCGGCCTCGGGGTCGCGCTCCGGCCAGGCCCGCGGTGGTGGCGGGCCGTCGGAGGGGAGCGACGAGGGCGGGAGCTCGGACTCGGGGAGCGCCAGGGCGGTCGTGACGGCGGCCTGCCAGTCGGCGAGGTGACGGCGCGCCCCCCGGCCCTGGAACGCCGGCAGCGTGCTGAGCGCGGGCGGCTCCACGCCGACCGCCGCGGTCGCGGCTGCCACGATCGCGGAGTCGGGCAGGACGCGGCCCGGCGACGTGTCGCGCCGACGGGCGATCTCATCGCGCCGGTACCACAGCGACCGGACCACGGCGAGCTGCCGCGGGCGGCGGATCTTGTGCATGCCGGAGGTACGCCGCCACGGATCGACCCGCGGCGTCGCGGGCGGCGCGTCGCGGGCGGCGTCGAACTCCTCGAAGGCCCAGTCGAGCTTGCCGGCCTCCTCGAGCTCGGCCTCGAGGGCGTCGCGCAGCTCGACGAGCAGCTCGACGTCGAGGGCGGCGTAGCGCAGCCACGGCTCGGGCAGCGGGCGCGTCGACCAGTCGGCCGCCGAGTGTTCCTTGGCCAGCGAGTGGCCGAGGACCTCCTCGAGCAGGCTCGAGAGCCCGACCCGCGCGTGGCCGAGGAGCCGACCGGCCAGCTCGGTGTCGAACAGGATCGACGGCGCGAGGCCGATCTCGCGCAGGCACGGGAGGTCCTGGCTGGCCGCGTGCAGGATCCACTCGGTGCCCTCGAGCGCGTCGGCGAGAACGGTGAGGTCGGGGACGGCGGTGGGGTCGATCAGGTGCGTGCCGCTGCCCTCGCGGCGCAGCTGGACGAGATAGGCGCGCTGCCCGTAGCGGTAGCCGGAGGCGCGTTCGGCATCGATGGCCACCGGACCGGTCCCGCCGGCGATGGCCGCGGCCGCCTCACGCAGCGCCTCGGGCGTCTCGACGACGGCGGGAACTCCCTCGCGCGGGGCGAGCAGCGGCGTCGCGGTGCTGACCGGTGCGTCGTCGTCGCCGGGGTCGGCGGACGTCGTCTCCGGGGTCGCGGCGTCCGTCACGTGCTCAGGATAGGGACCCGCCGAGCCGGGGGACGATTCCTGGCGGCGCTGGCCGGTCCGGGTGCGTCGCCCGACGGCGGCCAGCTGGCCGCCGGTCGGCTCAGCGGACGAGCCCGGCACGCATCGCGTGCGCCACCATCTCGGCGCGGTCGCCGGTTCCGACCTTGCGGGCGATCCGCGCCAGGTGGCTCTTCACCGTGAGGGCGGAGAGCCCGAGTGCGTCGCCGATCTCCTTGTTGGAGCGTCCCTCGGAGACAAGCTGGAGCACCTCGACCTCACGGGAGGACAGCTCGTCCGGCGACGCGCCGCGAGGACGCAGGCGCGTCACGGGCGAGGGGCTCAGGGCGGCGGCCACGGTCTCCTCGGGGGTCACGATGTAGCAGCGGATGTGCGCGTTGATCGCGGCGCGCACGGCGTACGGGTCGTCGCGGACGGTCAGCAGGACGACGCGGCGCCAGCCGAGCTTGTTGAGGTCGGCGAGCAGCGGGAGGGCGGGGCCGTCGGCGAGCCCGCCGTCGACGACGACGAGGTCCCGGGGACCGTCGTAGTGGGCGCGGACGCGGGCCTCGGCGCCGCTGGCGGCCTCGACGACGTCGCGTGCTCCGAGCAGCCGCAGGCGACTGACCAGCGCCTGGCGGCGGGTCGCCGACTCCGCGACGACCAGTGCCGTGAAGCGAGCCCTCGGCAGCGGTACGACCGCTGACGGGCGCTCTACCAGTGCGACCACGGGTTGCCTCCCGGCATCGTCGTGCCGGACTCCGTCATGTCCGGCCTACGAGTGCGTATCGGCCGGGTGGGGGGAGGTCTTGACCGCTGCGTAAACGGCAATTGGCGCGCTGCGCGACACGATCGGGTGAACTTCACCGGGTCCGGAGCGCCGCCCGAGGCGCGCGAGCACGGAGCGTCAGCGCTCGCCCGCCGCGGCGTTGACGGGTTCGACCTCGAGGTGGCGCGGTGGCCGCGCCGCTCTCAGCGGCGACGCGGAAGGGGCAGCGCAGCGACGCCGGGCGGCAGTGGCGGCAGCCCGGCGACCTGGGCGAGGACGTCGGTCCAGGCGCGCAGGTGGGCGCCCAGGTCGGTGCTCGTGGGCGTCCAGGAGGCCCGGATCTCGACGTCGCCCGAGGGCGAACGGTCCGAGATCGCGCCGAAGGACTCCGACGCGGTGCGGGTGACGGTGCCGGACTCGGCCCGGAACCCGGCACCGCGCTCGTCGAGGGCCTCGACGAGCCACGACCAGCCGACCTCGGTGAGCATGGGGTCCTGCGCGATGTCGAGCTCGACCGTGCCCTTGGCGAAGGTCACCACGCGGAAGTCGCCGTCCCAGGGCTCCTGCCCCTCCGGGTCGTGCAGGAGCACGAACCGGCCGCTGGCGGCCTCCTCGTCGTCGAGCACGACCTCGGCCTGCAGGGCTGCGGCGTAGGGCGAGAGCCGCTGGGGCGCGGGGGTCTCCTCGAGGACCACCTCGGGCCGGACCAGCACGCCGCGGATGCTCGCGAGGGCCTCGGCGAACTCGCGCGGGACGGCCGCGGCCGCGGGGTCGGCCCCGGGGTCGCGCCGTCGACTGGTCACGAGCCGAGGGTAGGTCGGCGACGGGTCGCGGACGTGGAGGTGGCGCGGGTCACGGCGAGTCGCGCACGCGCCGGGGGCGGTTGCCCGGATTCGACGCCCGTGCGGCCCGGTGCGACGATCTCGCGGTGACCGAGCAGCCCCCGAACCGCACGCACGACGCCACCGAGTCCCCGGTCCTGCCGGACTCGCACCCGCTGCGTACGGGTCGCACGTCCTCCGCGCCGCTCGTGCTCACCGCGCGCCGCCGGCCGGTCCCGCACACCCCGGTCTGGTTCATGCGCCAGGCGGGCCGGTCGCTGCCGGAGTACCGCAAGCTCCGCGAGGGCGTCCCCATGCTCGAGTCATGCTTCCGCACCGACTTGATCGTGGAGATCACGATGCAGCCGGTGCGTCGGCTCGGCGTCGACGCCGCCATCTTCTTCAGCGACATCGTGGTGCCGCTCAAGGCCATCGGGGTGGACCTCGACATCGTGCCGGGTGTGGGACCCGTGGTGGCCGAGCCGTTCCGCACGATGGCCGACGTCGACCGGCTGCGCGACCTCACCACCGACGACGTTGCGCCCGTGCTCGCCGCCGTCACAGCGCTGACCGACGAGCTCGGCGGCACGCCGCTCATCGGGTTCGCCGGGGCGCCGTTCACGCTGGCCTCCTACCTCGTCGAGGGCGGGCCGAGCAAGGACCACGTACGCACGAAGTCGCTCATGTACGGCGCGCCCGAGGTGTGGCACGCGCTGCTGGAGAGGCTCTCGCACGTGGCGGGCCAGTTCCTGCGTCAGCAGGTGCTCGCCGGCGCCAGCGCGGTGCAGCTGTTCGACTCGTGGGTCGGGACGCTGCCCTCCCGCGACTACCGCGAGTACGTCCAGCCGCACTCGGCGCGTGCGCTGGCGGCGGTCGAGGACCTCGGCGTACCCAGGATCCACTTCGGGGTCGGGACCGGCGAGCTGCTGGCCGACATGCGCGACGCCGGTGCTGACGTCGTCGGCGTCGACTTCAGGGTGCCGCTCTCGGAGGCGTCGCGTCGGGTCGGCCCCGGCCACGCGCTGCAGGGCAACCTCGACCCCGCGTGCCTGTTCGCCGGACCCGATGCGGTCGACGCGCGTGTGCGCCAGGTGCTGTCCGACGCCGAGGGTCTCCCGGGCCACATCTTCAACCTCGGTCACGGCGTGCTGCCCTCGACCGACCCGGACGTCCTGGCCCGCGTGGTCGACCTCGTGCACGAGACGACCGCCCGCTAGCTGGAGCGAGCGGTTCCGCCTCCTCGGGGCAGGGTGGTCAGCCCGCCTGGTCCACGACGTCGGGCGAGGTACGCCGACGCCGCACGACGGCCGCGCCGATCAGTGCGGCGGGCACGAGCACGATGAGCCACGGGACCAGCGCCCCGACCACGGTGAGGGTGCCTGCGGTGAAGGTCGTGAAGGAGTCCCAGCCGGCCTTGAGCCCGGCCACGAACCCGGTCTCGTCGGTCGCGGGCGTCGGCGCCGGGGCCGACGATCCGAGGAGCCGGACCGTCACCGTGGCCTGGGCCGTCTGGTCGGCGAGGGCGCGCTGACGGGCCTCGATCGCCTCGAGGTCGCTCTGGCGGCGGCTGAGCTCGCCCTCGAGCGCGACGACGTCACCGATCTTCGTGGCCTGCGCCATGAGAGCCCTGATCCGGGCCAGCGACGCCTGCGCGTTGCGCACCCGGGCCTCGACGTCGGCGACGTCGGCCGTCACGTCCTCGCTCGTCCTGGTCGCGGAGACCGCGGTGCCGAGCTTCGCGACGTCGGCGAGGAGGGCGTCGACCTCGGAGTTGGCCACCCTCAGCGTGGTGGTCGAGGAGGCGTACGACGTCGGGCAGCCGGTGCTCGGGCACGACCGCGTGCCGTCGGGGTTGGTTTGGACGTCCGGTGAGACCGTGGTCGACCCAGCCGAGGTGGACTGGCTCGCGATCGTCGCGGAGTGCCCGGTCGCCAGGGTGCCGAGTGCGGCCGTGGCCTTGAGGACGTCGCCGACCTGGATCGCGACGTCGGCGTGCACGACGATCGAGCGGTCGGAGATCACTGCGAGCGGAGCACCGACCTGGCTGCCGCTCGTGGTCGACGACCCGTCCTTGGTCTCGATGGAGGGAGCCGCGCTGGAGCCCGTCCCCGCTCCGTCCACGGCAGAGCCCAGCGCGGCCGACGACGCGGAACCGGCCGACGAGCTCGAGGCGCCGCCGGAGCAGCCGGCGATCGCCAGCAGCGTGAGAGCGGCTCCTGCAGCCACCAGGCCATGGCGGCGGCCGCCAGTGCGCGGGCGACGGGCGGGCGGGGTCCGGACGGGAACGGTCACGGCTCCTCCTCGACGGACGGCGAGCCCAGGCTCGCCCGGTGTCGTCGCTGTGACGGGACCGGCGGTCCGTCCGTTCCGCGGTCGAGGTCTCGAATCAGCGGCGGTCCCGGCGAGGTGGCAAGGTGTGCGCGTGACGCGAGACCGACAGGGCGACGGGCGACCGCGCGTCGTCGTCGTGGGTGGCGGGATCTCGGGGCTCGTCGCTGCCTGGCGGATCTGCCGGGCGCGCCACGACGTCGACGTCACCGTGCTCGAGTCCGCGTCCTGGCTCGGCGGGAAGCTGCGGGTCGGTCAGATAGAGGGGATCGCGGTCGACGACGGCGCCGAGTCGGTCCTCGCGACCCGGCCGGAGGCGGTCGATCTGATCCGGGACGTCGGACTCGGTGGCGACCTGGTCCACCCGACCTCGGCCGCACCCCGGTTGGTGATCGACGGCGACCTCGTGCCGCTGCCGACCGGTCTGGTGATGGGTGTGCCGACCGACCTCTCGACGCTGGCCCGGTCCGGCGTCCTGTCGCCGCAGGCGCTCGCTCGCCTGCCCCTCGACCACGTGCTGCCCGCCACGCCGATGGGCGAGGACATCTCCATCGGCGAGTACGTCGGACGGCGCCTCGGCCCGCAGGTGGTCGACCGGCTCGTCTCGCCCCTCCTCATGGGCGTCTACGCCGACCGTGCCGTCAACGTGTCGATGCGTGCCGCGGCACCCGCACTGTTCGAGGCCTGCCGGCACGAGCGCTCGGTGCTCAAGGCCGCGCTCGAGGTGCGTGCGGCGTCGCACCCGGCCGACGGGATCCGACGCCCCGTCTTCGCCGGCATCCGCGGCGGCCTCGGCCGGCTGCCCCTCGCCCTGGTCGAGCGGTTGCGCGCCGTCGGCGCCACCGTCGAGACCGGCGCGACCGTGCGCGAGCTGCGCCGCCGGGGCAGCGGCTGGGACGTCGTCGTCGGACCCACGAGCGGCACGCGGGTGGTCGCGGCCGACGCGGTGGTCCTCGCGGTCCCGGCCGCTGCAGCGGCCAGGCTCCTGCGCGGGCACTGCCTGCAGGCCGAGACCGAGCTCTCCGAGATGGAGGCGACGTCGGTCGCCGTCGTGACGCTGCTCTACCGCGCGGACGACCTCCCCGGCGGCGACCTGCCCGAAGGCTCGGGCTACCTCGTCCCGCCGTCGGAGGGTCGCCCCGTGAAGGCCGCCACGTTCGCGTCGCACAAGTGGCAGTGGGTCGCCGACGAGTGCGTCGGACCGGGCTTCGTGGCCGTGCGGGCGTCCCTCGGCCACGCGGACGACGTCGAGAGCCTGCAGCGCGACGACGCCGACCTCGTGCCGCTCGCGGCCGGCGACCTCGCGTTCGTCGCACGGCTGGGCCGGGCGACGCCGGTCGCCTCGCGGGTCTCACGGTGGGGCGGCGGCCTGCCGCGTTACGCCGTGGGCCACGTGGACCGTGCGGCGCTGATCACCGAGGCGGTCGACGACGTGCCCGGGCTCGTCGTGTGCGGCGCGGCGTTCGACGGCGTGGGCATCCCGGCGTGCATCGCCCGGGCCGAGCAGGTCGCGACCCGGGTGGCTCAGCGTCTCGGGTCCGACGGACAATGGCGCCATGGCTGAGCAGACGACGTCGGGCACGACCTCCGCGGGTCCGGGCAAGCGGCCGCAGCAGGGCAAGGTCGCGAAGGAGATCAACGACCAGATCCGCTACACCACCTGGTCGGTGTTCAAGGCCGTCGCTCCGCTCGGCGACCGTGACCGGGCCGCCGTCGTCCGCGAGGTGGAGGAGCTCGTCGAGCAGCTGGCCGCCAAGGACGTCGTCATCCGTGGCTGGTACGACGTCGCCGCGCTGCGCGCCGACGCCGACGTCGTCCTCTGGATGCACGCGGCGTCGAGCGACGCCCTGCAGGACGCCTACCACCGGGTCCGGCGTACGGCGCTGGGCGGCGTGCTCGAGCCGGTGTGGTCGCAGATGGCGCTGCACCGCCCCGCGGAGTTCAACAAGTCGCACGTGCCGGCCTTCCTCGCCGAGGAGGAGGCTCGGGCCTACGTCTGCATCTACCCCTTCGTGCGGTCCTACGAGTGGTACCTGCTGCCCGACGAGGAGCGGCGCGAGCTGCTCGTGGAGCATGGCCAGATGGGTCGTGACTTCCCGGACGTGCGCGCGAACACCGTGGCGTCGTTCGCCCTCGGCGACTACGAGTGGATCCTCGCCTTCGAGGCCGACGAGCTGCACCGCATCGTGGACCTCATGCGCCACCTCCGCGGCTCCCGAGCCCGCCTGCACGTCCGCGAGGAGATCCCCTTCTACACCGGCCGCCGCCGCCCCGTAGCCGACCTCGTCGCCGACCTGACCTGACCGCCCCCGGCCTCCTACACCTGGTCGTGATCGTCCCCTAGGGACGATCACGACCGGCGGTCTTGCGCGCAGACGTCCACAACTCGCGATCTTGACCGTGTTCGGGGTGCGACGCGGGACGATCCGCGGCGATGATCGGACGGTGCCAGCGCCCGTGACCCCGCGCGCCGTCGGCGAGCGGATCGCCTACGCCGCACTGCCGGACGGCCTCAGGAGCTGGATCGACTCCGAGCTCGGTGAACCGGTCGTCGAGGCCGCACCTCAGACCGGCGGGATGTCACCGGGCCCGGCCGCACGCCTCCTCCTCGCCGACGGACGCCGCTACTTCGTCAAGGCAGTCGGCCATGAGCTCAACGCAGGCACGCCGCGGCTGTTCCGCCACGAGATCGAGGTGCTGCGCCGGCTCCCACCGGTGGACTACCGACCGTCGCTGGTCGCGTCGTACGACGACGGCGACTGGCTGGCCCTGGTCCTCGAGGACGTCGAGGGCCATCACCCGAACCTGTCCGACCCGGCGCAGATCGGCGCGGCGCGCGAGGTCATCCGCGCCCAGAGCAGGGAGCTGACACCGGACCCCGTGCGGATCGAGAGCGAGACGCTCGGCGGATCGGTCAGCCGCTGGCTCGAGGAGATCAGCGCCGTCGACCCGCACGTGCACGAGCTCCTCCCGCGTTGGTGGCTCGCGCACGAGGCCGGCCTGCTCGCGCGGCTGGCGACCCTGCCCGACCGCCTCCCCGGCGAGTGCTGGTGCCACCTCGACATCCGCGACGACAACCTGCTCGTCCGGCCCGACGGCTCGGTCGTCGTCCTCGACTGGGGCATGAGCCGTCCCGGACCGCCGTGGGTCGACGAGGTGCTCCTCGACCTGCACGACGTGACGGTCCCGGTGTTCGACCGTCGGGCGTCGAGGATCCCGGCGTACGGCGTCCCCTCCGACGAGGGCCGCCAGGAGACCGTCACCGATCTCCTGCTGGTGCTCGGGATGTCGCTCGCGGTGATCTCGCACCACCCGCCGCCTCCCGGGCTGCCGCGGCTGATGTCGTTCCGCCGCGCGGAGTCCCACCGGCTCCTGGTCGGGGCGCGACGCCGCCTCGGGCTCTAGCTGCCGGCCGGAGGCTGCTCGACCGGGTCGAGCCGGATGCTCACCGAGTTGATGCAGTAGCGAAGGTCGGTCGGGGTGCCGTAGCCCTCGCCCTCGAAGACGTGCCCGAGGTGGCTGCCGCACGACGCACAGCGGACCTCGACGCGCTTCATGCCCATCGACCGGTCCTCGATCTCGATGATCGCGTCGCCGGCCAGCGCGGAGTAGAACGACGGCCAACCGCAGTGCGAGTCGAACTTCGTGTCGCTGGTGAACAGGTGGGCACCGCAGGCGCGGCAGGAGTAGGTGCCTCGCGTCTTCGTGTCGGTGTACTCGCCGGTGAAGGCGCGCTCGGTGCCCGCCTCGCGGAGCACGTGGTACTCCGCGGGCGTCAGCTGGGACTTCCACTGCTCGTCGGACTTCACCGTCACGAACGGCGTGCCGTCGGGCTTGGTCAGGGGCATGGGTCCGGTGTGCGCGCTCATGCCCGAGACGCTACGTCGCACCCAGGACCGCAGCCAGCCAGAACTGCTCACGAGACCCTTACGGTCTCAGCGGGTCGTCTCGACCGTGCGCACCCCGAGCACCGCGCCGAACACGATCAGGCCGACGCCGGAGATCACGTCGATCACGCGCAGCGACGTCTCGCCGAGCCGTGCGCCGACGGCCGCCATCACGCCGGCGAGGCCGACGTGCAGGGCGCAGGAACCCAGCGCCGTGCCGAGGACGAACGCCGCTGCGTGCCACGGCTCGCCGGCGAGGTCGCTCACCGCGGCACCCGAGAACACCGCGGCCCAGGTGAGGATCGTGAGCGGGTTGCTCGCCGTCGCGAGCAGCGAGGTCCGGTACGCCGCGCCGGGGGAGAGCACCTCGAGCTCGGACTCACCGCCGAGGCGGACCCGGAACGCGTCGCAGAGGGTGCGCCCGCCGATCCACACCAGCACGGCCGCCCCGGCCAGGCCGAGCGAAAGGCGCAGCGAAGCAGCCTGCAGAAGCAGCGAGGCGCCGAGGGCCCCGAGGACGGCGTAGACGAGGTCGATCGTCGCGGCCCCCATGCCGATCGCGGCGCCGGGGCGGAACCCGAAGCGCGCCGAGGTGCGCGCGCAGAGCAGGAAGATCGGACCCACCTGGAGCGCCACGAGCAGCCCGATACCGAATCCGGCGAGGAACGCCGCGATCACGACAGGCTCGCGGTCGACGCGTGGCGGCACATGGGGGACATCGTGCCCGTCGAGCGCACCCGGGCGCACGCCCGTTGCAAGTAGCGTCACCCCATGGCCAAGGAGTTCGGGGCACCGGTCGAGCTGACCGTCGGCGAGCACGTGGTGCGGGTCAGCAACCCTGAGAAGCCCTACTTCCCGCAGGAGGGCATCACCAAGCTCGAGGTGGTGCAGCACTACGTCGCGTGCGGAGACGGCATCATGCGGGCGCTGCGCGACCGGCCCACCACGCTCGAGCGCTGGCCCGGAGGAGTCGTCGAAGGCGCGCGGATCTCCACGCGTGAGGGCTTCAAGGGCGAGGCGTTCTACCAGAAGCGCGTGCCGCAGGGCGCGCCGTCCTACGTCGAGACCGCACACATCACGTTCCCGTCCGGCCGCACCGCCGACGAGGTCGCGCCGACGCACCTCGCCGTCGTCGCGTGGGCCGCCCAGCTCGGCACCGTGACCTTCCACCCCTGGCCCGTACGCCGCTTCGACGTCGAGCACCCCGACGAGCTGCGCCTCGACCTCGACCCCGGACCGGGGACGGACTTCCGCGACGCGGTGGAGGTCGCGCACGTGCTGCACGGCCTGCTCGACGAGCTCGGTATCGTCGGCTGGCCGAAGACCTCCGGCGGCCGCGGCGTTCACGTCTACGTGCGGATCGAACCGAGGTGGGGGTTCATCGACGTGCGCCACGCGGCCATCGCCATCGGTCGCGAGCTCGAGCGCCGCCTGCCCGGCCGCGTCACCACCAAGTGGTGGAAGGAGGAGCGGCCGCACGGCACGGTGTTCCTCGACTACAACCAGAACGCGCGCGACCGCACCATCGCCTCCGCCTACTCGATCCGGCCGAAGGCGCACGCGCCCGTGTCGATGCCCGTGCTGTGGTCCGAGCTCGACGACGTGACGCCGTTCGACTTCACCGTGCGCACGGCAGGGCCGCGCTTCGCCGAGGTCGGCGATCGCATGAGCGGCATCGACGACACGGCGTACGACATCACGCCGTTCCTCGAGTGGTTCGCCCGCGACGAGACCGACCTCGGCGACCTGCCCTACCCGCCCGACTACCCGAAGATGCCGGGGGAGCCTATGCGGGTGCAACCGAGCCGTAAACGGTCCTGACCTGCACAAACACGCCCTCACCCCTGGGAGTCCGTGGTGGTCGAGGCAACCGGCTGACCGTTCGACCAGAGCGACACGGTGGCGTTCTTCTGAGGCTGACCGGTGAACGCAGACCCGCCCGCTGCCACCGCCGGACCCCCCGACACGGCGACTCTTCCTGTCAACGTGCCCTGCTCCGCCGAACCGAGCCATCCACAAGCGGTCGTGAGCAGCAACGTGCCGAGTACGGCGGCAAGAAGCGTCCACCTCTGGATCGTGTCGGCGTCTTCCCGTCACCCAGACTCGTCCCTCCAGGGTCTCAGACGCACGCGATACAACTTCGGTTGCGCCGCCGAGCCGAAGTGCTTCGTACTGCATCGCTAGCTGACGGGAAGATCCGGAATCTGGCCCCGTCAGCGAGCGCGGCGAGTCCCTACTTGGTCGACACCTTGATGACGCTGCCCCCGGTGAGTTGCCCGCCGTCTTGGTCGATCGTCGTCGTGAGGTTGTAGTACCCGGCTGCGGCGTCCTTGGGGATGACGATGACGGAGATGGGAGCATCGCCGACCTGATTGGTGGTGACGATGACCGGAGCCGTCAAGGTCGCCGGGCTGTTGGCAGACTTGAGCGCCGAGACGGATTCGAACGGGCCGGACAACCCGGCACCGAGCCGAACGGTGCTCACCGCGCTGGTCGCCGAAGGACCGAGTGGGGTGGCGAGCCAGTGCAGATTCATGGTCTCTCCGGGATGACGTATCGCGTCGATGTCACGCGATGAGCAGCAGGAGTACGTCTGCAGGGCCGGACCGGTGGCAACAACGCTGCTCGTCGAGGAGCACGCGGCAAGGTCAAGAACAAGGGCGGCGGCGGCAGCAGCGGGGAGGAACAGGCGGGAGTTGGGCCGCACCACTACCCCCTCATGTCCAATGTCAGGAGTCGCAGGCTAGTCGCCGGGATGTGCGGTTCGGGGTGAATCCCAGCGATCGCGAAGTGCCTACGTCGGTTTGCGACCACCGGGGAACCGGCACAATCCGTGGGGTATAGAGGTCCCGGGAATGTAGCCCGCACGCTCCTCGTCGCAGTACCTTGACCGCGACCACAGGGCCACGAGCAACTCCGTGCCTCGTGCGGCCCGGCGACCAACTGGAGTAGCCATGATCGCGTTCTACCGATCCGCCGCCATCGCGCCGGGCAAGCTCGCCCGCACGTTGGCCTTCGCGAAGGAAGTGGCCGCCCATATCACCGCGACGACCGGCACCGAGGTGTCGATCGCTCTCCCGGTTGGGGGCAACCCCAATCGCATCGCCTGGTCGACACGGCACAACAGCCTGGCGGACTTCGACACCATGATGCTGGCGCTCATGGCTGATCCCACCTACGTCGACCTTCTGGCGAAGAGCGCCGAGAACTTCATCCCCGGATCTGTTCACGACGAGATTTGGCGTGCTATCTGACGGCAATCATCGTCACACGGCGTCCTGCGCCGACGATGCCTTGACGGAGGGGCCCGAACTGACCTGCCGATCCAGCTCGCCTCGTGAACCAGCCCTCGACTCAGGCGCTCAGTGGTTGCCCATGTAGTTGTCGAAGCCGAGGCGGAGGGCCACGTTCCCATTGGGCTGCTCCTTCTTGCCGCACCGCAGGCACTGGATCAGCCGGAGCTGGTCCTCCTCGACGATCGGGTGCCAGGCGTGGAGTCCGATCCAACAAGCGAGTGGCTTCTTCATGCGTCGGAAGGTACGCCCTAGCCGCGGGGAAGTCGCGGCATTCGAGGCTCCGTCGCGAACCGGACCGACTGCGCACGTCCGAACCTCTCGCCGATAGCGTGCAGGCATGGACATTGCCAGGGTTGGCCGGGTCGGCGTGATCGTCATCGTTCTCTTGGTTCTCTCCGCTGCGGCTTTCGTGGTCTTCGCCGCCCTGGGTTACTCCCACGCGACCTTCGCTCTGTTCGCCCTGGGACTCGGGCTGGGCGCGATCGTTGTCGGTGTTGTCTCGGCCAGCATGCCATCTGCCAGGGGCCTGTAGCGCCTCCTGTATCACTCGACCTGCATCACTCGACGTCTGCGTGACCCGAATCCAGCGCATGGCGAACCTAGGTGCCGATCTGACTCGGGTTGACGCATGGTTTGGGGATGGTAGACCACCGGCTCGTTCGACTGGTGGGTGGACCGATGGACGGGCGCGAGGTCGAGGCGGACGCCGACGCCGTCGAGGCCCTCGTGACGATGGCCGACAACACGCGACACCTCTACCGGGACGACGCGGGCGGGTCGGCGGACGCCTTAGCCTTCACCTACGCCTGACGGATTGGCTCCGCATAGCCGAGCAGACGTGCCGCTATCGCTCGTTGCCCGATGCGCCAATCCGGCCACTTGGCTTCGCCTCGTTGATTTCGGGAGTGGCGTCCGCGCTCGTCGGAGTTCTGTCGGGAGTCTCATCTGGTGGGTGGCCCCGATCGGTGTTCTCCTCGTTCGTTGGGCGTCCAGGTGTGCCGTTTCCACGGGCCGGTCAATCCCCTAGAAGCGCGGTCGCGACCGTGTTCCAGGTGACGTCGTCGGGGTCGCCGTGGCCGTGGGCGAGTATCGAACCGTCGCGGGTGACTACGAACGCCCACACGTCTTCGTTGCTGGGTATCGCCAGGGCGCGACGGAAGGCGTTGACGTCGGTGTAGACGGTGATGGTTCGGGCCAACACGTCGGGGTCGCCGATGCTCGCGGTCATCCCGCCGTCGATGAAGCGCCGCACCGGGCGCCATTGGGTAGCCAGGGCAGGGACCTCGACGGCAGCGACCGGTATCGGCTGCGCTTGGCCTCGGGGCGTAGCGGGTACACCGGCCGCAACGGCGCGATCGATCCACAGGTCCACCCGGCTCTGGTGCCAACGCTGGAACGCAACGACGGCCAACGTGCGTTCGGCCGGGAAGCCCGATGGCAACCTCAGTCCGACGCCGAGCAGGGTGCGACCAGCAACCTCCGGGAACCGGACCCGGGGTCCCTCTCCCTCACCTGACGTTGTCGGGCTCACCTACTCATCGTGACAGCACCCATCGGCGTTGGCTGGGTGGCGAGCGAACCAAGGCGGTCGGCCACGGCGGCAACCGTCGGTGCGGTTCTATGCACGGTACCGAGGCGACGGCTGAAGGCGCATCCGATGTGCCTGATGGATCGCCTTCGGGGCGCAGAACCGGCAGGATCGCGAGGCATGGGGGGCACAGGCGATCGCGGTGGATCGGCTTTGTGGTCTGGCGAGACGATCGCACTGCTCTTGGTGCTAGGCGTTGTACTGACGTTGTTCGCTGTTGGCGGCATGCTGCTCTCGTTCGCCGACGCCGCCCTCTGGATCATGCTCTCCTGGGTCGGGATGGTCTTTGCCGCGCTATGTGTGCCGAGAAGCCCTCCGCGTTCGCCGAAGCGCATGGCGGCTTGGGCGGTCGTGGCTGTTGCCGCCATTCCGACGCTGCTCTGCGGTCACCGCGGTCACCGCATTCATCGACGCCGTCAACTCACACGAGATCTCGGCCGTCGAGGCCGCGCAGACACCCGACAACGCCTGGCTGTCGGTGACGAACGGCGTGATGATTAGTGGGCCGTACTCGGGTGAGGTGTTGGTCGCTTACGTTGAGCCGGACTGGCTGTATTCGGAGTTGCAGCTCACGACTGCCGGTGCCCCGCTCGTGGTGAGCGACTCCCAAGTGGTGGTTCCGACGCATGCAACCTTCAACCCGGCGAAGGCCCTGAGCCGTATCACTATCCCGCCGTTCGGGAGCGGTGCCGTCACCTACACGGTGCGTGACGACGGCAGCGGCTTGAAGGTCGCGAGTGTGTTCTCCGTGATGACGGGTTCGAACGGCTGAGGACCCCGGCACGACTCACCGCCCGCGAAGTGCATCGGTTCTAGCCACCAAGGGTCCGGCATCCGGTCGCTTCGTTGCACCAGTTGTTTCTGGTCGCGCTTCACGGGTCCGGACCCTCGTAGCCTGGAACTGGCCGCTTAGGGCGGCACAGCCCTGGTCACTCATGTGGCGGCCGGGAGGTGAGTGCAGTGACTGATATTCAGCACCAGCAGATCCCTGAGACGGCGCCCGTGGAGCACCGCCGTACGGCACTGGTCTGGTTGCTCGCAGGGGGGCTTGCGGTCGCCCTGCTCGCGGTCATCGGGCTCGGTGCCTGGGTCTACAACGATCATCACCAGACGGCCAGCCAGCAGAACGCCGTCGCCGCGGTCACCGCGTACATCAACGCTGTCAACGGGAACGACATGACGGCGGTCAAGGCGGCGCAGACGCCCGACAACTCCTGGATGACCGTGGTGAACGGTGCAGTCTTCGACGGACCGTACCAGGCCGAGGCGTTGGTCACCCAGGAGGCCGACTGGCTCTCGTCGGGCCTGAACCTCGCAACGATCGGCACCCCGCTGGTGTTCAGCGACACCCAGGTGGTCGTGCAGACGCACGCCACCTTCAGCACGGACCCCACAAGGGGTGGGAGCGGCGCCGTCACCTACACGCTGCGGAACGCCGGCAGCGGGCTGAAGGTTTCGAGTGCCGTCTTCGTAGTGACCAGCTCGAACTGAAGATCCGGGCAACCAGTCGATTGGCTGCGGCCGGACAAGGCCGCAGCCGATCAGCCCGTCACCTCAGGCAACAACCACCCACCAACTGCCACAGAGCGCAGCGCTGAGAGCGCACGCGAAGTGCCTGATTCTGGTCGCGCAGGCTTGGCAGCGGTTGGATGGGGCCGTGACGTACATGGCCGATCCACGGGTGGATGACTACATCAAGGCATTGCCCGACTGGCAAGCGGCGATCTGCCGCGACCTTCGTGCCCTGGTTCACGAAGCCGATCCGGAGGTGGTCGAGACCGTCAAGCGGACCGATCGCCCGTACTTCACGCTGATGGGCAACATCTGCGCCCTGCTCGCAGCCAGGAACCACGTGAACCTGTTCCTCTACGACGGTGCGATCGTGCCCGACCCGGCCGGGATCATCACTGGCGGCCACGACAACACCACGGCGCGAACTATCGCCTTCGGAGAGGGCGACGTCCTCAACAGGGATGCCCTGCTGGTGATGCTCCGTCAGATCATCGCGAACAACCGAGCCGGTGGTTGGCGCAAGATCAAGAGCGCGGCTCCGCCTACGGCGTGATCTATGGCCGCCCAGAGGGGAACCGTTAGCGCTCGCATCGTGTGACAAACCAGACCGGCGCACGACAGTGGCTCAGCGAGCGAGCCAGGGGTCTCCCGGCAGTGGCAGCATGTTGGTGTGGACAGCAATGCCCTCGGGTCTCTTGCTCTCCTCGTCGTGGTTCTCGCGGTCGACGTCTG
>DATCCY010000074.1:0-11439 GCA_036510975.1 Candidatus Nanopelagicales bacterium
CCGGCGTACTCCCGCAGCTGCGAGGGGATGGTGATGCGGCCCTGCTTGTCGGGCACGTCGTCGTAGGCACTCGCGAACAGCACGCGGGTGTAGCGGCGGGTCTGATCGGTGGTCTGCGGCGCGTTGCGCAGCGACTCGGCGTAGTCGGCGAAGCCGGTGCTGGTCCACACGACCAGGCAGCGGTCCTGGCCCTTGGTCATGACCAGGCCCTCGGCCAGCGCCTCGCGGAACTTCGCCGGGAGGATCACCCGGTTCTTGTCGTCCAGGCGCGGCGTGTGGGTCCCGAGGAACACCTGCCACCACCTCCCTGGACGCCGACGGGAGCGGTGTCCTCCGCTCCGATGGGCGCCAACATACTCCACTTCACTCCACGGTCAACCACCTTCGCTCCCCGGTTGCGCCGACCGCGCGCACGTGGTGTCCACCTGGGCGCCGTCCGCGCAGGTCAGAGCGGTGGAGGGCAGTGGAGGAGAGCGCGGCGCAGGCGGGCCGGACGCGCGGTCGCCGGTGTCGTCCCGGCGTGTCCTGACGCGACCGGGCCAGGTCCGGGGCATTCGCGCGGCGCGGATCACGGCGGCGCGCCCCGGGACGGGACGGGACGGGCGGACGGGTGGAGCGGTGTGGAGGGCCTACTCGGACAGGCGACGGGACTCGGCGTCGAGCAGCGCGGGAGCAGCGGGGGCCACCGGCCACTCGTGGATCACCGAGGTGCGCAGCACGATGTCCTGGACCGAGCGGTTCTCCCGGCTCAGAGCGCACCAGAACAAGCCGATCGGGAACACCGTGCAGAAGCCGCCCCGCAGCGCAGCGGGGATCCACCGCATCTTCGATCCCTTGCGGCCCACGACCCGCAGGCCCATGACGCGTCCGCCCAGGGTGCGGCCGGTCGTGGCGAACGACAGCGTGAGGTACACGACCATGTAGCCGAAGCCGAGGATGAGGAACTCCCCGAACTTCCACGTCGGCGGCTTGAAGTCCCGCGGGTCGAGCAGGAACAGCAGGACGACGATGCCGACGTAGGTCCCGAGGGTCGCGCCGATGACGACCAGGTAGTCGATACCGCCGGCCATCGACCTCGACACCACGCCGGCGCGAAGGCCCTGGAATCCACGCGCCTTCACCGGGATGGGGTTGATCTGCGGTCCGGGTCCGGTCTCAGGCATCGGGGCTCCCCTCGCTAGCGGCCTGCGCGACGTCGCGGGCGGCCTCGCCCGGAGCCTGGGTCCTGCGCGCCTTGCGTCGCTGCAGGAACCTGTCGATCCACCTGTTGATGAGCTCGTCGCCCGCCACCGCGGACAGCCGGGCGCCGTCGACGACCTCGCCGGCCACACCGCTGCTGGACTCCCGGATGATGTCGGGAAGGTCGATCTCGTCGACGACCTCCTCGGCGAGCGACGCGAGGTCGACCCGGTCGCGCACGAGCTGGGTGAGGTCCAGGCTGTCGAGCGCGGCCTCGACGATGCGGTGCAGGTCGACCCGGTCGAGGACGAGCTCGGTGAGGTCCATCGTGTCGAGCACGGCGCCGACGAGCCGCTCGAGGTCGACCCGCTGGATCACCAGGGATGTGAGGTCGACTCGGTCGAGGACGGGGTCCAGCACCGTCGGCACCACGATGTCGAGGGTCTGCCCCGTGATCTCGGTGGCGTCGGCGCCCGCCGCGAACCGCACCGCGCGGCCGCGGTCGGCCAGCCGGTCGGCGACCGAGGCGGGGGTCCACGCGTCCGGGACCAGCGGCGGTCGGGCGGCGAACGACCACAGACCGCGCACGAGCGGCTCGACCGCGCGACCCGCACCGAAGGCGGCCGACACGACCGGGCGTGCGACGGTGACTGCCGCGCCGAGGGCGACGTCGACGGGCCCCTCCACGGACGCCGGCAGCTGCGGGCCGGCACGTCGTACGACGAGGGCGCGCGCGTCAGCGGAGGAGCCCTCGTCGCTCGTGGGTCCGCCGGTCATGCGGACATCCTGGCGTACGGACTCGAGCAAGGCTCCCGGGCGTGCATCGGCGGGTCCGCCGGGACCGACGCGGCTAGGCGCGCAGCCGGGAGGCCAGCACGCGCAGCATCGGGACGGCGACTTCCGGGTGCTTCTCGAGCAGGTCCTCGAACGTCCACTTCGAGATCGCCAGCGTGCGCAGGCCACCGGGCTCCGCGACGACGTCGGCCGTGCGCGGCCTGCCGTCGATCAGCGCGATCTCCCCGAAGTACTCGCCCGGACCGAGATGGTTGTGCGTCACGCCGTCGACGTCGATGCGCGCCGCGCCCTCGAGGATCACGTGCATCTCGACACCGGTGGGCGAGAAGGCCTTGAACCCGGTGACCGAGTCGCCCTGGACGATGACGGCATCACCGGCCGCGTAGGTCGCCTGGTGCCCTGCCTCGGCGATGTGGGCGAGGACCTTCGGCGACAGCCCGTGGAAGAGGTCGACGGTGCCGAGCACGGCGACGAGCTCCGAACCGGCCATGATCTGGGCCTCCACTCGATAGGCGGGTGTGGCCGAAGGGTAGATCACCACGGCGGTCCCACGTGCCCGATCGCGCCACGCGAGCAGGTTCCGGGCGAGGACGGCGTCGTCAGGACGCCGGTGACCAGCCGAGGGCGGGCCCGAGCCTGGTAGCGATGTCGGTGAGGATCTGCACGTAGTCCTCGTGCCGGAAGGTGAACGGGAGGGCGAACACGACCTCGTCGACCTGCCGGAAGCCCTTGTGGGCGGATATCTGTTCGGCCACCTGATCGGAGGTGCCGATGAGGTCGCGGGCGAAGAGCATGCGCTGCGGCCCCTGCGGGTGGGCCGTGCGCGGCGTGCGCGCCTCGACGTAGGCCCCGTACCTGGCGCGCTGCTCCGGCGTCGCCGAGTCCGTGGGGATGACGACGAGCCCCTGCGACGCCCGCGCCGAGGCCGGGTCCGGGTGCACCGAGCGGAACAGCTCGAGCTGCGCCTCCTGGATGTCCTCGAACACCTCGGACTCCTCGGCACGGATCACGTTGCTGGACATGAAGTGCGGCCCGTTCTCCCCGGCCCATCGGGCCGAGCGCAGCGAGCCGCCGCCGTACCAGACACGTGAGCGCAGCCCCGGCGAGTGCGGTTCGACGCGGTCGGAGAAGACCTCGAAGCCGACCGTGCCTTCGACGTCCCCGACCGGCTCCCCCGCCACGAACGACAGGAAGCGCTCGACCCGGCGGTAGGTGAGGTCCTCGAGCCCGGCGGTGTCGGGGTAGAGCGCGGTGCGCACGTCGTCCCAGCGCATCGGCGGACCGACGCTGATGCCGGGGTTCACCCGACCACCGGTCAGGATGTCGACGGTCGCGAGGTCCTCCGCGAGGCGCAGCGGGTTCTCCCAGCCGAGCGGCGTCACCGCCGTGCCGATCTCGATCCGGGAGGTCCGCTGGCTCGCCGCCGCCATGATGGCGACCGGCGACGAGACTCCGTACTGCAGGTGCCGGTGCCGCAGCCACGCGCTGTCGAAGCCGAGCCGCTCGCCGAACTCGAGCACCTACAGCAGCGACTCGTGCCCCGGCGTCGGGTCGTCCGGGTCGAACACGCCCAGAGTGAGGAAGCCGAGCTTGCGCAACGGCAGCGGCTCCACCGGCATGTGTGCCTCCTCGTCCCGGGTCGTAGTCCCGAGCGAGAATATCCCAGCGTTTCGCTGGGAAATGCTCACCCTGCCGTGAGCGGGCCGGCCTTGGCCTCGGGGAAGTAGTTCTGGCCGATCCCCGTCTCGCGCTTGGGGACCATGACCGAGCGGACCCAGGACACGATGACGTCGCCGTCCTGGTTGAGGCCTCGCGTGGTCATGGTGATGATGCCCATGCCCGGACGCGACGAGCTCTCGCGCTTGTCGGTGCAGACGCTCTCGGCGTAGATCGTGTCGCCGACGTAGACGGGGTGCGTGAGCTTGATGTCGGTCCAGCCGAGGTTCGCCACGGCGTTCTGGCTCATGTCGATGACGGACAGCCCGAGCACGAGCGCCACGGTCAGCCCGCTGTTGACGATGACGCGACCGCCGGTGATCGGGTTGGACTCGGCGAGGTGGGCGTTGAAGTGGTTCTGGTTGGTGTTGCAGGTGAGCTGGGTGATCCAGGTCGAGTCGGTCTCGGAGATGGTTCGGCCGAAGGGGTGCTGGTAGACGTCGCCCACGACGAAGTCGTCGAAGAAGCGGCCGAGCTGTGCCGGGTGGACCGTCATGGGAGTGACCTCTCTCGCGTGCGTCATCGGTGCACTCGAGCGTAGTGACGCAACCTCCCGGGCTGACCCCCGGTGCCGAGGGCCGTAGGTTGGCCGCGTGCACCGCCCGGAGCTCTTCACCCTTGACGACGTCTCGCTCGAGATCGACGGCCGCCGCATCCTCGACGGCGTCGACGAGCACCTGCACGACGGCGTCGCCACGGCCATCGCGGGGCCGAGCGGCTCGGGCAAGTCGACCCTGCTGCGCCTGCTGAACCGGCTCGCCGAGCCGACGTCGGGGCGCGTGCTGTTCCGCGGCACCGAGGTGCGCGACCTCGACGTCCTCGAGCTGCGACGCCGCGCCGTCCTCGTGCCGCAACGGGCTACGGCGCTGACCGACGACGTCGCCGCCGAGGTGCGCGTCGCCGCGCCGGACCTGACCGACGCGCAGGTGCGGGCCCTGCTTGAACGCGTCGCGCTCGACCCCGGGGACTTCCTCGGCCGCGTCCCGTCGAGCCTGTCCGGCGGGGAGCTGCAACGGCTGTGCCTGGCCCGGGCCCTCGCCGTCGGACCGGAGGTGCTCCTGCTCGACGAGCCGACCTCGGCGCTCGACCCGCGCAGCGCGGACGCGGTCGACGCCGTGATCCGCGCGCTCGTCGACTCGGGGCTCGCCGTGGTGCTCGTGAGCCACGACGTGCTGCGCGCAGGTCGCGTGGCCGACGACGTCCGGGTGCTGCACGGCGGTCGGGTGACCGCACGCGGACCTGCCGTCCACCTCGACCTCGAGCACGAGCTCATGAGCCCCCCGGCCGACGGCCACGTGCACGACGTCACCGACCCCCGCAGCCACGGAGCCGCGCACCTCCCGCACGAGCACGAGCGCGAGGACGAGGACGAGCACGCGCACACCACCCGGACCGACGCCGACCCCACCACGGAGCAGCCATGACGACGATTCCCAGCTGGGCCGCGGTCGCGGTCTCCGGCCTCCTCGTCCTGGTCGCGGTCGGCATCGCCTCGTGGCAGCGACTGGGCATCTCGCGCGAGATCGTCGTGGCCGCGCTGCGGGCGCTCGTGCAGCTCGTCGCCGTCGGCGCGGTGCTCGCGTGGCTCTTCGCCCATGCCGGCGTGGCCGGTGCGCTCGCCTGGGTGCTCGCCATGACCGTGGTGGCCGCCAACGAGTCACGGCGCCGCGGGCAGGGCCTCCCGCGGGCCTACGCCGCGGCCCTCGTGGGCATCCTCGTGGCCACGGCCTCGACCCTCGGCGTCCTGGTGCTCGGCGGTGTCATCTCGACCGAGCCCCAGGTGCTCATCCCGATCGGAGGGATGGTGGTGAGCGGGTCGATGCAGGCGGCGTCGCTGACGTTGTCCTCGCTGCACCGCTCGGCGGTCGAGAACCGTCCGTCGGTCGAGGCCGCGCTCAGCCTCGGGCTGCCCGCCCACCAGGCCTTCGCCCGCGAGATGCGCACCGCCGTGCGGACGGCGCTGATCCCCACCGTCGACTCCACGCGGGTGGTGGGGCTCATCTCCCTGCCGGGCACGATGACCGGTCTCATCATCGCCGGGGTCGACCCCCTGCAGGCCATCCGCTACCAGATCATCGTGATGTACATGCTGCTCGCGGCCTGGGCGGTCTCCGCGCTGGTGACCGCCCGGATGGCCCAGGGCGCCCTGTTCGACGACGCCCAGCGGCTGGTCCCGGTGGCCGCCTGAGCGCGCGGGCGCACAATGATCGTCCGAGAGGTGAACCGAACGGCCTCCCCGGACGTCTGAGGACTCGGAGGTCCCCGGACGAATGGTGAGGTGACCCTGCGCGATCCGACCCCTCCGGGGGACAATCGACACCGACCTGAGTCCCGACCCCCAGGAGCACGCGTGAGCACCGACCAGCACGGCTCCGACCCCTCGATCGACGTCGCCGGCCTGGTGCAGACCGCGGCGCGCATCCGGGAGTCCGTCGAGACGGTGATCGAGGGCAAGTCCGACGTCGTGCGCACGGCGTTGACGGTTCTGCTGGCCGAGGGCCACCTGCTCATCGAGGACGTCCCCGGGGTGGGCAAGACCATGCTGGCCAAGACCCTCGCCAAGTCGCTGGACTGCACGGTCCGGCGCATCCAGTTCACCCCGGACCTGCTTCCCGGTGACGTCACCGGGGTCAGCGTCTTCAACCAGGAGACGCGCAACTTCGAGTTCCGGCCCGGCGCGGTCTTCGCGAACATCGTGCTCGGCGACGAGATCAACCGCGCCTCGCCGAAGACCCAGTCCGCGCTGCTCGAGGCGATGGAGGAGCAGCAGGTCACCGTCGACGGCACGACCTACCTGCTCCCGTCCCCGTTCATGGTGATGGCCACCCAGAACCCGGTCGAGATGGAGGGCACCTACCCGCTGCCCGAGGCGCAGCGCGACCGCTTCATGGCACGCGTGTCGATGGGCTACCCCGACACCCGCTCGGAGATGGACATGCTCGCCGGGCACGCGCACGCCAGCCCCCTCGACGACGTCACCGCGGTGGCGGACGCGGCACTGGTCAGCCGGCTGGTCACCGTCGTCCGGCTCATCCACGTGGCCGAGGCGGTGCGGCAGTACGCCGTCGACCTGGCCAACGCCACGCGGGGGCACGCCGACATCCGGCTCGGCGCCTCGCCGCGTGCCACCCTGCACCTCGTCCGGGCGGCGAAGGCGGCGGCGGCGCTCGACGCCCGCGACCACGTCCTGCCCGACGACCTGCAGGCCCTCGCGCCCTCGGTCCTCTCGCACCGGCTCATCCTCACGGCCGACGCCCAGATCGCCGGGCGCACGACCGAGTCCGTGATCTCCGACATCCTTCGCCGCGTGCCGGTCCCCGCCACAGCGCGCGTGTGAGGAGGGTGCCACCGTGCGCGCCGCCCTGCGCCAGCTGACCCCGCGCGGTCGCCTCGTCGCCGCCCTCGGGATCGGCGTGATCGCGGTGTCGCTGTTCCTCGGACAGCGCGACGTGATGCGGGTCGGCATCCTGCTGCTCGTCCTCCCGATGCTGTCCGCTCTGCTCGTGGCGCGCACCCGCTACCGGCTCGCCTCCGCACGCGGGCTGCGACCGACCCGCGTCACCGTCGACCAGCCGGCGACCGGCGTCGTGCGCGTGGAGAACGTGTCCCGGCTTCCCAGCGGCCTGCTCCTGGTCGAGGACGCGGTGCCCTGGCAGCTCGGCCGCGCGCAGCGCTTCGTCATCGACCGGCTCGAGCCCGGGGGTCGCCGCGACGTCCGGTACGAGCTGCGCGGCGCGCTGCGAGGGCGCTACGCCATCGGCCCGGTGGCGGTGCAGCTCGTCGACCCGTTCGGGTTCTGCCGCGCGACCCGGCAGTTCACCACGACCGACACCCTCACCGTGGTTCCCGCCATCGTGACGCTGCCGGCGATCCCGGTCGGCGGCGACTGGTCCGGCCTCGGTGAGGCGCGCGCCCGGGCCGTCGCCTCCGCCGGCGAGGACGACGTGATCCCGCGCGAGTACCGCACGGGCGACGAGCTGCGTCGCGTGCACTGGAAGTCCACCGCCCGCAGCGGCGAGCTGATGGTGCGTCGCGAGGAGCACCCGTGGCGCACCCGGGCCACGGTGTTCCTCGACACCCGCGCCGTCGCGCACCGCGGCGAAGGCCCGGGGTCGTCGTTCGAGTGGGCGGTGTCGGCCGCGGCCAGCATGGCCTGCCACCTGGCCCGGCGTGGATACGCCGTGCGCGTGGTCGACGCTGACGGCACGTGGCTGCGGCCCGGCACGTCGACCGCGGAGGCGCTGTCGGGCGCCGAGGCGGAAGGGCCGCTGCTCGACGTGTTCGCGACGGTCGGGCTGACCGAGGGAGTGGCGCCCGGCGTGCGCGACGCCACCGCGAAGGCCCGGGTCCGAGACGGCCTGCTCGTCGCCGTCGTCGGCGACCTCGACCCCGACCACGCCGAGTCCGTCGCATCGCTTCGCAGCGGGAACGGGAGCGCCCTGGCCCTCGTGCTCGACACCGCCGGCTGGGCGTCGCGGTCCACGACGCCCGAGGACGGCCGCTCGACCAGGGCCGCCGCGCTGCTGTCGGCAGCGGGATGGCGCGTGGTGCTGTGCGGGCCGCAGACCGACCTCGCCGAGGCGTGGCGCGGGCTCGCGCGCAGCGGCGTCATCGCCGGCGGTGCGCGATGACCGCGACGGACGCCTTCCCCACCTGGAGCACCCGCACGCCGTCCACGCCGCCCGGCGCCTCCAACCGCGTCTCGACCAGCGGCATCCTCGGCCCCACCGTCGCGAGCGGTGTCGCCGTCGTCCTGTCCTCGGTGGCCCTCGGGCCGCTCTTCGACACCAGCAGCTGGTTCGGCGCGGCGGTCGTCACCGTGGCCGTCGTCGTCGCGGTGGGCGGCGTCGCCACGTGGGCGCGGCTCCCGCTGTTCCTCGTGCCCATCGTCCAGGTCCTCGCGCTGTTCTCGATCCTCGTCGCCCGTTTCACCACCGACGCCCCGCTCGGCTTCGTCCCGACGCCCGACTCGATGACCGAGCTGCGGTCGGTGCTGTCGACCGGCATGGGCGAGGTCGACCGCTACGCCCCGCCGGTGCCGTACTCGGCCGGCGTGTCCGCGGTGACCGCCATCGCGATCGGCTGCGTCGCGATCGTCGTGTTCGTGCTCCAGGTGAACCTGCGGATGCCCGTGGTCGCCGGCGTCGCCCTCATCGCGGTCTATGTCGTCCCGGCCTTCGTGCTGGCCGACGGCGCTCCCTGGTGGGCGTTCGCCGCTGTGGCAGCCGGGTTCATGGTCCTGCTCATCAGCGACGAGCGGGTGGGCCTCGTGAGCTGGGGCAGGGTGCTGCGCCGCAGCGAGGGCGGGGCTTCGGCGCTGTCCGGGCTGTCGTCGGCGGCGCTGCGGCTCGGTGCCGTGGCGATCGTCACCGCGATCGCGCTCCCGATCATCGTCCCGAGCCTCACCGACGCCGTGCTGGGCCGCCACGACAGTGGCTTCGGCGACGGCCCCGGCACCGGGGCCGGACCGCAACAGCTGGGGCTCGACGCCTTCGTGTCCCTGCGCCGCGACCTGCTGAAGCTGCCCGACGCCGTCGTCTTCCGCTACACGACCAAGGCGACCGACCCCTCCTACCTGCGCACGGTCGTCCTCGAGCAGTATGCGAACGAGCGCTGGTCGGCGCGCGCCTTCGACCCCTCGACCTCGCTGCGGGTCGCCGATGACGCGGCCCTGTCGCCGGAGATCGGCCCGGGCGTGGCCACCACGCCGGAGAGCTACGCCTTCACGGCGGACAAGCTCGTCAACGCCTTCGTCCCCATGCCCGAGAACGCCACGCTCGTCCGCGGTCTCGCGGGCCAGTGGTACGACGACACCCTGACCGGCACCATCTTCGGCGTCGACTCCACGACGAAGGACGCGGTGTGGCAGGTCGACGCGCTCGCTGCCTCGCCGACCCCCGACCAGCTCGCGTCGTCGGTCATCGGGAACTCCCCCGACATCGAGTCGCTGCGCGGCGCCAGCACCGTCCCGCCGCGCGTCGCCGAGCTGGCGCGCACCGTCACCGCGAGCGCCACGACCAACCTCGAGCGCGCCGACCTGATCCAGGACTACTTCCAGACCCGGTTCAGCTACTCCACGCAGGCGGCCTCGGACCAGTCGATCTCCGCGCTCGACTCCTTCCTCAACGACAAGTCGGGCTACTGCCAGCAGTTCGCCGCGACGATGGCGCTCATGGCGCGAGCGGTGGGGATCCCGTCGCGGGTCGTCGTGGGCTACACCCGGGGGACGCTCGAGAACGGGACCTGGGTCGTGCGGGGCAAGGACGCTCACGCCTGGCCCGAGCTGCTGTTCCCGGGCGTCGGCTGGGTGCGCTTCGAGCCGACGCCGAGGACCGCGGCACAGGGCGGCACCGTCACCGTCCCGACCTACACCACCGTGCGGCCGTCGACCACGCCAGGCACGACACCCACCTCGGCCCAGGGCAAGGTCCTCCCCGGCAAGGTCACCCGCCTGCTGGAGGACACAGGCGCGGCCGCGACCCCGTTCGACGGGCCGGACGCCGCGACGACAGCCGACCAGTGGCGGCTGCGCGGGCTGGTGGCTCTGACGGTCGTGGGCCTGCTGCTCGCCGGCGTCCCCGCGCTCTGGCGCTGGGCGCGCCGACGCCGACGGCTCTCCGCGGCAGCATCGGTCGAGGATGCCTGGGAGGAGCTGCGCGACACCGCGCGCGACCTCGGGATCGAGTGGTCCGACGCGCGCACCCCCCGGCAGGCGGTCGCCCGCGTCATCGAGGGTGAGCACCTGGCCGGCCCGGCCGCCGAGGCGGCGACGCGGGTCGGGCGGGTCATCGAGCGCTCGCGCTACGCCCCGGTGGCGCCCTCGACCGACGGTCTCGCCGACGACGTCGGCGCGGTGCGGACCGCGCTGCTCACCCAGGCCGACCGCGGGACGCGGGTCCGGGCCACGCTTCTGCCGAAGTCGTTGCGTCGCCACTGACGCGACCCGGGTGAGCGCTGCGGCCGACAGGGACCGGCGGGGGCGGCGTGCACCGGACATGACGAGCGCCGCGGACGAGGTCCGCGGCGCTGCGATCAGGGGCTAGAGGTCGTCGCCGTCGCGACGCTTGCGGAAGCGCTCCTCGACCCGGTCCATGAACCCGGCCTTGTGCTGCTTCGCCTGCTGCTTGGCCGCCGGCTTGGCGGTCTGCGCCGCGGCCGTCTCGGGCTGCGCGCGCAGGGTGGTGATGACCAGGAAGGTGCCGAAGAGCATCGCGAGGAATCCGATGACGCCGACGACGACGATCGAGGTGGCCGCGCCGGTGATGAGCAGTCCGACGCCGACGAGGGCCATGAGCACGCCCACGGCCGCCCTGCGACGGCTTCCGGGGCGCGGACCCGCGGAGCGCAGGCTCGAGGCGAACTTCGGGTCCTCGGCGTAGAGGGCCCGCTCCATCTGCTCGAGCAGCCGCTGCTCGTGCTCGCTGAGCGGCACGACTCCTCCTCGTGGTCCACGGCCGGTGCTCCCGGTCCTACTGCTGAGGATAGGCAGCGAACGCCGATCAGGAAACCCGGACGGGTCATGTCGTCGCACTGAGTCCTCGTAGGGGATCCATCGGCCCCCGGGACGGCGATCTGAACGTTCCGGGCGCGACGGGTCCTGCCTGGGCAACGTCCGGCCGAGCGCCGGGGTTCCCGTCAGCCGCGGGGGCGCGGCGCGACCGGGGCGCCGCCGAAGCCGTCGTCTTCGCCGGTGCCGAGCAGCCGGGCCGGGCGCACCGAGCCCCGGCCGAACCGGGCGCTGGCCCGGTC
>DATCCY010000075.1:0-29710 GCA_036510975.1 Candidatus Nanopelagicales bacterium
CAAGGCGCTGCAGAAGAACCTCCCGGTGATCCTGCTCGTCAACAAGGTCGACCGTCCCGACGCCCGCATCGCGGAGATCGTCGACGAGACCTACGAGCTGTTCTTCGACCTCGACGCCACCGAGGAGCAGATCAACTTCCCGATCGTCTACGCCTCTGCGAAGGCGGGTCGCGCCTCGATGAACCGTCCCGAGGACGGCGGGATGCCGGACAGCGAGAACCTCGTGCCGCTGTTCAAGACGCTGCTCGAGACAGTCCCGGCGCCGTCGTACGACCCGGAGACGCCGCTCCAGGCGCACGTCACGAACCTCGACTCCTCGCCGTACCTCGGCCGGCTCGCACTGTGCCGAGTGCACTCGGGCACCATCCGCAAGGGCCAGCAGGTCGCCTGGGCGCGCCACGACGGCACGATCGAGCGGGTCAAGGTCGTCGAGCTGCTCACCACCGTCGCTCTCGACCGAGTGCCCGCCGAGAGCGCCGGACCGGGCGAGATCGTCGCCATCGCAGGCATTCCCGAGATCACGATCGGCGAGACGCTCACCGACATCGACGACCCGCGCCCGCTCCCGCCCATCACCGTCGACGAGCCGTCCATCTCGATGACGATCGGCATCAACACCTCGCCGCTGGCGGGGCAGAGCGGCAAGAAGCTCACCGCGCGCCTGGTGAAGAACCGCCTCGACGCCGAGCTGGTCGGCAACGTCTCGATCCGCGTGCTGCCGACCGAGCGCCCGGACACCTGGGAGGTCCAGGGCCGCGGCGAGCTGCAGCTCGCGATCCTCGTGGAGATCATGCGCCGCGAAGGCTTCGAGCTCACCGTCGGCAAGCCGCAGGTGGTCACGCGCATCGTCGACGGCAAGGTTCACGAGCCGATGGAGCACCTCACCATCGACATCCCCGAGGACTACCTCGGCGTGGTCACCCAGCTCATGGCGCTGCGCAAGGGCCGGATGGAGCAGATGGTCAACCACGGCACCGGCTGGGTCCGCATGGAGTACGTCGTACCCGCGCGCGGCCTCATCGGCTTCCGCACCGAGTTCCTCACCGAGACCCGGGGAACCGGCCTGCTGCACCACGTCTTCCACAAGTACGAGCCGTGGCACGGCGAGCTGCGCACCCGCCCGACCGGCTCGCTGGTCGCCGACCGCCGCGGCCCCACGACCGGCTTCGCGCTGGCCAACCTCCAGGAGCGCGGCACCCTGTTCGTCGGCCCGGGCACCGAGGTCTACGAGGGCATGGTCGTCGGCGAGAACTCGCGCTCGGACGACATGGACGTCAACCCGACCAAGGAGAAGAAGCTGACCAACATGCGTCAGTCCTCGGGCGACATCCTGGTGCCGCTGATCCCGCACAAGCAGATGTCGATGGAGCAGGCCCTGGAGTTCTGCCGCGAGGACGAGTGCATGGAGGTCACGCCGGCCACCGTGCGCATCCGGAAGGTCAACCTCGACCAGACCGAGCGCGGCCGCGCGGCCTCCCGGGCCAAGAAGGGCAACTGAGGGCAGGTCCGCTCGAGAGTCGGGCCCGTCACAGCCGTGTGGCGGCCATGTGTCGGGATCATCCCGATTCGACCCGTTGCGGTCACGATCCGATCACGGGGGTCGTCGGTGCTTTCCTGCCCCACATCGATGTCATAGGTTTCGGGCGTCTCACCGACGGGGTGGAGGCCGGTCCGCGAGACCGGTCGTTCGGTCCGGTCGCTTGTGCACGAGGAATCTTCCGGCAATCGGACAGAAGGGCAGCAGGTCCTCCATGACGGCACCCGTCGGTACCGAGCCCTTCGCCGCGCAGGACGTCGCGCCGGCGGCCATCGAGGGCCGCTCGCTGTCCGCGATCGCGTGGGGGCGGTTCAAGCGTGACAAGACCGCCATGGTGTCGCTCTACGTCCTCGTGTTCCTCCTGCTCTGCGCCCTGTTCGCGCCCCAGATCAGCTCCCTGCTCGGCCTCGACCCGTACGCACTGAACCCGGGTGCGATCGACCCGAACAACGGCGGTGTGCCCATCGGGTGCGGCACGCCGGAGTCCGGCTTCTTCTGCGGGATCTCCTGGGCGCACCCGTTCGGGGTCGAGCCGGGCACCGGCCGCGACCTGTTCGCCCGCCTGCTCTACGGGCTGCGGATCTCGCTGTTCATCTCGCTGTCGGCGACCATCGTGACGGTCATGCTCGGGACGCTGTTCGGGGTCGTGTCCGGCTACCTCGGCGGACGCACCGACGCGGTCATCGGCCGGATCATGGACCTCATCCTGGCGTTCCCGTTCCTGCTGATCGTCCTGGCGCTGTCGGGCGTGTTCACCGACCGCCTGACCTCGATGGGCGTGCCCGAGGGCAACGCGTCGCGCATCACCTACCTGATCCTGGTCTTCAGCCTGTTCGGCTGGCCCTACCTCGCCCGCATCGTGCGCGGCCAGGTGCTCAGCCTCCGCGAGCGCGAGTTCGTCGAGGCGGCCGTCGCGATGGGCTCGGGCACGCGTCGGATCCTGTTCAAGGAGATCCTGCCCAACCTCTGGGCCCCGATCATGATCTACGCGACCCTGACGCTGCCGACCTACATCGCCACCGAGGCGGTGCTGTCCTTCCTCGGCGTGGGTGTGCTCCCCCCGACGCCGACGTTCGGCGCGATCCTCGCCGACTCGGTGACCTACATGAACCTCATCCCGTCCTACCTGCTCATCCCCGGCGTCCTGCTCGCCATCGTCGTCGTGACGTTCAACCTCATCGGCGACTCGGTGCGCGACGCGCTCGACCCTCGGGCCGGGCGGGCCTGAGGCCGCGATGAGCACCCCAGATTCCCGAACGGCCGGACCGGGGCGAACCCTCGGCAGCGCAGCTCGGGCGACAGGCCGGGGGAAGCACCCCGGCGGACAACCAGGAGGAATCCACATGGGCAGGACCAGGTCGGGCGTGCGCGCCGCCGTGGTCGTCTCCGTCGGAGCGCTCGCGCTCGCGGCGTGCGGCGGAGGCAGCAGCAGCAGCTCCAGCTCTTCGGGTGGTTCGCCCACCAAGGGTGGCACCATCTACAACCTCGACCACAACGAGGAGTACACGAACGTCGACCCGCAGCGGGCCTACACGGGCGAAGACCTGGCGTTCTTCAGCGCCACGATCTTCCGCACCCTGGTCGCGTTCAAGTACTCGTCGGACACCAAGGAGGCCACGACCCTGGTGCCCGACATGGCCACCGACCTCGGTACGCCGACCGATGGCGCCAAGACGTGGGCCTTCACCCTGCGCGACGGCATCACGTTCGAAACCGGCGCCCCGGTGACGTGCGCCGACATCAAGTACGGCGTGTCCCGCACGTTCGCCACCGACGTCATCAACCAGGGTCCGACCTACGCGATCCAGTTCCTCGACATCCCGACCAACAAGGACGGCAGCTCGGCCTACGCCGGTCCCTACAAGAAGACCGGCCAGGACCTGTTCGACAAGGCCGTCACGTGCTCGGCCGACGGCAAGACGATCACGTTCCACCTCAACAAGCCGGTGCCCGACTTCAACTACGCGACGACGCTCACGGCGTTCTCGCCGGTGCCGCAGGCCTCGGACACGGCTGCGAAGTACGACGACCACCCCGTCGCGTCGGGTCCCTACAAGATCCAGACCTACACCAAGGGCAAGGGCGGCAAGATGCTGCTCGTCCGCAACGACAAGTGGACGCAGGCCAGCGACCCCTACCGCACGGCCCTGCCGGACCAGTGGGAGACCGACTTCGGTCTGGACAACGCGATCATCGACCAGCGCATGATCCAGAACTCGGGCAACGACCAGATGGCCATCACGTCCACCAACGTGCAGCCCGCGAGCCTGCCGGTCGTGTTCGGCGATCCCAAGTTCGCACCGCGCGCGGTGAACGACCTGACGATCTACGCCAACTACCTCGGGATCGACACCCAGAAGGTCACGAACGAGAAGATCCGCCAGGCCATCGGCGTGGCGCTCAACCGTGACGCGATGCGCACGTCCCAGGGCGGCAAGTACACCGGTGACTTCTCCGACGGCGTCATCCCGCCCAGCGAGGGTGCCGACTACGCCCCGTCCGGCCTCTGGGACACCCTGCTGGGCCAGAAGGTGCCGACCACGGGTGACCCCGCGTTCGCCAAGCAGCTGATCACGCAGTCCGGCGTCGCGGCGCCGACCCTGACCTACGACTACCCGAACAGCGCCACGTACGCGAAGACGGCCGCGATCGTCCAGCAGTCGCTGGAGGCCGCGGGCTTCACCGTGAAGCTCAACCCGATCGAGTCCGGCCAGTTCTACACGATCGCGTTCGACCCCAAGAAGGCGCACGAGCTCATGGGTGAGCTGGGCTGGGGCCAGGACTGGCCGAACGCCTCCACGATCATCCCGCAGCTCTTCGCCACCTCCGGCGGCTGGAACCTGTCGCGCTACAGCAACAAGGAGTTCGACGCCCTGTCGGCCGCGGCCCAGATCGAGACCGACCGCGCCAAGCAGGCGACCGACTGGCAGAACCTGAACAAGATGGCGATGCAGACCATGGCCGTGGTCCCGACCTGGACCGTTCGCCATCAGCGGCTGTCCGGTTCCAAGGTCGGCGGCACGTACGCTCCCAAGCTGTGGGCCCCCTACAGCTCGTGGCCGTACGCGGTGCTCTACGTCAAGCAGTGACCTGAGGGTCCGGGGACGGAGTGGCTGCCACTCCGTCCCCGGACCACGTCCGTCGCTCGACCACGCTCCTCCGCCCCGGCCGCACCGCGGCGTGGCACACTCGACCGACATGGAAGGCATGCACCCGTGACCGGGTACGTCGTACGGCGCCTCATCAGCATGCTGCTGATGCTGCTGCTGCTGACCCTGGTCGTGTTCCTGCTCTTCAGCGTGCTCCCGGGCGACCCGGCCCGGCTCACGTGCGGCAAGGCATGCTCCCCCTCGATCATCGAGGCCAACCGGCACAAGCTGGGCCTCGACCTCCCCGTGTGGCAGCAGTACTGGGAGTTCCTCAAGGGGATCTTCGTCGGACGCACCTACGGGTCGGGCACCGCCACCTTCAACTGCGACGCGCCGTGCCTGGGATACTCGTTCAAGCGCAACGAGGACGTGACCTCGATCCTCAAGACCGCCTTCCCGCCGACCTTCTGGCTGGCGGTCGGAGCCTTCATCCTCTGGATCGTCACCGGCGTCACCCTGGGCATCTTCGCCGCGCTGCGCCGCGGCAAGTGGCAGGACAAGACGATCATGGGCATCGCGCTCGTGGGCTACTCGCTGCCCTCGTTCTTCATCGGCCTGCTCCTGCTCTTCACTGTCGTCCTCAAGTGGCAGCTGCTGCCCTACCCCAACTACGTCTCACCGTTCCAGGACCCCTACGCGTTCTTCACCTCGATGATCCTGCCGTGGATCGTGCTGGCCATCCTCTATGCGGCGTTCTACATGCGCCTCACCCGCAACCAGATGCTCGACACCCTCGGTGAGGACTACATCCGCACGGCCCGGGCCAAGGGACTTCCGGAGCGGGTCGTGATCCGCAAGCACGGCCTGCGCGCCGGCCTCACGCCGATCGTGACCGCGGCCGGGCTCGACCTCGCCGGGCTGCTCGGCGGCGCCATCATCACCGAGAGCATCTTCAACCTGCCGGGTCTCGGCGCCCTCGCCGTCGACTCGGTGACCGACTCCGACCTGCCGGTGATCGTGGGCATCACGCTCGTCACCGCGACGTTCATCATCGTGGCCAACCTCATCGTCGACCTGTTGTACGCCGTCATCGACCCGCGGGTGAGGCTGGTATGAGCACTGTCTCGTCCGGAGGTGGCGTCGGCCCCTACCTCGATGTGCGCGACCTGCGCGTCGAGTTCCCGACCGAGGACGGTCTCGTACGAGCCTGCGACGGCGTCTCGTTCAGCGTCGAGCGCGGCAGGACCCTCGCGATCGTGGGCGAGTCGGGCTCGGGGAAGAGCGTCACGTCGATGGCGATCATGGGCCTGCACAACCGCAAGACCGCGAGGATCTCCGGCCAGGTGATCCTCGAGGGGGAGGACCTCATCGCGCTGAGCGACGACGACGTGCGGGCGCTGCGCGGCAACAAGATGTCGATGATCTTCCAGGACCCGCTCTCGAGCCTGCATCCCTTCTACACGATCTCCAAGCAGCTGGTGGAGGCCGTGCAGGTGCACCAGGCGGTGTCCAAGGACGCTGCCCGCAGCCAGGCGGTCGAGATGCTGCACAAGGTCGGCATCCCGAACCCGGAGCGGCGCATCGACGACTACCCGCACCAGCTCTCGGGCGGCATGCGGCAGCGCGTCATGATCGCCATGGCGCTGATGAACAGCCCCGCGCTGCTGATCGCGGACGAGCCGACCACCGCGCTCGACGTCACGGTCCAGGCGCAGATCCTGCAGCTGCTCAAGGACCTGCAGACCGAGTTCAACACCGCGATCCTCATCATCACCCACGACCTCGGCGTGGTCGCCGACGTGGCCGACGAGGTCGTCGTCATGTACGGCGGGCGCGTGGTCGAGCACGGCGACGTCCAGACGATCTACCACCACCCGGAGATGCCGTACACGCTCGGGCTGCTCGCCTCCATGCCTCGCCTGGACAAGCTGCGCGCCGACCGGCTCGACCCGATCCCCGGCCTCCCTCCGTCGCTGATCCGGCTCCCGCAGGGCTGCGTGTTCCGTCCCCGGTGCACCTACTCCGACCGGGTGCCCGACCACCGCTGTGACACCGAGCGCCCGGAGCTGCTCACGTCCGGGACGGGGCACGAGGTGCGCTGCCACCTGCCCGCCGAGGAGAGGCGCGCCATCGCCGCCGAGCGGCTCGGCACCAGCGTGGGGGAGTCCGCATGACCGCCGCGAACGCGGGCGCCGGGCCCGTCCTGCGGGTCACCGGGCTCCAGCAGTACTTCCCGATCACGTCGGGCGCGATCCGTAAGAAGCTCGTGGGCCAGGTGAAGGCCGTCGACGGCATCGACCTCGAGGTCGCGGCCGGCGAGACGCTGGGGCTGGTAGGTGAGTCGGGCTGCGGCAAGTCGACCGCGGCACGCGCGATGCTGCGGCTGCTCGCGCCCACCGGGGGCACGGTCGAGCTCGCCGGGACCGACATCACGAAGTTCACCCGCAAGCAGCTCGTGCCGTTCCGGCGCGAGGCGCAGATGATCTTCCAGGACCCCTACAACTCGCTGAACCCGCGGCACACGGTCGGCACGATCATCTCCGCGCCGTTCAAGGTGCAGAAGGTCGAGCCTGCGGGCGGCGTCAAGGCCGAGGTGCAGGCGCTCATGGAGCGGGTCGGTCTCAACCCCGAGCACTACAACCGCTTCCCCAACGAGTTCTCCGGCGGCCAGCGCCAGCGCATCGGCATCGCCCGCGCGATCGCGCTTCGGCCGAAGCTCATCGTCTGCGACGAGCCGGTCTCGGCGCTCGACGTGTCCATCCAGGCGCAGGTGATCAACCTGCTCGAGGACATCCAGGACGAGTTCGGCGTCGCCTACATCTTCGTGGCGCACGACCTCTCGGTCGTCCGCCACATCTCCGACCGGGTGGCGGTGATGTACCTCGGTCACATCATGGAGCTCACCGATCGCGACACCCTCTACGAGCGCCCGCTGCACCCGTACACACATGCCCTGATGTCCGCCGTGCCGGTGCCGGACCCCGACGTCGCGGGCAAGCGTCAGCGCATCCTGCTGCAGGGCGACCTCCCGAGTCCGATCAACCCGCCCTCCGGCTGCGTGTTCAACACCCGCTGCTGGAAGGCCCAGGACCAGTGCCGAGTCGAGAAGCCCGTGCTGCGCGAGCTGCAGCCCGGTCACCAGGTGGCCTGCCACTTCCCGGTGGAGAAGGTCGACGGCACCATCGTCGGGCCGATGCCCGACAGCGTGGCTCCGGTCCTGCCCGACGACATCGAGCGCGCGACGCCGATCGGCACGTCGAAGGAGCTCGGCGCGGGCATCTACAGCCAGAACGTGGAGCCCCACCACACGGACTACCTCGAGGACCGCTAGGTCCTGCTCGGCCGTCGTGTGCCGGCTCGTCGTCCGGCGTCAGGCGCCGAGCGACCGTCGCAGGAAGTCGAGCTCGAGCAGCAGCTTGTTCTCGGCGACCTCCGCCTGCGGAGTCATGTGCGTGACGCCGGACAGGGGCAGCAGCGCGTGCGGACGCCCCGCGACGATCAGGGCGCCGGACAGGCGCAGCCCGTGCGCCACGACGACGTTGTCGTCGGTGAGCCCGTGGATGATCAGCAGCGGGCGCGACAGCGACGCCGCGAGCGCCGGCAGCGAGCAGGCGTCGTACGGCGCCGGGTCGGCGGCCGGGTCGCCGAGGTAGCGCTCGGTGTAGGCCGTGTCGTAGAGCCGCCACTCGGTCACCGGGGCGCCGGCGACGGCCGCGTGGAAGACGTCGGGTCGTCGCAGCACCGCGAGGGCGGCGAGGTAGCCGCCGAAGGACCAGCCGCGGATGCCGACCCGGTCGGTGTCCACGTCGTCGGGCCACGCCTGCGCGACGGCTGCCAGCGCCGCGACCTGGTCGTCGAGCACCGGCGTGGCCAGGTCGCGCAGGACCGCCCGGTCCCAGGCGGGCCCGCGCCCGGGAGTGCCACGGCCGTCGGCCACCACGACGCAGAAGCCCTGGTCGGCGATCCACTGGTCCTCTCCGAAGGAGCCTGCCGACGCAGTGACCTCCTGGTGGTGCGGTCCGCCGTACGGGCTCATGACGACCGGGAGCCGGCGCGAGCCCGGCAGGTGATGGCTCGGGAACAGCACCGCGGTCCGCAACCGCGACGGCCCGGCCTCGAGCACCGTCACACGCGGTGTGACCACCGGGCGTTCGGCGTACGAGGTCAGCGCGTGCTCGACGCCGCCGGCGCTCAACCTGTAGCTCACCGCCGTGGTCTCGATGTCGCGCGAGACCAGCAGCTCCGTGCCTCCCGCCGACCGCGCCTGGTTCCAGCCGCCCTGCGGACCGACAGCCGTCGTCGCGCCGTCCCACGAGACCCGCACGATGCAGGAGTCCAGGGGGTCCGGGGCCGTGGCCACGAGCACGCCGTCGTCGCCGGCGTCGATCACGGCGCGCACCTGGAGCCCGGGCGGGGTCAGCCACCCGTCGCCGAGGTGGAGCCGGTAGGTGTCCGTCGTCCGGTCGGCGCGCAGGGTCAGCAGCCGTCCGTCCGGCGCCCAACGGGTGGCGCCGTGCCAGGCGTCGACCCATGCGTCGTCGTGGACGCGCGCCACCTCGCGCGTGGCGCCGTCGCGCACGTCGACGGCGAGGACCACCTGCTCGCTCTGGTCCCGCGTCATCACCACGAGCAGCGGCTCGCCGTGCCTCGACCACGACACGTCGACCAGGTAGGGATACGTCGCCGAGTCCCACGGGACCGGCGTGACGGTTCCGTCGAGTCGCGCGATCTCCAGCGACACCAGGGCGTTCGCCGTCCCGGCGGCCGGGTACCGGTGCGCGCGGGGTGCGCGCTCGGGGTGCACCGGGTCGGTGATCCACCACTGCGCCACGGGGCTCTCGTCGACCCGCTCGAGGAGCAGCGCGTCGGATGCCGGGGACCACCAGAATCCGGTCTGGCGGTCGAGCTCCTCGGCCGCGATGAAGTCAACGAGACCGCAGGTCTCGAGGCCGTGCGTCGGCTCGGCCAGGACGCGGTCGCCGGTGCCGGCGACCGAGACCACCCGCAGCCCCCGACCCGAGACGTAGGCCACGTGCGCGCCGTCGGGGGAGACCCGCGGGTCGATGACGGGTCCCGGGACGTCGAGCGCGTGCACCGACGCGGCGCCGGTGAGCGCCACGGCGTAGAGGCCGCCGGACAGGGCGAAGGCAGCCACCGTGACGGCGCCGTCCGTGGAGTAGCCCACGATACCGCTGCCGCCCTCGCGCATCCGCTCGCGCCGGGCGAGCTCGGCGGGGGAAAGCTCCTCCGGTCCGTCGTGCAGCGTCGTCGGGTCGGCGAGCAGCGTCTCCTGACCCGTCGCGGCGTCGACCTCCCAGAGCCTCCCGACCCGGTCGGTGCCGGAGGCGGAGCGCACGAACACCACGCGGGCGCCGTCGGGCGAGATCGTGAAGCCGCGGGGTGCACCGGCGGTGAAACGCTGGGTGCGGGCCGACTGCCGGGGGAAGGATTCCTGCGCCATGCCGCGGAGTCTGTCAGGACCTGGACGGGACGTCGTGCGGCGGCACCTCCGACGGGGAGGTCGCCGCCGCGGACGCGGGTTACGCTCCCCGGGTGACCTCACCGACCGCAGCCCACCGGCTCCTGCTCGTGCACGCCCACCCCGACGACGAGACCATCGGGACCGGCGCGACGATGGCGAAGTACGTCGCCGAGGGCGCGCACGTGACCCTGGTGACCTGCACGCTCGGCGAGGAGGGCGAGATCCTCCTCGACGACCACGCCCACCACGGGGCCGACCAGAACGACACCCTCGGGGCGCACCGGGCCATCGAGCTCGCGAACGCGATGGTCGAGCTCGGCGTCACCGACCACCGCCAGCTCGGGCAGCCGGGCAAGTACCGCGACTCGGGCATGGTCGGGACACCGGACAACGACGACCCCGCGTGCTTCTGGCGCGCCGACCTGCTCGAGGCCTCCGCCGACCTCGTCGCCGTCATCCGCGAGGTCCGTCCGCAGGTGCTCGTCACCTACGACGACTTCGGCGGCTACGGCCACCCCGACCACGTCCAGGCGCACCGCGTCGCTATGTACGGCGCGGTGCTGGCCGCGGCGCCGTCGTACCGCCCGGACCTCGGTGCGGCCTGGGACATCGCGAAGATCTACTGGACGGCGTTCCCGAAGTCGTTCATCCGGCAGGGCATCGAGGCGCTGCGCGCGGCCGGCGAGACCACCGGTTTCGCGGCGATGGACCCCGAGGACATCCCGTTCGGCGTCGACGACGAGCTGGTGACGACCGTGGTCAACGCCGAGAACCACTTCGAGCCGAAGATGGCCGCGATGCGCGCGCACGCCACCCAGATCAGCGTCGAGGACGGCTTCTTCGCCCTCTCCAACAACCTCGGGTCCAAGGCGCTGGGCATCGAGTTCTACCGCCTCGTCCGCGGCTCGGTCGCGGGTGAGCTCGACGCGGACGGTCGCGAGACCGACCTCTTCGCGGGGGTGTGAGCACCTCCCCGCTGGGCCGTCCGTGGCACCGGTCGGTCACGGAGAGTGGCAACTGGCCCGGCCGAGGTACTCCGAGCGGGTGACCTGGGCCGTTCGGATGACGTGATCGAGCGCCTCGTCGCTCACGATGTGTGCACGCCCCTTCCGAGGGACGGACTCAGTGGGCTCACGACGAGTGGAGCGGTTGCGATGCGTCGGTTCGGCAGCAGCACGACGACCAGCCTGAGCGCGGCTGCTCCCGCGGTCATCGGCGCCCCGCCGTCGATGCTCGACCAGGTCGGCACCGGCACGCTGCGCGCCGACCAGGCCGACGTCGGCGCCTCGCGCGAGCGTTCGCGCCGCCGCCGGCTGCTCGTGCTCTTCCTGCTGCTCCTCGTGCCGGCGCTCTACCTCTGGTCGCGGGTGGTCCAGGGCGACGGCCTCGACCTCACCAACCTCACGCTGCCCACCGTCGACCCCATGCTGCTCATCCCGGGGCTGTTCTTCCTCGGTCTGATCGGCGTCATGCTCTTCTCGACGATCGGTGCCGGTCGCTCGCCGCACGTGACCTACCGACCCGAGCAGATCGACATCACGCTCGACGACGTCATCGGCATCGACAACGTGAAGGACGACGTCGCGCGCTCGCTCAGCCTCTTCCTCGCGCACAAGACGTTCGCCGCCGAGATGGGCGGCACCGCGCGCCGCGGCCTGCTCTTCGAGGGCGCCCCCGGAACGGGCAAGACCTACCTCGCGAAGGCGATGGCCCGCGAGGCCGGCGTCCCGTTCCTCTTCGTGTCGGCGACGTCGTTCCAGTCGATGTACTACGGCGCCACCGCACGCAAGATCCGCTCGTACTTCAAGGCGCTGCGCAAGGCCGCGCGTCAGGAGGGCGGCGCGATCGGCTTCATCGAGGAGATCGACGCGATCGCCATGGCGCGTGGCGGCCTGTCGATGACGGCGATGCCGTCGACCGGGTCGGTGTCCGCGTCCACCGGGGTGATGTGCTGCGGCGGCCTCGAGGGACTGCCGTCGTCGTACGCGAACGCGGCCGTGAGCGTCAACGCTGCGGCGACCGTCACGAACCGCTCGATGACCAGCGAGGGCGTGGGCGGCGTCGTCAACGAGCTCCTCGTGCAGCTGCAGTCCTTCGACGACCCGACGGGCTTCCAGAAGCTGCAGACGTGGTTCATCGACAAGCTCAACCTCTACCTGCCCGCGCACCGCCAGCTCACGCGGCCGACCCCGCCCTCGACCAACGTGCTGGTCATCGCAGCGACCAACCGCGCCGACAACCTCGACCCGGCGCTGCTGCGCCCGGGTCGGTTCGACCGCCGCCTCACCTTCGAGGCGCCGTCGAAGGCGGGACGTCGGGACCTCATCGACTTCTACCTCGGCCGCAAGGCGCACCACGCCGAGCTCGACGACGAGGCGACCCGCGACAGTCTCGCGTCGGTGACACAGGGCTACACCCCGGTGATGATCGAGCACCTCTTCGACGAGGGCCTGGTCAACGCGCTGCGTCGCGGCGAGCACGCCATGACCCGCGCGGACGTCGAGCGCGCGCGGCTGGTCGAGGAGGTGGGCATGGGCCAGCCCGTGGCCTACACCGATCACGAGCAGCGGCTCATCGCGACCCACGAGGCGGGCCACGCCGTCACCGCGTGGCTCGTGGCACCGCACCGTCGCCTCGAGGTGCTGACGATCGTCAAGCGGCGCGACGCGCTGGGCATGCTGGCCCACGGCGACGCCGAGGACGTCTTCACCCGATCGAAGAGCGAGATGATCGGCCTGATCCGCATCGCGATGGGCGGTCAGTCGGCCGAAGAGCTGTTCTTCGACGACATCTCGACCGGCCCGGCGGGCGACCTGCTCTACGCGACGAACGTGGCCGCGCAGATGGTCGGCTCCGCAGGCATGACGGACACCCTGATCTCCTACTCGGCGATCCAGTCCGGTGCCTTCTCCGACACCAACATCGTGGGACGCGTCCTCGCCGACCACGACGGTCGGGACCGCGTGGAGAGGATTCTGCAGGAGCAGAAGTCCTACACCAGGGCCCTGCTCGGCGAGAACCGTCACCTCGTCGAGGCGCTGCGCGACGCGCTCATCGAGCGCCACGAGCTCATCGGCCGTGAGATCACCGACATCCTCAGCGGCGCCGAGGACCGGCGCCGGACCGGCGAGGTCGACCTCCGCGACCGCAGCACGGCCGCAGCGACCACGCTCGTCTCGCCCTCGACCGCGCTGCCCGAGCTCCCCGGGCAGTGACGCGACGCGGGGTGCGGCGGCGCGACGACGTAGGCTCCGGGGGTGCCTGACGACGTGACAGCGACGCCGGACCCCGTGGCCGCGGCGCTCCTCCCGGACGCGGTCGTTCCGGAGGCCACGGTGCCCGACGACGTCGTGCCGGAGGTCGCGGTGCCGGAGGTCGCGGAGCCCGCGGCTCCGCGGGTGCTCACCTACGTCGGGCTGCTGGCCGGCGGTCTCGTGCTCGGGTTCTTCGGCACGGTGCTGGCGTCGGTGCGGACCATCACCCACGGGCACACGATCTGGTGGGGCGTCGGCCTCGTGCTGCTCGCGACCCTGACGTGCGTCCGCGGCGCGGCCTGGCTGGTCGGCTCCCGACGCGGGGCCGCCCTGGTCGGCCTCGGCTGGGTGCTGCCCACCCTCGCCTTCACGACGACGAACCCCGGCGGTGACGTCCTGCTGCCGGACGACACCCGGACCTACGTCTACCTCGTCGGGGCGACGGTCGTCATCGTGCTCGCCACGGCCCTGCCCCTGCCCCGAGGCGCCCGCGCCCTCGCCGCGGAGCAGCGCGCGCGGCGGGGCCACCGGGACGAGTCGCTGGAGCCCGCTGCCACGGACGACGCCTCGCCAGGCTCTTCAGCGCGGGCCGGATCCCGCCGATGACCACCTGGTGACGATCCCCCTGCCCACCTGGTTCGACGACGACGTCGTCGAACCCGTGGCGCTGGGCGTCGACCACGTCGTGGTCCGACTCGGCGGCGGTCGCTACGGCGTCAGCGCCCCGGACGTCGCCGAGGTCGTGCCGCTCATGCGGGTGACCAGGCTGCCCGGCACGCCCGCCTGGGTGTGCGGCGTGGGGAACTGGCGGGGCCACGTGCTGCCGCTCGTCGACCTGCGCCCGCTGCTCCAGGTCGCCGTCGTCCCGCTGCCCTCGAGCGCCCGGGTGGTCGTCGTGTCCGTCGGCGACGTCGAGGTCGGGCTCGTGGCCGAGGCGGTCTCGGGGCTCGTCGAGGTCCCCGACACCCTCGAGTCGACTCCGGTGACGCTCGTCGGCGACGCGGCGGACCTCGTCGCCGGTCTCACCGACGGCGGCCCGGCCGGTCCGGTCGCCGTGCTGCGGACCGAGGCCGTCCTCGGGCTGCGCGCCCGGCTGGTGCCGGCGCGCCGCTGAACAGGTCCGCCCCCTCTCTCGGCAGGGGCAAGCCCGAGCCCGTTCACCCCTTCAGGTGATGGTCCGACCTCCCGAAGCAGGAGAAGGGGGGCCGACCAGGCCCCGGAGGGCTCGGAGCCGGGAGCAGTCGTGGAGTTCAGCAAGCGCATCGCTGTGATCGCGGGCATCGCCACCTGGGGGTGCGTCGTCCTGGGGGTGGTCGCCGCCCTGCTCACCGTCACCTTCGTGCCGGACGCGCCGGTCGACCTCACGATGGTCTGGGCCTGGACGTCCTTCGGCGTGCTGCTCGCCGCCCTCACCAGCGTGCTGGCGCTCCGCGCGCAGCGGGCGCGCGTCCCGCTGGCGCAGGCGATCAAGGTCGGTCGCGTCATCCTCGTCGCCAACGTCGTCTACATCACCGGGCTCGCCTGCTCGAGCGGCGGCCTGCTCGGCTGCGCCTCGGTGCTGCTCGCGGTCAACGTGCTGTTCGCCTCGCTGCTCGTCTCGCGCTGGTCCCTCGCCGGCTTCGCCGCACTCCTCGCCGCGAGCGTGGCCTTCACCGGGACCGTCACGCAGACCTGGACCGGGTCGGCGATCCCGCTCGGCCTCGTCGCGCTCGTGGCGCTGCCGGCGATGACCCTCATCGACGGGCAGCTCGCCGAGGCCGTGCTCGCGTTCGAGAGCAAGTCGACGCGCGAGCGCAAGGAGCTCAGCGCGCGGGTCGATGCGCTGACCGAGCAGCTCGAGCGCGCCGCCGCGGGCGACCTGTCGACCACGATCGACGTCGCGACGATCGGCTCGCACGAGGTCGACGACGACGACACGGTCGTGGTGCTCTCGACGTCGGTCAACCAGGCGCTGGAGAGCCTGCGCTCCCTGGTCGAGCAGGTGCGCGCGGGCGGTGAGCAGATCTCCGCCAGCGCGGTCGAGCTGCTCGCGACCGCGGAGGAGCACGCGGCCAGCGCCACCCAGCAGTCCTCCGCCGTCGCCGAGACGACGTCGACCATCGAGGAGCTCGCGGCCACCGCCGCCCAGATCGCCGACACGGCCGAGGCCGTGGCGCGTTACGCCGCGGAGACCCTTCGCCACGCCGAGGAGGGTCGCCAGGCGGTCTCCGCCTCGGTGCGCTCGATGGACCAGATCGCCGGTCGGGTCGACTCGATCGCGGCACGGGCGCTCTCGCTCGGGGAGAAGAGCCAGGAGATCGGTCGCATCCTCGAGGTGATCGACGACCTGGCCGACCAGACAAACCTGCTCGCACTCAACGCCGCCATCGAGGCGGCCCGCGCCGGTGAGCACGGCCGGGGTTTCGCGGTCGTCGCGTCCGAGGTGCGCAAGCTCGCCGAGCGCGCCCAGGAGTCGACCGGGCAGATCCAGGCGATCGTCGCCCAGATCCAGACCGAGACCCACGCCACGATCCTCGCGACCGAGGACGGGGCGAAGGAGGTCCACGCCGGCGCGGACCTCGCCCGCGAGGTCGTGGAGGCGCTCGAGCGCATCTCCGGCATGGTCGACGAGACGACCACGGCCGCGAAGGAGATCTCCATCGCGACCCAGCAGCAGCGCTCGGCGTCCGACCAGGTCGTGGCGGCGATGACGCAGGTGTCCGACGTCTCCCGCCAGTACGCCGTCGGCTCGAAGCAGTCCGCCGCGGCCGCCGCGCAGCTCAACGTGCTCTCCGCCGAGCTGCGCGAGTCCATTTCGCGCTTCCGCGTGGCCTAAGGACCGTGGCGTGGACTGGACCCGGAACCCCGAGCTGCTCGTCACCTTCGGCGCGGAGGTCGACGAGCGGATCGCCTCCATGCGTGACGGCCTCCTGACCCTGGAGGGCCACCCCGCCCAGCGCCAGGTCCTCGACTCGCTGATGCGCGACGCCCACACCGTCAAGGGATCGGCCCGGCTCATCGGCATGGTCGACCTCGTCGGCCTGGCGCACCGCGCGGAGGACCTGCTCGACCGGATGCGCGACCAGCGCATCGCCGTGCGCACCGACCTCGTCGACCTCCTGCTCGTCACCGCCGACGCGCTGCAGCGCTCCGTGCCGGGCACGGACCGACCGGTCGCACCGGCCGACCGGGCCGAGGTCCTCGCCGCGCTCGACTCGGCGCTCGCCGGCGCCGACCCGGTGGTCGTCCCTCGCCTGCTCGCCGTCGCCGTCGCGGCGCCGGTGGAGCAGGACTCCGACGCCGTCGACGACCTCACGACCGGAGGGACGGCGTCGCGCGCGGGAGACCACGTGCGGGTGCCGACACGTCGCGTGCACGGGCTGCTCGACGTCGTCGGCGAGGCCGAGCTGGAGGTCCGTCGCATCGAGCGGCAGGTGCAGGGCACGACCGCTCTCCTGGTCGAGCACCAGGAGCTGGTGCGCGGCCTGCGCCAGGCACTGCTGCGGGGAGCCGGGCCGTCGGAGGTGTCCGACACCGCCACCGCGATGGTCGCCGTCGCCGACCGGCTGCAGGCCGCGACGCGGGACCTGCGCGCCCGCAGCGAGGACGCGACCGCACGGCTGGCCCGGGTCCGCGACGGTGCGATGGGGCTGGCGATGGTGCCGGTGCGCCGGGTCGTCGCGGGGTTCCCCGCGCTCGTCCGCGAGATCGCGACGTCGAGCGGCAAGGACGTCGCGCTGGAGACGGTCGGCGTCGACGTCGAGCTCGACGTGCGCGTCCTCGACGGTGTCGCCGACGCCCTGCGCCACCTCGTCACCAACGCCGTCGACCACGGGTGCGAGCTGCCCGAGGAGCGCATGGCCGCCGGCAAGCGGCGGCGGGCCACGGTCACCGTCAGCGCCAGGCAGGCGGGGTCGACGGTCGTGGTCGAGGTCGCCGACGACGGCTGGGGCATCGACGACGCCGCGCTGCGGTCGGCCGCGACCCGTCGTGGCCTGCTCCCCGCCGACTCCACCGCGAGCGGGCCGGCGCTGCACCGGCTGCTCTTCGAGCCCGGCTTCTCCACCCGCACCGACGTGACCGAGACGTCCGGCCGCGGCGTCGGGCTCGATGTGGTGCGCACCGCCGTCGAGGGGCTCGGAGGCTCCGTCGACGTCGTCAACTCGCCGGGCTCGGGCACGCGGTTCGTGCTGACCCTGCCGGTGACCCTCGGGGTCGTGCGCTGCCTGGTCGTCCGCATCGGGCCGGAGCGCTACGCCGTCCCGCTCGCAGGCGTGGTCGAGACGATGGCGATGTCCGACGCCGAGGTGCACGAGATCGCCGGCTCGCTCGTCGTGTCGCGCCACGACGACCAGGTCCCGCTCGCCGACCTCGGGGACGTGCTCGGCGTCAGCGGTGCCCGATCTCCACGGGCCCTCGTGCTGGCGAGGCTCACCGGCGAGCCGCTCGCCTGGTCCGTCGACGAGGTCGAGGGCGAGCGCGAGGTCGTCGTCAAGCCGCTCGGCGAGTTCCTGGGAGCCGTCCCCGGCACCTCGGGCGCGACGATCGACGACGACGGTTCCGTGCTGATCCTGGTCGACCTGCGCGAGCTCGCCGGCCGTTGGGCCGCCGCACCGCCCGTCGCGCACCTGGCCGAGCTCGAGCCCGAGGACGACGGACCGGGCCGGGACACCAGGCGCGCGCCCGGCGAGGGGCGCCCGCGCGTGCTCGTGGTCGAGGACTCGATCGGCGTCCGCGAGCTGCAGCGCACCATCCTCGAGGGCGCCGGCTACGACGTCGTCACGGCCGTCGACGGGCTCGACGGCGCGGGCCGGCTGCAGCAGACACCGGTGGACCTCGTCCTGTCCGACGTCGAGATGCCGGGCATGGACGGCTTCACCCTCACCCGGACCATCCGCCGCACGCGCGGCTGGGAGAACGTCCCCGTCGTGATCATGACCTCGCGCGGCGACGACGCGGACAAGCGCGCGGGCATGGATGCCGGCGCGGACGCCTACCTGCTCAAGAGCGAGTTCGACCAGCACGCCCTCGTGAACACCGTCCGACGCCTCGTCGGCCGTTGACCCACGCCCCCACGCAGCTCGGAACGCACGTCACGACCCGGAGGACCAGATGACCGAGACCAGGGTGACCGTCGTCGTCGCCGACGACAGCCCGACCATGCGTCGCATCGTCAGCGGCGTGCTGTCCTCCGCCGGCTTCGACGTCGTCCTCGCCGAGGACGGCGTCGAGGCGGTGCAGGCCGTCTTCCGCACGATGCCGGACGTGGTCGTCCTCGACGTGCAGATGCCACGCGTCTCCGGCTACGTGGCTGCCCGCCTGCTCAAGGACGACTGGCAGACGGCGGACCTGCCGGTCCTCTTCCTGACCTCGCTCAACGCGGCGAGCGACCGGTACTGGGGCGCCCGCGCCGGTGCCGAGCGGTTCCTCACGAAGGACTTCGAGGCGCCCGAGCTCGTCGACGCCGTGACAGCGGCGCTGCAGGCCGCGGAGCGCGCCCGTGGGGGGCGCGCTCCGCTCAAGGGTGACCCGCTCGAGCTCTCCAGCGACGACGTGCTCGGCCGCGTCTGCGACCTCCTGGACCGCAACCTGTTCGAGGCATCCGTGACCCAGGACGTCACGACCATCGCGGCCGACGTCCACGGCTTCGAGGAGACCGTCGCGGCCGTCCTGGAGTCGATGGAGAACATCGTCGACTGCGACCTGGTCGGCGTCATGCTGCTGGACTCCGACGGCGTCGCCCCCGAGGCCACCTACGTCTCGGTCGCCCGCGAGGTCACCGACCGTCAGTACCGCGAGTTCCTCGACGCCGTCGCGGAGGCCACCGACCAGGCGACCGGTGGTGCGACCGAGACGGCCGAGCTCTCGCCCATGCTGGCCGACGCCCAGGGGCGCCTCGGCGCCGCCGACCCGGACGGCGTGGAGAACCCGGGCATGGCGACCTTCCTCTCGATGCCCCTGCGGGCCGGCGGTCGCCTGCTCGGCCTGCTCGCCCTGTCCAGCGGCACGGCCAACGCGTTCGGCGAGTCGGCGCTGACGACCCTCCGGCTGGTCGCACCTCCGGCCGCGGTCGTGATCGACCACGCCCGACTGTCCGGCGCGCGGGTCTGACCGCTCGCGCGCCAGAAGCCCGGCGGGTGACCGGGACCGACGGGACGTAGGGTCACCCGCATGACGGATGCGGCGCCCGAGCAGGTCCGGGTCGCGGCGGACGAGTTCCGCGCGGTGATGTCGCGCTTCGCCACGGGCGTCGTCCTCGTCACCTGCGTGCAGGACGGCTTCGACCACGCGATGACCGCGAACGCGTTCGCGTCGGTCTCCCTCGACCCGGCGCTCGTCCTCGTCTGCGTGGAGAACGACTCGCGCTTCCACGAGGCGATCAGCCACGCGGAGCGCTGGGCGGTCAGCGTCCTGGAGGCGGGCCAGCGGGGCAGGGCGAGCTGGTTCGCCACCCGCGGCCGCCCGCTGGTGGGGCAGTTCGACTCGACGGCGACGACCCGGTCGGACCTCACCGGATCCCTGCTGCTCGACGGGGCGCTCGCGGTGCTCGAGTGCCGCACGGTGGCCGTCCACCCCGCCGGCGACCACGACGTCGTGGTGGGCGAGGTGCTGGGGATGCGGACACCGCGACCCGACGGTGACCCGCTGATCTACTTCCACAGCCGCTACCGCAGTCTCGTGGAGGGCCCCGAGACGAGTTCGTGAGCCGCTGCGGAACTCCGCCACGCCAGGGTCGTCGCGGATTTCGCGCCCTGCCGCGGACCCCCGTAACCTGGACCCACCCCGTCCGTGCCCGCGGCCGGCGAGTCACGACGACGTGCCACGTCCCCGCGGGCCATGCGCGCCCGAGGACCCTCCCGTGACGACGACCCCCCCGACCTCGCTGGCCGAGGACCTCGCCGAGGCGAGCCGTCCGCCGCGACGTCGCGGCCTGCTCGTGGGCGCGATGCTCGTGGGCGCGCTCGCCGCGGTCTACCTCGGGCTCGTGGCCACGACCGGCGACGGGCTCCCACGGGGCACCACGGTGCTCGGTGTCGACGTCGGCGGGCAGAGCGAGGCCGAGGCGGTCGGCACCCTGCGCTCGGCCCTGGCGACGCGCTCCCAGGCCGCGATCGACGCCCAGATCGGCACCGACCACGTGTCCGTCGCGCCGAAGGACGCCGGTCTCGGCTTCGACGCCACCGCCACCGTCGAGGGGCTCGCCGGCCGCATCTGGAACCCGGTGACCCTGCTCCGCTCGTTCACCGGCGGGCCGGTCCTCGACCCGGTGGTGTCGGTCGACGACGCCAAGCTGGCGGCGGCGGTGAAGGCCCTCGCCGCCGACTCCGACAGCCCGGCGGTCGAGCCGGTGGTCGAGGTGAAGGGCACCACCGCCTCGCTCAACCCCGGCAGCTCCGGCAAGGTCCTCGACCAGGCCGCTGCCGCATCGGCGCTCACCGCCGCCTACCTCGTCTCGTCCGACCCGGTCACGCTGCCGGTCGTCGAGGCGGCGCCGACCGTCTCCGACGACGCCGCGCACAAGGCGCTCGTCATCGCGCAGAGCGCCGTCTCGAGCCCGTTCACCGTGCGGGTCGACGGCCTCACGGCCACCATCCCCGCCGCGACGATGGGGGAGGCGCTGCACTTCGCCGCCAACGGTGGCGAGCTCGTGCCGTCGCTCGACGGCGACGTCCTGCGCTCCTCGATCGCGCCCACCATCGCGTCGGTCGAGACTCCGGGCAATGACGCCGGCTTCACGATCGTGCGCGGCCGGCCCGTCGTCGTCGCGTCGAAGGTCGGGAAGGGCGTCAACGCCGACCTGCTCTCCAAGGACGTGCTCGCAGCGCTCACCACGGGCGACGGCAGCACGCGCAGCATCGACGCGGAGATCGGCACCATCGACCCCAAGCTCACCACGGAGCAGGCCAAGGCCCTCGGCGTCGCCGAGCTGATGTCCTCGTTCACCCAGCACTTCCCCTACGCCGCCTACCGGGTGCAGAACATCGGGCAGGCCGCCCGCTCCATCAACGGGACGCTGCTGCTGCCCGGTCAGACCTTCTCGCTCAACAAGACCCTCGGCGAGCGGACCACGGCCAACGGCTACACCAAGGGCTTCGTGATCGGACCCGGTGGAGTCTTCAAGGAGGACCTCGGCGGCGGCGTCTCCACCTCGGCGACGGCCACCTGGACCGCGGCCTTCTACGCCGGGCTGCGGCGCATCTCCACCCAGGCCCACTCGATCTGGATCTCGCGCTACCGCGCGGGCCTCGAGGCCACGGTCGCGTGGGGCTCGTTCGACATGAGCTTCAAGAACGACACGCCGCACGCCGTCTTCATCACGACGATCATGAAGAACACGTCGATCACCGTGCAGATGTGGGGCACGAAGGCCTACGACTCGGTGACGGCCGTCTCGGGCCCGCGCTACGACGTCACGCCCGCCGGCGGGATCCAGTACGACACGACCCCGACCTGCCACGCGCAGACGGGCGGCGAGGGCTTCTCGATCGACGTCTTCCGCGTCTTCGTCAAGGGCGGCAAGGAGGTCAAGCGCGAGAAGATCACCACCCACTACCGCCCGAGCCCGTCGGTGGTCTGCCACGCCGACCCGGCGACGGTCACCGGCGGTGCCACCGGTGCCACCGGCGCGTCCGGCGCGACCGGCGCGGTTGCCCCGCCGAGCACCTCGGCCAAGCCCGCCACCTCCGCCAAGCCCGCCAAGCCGAGCCCCTCGCCCACGACGTCCTGAACCGGTCCGTCGCCGGCTGTCAGGTGCCTCCCAGGAAGTTCACAGGAACGCGCGCTCCACTGAGGGCATGACCGACCGATCCGCGTCCGAGGCTCGTGTGCTCGTCGTCGACGACGAGCCCTACATCGCCGACCTGCTCTCGACCGGGCTGCGCTTCGTGGGCTTCGACGTCCGCACCGCCGGCTCCGGCCTCGAGGCCCTCACCTCGGTGCGCGAGTGGAAGCCCGACCTGCTCGTCCTCGACGTGATGATGCCTGGCGTCGACGGCTTCGAGGTCACCCGACGGATGCGGGCCGACGGCCGGGAGACGCCGGTGCTCTTCCTCACCGCGCGCGACGCCGTCGAGGACAAGGTTGCCGGCCTGACCATCGGCGGCGACGACTACGTCACGAAGCCCTTCAGCCTCGAGGAGGTCGTCGCCCGGGTCCGAGCGCTGCTGCGGCGTCGGGCGTCGACGCTGCCGGCGGACGACGGGCTGCTGCGCTACGACGACCTCGTGCTCGACGAGGACGCCCACGAGGTGAGCCGGGCCGGGGTTGCGATCGACCTCACCCCGACCGAGTTCTCGCTCATGCGCTACCTCATGCTCAACTCCGGCCGGGTGGTCTCCAAGGCGCAGATCCTCGACCACGTGTGGCACTACGACTTCGGCGGCGACGGAGCGGTCGTGGAGTCCTACATCTCCTACCTGAGGCGCAAGGTCGACGCGCCCTTCGACGTCTCGCTGATCCGCACCGTCCGCGGTGTCGGCTACTCGCTGCGCAGCCCGACGGGGTCCGCGGCATGAACCGCGGCGCCTCGCTGCGCACCCGACTGGCGGTCGGCGTCCTGCTGCTCACGGCCCTGGGTCTCGCCGTCTCCGCGACCGTCGGGACGCTGCTGCTGCGCAACTACCTGGTCGGTCAGGTCGATCACCAGCTCGCGGGCTCCCAGCGCTTCGCCGACGGCGCCCTCCCGCAGCCGCCTGCGTCCGGGACCGGCCCGGCACCGGGCCAGGGTCGTGTGCTGCCGAGCCCGTTCGTCGTCACCCGGCTGTCGGCCTCGGGCGTGGTCGAGGACCAGGTGCGCGGCTCGCAGGTCTCGACCGCCCCGACCCCCGACGTCGCGGGACTCACCCTCGCCGCGGTCGTGGCGACGAACGGGGCCCCGTTCGACGTCAGCGGCGTGGACGACTCCGGCTACCACTACCGCGCGGTGGCCACCCCGCTCGCCGACGGGTCGGGCAGCGTCGTCGTGGCGATCTCGACGGAGTCCATCGACGCCACGGTCCAGCGCGCGGCCCTCGCGGCCCTCGCGGTCGGCGCGCTGACCCTCGGCCTCGTCGGCCTGCTCTCCGGGATCGTCATCCGCCTCGGTCTGCGTCCCCTCGAGCAGGTCGAGCAGACCGCTGAGCACATCGCCGCGGGCGACCTCTCCCAGCGCGTCCCGGACATGCCCGAGGGCACCGAGATCGGCCGGCTGTCGGCGTCGCTCAACGGGATGCTGGGCCAGATCGAGACGGCGTTCCACGAGCGCGAGGAGAGCGAGGACCGGCTGCGCCGCTTCGTCGCGGACGCCAGCCACGAGCTGCGCACGCCGCTCACCTCGATCCGCGGCTACGCCGAGCTCTCGCGCTCGGGTGCGATCACCGACGAGGAGCAGCGCCGCGCGGCCGTCACCCGCATCGAGGCGGAGGCGGTGCGGATGGGCGTGCTCGTCGACGACCTGCTGCTGCTCGCGCGCCTGGACCAGCAGCGCCCCCTGGACCGTCGCACGGTCGACGTCGTCGAGATCGTCGACGCCGCTGCGGCGGCGCTGCAGGTGGCGGCGCCCGACCGGGTCGTCACAGTCACGGTGCCCGAGTCGCTGGTGGTCGTCGGCGACGCCGCGCGGCTGCGCCAGGTCGTCGACAACCTGCTCGCCAACGCGCGGGTCCACACGGCCGAGGGCTCTCCGGTCGAGGTGACCGCCTCGACCGACACCGACGGCGCGGTCCTGGTCGTGCGCGACCACGGCCCCGGGATGTCCGCCGAGGACGCGGCGCACGCCACCGAGCGCTTCTTCCGGGGCGACCCCTCGCGGACCCGCAGGCACGGCGGTGGCAGCGGCCTCGGGCTGTCCATCGTCGCCGCCATCGTGGCCGCGCACGGCGGGCGGCTCGACGTGGAGTCGAGCCCCACGGGCGGCACCACGGTGACGGTCCACCTGCCGGAGCTCGTCACGGTCGGCAGCGGCGACCTCGTGGGCGCCAGCGCCTGACGGTGCCCTCAGGTCATCGTCGTGCGGCGAGGAAGCGCAGCCGGACGTAGTCGATCCACCACCCTGGTTCACCGTCGGGCCGGCGGTCGAGTCCGAGGTCGCGCGCGTGCGCGTCGACCGCGTGGTCGAAGGACAACCGCGACGTGCGGGGGACGTCGTCGACGAGAGCGGCACCGAACATGCGCGCCCAGTCCGCGGCCGTGCTTCCGGGCTCCAGCGGCGTCGTGCGGTCGTAGAGCTGGACGAGGCGGACGACGAACCCGTGTCGCTCGAGGCGAGCGGCCTGCTCGCCGGGCGAGGGGAAGGTCCACGACGTCGGCAGGTCGGGGTCGAGCCCGACCTCGGCGCGTGCCGCCCGCAGCGCGGCGGTGATCCGCGCGACGTTGCCCGCGCCACCCATCTCGACGACGAGGCGTCCGCCGGGGCGCAGCACGGCGCCCAGCGCAGCGACGACGTCGTCCTGGCGCGTCATCCAGTGCAACGCCGCGTTGGACAGGACCGCGTCGAACGACCCGGCTCCGACGGCGGCCATGAGGGCGACGCCGTCCTGGGCGTCGACCTGGGCCACGACGAGACCCGGGTGCTGCGTGCGCGCGAGATCGAGCATGGCGGCGTCCGAGTCGACCCCGACCACCTCGACTCCCCGCTCGGCCAGGGCGGCCGCCTGATGGCCGGTGCCGCACCCCACGTCGAGGACGCGCTCCCCGGGCCGGGCGTCGAGCAGGTCGAGGAGCGGGGCGCCGTAGGCGGTGACGAAGGAGAAGGACGCGTCGTAGCCGGCCGCGTCCCAGCCACCGGCGCCCGGGGTGTCCTGGGTCATGCTCCGATGATGGAGCAGTCCCGAGGATCGGGACAGATCGTGCCCAATGGCAAGACGGCCGCCCGACGCTCAGTTCAGCCGCGCCCGCGCCTGGCGGGCGATCCGGCGCGCGTGCTCGGCCTCGAGCGGCATCGGGCCGGCCACCGTCTCGGCGTACTCCTCGAGCACGCGCGAGGCCTCCACGTAGCGCCCGACCGCGATGAGCGCCTCGCCGTACTCCCGGCGCAGGCCGAGGTCGTGACGGGGGAGCACCAGCCCGAGCTCGGCCGCCCATACCCGGTGCCGCGCGCGCTCGGGCGTCGAGGCCCAACCACGGATGTTGCCAAGCACACGGTCGATGGTGTCGATGGGATCGTGCGGACGCAGGTGCTCGGGACGCAGCGACCGACCGGTCTCCGCGGCGATGTCCCGGGCCCGGTCGTAGGGCAGCAGCCGCCCGCCGGTGAAGGGGTCCACGAGCACGCGGGTGCCGTCCGGGTCGCCGACACCGACGACGAAGTGCCCGGGGATGCCGACGCCGTACGCCGGGACCCCGGCGCGGCGGGCGACCTCGGTCCACACCGTCGACAGCAGGATCGGCAGGCCGCGCCGGCGGCGCAGGACGTCGGGCAGCAGGCTCGACTCGAGGTGCGCGTAGTCCGACGACGTGCCCGCGAAACCGCCGAGCACGGTGCGCAGCCGGAGGTCGTCCCGGCCGTCCTGCGGCACGTCCGCGGCGAGCGCGTCGAGCTCGCCGAGGCCACGGGCGAGGAGAGCGTCGAGCCTGTCACCGGCGACCTCGTCGTCGGGCATCGCCTCGGCGGAGAGCAGGAGCAGCGCGAGGTCGAGCCGGACGTCGTCCGGGTCGCCGGCGGCACCGCCGGCCCGGACCACCTCGGCGAAGCGCTCGCGCGACCCAGCACTCACAGTGCCGATAGTGCGCGATCCCGGGCCCGATCGCGAGTCACGGCGCCCGGCGTGTCACGGCGGCGCGGCCGTCGCCGAGACCGGCACCGCGACCCGCACGGGTGCGCGGTACTCGTAGGCGTGATGCACGTGGAACCCGAGCGCGTCGTAGAGGCCGTGCGCCGCCTCGTTGGCCTCGAGCACCTGCAGGTAGGTGCGCGGGCAGCGGTTCTCCTCCGCCCACGCCGCGAGCTCGGCCATCACGGCGCGGGCCACGCCCCGTCGTCGTGCCGGGGGCGCGGTCAGGAGGCTCGTGACGCCCGCCCAGCGGCCCGCGGCCGATCCGGTCGCGCTCGCCCGCCCGGTGCCGAGCAGCGCCCCGGTGGCGCGGTCGCGGGCGGACACGAACACCACCTCGGGCGGGCGCACCAGGATCCGGGTGAGCTCGTGGGGGTCGACGTCGGGCTCCACGAGCGCGAGCCACTCCCGTGAGGGCACCGTGGAGCGCAGGACCTCCAGGCCCGGGATCGCCGTGGCCCGACGCCGGAGGTCGGCCGTCGCGGCCGTGAGCAGGACCGTGCGGCGCACCACCTCCCAGCCCTGAGCGGCCAGCCCGGCGTCGTACGCCGACGGCACCGGCACCTGCACGAGCGGGGGCAGGCCCCGGTCGGCGTACCAGCGCTCGACCCGCTGGAGAGCCTCGGCGAGCGGTACGCCGGGGCGGCCGGCGACGCGGACCGAGTCGGTCCGACCGGTGAGGCCGCCCGAGGCGCGCAGCGTCCACCCGCCGAGCAGCGCCGTCTCGTCGGGCGGCCAGCCGGCCTGCGCCGCGACCTGCATCGCCTCGGCCGAGAGCTCCGGCGGCACGACCTTCGCGGCCGCGACCGCGTCGGCGGCCACCGGGACGAGGGACCCGTCGCGCCGCTCGACCTCGAGACGTCCGTCCCACCCGCCCTCCCAGGTCGCCAGGGTGCCCACGACGTCGGTGAGCACCCCGTCGCTGAGCCGGTGCCGGACGGTCACGCGGCGCCCCACATCGGCCGGGGAGAGCCGCACGGCGAGCCGCGCGGCCGGGCCCGCGGCGGGTGCGGGATCCTCGCGGGACGACACGATCCCCACACTCCCACGCGCCTGGAGGCCGGGTCGCGACACCCGGCACGGCCGTGCGACGCTACGGTGTCGCCATCGGCCCCGTCCCCGGGACGGTGCCGACGACCACCTGACAGCTCCGGGATCGGGAGGATCCGTCCGTGACCTACGTCATCGCTCAGCCTTGTGTCGACCTCAAGGACAAGGCGTGCGTCGAGGAGTGCCCCGTCGACTGCATCTACGAGGGCGAGCGGATGCTCTACATCCACCCCGACGAGTGCGTCGACTGCGGCGCCTGCGAGCCCGTCTGCCCCGTCGAGGCGATCTTCTACGAGGACGACGTCCCGACCCAGTGGGTGGACTACACCGCGGCCAACGCGGAGTTCTTCGACGAGCTCGGCTCGCCGGGCGGCGCCGCGAAGCACGGCCTCATCGCCAAGGACGCCGCGATCGTCGTCAGCCTCGAGCCGCAGGAGCACGAGGGTCACTGACCGTCGTCCCGACCTGACCATGACGCGCCGTCGCCCACCGTGGTGGCGGCGCGTCGTCGTGACCGAAGCGAGGCAGGCATGACGCGACTGGCCGACCGGCTGCCGGACTTCCCGTGGGACCTGCTCGCGCCGTACAAGGCGATCGCGGCCGCGCATCCCGACGGGATCGTCGACCTGTCGGTGGGGACGCCCGTCGATCCCGTCCCCGCGGTGGTGCAGGACGCTCTCGCGTCGGCGGCCGACTCGCCCGGATACCCGCTCACCGCCGGTACCGCGGCGCTGCGGGAGGCGGCCAGCGGCTGGGCGGCCCGCACCCTGCGCGCGTCGGTCGACCCCGATGCGATCCTGCCCACGGTCGGGTCCAAGGAGCTCGTGGCGCTGCTCCCGACCCTGCTCGGCCTCGGCGCCGGCGACACCGTCGTCATCCCGGAGCTGGCCTACCCCACCTACGACGTGGGCGCTCGCGTCGCCGGCTGCGAGGTCGTCGTCTCGGACTCCACCCACGCGCTCGGCCCGCAGCGGGTCTCGCTCGTGTGGGTCAACTCGCCGAGCAACCCCACGGGCCGGGTCCTGCCGGTCGAGCACCTGGCGAAGGTCGTGGCGTGGGCCCGTGAGCGCGAGGCCGTCGTGGTGAGCGACGAGTGCTACTTCGAGCTGGCCTGGGACGCGGCGCCGGTGTCGATCCTCGACGAGCGGGTCAGCGGCGGCTCCCACGCGAACCTGCTCGCGGTCCACTCGCTGTCGAAGCGGTCCAACCTCGCGGGCTACCGCGCGGGCCTCGTCCTCGGCGACGGCGAGATCGTGCGGTCGCTGCTCGAGGCGCGCAAGCACCTGGGGCTCATGGTGCCGGCGCCGGTGCAGGCGGCGGCGACGGCGGCCCTCGGCGACGACCTGCACGTCGCCGAGCAGCGGCACCGCTACGCGCGGCGCCGGGACCACCTGCTCTCGGCCCTGCTCGACGCGGGCCTGTCGATCGAGCACTCCGAGGCGGGCCTCTACCTGTGGGCCTCGCGCGGGGAACCGTGCTGGGACACCGTCGGCCGGCTCGCCGAGCTCGGCATCCTGGTGGCGCCCGGCGAGTTCTACGGCGTCGCCGGTTCCCGGCACGTGCGGGTGGCCCTCACCGCGACCGACGAGCGCATCGCCACTGCCGTGCGCCGCCTGGCCCGGGTCGCCTGAGGCCCGCCGTCGGTGGGTCGGCGGCTCGTCGCCCGACCGGCCTTGTGGTCCCCGTCACGCTTGTGACCGTCGGGGGACACGGGTGCGACCGGTGGGTACCGTTCGGTCATCGGGCGTCGGGCGAGCATCCGCCTGCACGTCGACGATGAGCGCTGCGGAGGCCGACGTGTCGGACGTGACCTTGACCTACCCCGGGGGAGAGCTCCCCCTGGCGCGAGTGCCCGCGACCGACGGCAACGACGGGTTCGACGTCTCCTCGTTGCTGAAGTCCACCGGAGCCGTCACCCTCGACGGCGGCTTCACGAACACGGCCGCGTGCACGTCGGCCATCACCTTCATCGACGGCGACGCGGGCATCCTGCGCTACCGCGGCTACCCGATCGAGCAGCTCGCGAAGCAGTCGAGCTTCCTCGAGGTGTCGTACCTGCTGATCTACGGCTCGCTGCCGACGGTGACCGAGCTCGCCGAGTTCGAGTCGCGGGTCAAGCGGCACACGATGCTGCACGAGGACCTGCGCCGGTTCTTCGACGGCTTCCCGCGCGACGCGCACCCGATGCCGGTGCTCTCGAGCGCCGTGTCGGCGCTGTCGACGTTCTACCAGGACTCGCTCGACCCGTTCGACGAGGCCCAGGTCGACCTCTCGACCATCCGGCTGCTCGCCAAGGTGCCGACCATCGCTGCCTACGCGTACAAGAAGTCGGTGGGCCAGCCCTATCTCTACCCCGACAACTCCTTGAGCCTCAACGACAACTTCCTGCGCATGACCTTCGGCGTGCCTGCTGAGGAGTACGAGGTCAACCCGGTGCTGTCGAAGGCACTCGACCTGCTGCTCATCCTGCACGCCGATCACGAGCAGAACTGCTCCACGTCCACGGTGCGGCTCGTGGGTTCGAGCCACGCCAACCTCTACGCGTCGGTGGCTGCCGGCATCGATGCGCT
>DATCCY010000076.1:0-14327 GCA_036510975.1 Candidatus Nanopelagicales bacterium
GGGGCTGCGGCTCGCGCCGCACGCCGTCGAGCGGCTGGCCAAGGACTCCGCGTCGCTGCCCACGCCCTGGCCGGTGCCGGCGCGCGACGCGCTGGTGTCGCTGCTCGGCGCGGGCCGGCCGGCGGTGCCCGTCTGGGAGGCGCTCGACCAGAGCGACCTGTGGAGCCGGCTGATCCCCGAGTGGTCGGTCGTGCGCAGCGCACCGCAGCACAACCCCGTCCACCGCTTCACCGTCGACCGCCACCTCGTGGAGACGGCTGTCCAGGCGGCCGCTCACACCCGACGGGTGGGTCGGCCCGACCTGCTGCTCGTCGGCGCCCTGCTCCACGACCTCGGGAAGGGACGCCCCGGGGACCACACCGACAACGGCGTCGCCCTCGTCCAGGTGCTCGCGCCGCGGCTGGGGTTCTCGCCCGAGGACTCCGACGTCCTCGTGGCGCTCGTCCGCCACCATCTGCTGCTGCCGGAGACGGCGACCCGTCGGGACCTCGACGACCCCGCGACGGTGGCCGCCGTCGCCGCGGCCGTCGGGGACCAGGACACCCTCGACCTGCTGCACGCGCTCACCGAGGCCGATGCCGCGGCGACCGGCCCGGCCGCGTGGAGCGAGTGGAAGAAGAGCCTCATCGACGAGCTGGTCCTGCGCACCCGCGCGGTGCTGGCCGGTCGACCGCGACTCCAAGACCCCCGGACCACGAGCGCCCAGCGACGCCTGGCCGAGGCGGTGCGGGCGACGTCCGCGGACGGCGTCGTCGTGCTGCTCGACGAGGACACCGGGGCCGGCGTCTCCAGCGTCACCGTTGCCGCGCCGGACCGCACCGGACTGCTCGCGACCGTGGCAGGTGTGCTGTCGCTGCACCGGCTCGCGGTGCGCGGGGCGCAGATCGACACCGTCACGGCGCCCGACGGCGCCCGGCGGGCCGTGCAGGTCTGGACCGTGACTCCGGCTTACGGCGACCCGCCGCCCGAGGAGAGGCTGCGCGAGGACGTCGCGCGCGCGCTCGCGGGTTCGCTCGACGTCGCGGCGCGCCTCGACGCACGGGAGCAGGCCTACCCCGCCCCGCAGGGCACCGCGGCTCCGCGGGTGAGCATCGTGCCGGGTGCGAGCGAGCGCGCGACCGTCCTCGAGGTGCGCGCGCACGACGCCCAGGCGCTGCTGCACCGGGTCACCCGCGCGATCGCCGCGGCCGACGTCACCATCACGGCGGCCCGGGTCGCCACGCTCGGCTCCGAGGTCGTCGACGTCTTCTACCTCGTGGACCGCGACGGCGCCCCGCTCTCCGACGCCCGCGCCGCCACCGTGTCCGTGACGGTCCTCGGAGCCCTGTCCTCGACCTGACCGAGGGTGGTCGTCCGCGCGGGTCGGCGCGGCGTGGACGGCGAGCGGCTCGGCGTCGACCCGGCGCGGCGGCCGGCGCCTCGCCCGGGTGAGGACCGCGCCCGACCGCCCCCGTTACCCTGGGGTACGCCGGTCCGGGACCGGCTCGCGCCCTGGCGCACCCGCTGCACCCGCTGCACCCGATGCGCCACCCTCGACCGACGGGACGTTCGTTGTTCACCTCGCTGTCCGACCGCCTGGCCGCCACGTTCAAGAACCTGCGCGGCAAGGGTCGCCTGTCCGAGGCCGACGTCGACGCGACGGTCCGCGAGATCCGGACGGCTCTGCTGGAGGCCGACGTCGCGCTCCCGGTCGTGCGCGAGTTCACCGCGCGGGTGCGCGAGCGGGCGCTGGGCGAGGAGGTCAGCAAGGCGCTGAACCCGGCGCAGCAGGTCGTGAAGATCGTCCACGACGAGCTCGTCGGCATCCTCGGCGGCGAGACGCGTCGGCTGCGCCTGGCCAAGACGCCGCCGACGGTGATCCTGCTCGCGGGCCTCCAGGGCGCGGGCAAGACCACGCTGGCCGGGAAGCTCGCCCGCCATCTCAAGGACGGCGGCCACACGCCGCTGCTGGTCGCGGCCGACCTGCAGCGCCCCAACGCCGTCGACCAGCTCAGCGTCGTCGCCGAGCGCGCCGGCGTCGCCGTCCACGCGCCCGAGCCGGGCAACGGCGTCGGCGACCCGGTCGCCGTGGCACGGTCCGGAGTCGAGCTCGCCCGCACCAAGCTCTACGACGTCGTCATCGTCGACACCGCAGGTCGTCTCGCGATCGACGCCGACCTGATGGACCAGCTCAAGCGGGTGCGCGACGCCGTGCAGCCCGACGAGACCCTGCTCGTCGTCGACGCCATGATCGGCCAGGACGCCGTCCAGACCGCCGTGGCCTTCGACGAGTCCGTCGGCATCGACGGGGTCGTGCTCGCCAAGCTCGACGGAGACGCCCGCGGCGGCGCCGCGCTGTCCGTCGTGACGGTCACGGGCAAGCCGATCCTGTTCGCCTCGGTGGGGGAGAAGGTCACCGACCTCGAGACCTTCCACCCCGACCGGATGGCCTCGCGCATCCTCGACATGGGCGACGTCCTCACCCTCATCGAGCAGGCCGAGAAGGCGTTCGACTCCGAGCAGGCCGAGCGGATGGCCGGCAAGCTCGCGAAGGGCGACGACTTCACCCTCGAGGACTTCCTCGAGCAGATGATGAGCCTCAAGAAGATGGGCTCCCTGACCAAGCTGCTCGGCATGCTCCCCGGCATGGGCGAGATGAAGGCCCAGCTCGACTCCCTCGACGACCGTGAGCTCGACCGGGTCGCGGCGATCATCCGGTCGATGACGCCGGCGGAGCGTGCCGACCACACGCTGCTCAACGGCTCGCGACGAGCGCGCATCGCCCGCGGTGCCGGCGTCGAGGTCTCCGCCGTCAACCAGCTCGTCGACCGCTTCGTCGACGCCCAGAAGATGATGAAGCAGATGCGCGCGGGCGGCGGCATGCCCGGGATGCCGGGCATGCCCGGCATGGGTGGCGGCAAGCGGGCCAAGGCCAAGCAGAAGCCGCAGGCGAAGTCCGGCAAGGGCGCCAAGCGCAGCGGCAACCCCGCCAAGCGCGCCCAGGAACCCACCGCACCCCCGGTCGGGGCGGGCGCGGGAACCGGACCGGGTGCCGGTTCCGGAACCGGCCCCCCCGACCTCCGCGCCCTGGGAGCCGGCGGTCTCGACGCCGCTGCCCTCGAGAAGCAGCTAGCAGAGCTCCCCCCCGAGTTCAAAGGCCTCCTCGGCCCCTGACCCCCCACGCCCGAAACTGGTCTTGATCGTCCCTTAGGGACGATCAAGCGCCACCAGTTTCTTCGCTCGAGGCGTCCACAAGTCGTGATCTTGGGCGTCCCGGGCACGCGATTTCGTGCTCGGTGGTCGGTCTGGCACGATAGGGGGGTTGATCCCGACGCCTCGGCGGCCCTCTGACCGGCCGGCGCGATCGGAAATCCAGGGATCCGCACGTCGACGGCCCCACCGTCGTTCGGGCGATCCCATCACTGATGTCAGGAGACAACGGCCCCGTGGCTGTCAAGATCAAGCTCAAGCGCATGGGCAAGATGCGCAACGCCCAGTACCGCGTCGTCGTCGCCGACGCCCGCACCAAGCGGGACGGCCGCGCGATCGAGGAGATCGGCCTCTACCAGCCCAAGGAGGAGCCGAGCCTGATCAAGATCGACTCCGAGCGGGCCCAGTACTGGCTCGGTGTCGGCGCCCAGCCGACCGACGCCGTGGCCGTGCTGCTGAAGATCACCGGCGACTGGCAGAAGTACAAGGGCCTCCCGGGTGCCGAGGGCACGCTGCGCGTGGCGGAGGTCAAGGTCGACAAGAAGTCGGTCTTCGAGGCCGCTGCCCTCGACGCGGCCAACGAGCCGACCAAGGACGCGACGACCCCGAGGAAGAAGGCCGCCAAGGTGGAGGCCACCGAGGCCGTCGTCGAGGCCCCCGCTGCTGAGGCTCCCGCTGCTGAGGTCGCCGAGGCACCCGTGGCTGAGGCCCCTGCAACCGAGGCTCCGGCTGCTGAGGTCACCGAGGCTGCCGCCGAGGTCGTCGCCGACGAGGCTCCTGCCGCCGAGGCCACCGAGAGCACCGAGGCCTGACGTGCTCGAGGAGGCTCTCGAGCACCTGGTCAAGGGCATCGTCGACAACCCCGACGACGTCGAGGTCCGCGACCGGGCCAACAGGCGCGGTCCCGGTCGCACCCTCGAGGTCCGGGTCCACCCGGACGACATGGGTCGGGTCATCGGCAAGTCAGGTCGTACGGCGACCGCTCTGCGCACCGTCCTGTCCGCGCTCTCGGGCGGCAAGGGCGTGCGCGTGGACTTCCTCGACCTCGGAGAACGCTGACCTTCGTGCAGGTCGTGGTCGGACGCATCGGCCGCCCCCACGGGATCCGTGGTGAGGTGACCGTCGAGGTGCGCACCGACTCCCCCGACGTCCGCTTCGCGCCGGGATCGGTCCTCGCGACCGATCCCGCGCGGCTCGGCCCGATCACCGTCGCAGCCGCCCGCTGGCACAGCGGGCGGCTGCTGCTGTCCGTGGCCGGCGTCCACGACCGCACGGGCGCCGAGGGGCTGCGGGGCGCCGTCCTGTCGGCGGAGGTCGACGACGACGAGGTCCCCGAGGACCCCGAGGAGTTCTTCGACCACCAGCTGCGAGGGCTCGCCGTCGTCGACGTCGCCACCTGCGAGGTCATCGGCGTCGTCGGTGACGTCGTGCACCTGCCCGGCCAGGATCTCCTGTCGGTGCAGCGCGACGGCGGCCGCGAGGTCCTCGTGCCGTTCGTGGCCGAGCTCGTCACCGAGATCGACGTCGACGCGGGCCGGATCACCGTCGACCTGCCACCCGGCCTGCTCAACCTCGACGAGCTCGACGAGGTCATCGACACCGACGAGGCAGAGGCGCGGGGCGGGTCCGTCGAGCCGGACGAGCAGCCCGAGGGGCGCTGAGCCGTGCGCATCGACGTCGTCTCGATCTTCCCCGACTACCTCGCACCGCTGCGGCTCTCGCTGGTCGGAAAGGCCGTCGACTCCGGGCGCCTCGACCTGCGCGTCCGAGACCTGCGCGAGCACACCCATGACCGTCACCGCACGGTCGACGACACGCCCTACGGCGGCGGCCCCGGCATGGTCATGCGCCCGGAGCCCTGGGGCGAGGCGCTCGACGCGATCCTCGCGTCCGACCCCGCGCGCACGCCCCGACTCGTGATCCCGACACCGAGCGGCCGGCGGTTCACCCAGGACGTCGCCCACGAGTACGTCGCCGACGACTGGCTGGTCTTCGCCTGCGGGCGCTACGAGGGCATCGACTCCCGCGTTGCGCGGCACTACGCGACGAGCATGCGGGTCGACGAGGTCAGCGTGGGCGACTACGTGCTCGCGGGCGGTGAGGCGGCGGTGCTCGTCATGGTCGAGGCCACAGCGCGACTGCTGCCCGGGGTACTGGGCAACCCTGACAGCGTCGTCGACGACTCATTCGCACCGGGGGAGATGGCAGCGCTGCTCGAAGGCCCGGTGTTCACCAAACCGCCGGTGTGGCGCGACCTCGCGGTGCCCGAGATCCTGCTCTCCGGCGACCACGGGAGGATCGCGGCCTGGCGTCGCGACCAGGCCCGCGAGCGTACGGCGCAGCGGCGTCCCGACCTGCTCGCCTGACCCTCGTCTCCCGCACGATTTCGGCCCTGCCGGGCGTCCATGGCAGACTGGACCGGTTCGCACCGCCAGCCCTGCCACAGGGGGGAGGCGGTGTCACCGCCCCTCGGGGCCGCGAGCACCATCCGTCAGCACCTGATTCCGCGTCCGGCCTGTGGCGTTCGTGAGGAGTTCACATGAACACGCTCGACTTCGTCGATGCAGCGTCGCTCAAGAGCGACATCCCCAGCTTCCGACCCGGCGACACCGTCAAGGTCCACGTCAAGGTCGTCGAGGGCAACCGCTCGCGCATCCAGGTCTTCCAGGGCGTCGTCATCCGCCGCCAGGGCGGCGGCGTCCGCGAGACGTTCACTGTCCGCAAGGTCAGCTTCGGCGTCGGCGTCGAGCGCACCTTCCCGGTGCACACGCCGATCGTCGAGAAGATCGAGCTCGTGAGCCGCGGCGACGTCCGCCGCGCCAAGCTGTACTACCTGCGCGACCTGCGCGGCAAGAAGGCCAAGATCAAGGAGAAGCGCGACAACGCGCCGAAGTCCTGATCCTCGCTACGGCACGGCGATCGCCCGGGAACCCCTCGTGGGGCCCGGGCGTTCGCTGTTCGTGCCCCGTCTCCGGTTAGGCTCGGCCCACCATGGTTGACCAGACGGACGTCGCCGCGACGCGCCCGGAGTCGGAGCCCCCGCGGCCGCGATCCGGCCGCGGCGCGCACGCTGCACCCGCGCCGACGAGGACGGGATCGTTCTGGAAAGAGCTGCCGATCCTGCTGCTCATCGCCTTCGGACTCGCGTTCGTCGTGAAGACGTTCCTCGTGCAGGCGTTCTTCATCCCGAGCGGCTCGATGCAGAAGACGCTCGAGATCGGTGACCGCGTGCTGGTCAACAAGGTCGTCTACCACCTGCGGCCGATCGCGCGCGGCGACGTCGTCGTGTTCAACGGCGTCGACTCCTTCACCCCCGAGGTGTCGATCGTCGAGCCGACCGATCCGGCGGGGAAGGTCGTCGACTGGTTCGGTCGCACCTTCGGGTTCGCGCCGCCCAGCGAGCGCGACTTCGTCAAGCGCGTCGTCGGCGTCGCCGGGGACCACGTCGTGTGCTGCGACTCCGCCAACCGGGTGACGGTCAACGGCGCCCCCCTCGACGAGGCGGCCTACCTCTACCCGGGGAACTCGCCGAGCGAGGACCGGTTCGACGTCACGGTCCCCGACGGCAAGCTGTGGGTGATGGGCGACCACCGCGCGGCGAGCAGTGACTCCCGCGCCCACCTCGGCGACCCCGGCGGCGGCTTCGTCCCGACCGATCGCGTCATCGGGCGCGCGTTCGCCGTCGTGTGGCCGTTCAGGCACGCGACCCTGCTGCCGATCCCGGACACCTTCGACCAGCCCGCGCTCGCCGGGGGATCCTGATGTCGGCGGCGTCCACCCCCGGGTCGCGCGACGCCGAACGACGGGGGGACGCCAAGCAGACCTCGCTCGGGCGCGAGCTGCTGCTCATCGTCGGCGTGGCGCTGATCCTGTCGGTGCTCGTGCGCACGTTCCTCGCGCAGGCGTTCTACGTGCCCAGCGAGTCGATGGAGAACACCCTGCTCAAGCAGGACCGCATCGTCGTCTCCAAGCTCACGACGCAGTTCGGCGGCGTCCATCGCGGCGAGATCGTGGTCTTCACCGACCCTGGCGGCTGGCTGCCGGAGGAGGTTGCGGCGGGTGGCTTCCTGGGTGCGCTGCGCAGCGGGCTCATGTGGGTCGGACTGCTGCCGTCGGACACCGGTGAGGACCTCGTGAAGCGGGTGATCGCGGTCGGCGGCGACCACATCGTGTGCTGCGATGCGAACAACCGCATCGTGCTCAACGGCGTACCCCTCGTCGAGACCTACCTCAAGCCCGGGGACGGCACCGCGCAGGTGCGCTTCGACGTGACCGTCCCGACGGACCGCTACTTCGTCATGGGCGACAACCGCGGCGACTCCTCGGACTCGCGGTTCCACCTCGACGTCGAGAGTGGCACGGTCCCGCGCGCGAACATCGTGGGTCGGGTCGTTGCCGTCATCTGGCCGATCTCCCGCTGGTCGGGTGCGCCGATCCCCGTCATCTTCGAGAACCCGAAGCTCGACGCGGCTGCGGCGTCGCGTCCGGCCGGCGGTTCCGGCGGGTCGGGGTTGCTCGCGGACGCCGGATGACCGACGACGCCGCGGCGGTCGGCGGCAGCGGGGTGACCGCCTGGCCGGCGTACGACATCGAGCGCACCAGCGTGCGCGTCGTCCTGCTCGACGACCGGGGACGGCTTCTCCTGTTCCGCACCGTCGATCCCACGATGCCGGAGATCGGCGAGTGGTGGGAGCTGCCGGGCGGCGGCGTGGAGGCGGGGGAGACGTTCGTCGACACCGCCGTGCGTGAGATCGCCGAGGAGACGGGCTTCACGCTCGCACGCGACCAGGTGGGCGTCCCGAGCTGGCGCCGAGACAGCACTTATGTACGACGCCACCGGCGCACCTGGCAGCACGAGATCGTCGTGACGGCGCACGTCGTCGGTCGCGGGCCGGTGCCGGCACGGGAGGGACGCACCCAGGAGGAGCTCCAGGAGTACGTCGGGCACCGCTGGTGGAGCGTCGCGGACCTCGTGGCCGCAGCACAGTCGCACCGCTTCTTCCCCGGACGGCTGCCGGAGCTGATCGAGGACTTCCTCTCGGGAGCCACGATCGACGAGCCGTTCGACCTGTGGAACTAGGTTCGACGTAGGGTCGCAGCGTGGTCGCGACGGGTGAGATGGGACCGACGGTGCGCCGTGCGTCCCGGGTCCTGGCGCTCTCCGACGCCGGTCGCGTGCTGCTGCTGCGCGGTGGCGACCCGGCCCGTCCCGGGACCCACATCTGGCACGCGCCCGGAGGTGGCGTGGACCCGGGCGAGGACGACCGCGACGCCGCCGTCCGCGAGTTCCGCGAGGAGACCGGTCGCGCGATCGCGCTCGGGCCGCTCGTCTGGAACCGCGAGCTCGACTTCTCCTTCAACCACGTCCTCTACCACCAGTACGAGCTGTTCTTCCTGGCCCGGGTCGGCGCGGAGTTCGAGCCGGACTCAGTCGGGCACAACGAGATCGAGCGGGCGTACCTCTCCGGCCATGGGTGGTTCTCGCCCGACGAGCTCCGTGCGCTGGCCCGCCGCGACCTGCTCGCGCCACCCGACGTCGCCGACCGGCTCGAGGAGCTGCTGGTCGACGGGCCGCCGGCGCGGCCGGTGCGCGTGCTCGGGGCGGTGCTGCCATGAGCAGGGCGCCGTCCTTGCGCTTCGAACGCGAGCTGCTGCGGGCGCGCGGCGTGCGCTGGCTCGCGTCGATCGACGAGGTGGGGCGTGGTGCGCTCGGTGGCCCGGTGACGGTCGGTGTCGTCCTCGTCGACCTCGAGACGCCGTCGGCGCCGACCGGCGTGCGCGACTCCAAGTTGCTCACTCCCGCGGCGCGTGTGCGCCTCGTCCCGAAGCTGCAGCGCTGGGCGCCGGCATGGGCCGTCGCGCACGCCAGCGCCGAGGAGATCGACGCGGTCGGGATCCTGCGGGCCCTGCGCCTCGCGGGGGAACGCGCCCTCGCGCAGCTCCCGCGGCGACCCGACCACGTCCTGCTCGACGGCAGCTACGACTGGGTCTCGCGCCCGGCGCCGACGCTGTTCGACGACGACGGGCTCCCCGCCGACCCCGACTCGTGGGTGGCACCGCCCCCCGTGACGGTGAAGGTCAAGGCCGACCTGACCTGCTCGTCGGTCGCTGCGGCTAGCGTGCTGGCCAAGACCACGCGCGACGCGCTCATGGTCGAGCTGGCCGCGAGCTTCCCGGCGTACGGCTGGGACGTCAACAAGGGCTACGCCAGCCCCGAGCACCTCGACGCGCTGCGCGCCGTGGGCCCGTGCGAGCTGCACCGCCGCAGCTGGGCGATCCCCGGCGGGCGCGGCGACACCGCGGCCGACGACCTCCTTTGCGAGGATGAGGACGTCGACCTGCGGCTCGCGGTCGGCAGTGCGCCGTCGGACAGGAGCTAGGGATGTCGGCCGAGGACCTCGAGCGCTACGAGACCGAGATCGAGCTCGGCCTCTACCGCGAGTACCGCGACGTCGTGGGCCTGTTCGCCTTCGTCGTGGAGACCGAGCGCCGGTTCTACCTGTGCAACTCCGTCGACGTGCAGGTGCGCACGGGGGACGGCGGCGAGGTCTGGTTCGAGGTGCGGATGACCGACGCGTGGGTGTGGGACATGTACCGCCAGGCCCGCTTCGTCCGCAACGTCCGGGTGCTGACCTTCAAGGACGTCAACGTCGAGGAGCTGGCGACTCCCGAGCTGCAGATCCCGGAGGACGGCGCCCGCTGACCTCGCTCGTCGCCCACCCCGAGCCGGCGTGGGCGGCGTGACCGACGAGCGCGAGGCCCGGGCGCTGCTCTCCCGGCTCGCCGAGCCCGGGTGATCGCCGGCTCGGTCGACTGCTCAGGGACGCCACGGCGTCCGAGGTCGTCGGGGTCATCCGCTCCGGATCGGCCGACGCCGACGTCGAGCGCTATCGCGTGCGGCTGGCCACCGCCGACCCGGTCGCCGACCTCGACCGGGTCGCCGAGGTCGGCGGTCGGCTTCTCGTGTCCGGCGGCCTCGAGTGGCCGCGTCAGCTCGACGACCTCGGTGATGCCGCTCCGTGGGCCCTCTGGGTCCGCGGCACCGTCGACCTGAGGCTCTCCGCGCTCCGGGCGGTCGCGGTCGTCGGGGCGCGCGCGGCCACGGCGTGCGGCGTGGATGTGGCCTCCACCCTGGCGAGCGAGCTTGCGGGCGCGGGTTGGACCGTCGTGTCGGGGGGTGCCTTCGGCATCGACAAGGCCGCGCACACGGGGGCGCTCGCCGCCGGGGGGATCACGATGGCGGCCCTGGCCTGCGGCGTCGACGAGTCCTACCCGCCGGGCAATGACGCCCTCTTCGCCCGAATCGCGGGCGACGGCCTGCTCGTCTCCGAGGTCCCGCCCGGCGCGGCGCCCCATCGGGGACGGTTCCCGGTCCGCAACCGGGTGATCGCGGCCCTCACGCGCGGGACGGTCGTGGTCGAGGCCGCCGTCCGGTCCGGCGCCCTCTCGACGGCCCACGAGGCGGAACGGCTCGGGCGCCCGGTGATGGACGTGCCGGGGCCGGTCACCTCCATCGTGTCGCAGGGCGTGCACCGAACGCTGCGCCGCGGCGCGATCCTCGTGACCTCGGGGGCGGAGATCGCCGAGGTCGTGGGGGCGATCGGGGCCGACCTGGCACCCGAGCTCCCGGGGCCGGTCTCGGCGCGCGTTGCGCTCGACCCGCTGACCGCGCGGGTGCTCGACGCGGTCCCGGTGCGTCGCGCAGCGACGCTGGACTCCGTCGCCCGGACGGCGGGCGTGACCCCGGCGGAGACCGCGGCGGCGCTCGGCCTGCTCGAGGTCGCGGGGTTCGTGCGGGTCGGCCCGGACGGCTGGCGGCTGGTCCCGGCCGGCGGCGCGCCGCGTTGACTCCCGACGCGCGTGGGCCGACGGTGGAGGCGTGTCCACGAGGGTCCCGGCCGCCGGGCAGGGTCTCGCCGACCCCGAGGCCCTGCCGGGCGATCTCGAGGACGTGCTGGCCGCCTTCACCGTGCACCTGACCGCCGAGCTCGGGCGGAGCCCGAACACGGTGCGCGCCTACGTGGGCGACGTCACCCGCCTGCTGCGCCACGCGCGGACCGAGGGCGCAGTCCACCTCGCCGACCTCGATCTCACCGACCTGCGGGGCTGGCTCGCGCAGGAGGCCGCAGAGGGCCACGCGCGGGCCACGCTGGCCCGCCGGGCCGCCTCCGCCCGGGTGTTCACCGCCTGGGCGCACAAGCGCGGGCTGCTCGTGGTCGACCCCGGAGACCGGCTCGCCACTCCGAGCTCGCACCGACCGCTGCCCGGAGTGCTCAAGCAGGGGGAGGCGGCGGCGCTGCTCGAGGTCGCGGTGGTCGCGGCCGACGACGGCGACCCGCTCCACCAGCGCGACCTGCTCGTCCTCGAGCTGCTCTACGCGACGGGCATGCGGGTCGGCGAGCTCGTGGGGCTCGACCTCGACGACGTCGACGACTCCCGCCGCACCGTCCGGGTGCTGGGCAAGGGGGCCAAGGAGCGCGTCATCCCCTACGGTCCGCCCGCGCAGCAGGCACTGGAGGCCTGGCTCGCGGCGGGGCGCCCGGCGCTGCGCACGGCAGAGTCGGGCCGCGCCCTCGTGCTCGGAGCCCGCGGCGGGCGCATCGACCCCCGCGCGGCCCGGACGATCGTCCACCGGATGCTGCGCCACGTGCCCGGCGCTCCCGACCTCGGGCCCCACGGCCTGCGACACTCTGCTGCGACACACCTGCTCGAGGGCGGAGCGGACCTCCGGTCGGTCCAGGAGATCTTGGGGCACGCTACGCTCGCGACTACACAGATCTACACCCATGTCAGCGTCGAACGGTTGAGAGCAACGTATGAGCAGGCGCACCCGCGAGCCTGAGGGTGTCGACGACGCCATCGAGCCCGAGGACGCCTCCGAGGCCGAGGCGGACCTCGACGACGTCGACGACGAGATCGCGACCGACGCCGTCCTGCCCGAGACCGCGGAGGACCTCGAGGCGGCCGCGACGGCGCTGCTCGACGCCATCGACCTGACGCCCACCGACGACGAGAAGGCGGCCGCCGCCGCCGAGAGCGACGCGGCACTGCGCGCGCTGTGGGTGGAGTTCAAGGAGACTGGCGACTCCGCGCTTCGGGAGCGCCTGATCCTGCACTACTCGCCGCTGGTGAAGTACGTCGCCGGTCGCGTGGGCGTGGGGCTGCCGCCCAACATCGAGCAGGCCGATCTCGTCTCCTACGGCATCTTCGGCCTCATCGACGCCATCGAGAAGTTCGACCTCGAGCGGGCGATCAAGTTCGAGACCTACGCCATCAACCGCATCCGCGGCGCGATCATCGACGAGCTGCGCTCCATCGACTGGATCCCGCGCTCGGTCCGGTTCAAGGCCCGCGAGGTCGAGAAGGCCTACCAGGCGCTCGAGGCCAAGCTCCAGCGCACGCCGACCGAGGCCGAGGTCGCTCACGAGATGGGCGTCAAGCTCGAGGAGCTGCACGCGATCTTCAGCCAGGTCTCCTTCGTCAACGTCGTCGCCCTCGACGAGCTGCTCCACGCGGGCGGTGAGCGCGGCGACAAGATGACCCTGGGGGACACCCTCGAGGACCCGAAGGCGCCGGACCCGATCAACCTGTTCGAGGGCGAGGAGACCAAGTACATCCTCGCCAAGGCGATCAACACCCTGCCCGAGCGGGAGAAGATCGTCGTGACGCTCTACTACTACGAAGGCCTGACCCTCGCCGAGATCGGGCAGGTCCTCGGCGTCACCGAGTCGCGCATCTGCCAGATGCACACCAAGGCTGTCCTGCAGCTGCGCGGGAAGCTCACCGACGCGCACGACGTCGCCGACGAGGACTGAGCGCTGGCCGCTCCGCGGCAGCAGCACGGGCCGACCCCCGGCGCAGCAGCAGCATCGGGTCGAGGCCCTCCCTGCCCCGGCGCAGGCCCCAGTGCAGGCAGCTCGGCAGGCCGCCGCAGTGGACCTCGCCGTGGTCGATGACCCCCAGCACGTCGCCCGCGACGATGTCGTCGCCCACCTGCACCGACGCCGCCACGGGCTCGTAAGTCGTACGCCGCCCGTCGGGGTGGCTCACCACCACGACGCCGCGCCCGGCCAGGGGCGCGGCCCACGTCACGGTGCCGGGCCCGGCGGCCCGGACCGTGCTGCCGACCTCGGCCGCCAGGTCGACGCCGCGGTGGCCGGGCAGCCACCCCTCGGGGGGCGGCGCGAACGGCCGGAGCACCTCGAGCGGGCCGTCGAGGGGTGCCGTCCAGGTCGTCGGCGCGGGGAGCGCGGCCATGGCCGCCCGGGGCGGGGGACCGAGCACGGGCCGCGGCGGGGGACCGAGCGCCGGCTGGGAGAGGGCCAGTGCGGCGACGGCCGTGAGCGGCAGGCTGAGCAGGGGGAGCACCGGACGAGCCTGGGGCGAGGGCGCCGGTCCCGGCAGGCGGCGCCCCGGGGTCGTGGGGGCGACACGCCGGAGCCCCGGCTGGGGACCGGGCCGGGCCCGGCGGCGGCGACCCCGGGGACCGCGCCGATCGACCCCCCGCAGCTCGATTTCGGACCCGCGGGGTCCACCGCGTAGACTCCACCTGCGGCTCGCCCAGGCGGGCCGACATCGCACGCCCGCATCCCGGCCTCGAGCCGGCGGCGCACCCTCGGTCCGGACCCGTCCGGAACGGCGCGTCGGCGGGAGTCAGGCACCTGGCCGCCCGGTCAGGTGGACAACCGAGTGGCGCTGCCGCGTCGCGGGGAACCCCGCGCGCCTCGGCGCCGGATCAAGGAGCGACCGGCCATGGCCGTCGTCACGATGAAGCAGCTGCTCGAGAGCGGCGTGCACTTCGGACACCAGACCCGCCGTTGGAACCCGAAGATGAAGCGGTTCATCTTCAACGAGCGCAACGGCATCTACATCATCGACCTGCAGCAGTCGCTGACCTACATCGACCGCGCGTACGAGTTCATCAAGGAGACCGTCTCCCACGGCGGCACCGTGATGTTCATCGGGACGAAGCGTCAGGCGCAGGAGCCCGTCGCCCAGCAGGCGACCCGCGTGGGCATGCCCTACGTCAACCAGCGCTGGCTCGGCGGCATGCTGACCAACTTCTCGACGGTGCACAAGCGGATCCAGCGCCTCAAGGAGCTCGAGCTCATCGACTACGACGACGTCGCCGGCTCGGG
>DATCCY010000077.1:0-25123 GCA_036510975.1 Candidatus Nanopelagicales bacterium
CGCCGCCCGGGTCTCCCGTGCTGCGCATCACCGGGCTCATCCTCATGGGCGGCGTCGACATCAAGTCCGCCCAGGGCCCCGGGGGGACCGACCAGATCGAGCGCTGAGTCGCCGCCCGACCGCCGCGACGGGGCGCGGCGGTCAGTTGTGCGAGTCGAAGTCGACCGACGAGTACAGCCGCAGCTTCGCGAGACCCTGCTCGCTCCTGACCTCGCGGATCGTGCCGCTCTTGCTGCGCATGACGATGGAGTGCGTGGTCGCCGTGCCGCCGCGGAACCGGACGCCTTCGAGCATCTCGCCGTCGGTGACCCCGGTCGCGACGAAGAAGACGTTGTCCCCCGTGACGAGGTCGTCGGTGAGCAGCACGCGGTCGAGGTCGTGGCCCGCGTCGAGCGCCCGCTGGCGCTCCTCGGGGTCCTTCGGCCAGAGCTTGCCTTGGATCGTGCCGCCCATGCACTTCATGGCGCACGCCGTGATGACGCCCTCGGGTGTGCCGCCGATGCCGACCAGCAGATCGATGCCGGTGCCCTCGCGTGCGGCCATCACGGCGCCGGCGACGTCGCCGTCGGTGATGAACTTGATGCGGGCGCCCGCCTTGCGGATCTCGGTGACGAGGCCCTCGTGGCGCGGGCGGTCGAGGATGATGACGGTGAGGTCCTCGATGCGCTCGGACTTCGCCTTCGCGATCTTCGCGAGGTTGTCGGCGATCGGGGCGTTGATGTCGACGACGTCGGCGGCGGCGGCGCCGGTGACGAGCTTCTCCATGTAGAACACGGCCGACGGGTCGAACATCGTGCCGCGCTCGGACACCGCGAGGACCGACAGCGCGTTGGGCATGCCCTTGGCGCACAGCGTCGTGCCGTCGATCGGGTCGACGGCGACGTCGACCTCCGGACCGCTCCCGTCGCCGATGTGCTCGCCGTTGAAGAGCATCGGTGCGTCGTCCTTCTCGCCCTCGCCGATGACGACGACACCGTGCATCGACACCGACTGCACGAGCGCGCGCATCGCGTTGACGGCCGCGCCGTCCGCGCCGTTCTTGTCGCCGAAGCCGACCCAGCGCGAGGCGGCCATCGCGGCCGCCTCGGTGACCCGCACCAGCTCGAGGGCGAGGTTGCGGTCGGGGATCTCGCGGGTCGAGGCGGTCTCGGTGGTCATGCGGAACGCTCCCGGATCTGAGGATGTACTCGCACTGTAACGAGCGGGTCGCCCCGACCCGATCGTGGGGAGCGCGGCCGCGAGGGCGTACGTCGCAGGAGTACCGCCGGCGTGACGCGGTGGCTACGGTCGTCGCATGACGCAGTTCCGTGCGACCGAGGCCGCCGCGCTGCTCGGGGTGAGCGACGACACCGTCCGTCGGTGGATCGACGCCGGACGGTTGCCCGCCGTGCGCGACCACGCCGGGCGCTGGGTCCTCAACGGACGCGACCTCGCCGAGTTCGCGCGTCAGAACGACGGCGCCCCGCAGGTCGAGTCCGACGTGCACAGCTCGGCAGGCAACCGGCTGCCCGGACTGGTGACGAGCGTGGTCCGCGACGGGCTCATGGCCCGGGTCGAGATCCAGGCAGGTCCGTTCCGCCTCGTCAGCCTGATGTCGAGCGAGGCCGCCGACGAGCTCGGTCTCGAGCCCGGGGTCCTTGCCGTGGCCGCGGTGGCCTCGACGAGCGTCGTCGTCGAGACGACCCGTCGCCCGCGTTGACCGGCGTACCCCGGGACGCGGCCGTGCGCCGCGTCGCCGACAATGGGCGGGTGGACGCCGATCCGACCGCCGACCCCGCTGCCGACCCGGCCGCGGGGGTCCCGGACGCCGCCGAGCCGGTCGGTCCCGACGGCCTCGAGGTCCCGGAGGACTGGGCCGAGCGCACGGACGACGACCCCGCTGCTGTCGCCGCGATGCGCGAGGAGCGGGCCAGCCGCCGGCTGCGCCAGACCGTGCGCGACATGACCATCTCCATGCTCGTCGTCACCGGGGCCGTGGTGCTGCTCGTGGCGCCGTGGAACCGGACCACGCCCGACCCGGTGAAGGTGGTCGACCCGAGCTCGGTGATCAGCGGGGCGCGCGCGGCCGAGCCGTGGCCGGTGCTCGCTCCCGTCGGGCTCCCCGCGTCATGGCGCGCCACGAGTGCGCGGATCGCCGTCGCCGGCGACGGCCAGGACGTCGTGCACCTCGGCTATCTCACGCCGACCACGACCTACGTCGGGCTCGAGCAGTCGGCGACCAAGGAGCTCGGCTTCGTCGCGGAGCAGACGGTGGGTGGCGAGCAGACCGGCAGTGCCGAGATCGACGGCGTCACCTGGCAGACCTTCGAGTCACCCGACGGCAAGCACCGGTCCTACGTGCGACAGGCGGACGGCGCCACCTACGTGGTCGAGGGCCAGTCCTCCTGGGCGGACCTGACCACCTTCACCAAGAGCCTCGTCGCCGGCTGAGGCAGACGTCCCTATCCCGTCGCGGTGCCGGTAGGGTCCGTGCTGGCCGGAGGGCACGTCAGGGAGCCCGGCCGCCGAGGCAACGACGCCGATCACCGTCGTCGCGCCCGCGGGTCGTGCTGGAGGGAGCGGGTCGGTGCGCTGGCTGAAGCGGATCCTCATCGGGCTCGGTGCCTTGCTGCTCGTGCTGCTCGTGGCCGTCATCGGCGGCCTGCTGTGGTTCCGCATCCCGCAGAACGCTGCCGGGGTCGTGGCCCAGACCGTGTGCAGCGCCGCGTTCGTGTCCGGCCGCGACAAGCCGGTCGACGCGCTGATCACCTCCGACGTCGCGCCGCAGAGCCCGGTGCTCGGCGTGGTCTCGGCCTCCATCGACCACGACCAGCACACGGTGACGGCGAAGTTCCTCGGGATCATCTCGCGGACCTCGGCGCTGCAGACCCGGCGGGGCTGCGTCCTCGACGGCGACGTGGACCCCTCGGCCAAGCCCTACGTCCCCGCCGCCGCGAATCCCGCTGCGTGGCCGACGGGTGACGCGCCGGTGAGCGCGTCCGAGCTCGGCACCCTCGGGGTGGACACAACGAAGCTCGGCGCCGTGCTCGACAAGGCGTTCGCCGACTCCGGTGACCCCAACGGTGTGAACGCCCGCGGCGTCGCCGTCGTGCAGGGCGGCAAGCTGCTCGTGCTGCGCGACGGGACCGGCATCGGGCCCAACACCGCGCTGCACGGCTGGTCGATGACCAAGACCGTGACGGCGATGCTGGCCTGGAAGAAGTTCTCCGCGATCGGCCTGGACATCAAGGAGCCCGTGGTCAAGGCGTTCCCCGCCGGCCGTGCGCCGTCGTGGGTCGCCGACTGGGAGAAGGACGACCGCAAGAACATCACGGTCGCCGACCTGCTCTTCATGCGCGACGGGCTCAAGCTCGACGAGGGCTACGGCCCGACGGGCGACGTCGTGCAGATGCTCTACGGCGAGCCGGACATGTCGGCCTGGGCGGCGCAGCACCCGCTGGAGTTCGCGCCCGGCACCACGTGGGAGTACCTCAGCGCCACGAGCAACATCCTCTCCGCCGTGACCCGCGCGCAGTTCGCCACCGACCAGGAGTACGTCGACTTCGCCTACGACTCGCTGTTCACGCCGATCGGCGCCACGACCGCGACGTTGCAGACCGATGCGTCCGGAACCTGGGTGGGGTCGTCGTACCTCTGGGCCAGCACCGCCGACTGGGCCCGCTTCGGCCAGCTCATGCTTCACGACGGTTCCTGGAACGGCACGCAGGTGTTCCCGACGGGGTGGCGCGCGCTCGCCGGGACCCCGGCGGTGCCCAGCGGCGAGGGGCACGGCTACGGCGCTCAGACCTGGATCCCCGGGCAGGCGTCCGGGGGTGAGTGCGCGACCACGCCCGGCTATCCGCAGGACACGTTGCTCATGGAGGGGCACTGGGGCCAGATCGTGGCGATGCTGCCCTCCCGTGACGCCGTGATCGTTCGCCTCGGCTGGTCGATCGACAAGGACTTCGACGGCTGCCAGTTCGTGGCCGACGTCGCCGCGACGCTGCCCGCGACGCCGAAGTCCTGACCGGCCTCGCTCGCCCGGGTGCGGGCGGTCAGTCCTCGGCCGGCGGAGGAGTGCGCGCGGCGTCCAGTCGCGTCCGGGCGGCGTCGAGCCACTCCTGGCAGATGCGGGCGAGCTCCTCGCCGCGCTCCCAGAGGGCGAGGGACTCCTCGAGCGTCGTGCCGCCCGCCTCGAGGCGGCGTACGACGTCGGTGAGCTCGTCGCGCGCCTGCTCGAACGTCGGCTGCCCCGGGGTCGCGGTCACGTCCCCACCCTAGGGCTCGCGCCGGGCCCGGAACTCGCCCGCGCTGACCCGCACGCGGACCAGGGCGCCGTCGGCGACGTCGTCGGCCACCCGCACGACTGCACCGTCCTCGGTCTGCACGACGGCGTAGCCGCGGTCCAGGGTCGCAGCGGGGGAGAGCGCGCGGACGCGGGCCCGCACGTGGCGCACGTCGTCGGCCGCGCGGGTGAGCCGGCCGTCGAGCGCTCGACGCGACCGGTCGAGCAGCGATGCGACGTCGGACCCGCGCGAGGACACGAGCACGAGGGGATCGGCGAGCACCGGACGGTGCCGTGCGGAGTCGAGCCATGCGGACTCTCGGTCGAGCCGCGTCACGAGCGCCCGCCTCGCCCGGGCGCGAAGGTCGGCGACGCCGCGCATCTCCTCGACCATGTCCGGCACCACCTTGCGCGCGGCGTCGGTCGGCGTGGACGCGCGGACGTCGGCGACGAGGTCGAGGATCGGCGAGTCCTTCTCGTGCCCGATCGCCGACACCACCGGGGTCCGGCACGCGGCCACCGCGCGCACGAGCCCCTCGTCGGAGAACGGGAGCAGGTCCTCGACCGAGCCGCCGCCCCGCGTGACGACGATGACGTCGACGTCGGGGAGCGCGTCGAGCTCGCGCACCGCGGCGGTCACCTCGCTCACGGCCTTCACGCCCTGGACCGCGACCTCGCGCGTCTCGAAGACCACTCCGGGCCAGCGGCGTCGAGCGTTCTCCACGACGTCGCGCTCGGCGTCGGAGCCTCGGCCGCAGACCAGCCCGACGACGCGCGGCAGGAACGGCAGCGGCTTCTTGCGCGCCGCGTCGAACAGGCCCTCCGCGGCCAGCAGGTTCCGGCGCGCCTCGAGCTGGGCGAGCAGCTCCCCGAGACCGACCGGCCGGATCTCGGCCGCGCGGAACGACAGCGTGCCGCGACCGGCGTAGTACTCCGGCTTCGCGTGGACGACGACACGCTGCCCCTCCGAGAGCGGCGGGGAGCACGCGTCCACGACCTGGGTGAGGCACGACACCGTCAGCGACATGTCCGCCTCGGTGTCGCGCAACGTGAGGAACACCATCCGCGCGCCCGGACGACGGGTGAGCTGGGCGACCTGGCCCTCGACCCAGACCGGCCCGAGCCTCGCGATCCAGCCCTCCACCGCGCGGGCCACGGTGCGCACCGCGGCCGGCTGCTCCGGTGTCGTCTCGAGGCCCACGCACGCACCCTAGGCCGTGCGCGACGGGAGGCCGACCCTGGAGGGCCAGCCTACGATGGGTGGGTGAGCGACAGCCTGAGCACCGAGTCCGCGCCCGCGAGCGTCGTCAAGAAGGTGCTGCTCGCCGCGCCGCGCGGCTACTGCGCCGGCGTCGACCGGGCCGTCGTGACGGTGGAGAAGGCGCTCGACCTCTACGGCTCTCCCGTCTACGTCCGCAAGCAGATCGTGCACAACAAGCACGTGGTGCACTCCCTCGAGGAGCGGGGAGCGATCTTCGTCGAGGAGACCGACGAGATCCCCGAAGGCGCGATCGTGGTCTTCAGCGCGCACGGCGTCGCCCCGTCCGTGCACGAGGAGGCCGCGGCCCGCAACCTGCGCACCATCGACGCCACGTGCCCGCTGGTGACCAAGGTGCACCAGGAGGCGCGCCGGTTCGCCGACGAGGGCTACCGCATCCTGCTGATCGGCCACGAGGGTCACGAGGAGGTCGTCGGCACGACTGGCGAGGCGCCCGAGGCGATCACCCTGGTCGACGGTCCGTCGCACGCGGACGAGGTCGAGATCGGACCCGACGAGAAGGTCGTCTGGCTGTCGCAGACCACGCTCTCGGTCGACGAGACGATCGAGACCGTCGACCGGCTGCGCACCCGCCTGCCGCTGCTGATGAGCCCGCCCAGCGACGACATCTGCTACGCGACGCAGAACCGCCAGCTCGCAGTGAAGGAGATCGCGCCGCGGTGCGACGTCCTCATCGTCGTGGGGAGCGGCAACTCCTCGAACTCCGTGCGGCTCGTCGAGGTGGGGCTCGAGGCGGGCGCGTCGGCGTCCTACCGGGTCGACAACGCCGCCGAGCTGCAGGCCGCGTGGTTCGACCACGCGACCACCGTGGGCCTCACGAGCGGTGCCTCCGTGCCGGAGGACCTCGTCCACGGCGTCCTGGACTGGCTCGCCCTGCGCGGGTTCGGGGAGGTCGAGGAGGTCCTGTCGGCGGAGGAGCACCTGGTCTTCGCGCTGCCGCCGGAGCTGCGCCGCGACATCAAGGCCGCGGCCAAGGGCTGACCCGTCCGGCTCCGTGCGACGTCAGGTTCGTGGGGCGTCGGCCGAGGTCAGTGACGTCGGCGCCGGACGAGCACGATCACGAGGCAGACCGCGGTGGTCCCGAGGATCCACGGCGCGTTGGTGGCCAGGATGCGGAACAGGCTGAAGCCCTCGCGGATCAGCAGGCTGCCGGACTTGTCCAGGATGAGCTGACCGGCGGTGAGCGCTGCTGCGAGGAAGGCGAGGGGCGGTACGACCACGGCCGCCCAGATGTCGGCCCGCCGCACGACGAGCGCGGAGTAGACCGACGAGACGAGCAGCGCGACGCCGGTGGCGACACCGATCTGCTGGCGCATGATCGCCTCGGCGAACGCGACGAGCACCGTGGCGGCCCCGACGACCACGACGACACCGGAGTAGGTGAGGCCCATTCCGTCGGGCTGCGCCTGGGGGGCCTTGTCGGCCACGACCTCGACCCGGGGCCCCGGGGCGTAGGAGGGGTCGATCGCCGGGATGGCGTCGAGCGTGGCCGGACCCTCGGCGCCGGCCGAGCGGTAGAGCCGACCGGTATCGACCCGCCCGGCAGGGGCGGAGGAGATGGCCGGGTCGACGGTGCCGTCCCAGGGCCGCGCGACGGGAGCCACCGAGACCGGCTCACCCGCGGGGGCCGCGGCTACGGCGGGTCCACCGAGGCCGCTGCCAGCCGCCGGCTCCGGCTTGGCGGGCTCGTCGTCGGCGGGCTCGAACCCGGCGACGAGGTGGGACGCCTCGGCCGACTCGTGGTCGAGGTCGAGCGCCACCCGGTCCTCGGCCTCGGCCATCGCGGGCTCGACCACGACCACCGCCGGTTCGCGCTCGACCACCGCCGGCTCGGGCTCGACGGCCACGGGCTCGGGTCGGCCGACGACCCGCTCGGGCTCCACAGCCACGGGCTCGCGGACGGCCGGCTGAGCGGCGGTGCTGTCGTTGGCGTGCTCGGGGACGGCAGGTGCGGGCGCGAGCGGGGAGTCGGGGTCCTCGAACAGGTCGCCGAAGGACGGCGCGCCGGGTCCGGGGTCGGTGCTCACGAGGGTTAACCGTACGTGACGTCGTCCCCGGTCCCGACGATCGGCACGGCGACCGGGAGGTCGGCGAGCCCGCCGCCGGCTGCTGCCACGAGCTCGGCGGCCGTGACCGGCCGGGTGGTGGTGGTCACCAGCCGGGGCATCGGGAGCCCGGAGTCGGGGTCGTCGACCGCCTCGACGACACCCAGCTCCACGAGCCGGCGCGCACTGACGAGCACGCGCGACTCCAGCGAGCCGACGGTGCCGTTGTAGGCGCCGACGGCCGAGTCCAGCGCGGCACCGAGCCGCCCGAGGTGGGTCCCCAGCGTCGCCAGCCGCGAGTGCAGCTCGCGGGCCAGACGGTGGACCTCGCGCACGTTGCGCGTCGCGGACTCCTGGCGCCAGGTGTGCGCGACGGTCCGCAGCAGGGCGAGCAGCGTGGTCGGCGTCGCGATGACGACGTCGCGCGCGAAGGCGTACTCGAGGAGGTCCGGTCGCACGTCGAGGGCCGAGGAGAGGAACGACTCGGCGGGGAGGAACAGCACGACGAACTCGGGCGACTCGTAGCGCCGCCAGTACTCCTTGCTCGAGAGCCGGTCGACGTGCGCCATGAGCTCGCCCGCGTGACGCGCCAGCAGGACCCTGGCGGTGGCGTCGTCGGCCGCCTCGGCCGCGTCGAGGTAGGACGACAGCGGCACCTTGGCGTCGACCACGATGTCGCGGTCGTCCGCGAGGTGGACGACGAGGTCCGGGCGCAGCAGGTCGCCGTCGTCGTCACGGCTGCTCGACTGCTCCTCGAAGTGCACGTGGGGGAGCAGGCCCGACGACTCGACCAGCCGACGCAGCTGCACCTCGCCCCACCGGCCGCGCACCTCGGAACGACGCAGTGCGGTGACGAGCCTCCCGGTCTGGTCGCGCAGCGCGTCGGTCCCGAGCGCGGTGAGCCGGATCTGCTCCTGCAGCTGGGCATGCGCCGCCGCACGGTCGCGCTCGGCGCGCGACAGGTCGAGCGACACCCGCGCCAGGGTGTCGTTGACCGGCCGCACGAGGGCGTCGACCGCGGCCCGCTCGGCCGCGAGCCCCGCCGGCGCCGCCGAGGAACGGCGCGCGACGGCGAGGACAGTGGCCGTGCCGGCACCCGCGAGCAGCCCGAGCACGAGCCCGACGACCAACGCAAGAAGTTCGCTCATTCCCCCACCCTCCCCGAAGGGTCCGACACCCGTCCCCGCGCTCGCTTGTCGCGTGAATGTGCCCCGACGCTCGACAGGCGCCCGTGAAGCGCCTCGCGGAGCGAGCTAGGCACGGTTGACATTGACGGTCCGTCAACCCCTACCGTCGATCGCATGAGCTGGTCCATCGTCGAGGTCGCACGGCACGCGGGAGTCTCCTCGCGCACGCTGCGCCACTACGACGACGTCGGCCTGGTCCCACCGGCGTACGTCGGGAGCAACGGCTATCGCTACTACGAGCAGGAGCAGCTGCTGCGGCTCCAGGAGGTCCTCCTGCTCCGTGAGCTGGGCGTCCCGCTCGGGGCGATCCGCCGGGTGCTCGACGGCACCGCGGACCGGGTCGCCGTCCTCCGCGAGCACCGGGTCGCGCTGCTCGCGGAGCGTGATCGGCTCGACCGGCTCGCCGCGACCGTCGCGCGCATGGTCGAGATGAGGGAGCGAGGCGATCACATGGGTCCCGAGGAGCTGTTCGAGGGCTTCGACGCCGACCGGCAGCGCGGGTACGAGGCCGAGCTCGTCGAGCGCTACGGCGCCGCAGCCCAGGATGAGATCGACGAGTCGTGGCGCCGCATCGGCCGGATGAGCAAGGACGACGCCGCGCGGGTGCAGGCCGAGCTCGCCGAGCGTGACGAGGCCTACGCCGAGCTGCTCGACGCCGACGTCGCGGCGGACGACCCGCGCACGCAGGACGTCACGGCCGGGCACTACGCCTGGGTGTGCCGGTTCTGGACGCCGAGCGCCGAGGCGTTCGCCGGCCTGGGCGACCTCTACGTCGAGAGCCCGGACTTCAAGGCCCGCTACGACGCGGTCCGACCAGGACTCGCCGAGTACGTCCGCGACGCCATGGCGGCGTACGCGGTCACGACGCTCGCCTGACGCGCGCCGGGCAAGGTGCGGGCCCCGCGTCGCTGCGGGCCACGGCGTCGCAGCCGGACTAGGTTCGGGTCCGGGCACAGTGCCAGGTCTGGGGGAATCGATGCCACGCCACGGGTTGGCCGCCGTCGTCCTGGCAGTGGTCGCTGCCCTCGTCGTGGCCGCCCCTTCCGCAGCGAGCGCTTCCGCGCCCGCCGCACCTGTCGCCGCCGCGGGGGTGACGGGTGTCGCGCCGGTCGCGGTGCCGGCACCGGCGTACCTCGTCGGCAGCTACCCGCTGCGGCCGACCGACCCCGACCAGAGCATCTACGCCGTCAGCGACCCGTTGCCTCTCGACGACGCCGGGCCGCACGACGCGACCGGGGTTCGGATGTTCGTCGTGAACGGCGTGCTGCACGACCACCCCGTTGCCCAGGCGCAGTACGGACTGTGGCTGCTGGACTCCTACCGCATCACGGGGGACCCGGCCTACCTCGACCGTGCGGTCGCTCAGGCGCAGCGGATCATCTCCAAGCGCGTCGTGAGCGGTCCCGCGTGGTTCTTCCCCTACGACTTCGACTTCGCCCTGCACCAGGACGCCACGAAGGGGCTGGAACGCGCGCCGTGGTTCAGCGCCATGGCCCAGGGCCAGGCCCTCTCGCTGTTCGTGCGGCTGCTCCAGGTCACGGGCGACCCGTCCTACCGTGCGGCCGCCGACGCCACGTTCCTCAGCTTCCTGGCGTCACCCAGCGCGACGCGGCCGTGGGTCGCGCACGTCGATCCGGCACGCAACCTCTGGCTCGAGGAGTTCCCGCAGTTCCCGACTTCGGCGTCCGACTTCACCCTGAACGGCCACCTGTTCGCGACGTTCGGGCTCTACGACTACGTCGTCCTCACCGGCGACCCGCGGGCCCGTCAGCTGTGGAACGGCGCGGTTCACACGGTGTCGGTGGTCGTGCCTGCAGGCATCCGCAACCCGGGGTGGATGTCGAACTACTGCCTCGCGCACGGGCACCCGTCGGCCCGCTACCACGCCGTGCACATCGAGCAGCTGCTGCGCCTGCACGTGATCACCGGTTCCGCGGTGTTCGCGAACCTCGCGGACACGCTCTCCGACGACTACCCGACGCCCGAGCAGGGCGGCACCGTGGTCCTGTCGAAGGGCCTGCGGTCGGCGTACGCCTTCACCGCGCGAGGTGTCATCGGGGCCCCCGTGACGCGGCTGCTGACGACGACGCTGCAGGTCCGGTTCGACCGACGCCAGCGGATGCCCGGCCGTGGGATCTACTACCGGATCGCGACGGGCACGTTCGCGGGTCGGTGGGTGGCCGAGCAGCCGCTGGTGGCCGTGGCACGCAAGCCCGTCGGCGTCGAGCACTACCTGCTCACGCGCCGCCTCATCGTGCCGAAGGGCCGCGTCGCGGGGATCGTCGTCGGCGACAGCGGCTGGTCGACGGTCGTGCGCGCGACCCTGCCCAGAGCGACCCACTACGTCGTCGACGCGCGCGGCTGGGTCCGTGGGGTCGCCTCGGTGCACGTCACCAGCGGCACGCTGGCGGGCGCGTGGATCCCCGTGAGCGCGGGCACCCTGCGCTGAGCGTGTCCGTCCGCGCGGCGACGCGAGGCGCGGCAGCGACGTCGTAGGACCGATCCAGGGTCGGCCGTCGGTGGCCGCGTGGCACGATCGGCAGGAGCCGTCGCGCTGCGGCCGCGCGCGAGTCCCGTGGAGGGCAATCCGATGACGAGCTTCACCAACGCCGACAACCGGCGCGGCGCCGACTTCCGGGAGGTCTCGCTCGCCGGCTCGCAGTTCTACGACGTCAGCTTCGCGGGCGCGTCCTTCCGCGAGGCCGACTTCGGCGGCGCCCGCATGATCGGCGTCCAGTTCGAGCACGTCGTCCTCGACGGTTTGGTCGACGGACTCGTGATCAACGGCGTCGAGGTCGCTCCCCTCATCGAGGCGGAGCTCGACCGGCGTCACCCGGGGCGCGAGCGGCTGCGCTCCGACGATCCCGACGACCTGCGCGCGGGATGGTCGTGGCTCGAGGAGCAGTGGGCGGCCACCACCGCCGAGGCGCTGGCCGCGCCTGTCGACCGGCTGCGGCTTCGGGTCGACGACGAGTGGTCGTTCCTCGAGACGCTGCGGCACCTCGTCTTCGCCACCGACTGCTGGCTTGGCGTCGGCAGCCTCGGGCGCACGACGTACCACCCGCTGGGCCTCGCGGGTCCGTGGCTCGACCCGGCGACGTGCGGGCTCGACGTGACGGCCGACCCGACCACGGAGCAGGTCCTCGAGGTGCGCGCCGAGCGGCAGTCGCTCGTCCGCGACCGGCTCGCCACCGCCACGCGCGCGTCCCTGGCCGTGGAGACGACCCCGTCGGACGCCAGCCCCTGGCCGCCGCCGGAGCCGATGACCGAGCTCGCCCGCCTGCACGTGATCCTCGAGGAGGAGTGGTGGCACCTGCAGTTCGCCCGCCGCGACATGGCGTCCTGGGCTCACGGCGCCTAGTCCGGCAGGCCGGCCAGCATCGCCAGCGACTCCTCCGCCCACGCGAGCTGCGCGCGCGCCGCGTGCTCGCCGGCCGACACCGTGATGAGCCAGTACGCCGCGTTCGGGTCCGCGTCGCGCTCGACCTCGGCGCGGATCGCGGACATGGTCGCGAGGCTCTCCAGCGCACTGTCCCGCGCGTCGCGCACGAGGTCCGTGCAGCGCTCGGGTCCGAGTACGGCACCGAAGAACAGCCGGAGCAGCGTGCCGTTGCGCGGCGGCGCAGACGGGATCGGCTCGCGCAGCAGGTCGGCCAGGCGACGCCGACCCGCGGCCGTGAGCCGGTAGGTGCTCCCCGACGTGCGGCCCGCGGAGTCCGGCGTCACGAGCCCGTCGGCCTCGAGCCGCGCAAGGGTGGGGTAGATCTGGCCGAAGCTCTCGCTCCAGAAATGCCCTAGCGTCTCGGCGATGGCGCGACGTACGGCGTATCCGGACATCGGCTCGACCGACAGGGCCCCGAGCACCGCGACCTCGGTCTGCGACTGCCTCGACATTGACCCAACATATCTGGTAGATATCTCCCGTGACAACGACGCAGCCGGCCCGAACCGGTGCCACCGGGCTCGCACCCGTCGACGTGGTGCTGGCGGCCGCGTGGGGCGGCAGCCAAGAAGGCTCACTGCACGCAGGGCTGCGGGCCGGCAGCGCCGTCGCCGCACTGGTGTGGGTGGGCGTGGCGCTGGTGGTGCTACGTCGATTGCTCGGACCGGTCGGGCGACGGCGCACGCTGCTCGTGGTGGCCGTGTACTCCTGCCTCGGCGTGCTGCTCAACGCCGCGTCTCCGTCGTCGCTCGAACGCGCGATCTGGGCGCCGTTCTGCCTGGTGGTCGCGGTCCTCGCCTGGTGGGCGTGGCGCGCAGCGCGGTCCGAGGGGGCACCCGGGTCCACCTAGGATTGCGTCCCATGGCGCTCACCATCGGCATCGTCGGTCTCCCCAACGTGGGCAAGTCGACCCTCTTCAACGCCCTGACCAAGAACGACGTGCTCGCGGCGAACTACCCGTTCGCGACGATCGAGCCCAACGTCGGGGTGGTCGGCGTGCCCGACCCTCGTCTGGCGATCCTCGCGGGCATCTTCGGGTCGGAGCGGATCCTGCCCGCCACCGTGTCCTTCGTCGACATCGCCGGCATCGTCAAGGGCGCGAGCGAGGGTGCCGGCCTCGGCAACAAGTTCCTCGCAAACATCCGCGAGAGCGACGCGATCTGCCAGGTGATCCGGGTGTTCACCGATCCCGACGTCGTCCACGTCGAGGGCAAGGTCGACCCCAGGGACGACATCGAGATCATCAACACCGAGCTCATCCTCGCCGACCTGCAGACCGTCGAGAAGGCGCTGCCTCGGCTGGAGAAGGAAGCGCGTCTCAACAAGGACCGCGTCGAGATCCTCGAGGCCGCGAAGAAGGCCTACGACCTCCTGTCGGCCGGCACCACGATCTTCGCCTCGGGCCTGGACCGCGAGCCGCTGCGCGAGCTCTTCCTGCTCACCGCCAAGCCCTTCCTCTACGTCTTCAACGTCGACGTCGACGAGCTCGCCAACGAGGCGCTGCTCGACGAGATGCGCGCGCTCGTCGCGCCCGCCGAGGCCGTCTTCCTCGACGCAAAGACCGAGGCCGACCTCGCCGAGCTCGACGACGACGAGGCCCTCGAGTTGCTGCAGTCGATCGGGCTGACCGAGTCGGGGCTGACCACGCTGGCCCGCGACGCGTTCGACACCCTCGGCCTGCAGACCTACCTCACGGCCGGCCCCAAGGAGTCGCGCGCGTGGACCATCCGCAAGGGCGCCACCGCGCCCGAGGCCGCGGGCGTCATCCACACCGACTTCCAGAAGGGCTTCATCAAGGCCGAGGTGATCTCCTTCGCCGACCTCGTCGACACTGGGTCCGTCCAGGAGGCGCGCAGCAAGGGCAAGGCGCGCATGGAGGGCAAGGACTACGTGATGCACGACGGCGACGTCGTCGAGTTCCGCTTCAACGTCTGACGGTCTCGTACCCTTCTGGCCCTCACTGGCTGAACGACCAGCGGGCGCGCGGCGATCGAGCTCGAACGACAACGTCAACCCGGGCCGCGCTGTCGCGACGGCGCGGCCCGGGCAAGGCACGTGCGTGAGCGCGTGAGCGCCCAGCTGCCCGTGTCGACCACCGTTGCCGTCGACGCGGCGACGAACTGAAGCAGGGTCCCGTGCGTCTTCGGCCCATTGCCCAAGGCGTTCATGCCGAAGACGGCCGGGGAACCGACGCTCGGGGACTTGTAGCCCTCGTAGATGCACACGTAGCTGGAACTGGCCGCGGGTGCCGTCATGCTGCCCGTGCAGTGCGTCGGGTCAGGGTTCGACCCACCTGTGGGCACGAACACCACCGTGGGGGAGACCCCCACGGGGAACGGGTAGCCGATGACAGTGCCGCAGGCGGACGCGCTTGCCGGGGAACCGAGCTCCAGCCCGGAGGACCCGGAATCCGTCTGGCCGGTGCCGAGAGTGGCGAGCAGCGGGCCGGCGGGGCCCGTCCCTCCGGCGGGGCCAGTGGGACCGGTAGAACCGGCGGCGCCTGGGGCTCCCTTTGCCGCGGCGGTGATCCGGGCGACCGTGAGGCCGCCGGCCTTGTCGGCGTTGGCTGCGCGGGCGGCGTAGAAGTTCTTGACCAGACCCTTGGCATTGGTGGTGAGCGGGGCGGTCGTCGCGCTCTTCGTCACAAGGTTGAGCGCGGAGCCCTTCCCCGTGTTCTGGACCGTTGTGACGGCCCCGGCCTTGTTGGCCTTGCCGAGGATGAGGCTGTTGCCGGTGGCGGCTTACGTGATCGAGTCGAACCCGAGCACCAGGATGACGGCCGCGCCGCCGACTGCGAGTGCGCGCCGGCCTGAGCGTCGTGACATGAGGGAGGTTCTCCTTCGTCGGACCCTCGCCCCTGCACGCGGTCGCCAGCCCTGATCAGCACGGTATCGACGGCTCGCACCACGTGGGGGAACCTGCTCCGTTCGACTGCGAACGCTTCACCGGTCGGCCCAGCCCGGAGGACGCAGCTCACGCGCTCGTGAGCATGACTCGAGCTCGAGCCCGTGATGCTCGCCTAGGATCGGCATCACGGACGTCCCCCGAACAGGAGCAGGCCGATGACGAAGTCCAAGGCAGTCGTGACGGTCCTCGTTCTCGGCGCGGTGGTCGTGGCCGGCTACTACGCGGTCAAGCAGGTGAAGCAGCGCAAGGCCGTCGCCGACGAGGCCATCGGAAACATCCAGGCCGAGCTCGACGGCCTCGACCCGCTGACCCGTGCTGCCGTCGTCGCGAAGCTCTCCAAGGACGAGGTCAAGGGCCTGCGCCCGTCAGGCTGATCGAGCGTCCCGCACGGCGGCAGCGAGACCCGGTGCCAGGCCGTACGACGGCAGCAGGACCGACTGCAGCGCGTGGTAGACGTCAGGCGCGCCGACCCAGGTGCGCTCGACAGGCCGGCTGTCGACGTCGAGCTCGTGCCACCACGCGCCGGGCCGCAGCGGGTCGACGAGATGCTCGCGCGTGAAGCCCAGGACCTCGTCGTACGCCGCGGACCATCGTGGGTCTCCGGTCGCGGTGTGCAGCGCCCACGCGGCACCCGCTGCCTCGCACGCGACCCAGTGGAACCGCTCGCGCACCACCGGGGACCCGTCGAACCCCGTGGTGTAGAGCAGTCCGCCGATCGCGCCGTCCCAGGCGTCGGACCATGCGGTGGTCGCGAGCCCGACGGCCGCTGCGGAGAACCACGAGGGCACGTCGTACGTCTCGGCCAGCGTCAGCACGAGGCGTGCCCACTCGAACGCGTGACCCGGCGTCGCGCCGAAGGGCCGGAACGGATGCCGCGGATCGTCACGGTTGTAGTCCGGCTGCACCCGCCAGTCGACGTCGTGGTGCTCGGGCACGCGCCACCCCAGGACGCGCGCCTCGGTGAGCACCCGCCCGCAGACGTCGAGCGCTCGCGCCCGCCACGCCTCGTCTCCCGTGGCGTCGGCGGCGGCGAGGAACGCCTCGACGAGATGCATCGCCGCGTTGGCGCCGCGGTATCCCTCGGAGTCGGTGAAGTCGACGGCGTAGGACTCCATGGGCATCCGCGCGCCGTCGTCCCAGAACCGGTCGAGGACGACCGTCAGCGCGTCGTCGAGCAGTTCGCGACCACCGTCGACGCCGGCCACCGTGGCGGTCGATCCGGCCAGCACGACGAAGGCGTGGCCGTAGGCCTCCTTGCGTCCCTCGCCCGGGCGGTCGGCGTCGGACCACCAGCCGCCGTGCACGTCGTCGGCGTACGCCGTGCGCAGGGCGCGCACCCCTGCCGCAGCCCCGGTGCCGTCGTCGGGTCGGCCGAGGAGATGGCCGAGGGCGAGGCTGTGCACCATCCGGCAGCCGACCCACAGCGGCCGTCCTCGGTCGGGGTCGAGCGACCCGTCGCGCAGCCTCCAGCCGAACCCACCGAGCGGGTGGCGCGACCCGGCCGCCCAGTCGAGCAGGCGCACTGCCTCGGCCGCGCGCCACGCGGCGTGATCGGCGCCGCCCGGGGTGGTCGTGTCGAGGAGGCTCACGGACCGACCGTAGCGAGGCGCTTGGGCTACGCGTCGCGCGGCGTCTCACCGGCGAGCGACGGCGTGCTGCGCCGCTCCGGGCGGACCCCGTGCTTGTCGGCGTAGAAGACTCGTACCAGGTCCATGTCGGCGGCGAGGTCGCCGGTCGGCACGAGAGTCGGGCCGAAGCCGCCGGTTCGGGTCGGGCCGTCGAGGTAGGTCAGCACGATCGGGACTCCGGCGTCCTGCGCGATCCGGTAGAAGCCGGACCTCCACCCCTGCGCCCGACCTCGGGTGCCCTCGGGTGCGACGACGAGCGCGAACGACGTGCCGCCGGCGGCACGCTCGGTCATGTCCGCGACGAGGGAGCCGGGGTTCTCGCGGTCCACGGCGATGCCGCCCAGCCGCCTCATGACACCGCCGAAGGGTGCGCGGAAGAGCTCCTGCTTGCCCAGCCAGCGCGGCGACAGGTCGGCGCCCCAGGCGATCCCGAGCATGAGGGGGAAGTCCAGCCACGAGGTGTGCGGTGCCGCCACGAGCACGCAGGAGATGTCCGTCGGCGCGGGCTCGCCGGCGACGCGGTAGCGCAGCGCGCGCACGATCGCGCGGCCCACGGTCTGCTTCACGGCTCCACGTCCTCCCTCCACGGTCTGCGGTACGGCGACGGTACGCCGGCGCACGGGCACGGTCGCGCCGTGCACTCGGCGAGCGGACGGATTCGACGCGAGTGGAGACGCTCCTGCGCCTACGCTCGCCGGGAGCCGCGTGGTCGTCGGCATCGGAAGGGGGGCCCGTGGGACGTGTCCGAGTCTCGGTGGTCCTTGCCGCGACGATCGCCTGCCTCGGGACCGCGATCGCACCAGCGGCACCGGCGACCGCGGCACGGACGACCGCCGGACCCGCTCCCGCCACCACGTCGACCGGGCTCGTCGTCGGCAACGCCTCCGCTGCTCCGGTCGCATCGTCCGGGCGCACCGGTGCCCGACGCGTCCGCCCCGCTGCGGTGCGCCCGGCTGCGGTCGGCCTGGCGGTCCGGTGGTACGCGGTCGACCTCGGGCTCGCGCTCAACGCGCACTCGCACAAGGACCGGATGACCCTCGCCGATCTGTCGGCCGGCGTGGCGGCCGTCGACGACTTCTACAGCCGCAACACCGGCGGGCTCATCCGGTTCCGCGTCGGGCAGACGCGCACCTGGACCGCGACGCGCAGCGCCTGCTCGCTCGACGTGCCGTACCGGCTCGCACGCGCTGCGCACTGGACGGTGTCGAGCCGCACGGTCGTCGTGGCCTACCAGCCGGAGGCGTGCCTCTTCTCGGGGATGGCCGAGCTCGCGGGCAACTACGTCATCCTCGCCGAGGGCGGCCAGGTGGCCACGATGGCCCACGAGCTCGGCCACATCCTCGGACTCGGGCACTCCGGCCTCTCGGGCTGCTCGACCGCGTTCGGTCGGCAGTGCTCCGTCCGTGCCGACGAGTCACGGTTCCTCGCCTACGCCGACGGCACGGACCTCATGGGCGGTGCGCAGTCGCCCCAGCTCGCGGTCTACTCCCGCCAGCTCATCTCCGGCACGCTGAGCCCGGCGCAGCTGGCGCTGCTGCACGTCCCGTTCCGCGCGACGAGGATCGACCTCGCGAGCGTGCGCGCCCAGCTGCGCATCACGCTGGCGCCGCGGGTCGACCGCGTCGGCTTCAACGCCGTCTCGATCGTCTGGAACCGGCGGACCTACTGGCTGTCCTACGTCGACGCCGTTCTGGGCCAGCAGGTCACCGAGACCAACACCGACGGCACGGCGTTCCCCTCGCCGCGGGGCCAGGTCGTGGTCCAGACAGGACTCGGCCCCGACACCGAGCTGCTCCTCCCGTCCTCGGTGCTGCGGGTGGGGGCCGGCATCGGCGACGGCGCAGTTCTCGCGCTCCCGCTCGGCAGGCGCCTGTTCGTCCGGACCTGGCCGGACCACGCGACGCTCATCATCAGCCCGCCCGACCCCGCGACGCCCACCGCCGTGACGGCGGCCACGGTCGGTGACGACCTGATGGTCACCTGGACGCCCACGGCCGACGCCGCGGTGACGGGCTACCTCGTCGAGGCCCGGACGGGCGACACGGTGCTCACGACTCAGGTCCCCGCGGGCAGCTCCACCGCCACCATCCCGGGAACGCTGCCCGGCGGGTCCTACCGCGTGCTCGTGTTCCCGGTACGCGGTTCCGTGCGAGGTCTCCCGGGACGGGCGGCCGCGACGGTGATCCCCCTGCCCGCGCCGCTGACCCAGGTGCCGTAGCGGCGATGGCCCCGGCAGGGCGAGAGCCCGCCGGACCGATCCCGACGGGCACTCGCTCGACGTACGACCTGCGTCAGCCCGCCGGCACCGGCGGGATCGTGGCGAGACCTGCGGCGAAGCGCTCCGGGCTCGTCTCCTCGTCGACCATGCGGCCGTTGAGGTAGTCGTCGTACGCCGCGAGGTCGAAGTGACCGTGGCCGCACAGCGCCGTGAGGATCACCGTCTCCTCGCCGGTCTCCTTCGCCTTCTCGGCCTCGCGGATCGCGAGCGCGAGCGCGTGCGTCGGCTCGGGCGCCGGCAGGATGCCCTCGGTGCGCGCGAACTGGATCGCGGCGGCGAAGCACTCCGTCTGGGGGATGGCCCGCGCCTCCATGAGCCCGAGCTCGTAGATGTGCGAGATCAGCGGCGCCATGCCGTGGTAGCGCAGGCCGCCGGCGTGGATCGGGTCCGGGATGAAGTCGTGCCCGAGGGTGTGCATCTTCATCAGCGGGGTCATCCCCGCCGTGTCGCCGAAGTCGTAGGCGTAGACCCCGTGGGTCAGCGACGGGCACGACGCAGGCTCGGCGGCGATGATGCGCGGCGAGATGTTGCCCGCCAGCTTCTCGCGCAGGAACGGGAACGACAGCCCGGCGAAGTTCGAGCCGCCGCCGGTGCAGCCGACGATGTGCGTGGGGGTGTCCCCGGCCTTCGCGAGCTGGAGCAGCGCCTCCTCGCCGATGATCGTCTGGTGCATCAGCACGTGGTTGAGCACGCTGCCGAGCGCGTAGCGCACCTGAGGGTCGGACACGGCGGCCTCGACCGCCTCGGAGATCGCGATGCCGAGCGAACCGGTCTGGTTCGCCGGGTCGGCACCGAGACGACGACCGGCCTCCGTGAGGTCCGACGGGGATCGGTGCACGGATGCACCGAACGCCTCGATCATCAAGCGGCGGTAGGGCTTGCTGTCGTAGGACGAGCCGACCTGCCACACCTCGCACTCGAGCCCGTAGAGCGCGCAGGCGAAGGCGAGCGCCGTGCCCCACTGACCGGCGCCGGTCTCGGTGGTCAGCTTCCGCACGCCGGCCTGCTTGTTGTAGTACGCCTGGGGGACCGCGGTGTTCGGCTTGTGCGAGCCTGCGGGGGAGACGCCCTCGTACTTGTAGTAGATCCGGGCCGGCGTGCCGAGCGCCTTCTCGAGGCGGTGCGCGCGGAACAGCGGGGAAGGCCTCCACTGGCGGTAGACGTCGAGGACGCCACCGGGGATCTCGATGTACCGCTCCTGCGAGACCTCCTGCAGGATCAGCTCCATCGGGAACAGCGGCGCGAAGTCCTCGGGCCCGGCAGGCTGCAGGGTCCCGGGGTGCAGCGCCGGGGGCGGCGGGCTCGGGAGGTCGGGGACGATGTTGTACCAACGGGTCGGCATCTCGTCCTCGCCGAGCTCGTACTTGTGCCGACGCACCGTGTCGTCCATCTGCCGTCGTCCCTTCTCGCCCGCGGACACCACGTCGGCGAGGGGCCGCCGACGGGTCCGAACCTAACGGGGTACGCCGGGCATCGCAGAGCATTCGCCACTCGGTGGCTCAGCGGTCGCTCTCCTCGGGCCGCGGCACCACGATGCGGGCGACGCCGGCGTCGAGGTCGACCTCGCTGCGCGGGGGAGCGGAGTCACCCTCCTCGTCCCGCTTCAGCTCCATGAACTCGTCGTGCTCGATCTTGTTCTTCGACGTGGGCGCGAGCACCAGCCCGAGCGCGTCGAACCCCACACCCGCCACGTGCTGCCTGGCCTCCGGCTGCCCCCGACGTCGACGCCGACGGACGAGGACGGTCTCGATCGCAGCGGCAACGATGAGGAGCACGACCAGCGCGGGCAGGGTCATCGCGGCCAGGTAGCCCATCAGGACGCTCCGATCCCGGCCGCGATCTCGAGGATGCGGTGCGCCAGCTCGACGTCGAGCTGCGTGACGCCGCCTGCATCGTGCGTCGTGAGCCGCAGGTGCAGCGTGCGCCAGCGGATGTCGATGTCGGGGTGATGGTTCATCGCCTCGGCGACGACGGCGATCTCGTCGACGCCGCGGATGGCCGCGGAGAAGTCGGGGAACTCCACCGTCGCGTGGATGGCCGTCGTGTCGCCCGACCAGCCGGGCAGGTCGTTCAGCTGCCGGTCGATCTCGTCCGCGTCCAGGCGACGGCTCACAGGTCCAGGATCGCACGCGGATCCGCCCACCGTCCTGTCCCGTCGGCGCAGCCGGACGGTCGATGCCGGGGCGGGAGGCGTGGGTGAGAATGACGTGGTGGGGTGGATGGGGCAGCCGAGCGCTGTGGCGTTCGGGGTGGCCGGGCTGTTCTGGCTGCTGCTCTGCGTCCTGCCGGGGTTCCTCGCCGTCGGCGCGCTCGACCCGCGCCGCTCGGCACTCGACCGACTGGCGATCGCTCCGCTCGTCTCGTTCGGCGTGGGGTTCGCGGTGGCGGCCTGGCTCGGGGCGCTGCACGTCCCTGGCTCGGTCTGGTACGCGCCTGCAGCTCTCGTCGCCCTCGCCGTCGGGTCCGCGATCGTGATCGTCCGTCGCCCACGCGCCCGGTCGTGGCGCGACGCGTGGACACCCGATCGGAAGCGGACGTGGCTCGTGATCGGCGTCGCCCTCGCGATCTGCTGCTCGCTGTGGGCGCTGGCGTTCACGACGGCCGCGCAGGGGTGGTCGTCGGTGGTGCCGTCCTTCGACGGCGTGACGCACGGCATGATCCTCACCGACGTCCTGCGGGGCGGCACCCTCTACCCGCCGGTGGAGGGGAGCGGCTACCTCGGGCTGGTCGGCGTCACCCGGCCGGGAGGGCTGCCGGCCGTCGCGTATCCCTTGGCGCTGCACGTGATCGCCGCACCCGTCGCGAGCGTGACGACCGTGTCCTCGGCGCTGCTGGTCCCGCTCACCGTGATGGCGTCGGCATGGCTCGTCCTCGGAACGGTGGCACTGACGCCGTTTCGCGGGTCCGCGCCAGGCGCTGGCGGCGGGCGTCGCCGCGGCCTTCCTCGCTCCCTTGTTCCCGTTCTGGCACGTCTACTGGGGACCGGCGCCCCTGATGCTGGCCGTCGCACTCGTGCCGGCGGCCACCGTCGCCGTGCTCGACGTCCGTCCGGGGTGGGGTCTCGTCGTGCCCGTGCTCGCGGTGTCGGGCCTGTTCGCCCTGCACGTGACCGAGGTTCTCGTCGTCGCGACGCTCGTCGCCCTGCACCAGCTCGTCACTCGGCGGGTTCCCGGGACGGCACGCGCGACGCTGTTCATGGCCGCCTCAGGAGTGCTCGGGCTGCTCGTGGCGGCGCCGCTGCTCGTCTACCTCACGCTGGCCCACGGAGCGAGCCGGCAGCAGGACCCCGCGCCGCGCCTCTCCGTCGGCGAGGCCGTCTACGTCGCTGTGCTCCGTCCCTTCGTGGTGCTCACCTCCGTGTCCGGGCCGGCGCTGCTGAGCGTGCTGGTCGCCGGTGTCGCGCTCGTCGCGCTCACGGTCGTGGGTGGCCGCCTGGCCTGGCAGCGGCCGATGGGACGCGCGGTGGCCATCGTGGTGCTCGGGTGCGGGGTCGTCGGCGTCCTCGCCTACGTGGGTGCGGTGCCCCTCGTGACGTCACCGTGGTACGGGAACGGCGACCGCCTGCTGGGTCAGGCGGCGGCACTCGTGCCGTGCCTGCTGGGCATCGCGCTGGTGTCCCTCGCGCGACGCGTCGCGTCGGCGCCGTCGGCCGCGCGGGCGGCCTGGGTCGTGGCGTGCGGAGCGGTCGTCGTGGTGATGCTCGGCCAGGCGGTGGGGGTGGCCTGGAACGGCCTCTCGAGCTTCGCCGTCGTGACGGCCGGCGACCGCGACGCCTTCGCGTGGCTGACGGCGCACGCGGCGCCGGGCGAACGCGTGCTCAACGACGACACCGACGGGTCCGCGTGGATGTACGAGTCGTCACGTGGCACGGTGCTCCCGGTCTTCGGCGGGCACCCGGGCGAGGACTACGCCGGCTTCCCCGACTACGCCGACCGGCTGCACCTGCAGCGCACGATCCAGGACGTCGCCTCAGACGCGCAGACACGTGCGGAGGCCGACCGATGGAATGTGAGGTACGTGATGGTCGGTGAGCGGACGATCAAGGACGAACCGCGCCTGATCGACGCCGAGGGTCTGGCCACCGGCGACGGGCTCCGTGAGGTCTTCTCGTCCGGCGGTGCGAAGGTCTACGAGATCGCCGCCCGCTGAGGTGCGCTCGATCCCTCCGCGCACGTCTGGCACGCTCTCGGCATGACCGCGGCGACCCACGTCACCCCTGACGGCAGCAGGGTGGTGGTCGCGGGCGCGGTCGAGCGACGGGGCCGGCTGCTCACCGCGAGGCGCACCCGCCCCGAGTCGGTCGCGGGCCGCTGGGAGCTGCCCGGCGGCAAGGTCGAGCCGGGCGAGGACCCGTCAGCGGCGCTCGTGCGCGAGTTGCGCGAGGAGCTCGCGATCGACGTCTCGGTGGTCGGGCGGGTGCCCGGCCCGGTCGACGGCGACTGGCCGCTCGACGCCACCTCCGTCCTGCGCGTGTTGCGCGTACGGATCGACCGCGGGGAGCCCGACCCGGACCCCGGGGTCGCCCATGACGACGTGAGGTGGCTCGCTCCGCGCGACATCGCCGACGTCGACTGGCTCGACGCCGACCTCGCGCCCGCCACGGCTGCCGCCGCGCGGCTCGACACCTGGGTCGACTTCCCGAGCGGGGCGACCGCCGGCGAGGGCATCGTGCTCGCGGTCCGACCGCTGGCGGACGGCACGGCCGCGGTGGTGGTCGACCGCACGCCGTTCCACCCGCTCGACCACGGCTGGCCGGACCAGCAGGGCGACACCGGCCTGCTGGGCGGGCGCCCCGTGACCGACAGCCTCACCGGGACCCTCGACGACGACGGCCGGCTCCTCGTCGACGGAGTGGTGGACGTCCGGCGAGGTGATCCCGGTCGCACCTGGGTGGTCGTCCACGTCGTCGCGGCCGGCGACGTGCCGCGCGTCGGCGAGCTCGTGGCGCTGTCGGTCGACGAGGCCCGGCGTACCTCGTTCTCGCGGGGGCACTCGGCTTGCCACCTCGCCGCGCTGGCGCTCAACGAGGCGACGGCGCGGTTCTGGTCCAAGGAGCCGCCGCGCCGGGACTCCCGTGGCTTCCCGTTCCTCGACCAGATCGCGGTGCAGGTGTCGCGGATCGGCCCCGACTCGGCCTACGACGGCTACCGGTGCGGGAAGTCCTTGCGCAAGGCGGGCTTCGACGCCGAGGCGTTCCTCGCGGCCCGCGACGAGGTGGCGGTCGAGGCCGGCGCGCTGCTCGCCGGCTGGGTCGCGCGCGGTGCCGTCAGCCGGGTCGACACGGACGGCGACCCGACGATCGCCGCGCGGCGGCGATGGTTCTGCGACGTCCCCGGGGGGCCGGCGGTGATCCCCTGCGGCGGCACGCACGTCGCCGACATCGCCTCCCTCGGGGTGGTCCGGGTCGCCTACGCGCCCACGGACGAGGGCTTCGAGGTGCTCACGACCGTGGGGTGAGGACGTCGGGCCGTGCTCGTGGGCGGTCTCGAGCGGTCCGGGGGAGGCCGTCCGGCCGGTAGACTCAGGGGACTCCCCGCTCTCGACCTTGAGGTTCCCCATGCCTGCCCACGGCTCAGCCGTCCGGAACGACCTGCGCAACGTCGCGATCATCGCGCACGTCGACCACGGCAAGACGACCCTCGTCGACGCCATGCTCTGGCAGTCGGGCGCCTTCACCGCGCACCAGGCCGACGAGGGCTCGGTCAAGGAGCGGGTCATGGACTCGATGGACCTCGAGCGCGAGAAGGGGATCACGATCCTCGCGAAGAACACGACGGTCCGCTACGTCGGCGACGGCGCCCCCGAGGGCGGCGTGCTCTTCAACATCATCGACACCCCCGGCCACGCCGACTTCGGCGGCGAGGTCGAGCGCGGCCTCGAGATGGTCGACGCCGTGCTCCTGCTCGTCGACGCGAGCGAGGGCCCCCTCCCGCAGACCCGCTTCGTCCTGCGCAAGGCGCTGCAGAAGAACCTCCCGGTGATCCTGCTCGTCAACAAGGTCGACCGTCCCGACGCCCGCATCGCGGAGATCGTCGACGAGACCTACGAGCTGTTCTTCGACCTCGACGCCACCGAGGAGCAGATCAACTTCCC
>DATCCY010000078.1:0-51881 GCA_036510975.1 Candidatus Nanopelagicales bacterium
CCGAGGACAAGGCCTGATCCCCACGCACGACACCCACGAGCCCGCCGCCTCCACCGGGGACGGCGGGCTCGTGCGTCTGCCCGACCCCGGCACCCTCCGTGGTGGCCCGCGGCCCGACCAGGTACGGCTGCGGCTGGACCTGTCCTACGACGGGTCGGGCTTCAAGGGCTGGGCTCGCCAGCCTGGCCTGCGCAGCGTCCAGGGCGAGGTCGAGTCGGCGCTCACGATGCTGCTGCGATCCCCGGACCCGGTGCTCCTGGCCTGTGCCGGCCGGACCGATGCGGGAGTGCACGCCCGCGGTCAGGTGGCGCACGGGGACGTGCCGGCCGACCTGTGGGAGGCGCTCGCGGCTCGCGGTCCGGAGGCGCCGGTACGTCGGCTGGGCGGCATCCTCGCGGCCGACGTCCGCGTGCGCACGATGACACCGGCGCCCGCCGGGTTCGACGCCCGGTGGTCGGCGCTCTCGCGGACCTACGCCTATCGCGTGTCGGACCTCGCGGGCGGCGCCGACCCGCTGCTGCGCTCGCACGTGCTCGCGCACACCGGCGCACGCAGCGGTCTGCTCGACCTCGACGCCATGAACGCGGCCGCGGCCGCGCTGCTCGGCGAGCACGACTTCGCGGCGTACTGCCGCCGCCGGGAAGGGGCCAGCACCGTGCGCACGCTGCACGACCTGCGCTGGGAGCGCGAGGCCGACACCGGCCTCGCCGTCATGCGGGTCCGGGCGGACGCCTTCTGCCACTCCATGGTCCGCGCGATCGTCGGCGCGCTGCTCCCGGTCGGCGACGGCCGCCGCTCGGTGGACTGGCCGGCGCGCATCCTGGCCGGTCGGGTCAGGGATCCGGACGCCGACGTCGCTCCGGCGATCGGCCTGTGCCTCGAGCACGTCGCCTACCCGCCCGACGCGGACCTCGCGGCCCAGGCCCGGCGGGCCAGGCGATTCCGCGGTCCGGACTCGGGGTGACCCCGCGGGGTGACGGCGCCCCATCTTGCGCGACCCGGCTGCATGCCCAGGCGGCGAGTGACAGGCTCGGCACACGGGGGCCGACGGCGAGGAGGCGGTCATGCGGGTGGTGGTGGCTCTGGGCGGGAACGCGCTCCAGAAGCGCGGTGAGCCCATGACGGTGGAGAACCAGCGGGAGAACGTCCGTGTCGCCTGCCAGGCTCTGGCCCCTGTCGCGGTGGAGCACGAGCTCGTGATCTCCCACGGCAACGGTCCCCAGGTGGGTCTGCTCTCGCTCCAGGCCTCGGCGTACGACGAGGAGTCGACGTACCCCTTCGACGTCCTCGGCGCGCAGACCGAGGGGATGATCGGCTACCTCATCGAGCAGGAGCTCGGGAACATGGTGCCGTTCGAGAAGCCGATCGCCACCATCCTGACGATGACCGAGGTCGACGCCGACGACCCGGCGATGAAGGACCCGTCCAAGTTCGTCGGACCCGTCTACACCGAGGACGACGCCCATCGGCTGGCGGCCGAGAAGGGCTGGACGGTCAAGCGCGACGGCGAGCACTGGCGCAGGGTCGTGCCCTCGCCGCTGCCCAAGCGCATCTTCGAGATCCGGCCGATCAAGCAGCTCCTCGAGTCCGGCACGGTCGTGATCTGCACAGGCGGCGGCGGCATCCCGACCATGTACCTGCCTGACGAGGGGCTCTCGCACCCCAGCGACCTGAACCCAAGGACGCTGGTCGGCGTCGAGGCCGTGATCGACAAGGACCGGTCGTCGTCGGTGCTGGCCAAGGACCTCGATGCCGACCTGCTGGTCATCGCGACGGACACCGACGCGGTCTACCTCGACTGGGGTACGCCGGACCAGAGGGGCATCGCCGAGGCGTCGCCCGACGCGATCGAGGCCTACCCGTTCCCGGCCGGGTCGATGGGCCCGAAGGTCGAGGCGGCCGCCGACTTCGCGCGCTCGCGACCCGGGAAGGTCGCGGTGATCGGCGCGCTGTCCGACATCACCGCCATCCTCGCGGGCACCAAGGGCACGAGGGTCACGACGGACGCGGCCAAGGTGGGCTTCCGCTAGCGAGCAGGACCGACCCGGGTAACCCCGTTGGGCCGGGGAGCGTGGGTGACGCACAATCGTCGCTCGTGGGTCATGTCGAGGTCGCGAAGGTTACGCACACGCTCCCGGACGGGCGGGTGCTGCTCGACGAGGTGAGCTTCCGCGTCGCCGACGGCGCCAAGGTCGCGCTCGTCGGCGCGAACGGCGCGGGCAAGACCACGCTGCTGCGGCTCGTCTCGAGCGACCTCGACCCGCAGGAGGGCGCCATCGTCCGTTCCGGCGGGCTGGGGGTGATGCGGCAGTTCATCGGCCAGGTGCGCGACGAGTCGACGGTGCGCGACCTGCTCGTTTCGGTGGCGCCGCCTCGCGTGCGGGCCGCCGCGGCAGCCCTCGACGCGGCCGAGCTCGCGATGATGGAGGCCGACGACGAGGCCTCGCAGATGGCCTACGCCCACGCGATCGGCGACTGGTCCGACGCCGGGGGCTACGACGCCGAGGTGCTGTGGGACGTCTGCACGGTGGCCTCGCTCGGCCTGCCGTTCGACAAGGCGCAGTACCGCGAGACCCGCACGCTGTCCGGTGGCGAGCAGAAGCGGCTCGTGCTGGAGGCGCTGCTGCGCGGCCCGGACGAGGTGCTGCTGCTCGACGAGCCCGACAACTACCTCGACGTCCCGGCCAAGGAGTGGCTCGAGCAGCGGCTCGCGGAGTCGCCGAAGACCGTGCTCTACGTCTCCCACGACCGGGAGCTCCTCGCGCGGACCGCGACCCAGGTCGTGACCGTGGAGCTCGGCGCGGCCGGCAACACCGCCTGGACGCATGGCGGGGGCTTCTCGACGTACCACGAGGCACGTGCCGACCGCTTCGCGCGGCTCGAGGAGCTGCGCCGGCGGTGGGACGAGGAGCACGCCAAGCTCAAGGCGCTGGTGCTCATGTACAGGACCAAGGCCGCCTACAACGACGGGCTCGCGAGCCGGTACCAGGCGGCGAAGACCCGACTGGCGAAGTTCGAGGAGAAGGGGCCTCCGCAGGAGATCGCCCGCGAGCAGAGCGTGACCATGCGCCTGACCGGCGGGCGCACGGGCAAGCGGGCGGTGATCTGCGAGCAGCTCGAGCTGACGGGGCTGATGCGGCCCTTCGACCTCGAGGTGTGGTTCGGCGAGCGCGTCGCCGTGCTGGGCGCCAACGGCTCCGGCAAGTCGCACTTCCTGCGCATGCTCGCGGCCGGGGGCAGCGACCCGGACGTGGAGCACCGACCGGTGGGGGACGTGCCGATCTCGCCGGTGCGCCACACCGGCGTGGCGCGCCTCGGCGCCCGGGTGCGGCCGGGTTGGTTCGCCCAGACCCACGAGCACCCCGAGCTGGTCGGTCGGACCCTGCTCGAGATCCTGCACCGCGGCGACGACCACCGCTCGGGCATGGGCCGGGAGGCCGCGGCGCGCAAGCTGGACCGCTACGAGCTCGCCTACGCCTCGGAGCAGACCTTCGAGAGCCTCTCGGGCGGTCAGCAGGCCCGGTTCCAGATCCTGCTCCTGGAGCTCTCCGGCGCCACCCTGCTGCTCCTCGACGAGCCGACGGACAACCTGGACCTGGCAAGCGCCGAGGCGCTCGAGGAGGGCCTTGGGGCCTTCGAGGGCACCGTGGTGGCCGTGACGCACGACCGCTGGTTCGCCAAGGGCTTCGACCGCTACGTCGTCTTCAGCGCCGACGGCACCGTCCGAGAGGTCCCGGAGCCGGTCTGGGACCAGTCGCGGCCGACCCGGGCAGGGCTGCCCTCGTAACCGGCCGCGTCGGCGGCGAGGAGAGGGCGCGATTTTGGTGCTTCTCGCCACCGCGGGTACCCTTGATCCTTGCTGCGCCTTGTCGTGGCCTGGGTGTCAGGGATGGCATCCAGTACGGCGTGCCGATCGTCCGGCGCGTGCAGAGTCCAGGTCCCGACGAGTGAGAGACAGGTGCGGCTTCATGCGCACGTACAGCCCCAAGGCTGGCGAGGTCACGCGAGAGTGGTTCGTCATCGACGCCACCGACGTGGTCCTCGGCCGCCTCGCCACCCACGCTGCCACGCTCCTGCGCGGCAAGCACAAGCCCACCTTCGCCCCTCACATCGACGGGGGTGACTTCGTCATCATCATCAACGCCGAGAAGGTGGCCCTCACGGGTGCCAAGCTCGAGCAGAAGATGGAGTACCGCCACTCGGGCTACCCGGGCGGTCTCAAGGCCACGTCGTACACCGACCTGCTCGCGACGAACCCTCGCCGCGCGGTCGAGAACGCGGTCCGGGGCATGATCCCGCACAACAAGCTCGGCCGTCAGGTCATCAAGAAGCTGAAGGTGTACGCGGGTCCGGACCACCCCCACACCGCCCAGCAGCCCAAGCCGTTCGAGATCTCCCAGGTCGCGCAGTAGCGCACGCGGACAGACCCAGAGCAGAGAGGACTATTCGCGTGAGCGAGACGACCACCACCGACATCATCGAGACCGAGGACTTCGAGTCCGCCGAGGGCTCGTACACCTCCGAGACGCCGACCTCGTCGGTCGCCGTGGCGCACCGCGAGGTGGCCGTGGCCCCCGCCAACGCCACCGGTCGCCGCAAGGAGGCCATCGCCCGCGTGCGCCTCGTCCCGGGTACCGGCCGCTGGACGGTCAACGGACGAACCCTCGAGGGCTACTTCCCGAACAAGGTGCACCAGCAGCTCGTGAACGAGCCGTTCAAGACCACCGAGCAGGAGGGCCGCTACGACGTCGTCGCGCGCCTGTCCGGCGGCGGCACCACCGGCCAGGCCGGTGCGCTGCGTCTCGGCATCGCCCGTGCGCTGAACGAGATCGACGAGGAGGCCTTCCGCCCCTCGCTCAAGAAGGCCGGCTTCCTCACCCGCGACGCGCGGATCAAGGAGCGCAAGAAGGCCGGTCTCAAGAAGGCCCGCAAGGCTCCGCAGTACTCCAAGCGCTAGTCGCTGGGGCTGCACAGCCAGACTAGGTTCGATGCCCCGGGGCTACGCTCCGGGGCATCGGCTTGGCGGCGCCAGAGAAAGGGAGCCTCAGTGGGTCGACTGTTCGGGACCGACGGCGTACGGGGCCTGGCCAACGCCGACCTCACCGCCGAGCTCGCGCTCGATCTCGCGGTCGCAGCCGCGCACGTCCTGGGTGACGTCGGAGCCTTCTCCGGTCACGAGGGTCGTCCCGTCGCCGTCGTCGGCCGTGACACTCGCGCGAGCGGGGAGTTCCTCGAGGCGGCCGTCGTGGCGGGCCTGCTGAGCGCCGGCGTCGACGTGTGGCGGGTGGGCGCCCTCCCCACGCCGGCGGTGGCGTTCCTGACCGCGGCGTTCGACGCCGACCTCGGCGTCATGCTCTCCGCGAGCCACAACCCCATGCCGGACAACGGCATCAAGCTCCTCGCGCGCGGCGGCCACAAGCTCGCAGACGACGTCGAGGACGCGATCGAGAAGCGCATGAACGAGCAGTGGACCCGGCCCACCGGTGCCGGCGTCGGTCGCGTCACGGATCACACCGAGGGCGCCGAGCACTACGTCGCACACCTGCTCTCGACGTTGCCGCACCGTCTCGACGGCCTCACCGTGGTCGTCGACGGGGCGAACGGTGCGGCCTCGACGGTCGGTCCGGAAGCCCTGCGCCGCGCCGGGGCGACCGTCATCGAGATCCACACCTCTCCCGACGGCCTCAACATCAACGAGGGCTGCGGGTCGACCCACCTCGAGGACCTCGTCGCAGCGGTGCTCGAGCACGGCGCCGATGCCGGTGTCGCCTTCGACGGCGACGCGGACCGCTGTCTCGCGGTCGACGCTGAGGGCCAGGTCATCGACGGCGACCATGTGCTCGCCGTCCTCGGGATCGCGATGCGCGAGCGAGGGACGCTGGTGCACGACACCGTCGTTGCCACGGTGATGGCCAACCTCGGCTTCAAGCTGGCGCTGCAGGCGGCGGAGCTCACCGTCGTCGAGACCGGGGTCGGCGACCGCTACGTGCTGGAAGCCATGCGCGAGGGCGGCTTCGTGCTCGGCGGCGAGCAGAGCGGCCACGTGATCCTCGCCGAGCACGCCACGACCGGTGACGGCGTGCTCACCGCGCTGCACCTGCTTTCGCGGGTGGCGCAGACCGGGCGCTCGCTCGCCGACCTCGCGTCCGTGGTGCAGAAGCTCCCCCAGGTGCTGCTCAACGTCCGCGACGTCGACAAGAGCCGCGTCGACTCCGAGCCCGCTCTGCTGGCTGCTGTCGCAGAGGCGGAGAGCGACCTCGGCCGCACCGGACGGGTGCTGCTGCGCTCCTCCGGTACCGAACCCGTCGTCCGCGTCATGGTCGAAGCTGCCACGGCCGACCAGGCCCGCGACATCGCCGAACGCCTCGCCGAGGTCGTCAAGGCCACCCTCGGCCAGTAGGCACCAGCTCCGCTACGCCGAAGGCCGGAGGGTCGGCGGCCGGGCACGGTCACGGTGACGCTCAGCGGTGCACCGCTCGGCAGCCCGACTCGAGGTGATCCGCGGGCAGCTCTCGGCATCTGAGCCCCACGCCGAAGGCCGGAGGGCGACGGGTTGGGAACGCCCCGAAGGGGCGTGAGCATCCGTCGGTGCGGAGCGCAGCGACGCGACCTGCCCGGAGCCGGAGGCGTGCGCCGACGACGTCGTGCGGAGCACGACGTCTTGGAGGCGCCAGAAGAATCATGGGACGCAGGTACCCTGGGGCCCATGTGCGGAATCGTGGGGTACGTCGGGGAGAAGCAGGCTCTGCAGGTCGTCGTGGACGGCCTTCGCAGGCTGGAGTACCGCGGGTACGACTCGGCCGGCGTGGCGGTCGTCTCCGACGGCGTGCTCGACACCCGCAAGAAGGCCGGCAAGCTGGCCAACCTCGAGTCCCTCCTCGGGAGCGACCCGCTTCCGCAGTCGACGATCGGCATCGGGCACACGCGCTGGGCGACCCACGGCGGCCCGACCGACCAGAACGCGCACCCGCACGTGAGCGAGGACGGCAAGGTGGCCGTCATCCACAACGGGATCATCGAGAACTTCGCCGAGCTGCGGGCCGAGCTCACGGCCGCGGGGGTGCACCTGAGCTCCGAGACCGACACCGAGGTGGTCGCGCACCTGCTCGCCGCGACCCTGCCCACCGTCGGGGGAGACCTCGCGGAGGCCATGCGCACCGTGTGCCGCCGGCTCTCGGGCGCCTTCACTCTCGTCGCGGTCGACTCCGACCAGCCCGATGTCGTCGTCGGCGCGCGGCGCAACAGCCCGCTCGTCGTCGGCCGCGGCGACGGCGAGAACTTCCTCGCCTCCGACGTCGCAGCCTTCATCGCGCACACCCGCTTCGCGATCGAGCTCGGTCAGGACCAGGTCGTCGAGCTGCGCCGCGAGAGCGTCACGGTCACCGACTTCGACGGCGGCGCCGCCGAGGTCAACGAGTTCGAGGTCACCTGGGACGCCTCCGCCGCCGAGAAGGGCGGATACGAGACGTTCATGGCCAAGGAGATCGCCGAGCAGCCGAAGGCCGTGAGCGACACGATGCTCGGGCGCATCGGCGCCGACGGCCAGCTCAAGCTCGACGAGATGCGCCTGACCGAGAGCGACCTTCGCGAGATCGACAAGGTGGTCGTCATCGCGTGCGGCACGGCGTACCACGCGGGGATGGTCGCGAAGTACGCGCTCGAGCACTGGGTGCGGATCCCCTGCGAGGTCGAGCTCGCGAGCGAGTTCCGCTACCGCGACCCGGTCGTCGGTCCGGGGACGCTCATCATCGCGATCTCGCAGTCGGGCGAGACGATGGACACGATCATGGCGCTGCGCTACGCCCGGGAGCAGGGTTCCAAGGTGCTCGCGATCTGCAACACGCAGGGCTCGACGATCCCGCGCGAGTCCGACGCCGTGCTCTACACCCACGCCGGCCCCGAGGTCGCCGTCGCGTCGACGAAGGCATTCCTCACCCAGCTCGTCGCGTGCTACCTCGTGGCGCTCTACGTCGCTCAGGTGCGCGGCAACAAGTACGGCGACGAGATCGCGCTCATCGTCCGCGAGCTGCAGGCGATGCCGCAGAAGGTCGACCTCGTCCTCGACACGACCGAGGAGATGAAGGCGCTCGCCGAGGAGCTCAAGGACGCCCGCTCGGTGCTGTTCATCGGTCGCCACGTGGGCTTCCCCGTCGCGCTCGAGGGCGCGCTCAAGCTCAAGGAGCTCGCCTACATGCACGCCGAGGGCTTCGCCGCCGGCGAGCTCAAGCACGGCCCCATCGCCCTGCTCGAGGACGGCCTGCCGGTGATCTGCATCGTTCCCTCGCCCGCGGGGCGCAGCGTGCTGCACGAGAAGATCGTGAGCAACATCCAGGAGGTCCGCGCCCGTGGCGCCCGCACGATCGTGATCGCCGAGGAGGGCGACGAGAGCGTCGTCCCCTACGCCGACCACGTCGTGCGCATCCCGGCCTGCCCCACCCTGCTGCAGCCGCTCGTCGCGACCGTGCCGCTTCAGGTGTTCGCCGCGGCCATGGCGGCGGCCAAGGGCCACGACGTCGACCAGCCGCGCAACCTCGCCAAGAGCGTCACCGTCGAGTAGCGCGACGCCGGTCCGACCCGCCGACGGTTCGGGCCCGGAGGGTCTACAGCCAGGAGCTGTACGCCATGAGCAGGGTGTCGTGCCAGCCGCTCCCGTCGGTGTTGCGCTCGCGGCCGTGCAGGATCCCGACGGGTCGGAAGCCGCAGGCCTGGTAGCAGGCAATCGCCCCCGCGTTCGACGCCGCCGGATCCATCTGGACCAGGTGGTGGCCGCGGTCCTCGACGAGCCAGTCGCGGACCATCGTCACGACCTCGGTGCCGATCCCGTGCCGGTGCATCGACGGGGCGAGGAACACGTCGATGCCGCACTCGTCGTAGTCCGGGTCGTCACCCTCGTAGGTCTGCACCATGCCGATGAGCGCGCCGACGGGTCCGAGCTCGGGCGCGTGCGCGATCTCGATGACCCAGCGCGTCGTGTCGGCGTCGAAGTCCAGCGGGAAGTCCTCGCCGGGCGGGGGGTACCAGCGCGCCACGGACGGGGTGGCGACGATCGCTCTCAGCGCTGTGGCGTCGTCCGTGGAGACCGGCCGCAGGCGGGTCCTGGCCGAGACGAGAGGCGGGGCGGTGGCTGTGTCCATGCGGCTATGCTGCCCCGCCGGGTGGCAGGCTGACAGCCATGACGGGGAACCAGTCGTGATCGTCGGGATCGGTGCGGACGTCGTGAGCGTCCCGCGGTTCTCGGCGTCGCTCGAACGTGCACCGGGCCTGCGCGACCGACTGTTCACCCCTCGCGAGCAGCTCACCGACGAGCGGCGGCCGCGGACGGACACGTCGCTCGCGGCCCGGTTCGCCGCCAAGGAAGCGGTGGCCAAGGCGCTCGGTGCCCCGCAGGGGATGACCTGGCACGACTGCGAGGTCGTGGGCGACAGCGAGGGTCGCCCCTGGCTCAATCTCGTCGGCACGGTCGCCGCAGCAGCCCGCGCGCAGGGGATCGACCGGTGGCACCTCTCGCTCAGCCACGACGGCGACCTCGCCGTCGCCTACGTGATCGCGGAGTCCGCATGACACTGCGTCCCGCCACCGCCGCCCTCCGGGTCGCGACCATCCGCGATCTCGAGGCGCGCGCGATGGCCGAGCTGCCTGAGGGCACGCTCATGCAGCGCGCGGCAGCCGCCATCGCCGTGTCCGCGGGCTCGATGCTGCGCGACGTCGCCGGTCGCGTCAGCGGTTCCCGGGTGGTGCTGCTGGTCGGCAGCGGCGACAACGGGGGCGACGCCCTCTACGCCGGTGCGCGACTGGCCCGTCGGGGCGCGCGGGTCGACGCCGTCCTCGTCGTCGGCCGGCACCACGAGGCGGGCGCCGCGGCGCTGCTCCGTGCGGGCGGACGCCTGACCGGGACCGACGACCTCGTCGCGGCCGCCGAGCTGGTGGCGGCGGCCGACCTCGTGGTCGACGGCATCCTCGGCATCGGCGGGAGCGGTGCTCTGCGCGAGCCCGCGGCGACGCTGGCCGCCGTCGCGCGCGAGACCGACTCGTCCGTGCTCGCGGTAGACCTCCCGAGCGGCGTCGACGCGGACTCCGGGGCGGTCGCCGACCCCGAACGGGTCGTCACGGCCGACCGCACGATCGTCCTGGGCACGCTGAAGCCGGGGCTGCTGGTGGGTGCGGGCGCGGCGCGCTCCGGAGACCTCGAGGTGGTCGACATCGGCCTCGACCTGTCGGGGGTCGCGGCCTCGGACGTCGTCGTGCGCATCGACGACGAGTCGGCCGCGGCCGCGGTCGACCGACCGGCCTCGGCCGACGACAAGTACACCCGCGGTGTGGTCGGCCTCAGTACCGGGTCGGGCGCGTACCCGGGAGCAGCGGTGCTCTCGACAGGTGGAGCCCGGCACGGGGTGGCCGGCTACGTGCGCTACAGCGGGCCGGCCTACCAGCAGGTGGTCGCGGCCTGGCCCGACACCGTCGCGACGCCGGGCCGGGTCGCGCTCGCGGGTCGCGTCCAGTGCTGGGTGGTCGGCTGCGGTCGCGGCACCGACGAGGAGGCGCGCCTGGCGATCCTGGACGCGGCGAGCCTCGGTGTGCCGCTCGTGCTGGACGCCGACGCGCTCACGGTGCTCGCCGAGGACGCCGAGGTGCGTGCCGCCGTCGTGACCCGCGCCGCCGTGACCGTGCTGACGCCGCACGACGGGGAGTACGCGCGACTGGCCGGTCACGATGTGGGCCCGGACCGCGTCGGCGCCGCCCGCGAGCTGTCGTCCGCGCTGTCCGCGGTCGTGCTGCTCAAGGGGTCGTCGACCGTGGTGGCGTCACCGTCGGGCGCCGCGTGGGTCGCCCTGGCGGCCCCTCCCGAGATGGCCACGGCCGGGTCCGGCGACGTCCTGGCCGGCCTCCTCGGCTCGCTGCTCGCCCACCGCGGCGCGGTGCGCGACGTCGACGACGACACCGCCGGCCGGCTCGCGGCGTGCGCCGCGCACGTGCACGGGGTCGCCGGTGCCCTCGCGGTCGGTCCCGGCCGCCCGATCACCGCTCTCGACATCGTGACGACGCTCCCGGCCGCGATCGGCCGGGTGCGCGGCTGGGCGCGCTCGGAGGACTGACCCGACGTCGCGCGGTGTCACCGCGCGCGGTACGAGAGACTGAGCAGGTGAGCCCCGTGGACCGGACCCTGCCCGGCGTGCCCGCCACGTCGCAGGTCGGCTGGACGACGGACGCGGTGGCGCGCGGCGCGGTGGCCACGATCGACCTCGACGCCCTGCGCGGCAACCTCGCCCGCGTGCGCGAGCTGACCGGCGACGCTGCGGTGATGGCGGTCGTGAAGGCCGACGCCTACGGCCACGGACTGGTCCCCTGCGCCCGGGCAGCGCTCGAGGGCGGTGCTAGCTGGCTCGGTGCGGCGCTTCCCGACGAGGCCGTCGCCCTGCGCGACGCGGGGGTCGGCGGACGCGTGCTCACGTGGCTCACGACGCCCGGCGCACCGTGGGTCGCGCTCCTCGAGCGCGACGTCGACGTGTCGGTCTCCGCGCAGTGGGCGCTCGAGGCGGTCCGCGCAGCGGCGCTGGCGACCGGGCGCCGCGCCCGCGTGCACCTCAAGGCCGACACCGGACTGTCGCGCAACGGCGCCACGCCGGACGACTGGCCGGCGCTCGTCGGGGCGGCGCGCGCGGCCGAGCTGGACGACCTGGTCGAGGTGACCGGGCTGTGGTCGCACTTCGCGTGCGCCGACGAGCCGACGCACCCGTCGGTCGGCCGCCAGGTCGGCGTGTTCGACGAGGCGCTCGCGGTCGCGGAGTCGGCCGGCCTGCGGCCCGAGGTGCGTCACCTCGCGAACTCGGCCGGGGCCCTCGGCGTACCCCGCAGCCGCCACGACCTCGTCCGGGTCGGGATCGCGATGTACGGCCTGTCGCCGGGCGCGGCGGTCGGCTCGGCCCGCGACCTCGGCCTGCGCCCGGTGATGACGCTGCGGGCGCGCCTCGCCTCCGTGAAGCGGATCCCCTCCGGATCGGGGATCTCCTACGGCCACATCTACACCACCACCCGGGACACCACCGTGGCGCTGGTCCCGCTGGGCTACGCCGACGGCATCCCGCGCGCGGCGGCGAACGTCGGCCCGGTGCTGGCGGCCGGCTCGGTCCGTCCGATCGCGGGTCGCGTCTGCATGGACCAGGTCGTCCTCGACCTCGGGGACGACGCAGCCGCGCCGGGCGACGAGGTCGTGCTCTTCGGCGAGGGCGGCCCCTCGGCCGACGACTGGGCGGCCGCGTGCGGCACCATCGGGTACGAGATCGTGACGCGCATCGGGCCGCGCGTCCCGAGGGTCCCCCTGGAGGTGACGACGTGAGCCAGGACTTCATGGGGCTCCCGGCGACGCCGGGGCGGGTCGCCGGGATCGTCGGTGCCCTCAGCGCTGCCGCCGCCGTGGGTGCCGCGGTCGGGGTCGCGGCCGAGCGGGTGCTCGTACGACGCGCCATCCGTCCCGACTCCGAGCGCGACGAGCCCTTCGGCGGCCTGCGTGGTCGCGTGGTGCCCGCGGTCGCCACGGACGGAACTTCGCTGCACGTGGAGGTGGAGGACCCGCCCGAGGGGTCGATCGCCGATCGGGCCGGGGACGGGCTCACCATCATCTTCAGCCACGGCTACGCGCTCGAGGAGGACTGCTGGCACTACCAGCGGCGCGACCTGCGCGCCCTGGGTCGCCTCGTGCTCTGGGACCAGCGCAGCCACGCCCGCAGCGGGCGCGGCCCGAAGGAGAACGCGACGATCGACCAGCTCGGTCGCGACCTCGATGCGGTGATCGAGGCGACCGCGCCGACCGGCCCGATCGTCCTCGTGGGGCACTCGATGGGCGGCATGACCGTGATGTCCTACGCTGCCCTGCACCCGGAGGCGTTCGGCGACCGGGTGCGCGGCGTCGCGCTGCTCGCGACGACATCGGGCGGGCTGGCCGACGTACCCAGCCTCGGGTTGCCGCCGGCGGTCGCGAAGTGGTTCCACGCGGCCGCGCCGGGGATCGCCGGACAGCTCGCCGAGCGCAAGGAGCTGGTCGAGCGCGGTCGCAAGGCGGGCAGCGACATCGCCTACCTGCTCACGAGGGTCTACTCGTTCGGCTCCAACGTCCCGCCGTCGCTGACCGGTTTCGTCCATCGCATGCTCTCCGCGACGCCGATCGACGTCGTCGCGGAGTTCCTGCCCACCCTCGAGGCGCACGACAAGACCACGGCGCTGGAGTCGATCGGCCGGGTCGACACCCTCGTGATCGTCGGTGACTCCGACCTGCTCACGCCGACCGAGCACAGCGACGAGATCGTGCGTCACGTGCCCGGGGCGGAGCTGGTCGTGATCCCGGACAGCGGGCACATGCTCATGCTGGAGAAGTACCCCGAGGTGAACCAGCACCTGCGCGAGCTCGTGGCCCGCGTGCGCAAGGGGATCGCGGCCGAGACCGGGGCCTCTGCGTGAGCCCGCTGGTCGTCGCCGACCGTGCGGCGATGCACCGGCTGGGGGAGGCGCTCGCCCGCGAGCTCCGCCGCGGCGACCTCGTGGTGCTCTCGGGCGGGCTGGGCGCTGGCAAGACGACGCTGACGCAGGGAATCGGCCGCGGGCTGGGGGTGCGCGGCGAGGTGACGTCACCGACGTTCGTGATCGCGCGCGTGCATCCCTCGACCGTCGGCGGTCCCGCGCTGGTCCACGTCGACGCCTACCGGCTCTCGTCGCTCGACGAGGTCGACGACCTGGACCTCGACGCGTCGCTCGAGGACGCGGTCACCGTCGTGGAGTGGGGCGAGGGCAAGGTCGAGGGGCTCGCGCCGGACCGGCTGCTCGTGCACATCGAGCGACCGACGGGCGCCGACGTGTCCGCGGTGTCCGGGGCGGCGGACCCGTCGAGCGACACGGCCGAGCCGCGCACCGTCTCGCTCTCGGGCGTCGGGCCGCGCTGGGACGGCGTCGATCTCGGCGCGCTGATCGCTGCGTCGGCGTCGTCATGATGCTCCTCGCGCTCGACACCTCGTCCGCCGCGATCACGGCCGCGCTGCACGACGGGGCGTCCGTGCTGGCACAGGCGACGGAGCTCGGCGCCCAGGCCCACGGCGAGCTGCTCGCGCCGACGATCGCGCGCGTCCTGACGGAGGCCGGGGTCGGCGTACGCGACCTCACGCACGTAGCGGTCGGGGTCGGGCCGGGTCCGTTCACCGGCCTGCGTGTCGGGCTCGTGACCGCGCGGGTCATGGCGGAGGCGCTCGGCATCCCGGCGTACGGCGTGTGCTCGCTGGACGCCGTGGCTGCCGAGGCCGTCGCCACGGGCACGGTCGAGGGCCCGTTCGCGGTGGTCACCGACGCGCGGCGCAAGGAGGTCTACCTCGCGGCGTACGACGGCGACGGGAGGCGGTTGTCCGATCCCGACGTCGTACGGCCTGCCGACGTCGACCCCTCGGTCGCTGCCGGTCCTGTGGTGGGTGCGGGGTCGTGGCTCTACCCCGCGGTGTTCGTCGACCCGCGCGAGCCGCGTCTGGTGTCCGCCGCGTGGATCGCGACCTGCGCCGTGGCCGGGCTCGACGCGGGTGAGCCGCTTCGCGACACGGCGCCGATGTACCTGCGCCGACCGGACGCCGTCGAGAGCCACGCGCGCAAGCGGGTGACGCAGCCGTGAGCGTGCGAGCCATGCGGTGGTGGGACGTCGAGGCCGTGGCGAGGCTCGAGCGCGAGCTCTTCGCGCACGACCCGTGGTCGGTCGAGCAGTTCTGGGGCGAGCTCGCGCACGTGCCGGAGACCCGGTGGTACGCCGTCCACGAGGACGGCTCGGGCATCGACGGCTACGCCGGCCTGTTCGCCGTGCCGCCGGAGGCCGACGTGCAGACCATCGGCGTAGCGCCGCGGTCGCAGGAACGCGGTCTCGGCCGCGAGCTGCTCGACGCGCTCGTCGCCGAGGCGGAGCGCCGTGGCTGCGCGCAGCTGTTCCTCGAGGTCCGCGTCGACAACGCCGCGGCCATCGGCCTCTACGAGCGCGCGGGCTTCGAGCGGCAGGGTCGGCGCAGGAACTACTACGGCGACGGGATCGACGCCCTTGTGCTGCGTCGCCGTCTCGGTGGTGATGGGTCGTGACCGCCGACGAGCCGCTCGTCCTGGGCATCGAGACGTCGTGCGACGAGACGGGGGTCGGGCTCGTGCGGGGGAGGACCTTGCTGGCCGACGCCGTGGCCAGCAGCGTCGACGAGCACGCGCGCTTCGGCGGCGTGGTGCCCGAGGTGGCGAGCCGCGCCCACCTGCACGCGATGGTGCCGACCATCCGCCGCGCGTGCGAGACGGCGGGCGTCACGCTGCGCGACGTCGACGCGATCGCGGTGACGGCGGGGCCAGGGCTGGCCGGTGCGCTGCTCGTCGGGGTGGCGGCGGCCAAGGCGCTCGCACTCTCCCTCGACCGTCCGATCTACGGCGTCAACCACCTCGCGGCGCACGTGGCCGTCGACCAGCTCCAGCACGGGCCGCTCCCCGAGCCGACGATGGCGCTGCTGGTCTCCGGCGGTCACTCGTCGCTGCTGCTCGTGCTCGACGTGACGTCCGACATCCGTCCGCTCGGCGCGACGATCGACGACGCCGCCGGCGAGGCGTTCGACAAGGTCGCGCGGGTCCTCGGCCTGCCGTTCCCGGGTGGCCCGCACATCGACCGAGTGGCCCACGACGGCGTGATCGAGATCGACTTCCCCCGTGGACTCACCTCTGGTCGCGACCTGGAGCGCCACCGGTTCGACTTCTCCTTCAGCGGACTCAAGACCGCGGTCGCGCGGTGGGTCGAGGCCCGAGAGGCCAGCGGCGAGCCAGTCCCGGTCGCCGACGTGGCGGCCTCCTTCCAGGAGGCCGTGGTCGACGTGCTCACCCGCAAGGCGCTGCTCGCCTGCGCGGAGAACGGCGTCGAGCACCTCGTCGTCGGCGGCGGTGTCGCGGCCAACTCGCGGTTGCGGGCGATGGCCCAGGAGCGGTGCGACGCGGCGGGTGTCGAGCTCCGTGTCCCGCGGCCGGGCTTGTGCACCGACAACGGCGCGATGGTGGCCGCGCTGGGCGCGGAGATGGTCGGCAGGGGGCGGCTGCCGGGCTCGCTGGGGCTCCCGGCAGACTCGTCGATGCCCGTCACGCAGGTGAGCGCCCGCTAGCCCCGAAGGAGCCCGATGATCGTCCGGATGTGGGAGGCCACCGTCGCCCCCGGCCGCTTCGACGACGCGGTCGCGTGGGTCCGCCAGGACCTGGTGCGCCGTGCTCTGCTCACCGAGGGCTGCCTGTCCGCCGAGATCCTGGTGCACGAGGGCACGCCGGAGTCCGTCGTGCTGCTCACGAGGTGGGACGTCGCGCCCGTCTTCGAGGAGTCGCCGGGCGACGAGCTGTTCACCCGGGCCCGCGCCCAGCACCTGCAGACGCTGCGCCCCGAGATCGGCTGACCCGCATGACCTCCCTGCGCGACCTGCTCAGGTCGGGCGCGGCGGCGATCGACGGTGGGCTCGCGTCGGAGCTCGAGGCGCGCGGTCACGACCTCTCGGGCACGCTGTGGTCGGCGCGGCTGCTGCGCGACGACCCGGCCGCGATCCGCGACGTGCACGCGGCGTACTTCCTCGCCGGCGCGACCGTCGGCATCTCGGCGAGCTACCAGGCCTCGCGCTCCGGCTTCGAGCGCAACGGTTCCACGGGCGAGGAGGCGGACCGCCTGCTCGCCCTGTCCGTCGACCTCGTGCGCCAGGGACGCGAGATCGCCGCGGCCGCGGGTGCCTCGCAGCCGATGCTCGTCGCGGCCTCCGTCGGTCCCTACGGCGCCACGCTGCACGACGGGTCGGAGTACCGCGGCCGCTACGGCGTCCCCCACGACGACCTCGTCGCCTTCCACCGCGAGCGGCTCGACGTCCTGGTGTCGGCGGCCCCCGACCTGCTCGCCATCGAGACGGTCCCCGACCTCGACGAGGCACGAGCGGTCGTGGAGGCGCTGCAGGACCACCGCGTTCCCGCGTGGCTGTCGTTCTCCTGCGTCGACGACGGGCACACGTGTGCCGGGCAGTCGATCGAGGACGCGGCCGGACTCGTCGCCGCGGCGCCGACGCTCGAGGCGATCGGCATCAACTGCACGAAGCCGGAGCACGTCGCCGGGCTGGTGGCGCGGATCCGCGCGGCCGCGCCGGACCTGCCCGTCGTCGTCTACCCCAACGCCGGTCGGGTGTGGGACGGCGTCGCGTGTGTGTGGCTGGGCGACGGCACGGACCTGCTCCCGCGCCCGGCGGTCGCCGCCTGGTTCGACGCCGGAGTCTCCCTCGTCGGCGGCTGCTGCGGGCTGGGACCCGACGCGATCGCCGACGTCGCGGCCGTGGCGTCGTCGAGGTGAGCGCCTCGGCCTGAGCGCGACGGGACTGGGCGGACTCGGCCGCCGGACCGCAGCGGTGGCAACAGCGTGCTCCGAGGAGCACGCTGGTGCCGTGAGGTCACCGACGACCGGCGACATCGACCGAGTGGTGCTCCCCGCGGCCGGCCTCGACGACCTCTTCGACGCGCTCCACGCCGAGGGTTATCCCGTGCTCGGTCCGACGGTGCGCGACGGCGCGATCGTCATCGCCCCGGTCACGAGCAGCGACGACCTCCCGTGCGGCTGGGGCGACGAGCAGGACGCCGGCGTCTACCGCCTCGTTCGCCGCGACGACGCCGCCTACTTCGGGTACGCCGCCCCCGCGGGCACCTGGAAGCGGCACCTGTTCCCCGCGCACTCGGTGCTGTGGCGGGCCCGCGTCGTACGGGGTGCTCCCGTCATCGAGGAGAACCAGGAGCAGCCGGGCCGCCGTGCTCTGCTCGGCATCCGTGGCTGCGACCTCGCTGCGATCGCCGTGCAGGACCGCGTCCTGCTCCACGGCGCCCACCCGGACCCTGTGTACACCGCGAGGCGCGCCGACCTGCTGCTCGTCGGCGTCGCGTGCGGCACCCCGGCGTCGACCTGCTTCTGCACCTCGATGGGCACGGGACCCTCGGTCGGCGGCGGGGCCGACATCGCGATGACCGAGCTGGACGCCGACGACCCCGCGCGGCACCGCTTCCTGCTCGAGGCCCGGACCCCGGCCGGTCAGGCCGTGGTCGCGCGCGTGTCCGCGCGCGCGGCGACCGAGGCGGACGACGACGCGGCGGACGCCGTCGTGCGGCGCGCCGGCTCGCTCATCACGCGATCGGTCGACAACGACGGGCTCCCGCAGGCGCTGCGTGCCGGAGCGGAGCATCCGCGCTGGGACGACGTCGCCGAACGCTGCCTGTCCTGCGGGAGCTGCACCATGGTGTGCCCCACGTGCTTCTGCACCGACGTGCGCGACGAGCCGAACGTGCTGATGGGGGTCGACGACCGGGTACGGGTGTGGGCCTCCTGCTTCGAGCTCGGGCACTCCTACCTGCACGGCGGCTCGGTACGGCCGTCCCCCCGCGCCCGCTACCGCCAGTGGGCGACGCACAAGTTCTCGACGTGGTGGGACCAGTTCGGCACCTCGGGCTGTGTCGGCTGCGGGAGGTGCATCGCGTGGTGCCCGGTGGGCATCGACGTGACCGAGGAGATCCGCGTCGTCGCAGCGGGCACGACAGACGGATGAGGGAGGGTGTCGCATGGTCGTCACGACGATGGCCGAGGAGCTGGCCGCGCACCGCTTCTTCCGGCTGATCCCGGCAGAGCTGCGCGAGCGTCTCGCGGGCTGCGCCAAGAACGTCCACTTCGCGCCGGGTGAGCGGATCTGCGTCGAGGGCACTCACGCGTCGGGCTTCTTCGCGGTCCGGAGCGGTCGGGTCAACGTGGGGATCTACGTGCCGCACCAGGGGCTCCAGGTCCTGGAGACGCGGCACGCCGGTGACGTGATCGGCTTCTCGTGGCTGTTCCCGCCGTACCGCTGGCAGATCGACGCCGTGGCCGGCGAGCAGGTGCGGGCGATCGAGCTGCACGCCGACTGCCTCCTGCCCTACCTCGAGGAGCACCCCGCCGACGGCTACCTGCTCGTGCGGATGTTCGCGCAGGAGATGGAGGAGACGATCCAGTCCACGCGGCTCCGGCTGCTCGACGTCTACGGGAGGGACCGTGTCCACCATCCCTGAGAGCGTCGGTCCCGTCGCCGAGCGGGGGTCGATGACCCCTGTCCCGCACCGGGTGGTCGACGTCGTCCACGAGACGCGCGAGACCGTGACGCTCACCCTCGAGCCGCTGTCGGACCCGATCGCGGCGCCGACGGCGGGCCAGTTCTCGATGCTCTGGGCCTGGGGCGCCGGCGAGGTGCCCATCTCGGTGAGCGAGCTCGCCGACGAGGGGCGCCTCGTGCACACGATCCGCGACGTCGCGGGCGTGACGAAGACGTTGTGCGCCGCCCGGCGCGGGGACGTGCTCGGGGTCCGCGGACCGTACGGTCGCGGCTGGGGGATCGACGCCGCTCGCGGCCACGACCTCGTGATCGTCGCGGGCGGCATCGGGCTCGCCCCGCTGCGTCCGGTGGTGCACGCGGTGCTCTCGGATCGTCAGGCATTCGGCCATGTGTCGCTCGTGGTGGGTGCGCGCACCGAGCAGGAGCTGCTGTTCCGGGCCGAGCTCGACGGCTGGTGGCACGCGCACGAGATCGACGTCCGCACGATCGTGGACCGGTCGTCACCGGGGTGGTCGGGCAGCGTGGGCGTCGTGACGGGCGAGCTGGTGGGGCTCACGATCGACCCCGCGAGCACGCGCGCCATGGTCTGCGGGCCGGAGGTCATGATGCGTGTGGTGGCCCAGCACCTCACCGACCGGGCGGTTCCGGCGTCGGCGATCGAGGTGTCGGTCGAGCGCAACATGCAGTGCGCGGTGAAGACCTGCGGGCACTGCCAGCTGGGCCCGTTCTTCGCGTGCACCGACGGCCCGGTGCTCACCTGGGACGTCGTCGAGTCGCTTCTCACGGTGCGTGAGCTGTGACCGCCCCCACGCGCCGCGTCGCCGTCGTGAAGTTCGCCTCGTGCGACGGCTGCCAGCTGACCCTGCTCGACTGCGAGGACGAGCTCCTCGGCATCGCGGGGGCCGTCGACATCGTCCACTTCCTCGAGGCGGGCGGACCGCTGCTGCCCGGTCCCTACGACCTCGCGATCGTCGAGGGGTCGATCACCACCGCCCACGACGCCGCCCGGATCCGAGAGCTGCGCGAGCAGGCGAAGGTGCTCGTCTCGATCGGTGCGTGCGCCACCGCGGGCGGCATCCAGGCCCTGCGCAACGTCGCCGACGTGCAGGAGTACGCATCGATCGTCTACGCCAGCCCCGAGCACATCTCGGCCCTGGCCACCTCGACCCCGATCTCCTCGCACGTGCAGGTCGACGTCGAGCTGCGCGGCTGCCCGGTCGACAAGGGCCAGCTGCTGCACGTGGTCTCGTCGTACCTCCTCGGTCGCCCGCCCCGCCTGGACTCCTCCCCGGTCTGCGTCGAGTGCAAGCGGCGCGGCACGACGTGCGTGCTGGTCGCACACGGCACGCCCTGCCTCGGTCCGGTGACCCATGGCGGGTGCGGTGCCCTGTGTCCGGCCTTCGACCGCGGCTGCTTCGGCTGCTTCGGCCCGGCCGACACGGTCAATGCGCAGGCGCTCGTGGCCCGGCTGCGCCGCGACTCGTCGGCCGTGACGGTGGATCGGATGTTCCACACGTTCGCGACCGACGCGCCGGGGTTCCGCGAGGTGCACGCGGGCACGGAGGAGGAGTCGTGATCCGGGAGACGCACGGCAGAGTCCTCGACGTCGCAGCCCTCGCGCGGGTCGAGGGCGAGGGCGCCATGCGCGTGCGCATCGACGGCGACACGGTCGTGGGCGTGGAGCTCGACATCTACGAGCCACCGCGGTTCTTCGAGGCGTTCCTGCGCGGCCGCGGCTACGAGGAGCCGCCGGACATCACGGCGCGCATCTGCGGCATCTGCCCGGTGGCCTACCAGATGAGCTCGTCCCTCGCGATCGAGCAGATCTGCGGGGTCACGGTCGATGGCCAGCTGGCTGCGCTGCGTCGCCTGCTCTACTGCGGCGAGTGGATCGAGAGCCACGCGCTGCACATCTACCTCCTGCACGCGCCGGACTTCCTCGGCTACGACGGAGGCATCGCGATGGCGCACGACCACCGCGACATCGTCGAGCGCGGTCTGCGCCTCAAGCAGGTCGGCAACCGGCTCATGGAGCTCGTGGGGGGCCGCGCCGTGCACCCGGTCAACGTGCGGGTCGGCGGCTTCTACCGGCTGCCCGACCTCGACGCGCTGCGAGCGATGGTGCCCGACCTGCAGTGGGCCTGCGGGGCGGCGCTGGACACCGTCTCGTGGGTGGCCGGCTTCGACATCCCGGATCATCACGGCGAGTGGGACCTCGTGGCCCTCGCCGGCGACGGCGAGTACCCGATCATGGGACGCCGGATCGTGACGTCGTCCGCACCCGACGTCGTGCCGATCGAGGAGTTCGGCGCGCACGCGGTCGAGGAGCACGTCGCGCACTCCCACGCGCTGCACGCGTCGTGGGACTCCCGCACCTACCTCGTCGGTCCGCTGGCCCGCTACTCGCTCAACCACCATCTCCTCCCGCCGGTCGCGCGCGAGGCGGCTGCGGCCGCAGGTCTGGGCCGCGAGTGCCGCAACCCGTTCGCGAGCATCGTGGTGCGTGCCGTCGAGCTGCTCACCGCCTGCACTGAGGCGCTACGGATCGTGCGCGACTACCAGCCACCGGCTGGGCCTGCCGTACCCGTCGTCCCCCGCGCCGGCATCGGCCACGGTGCGAGCGAGGCACCCCGCGGGCTGCTCTACCACCGCTACGAGCTCGACGAGCAGGGCACCATCCTCGCGGCCACCATCGTGCCTCCGACGTCGCAGAACCAGCGCGCCATCGAGCGCGACCTCTGGCAGGTCGCGCAGGCGGGCGTCGCGCTCGACGACGCCACGCTCACGGCGCGGTGCGAGCAGTCGATCCGCAACTACGACCCGTGCATCTCGTGCGCGACGCACGACCTCGACCTGCGGATAGTCCGGGCATGAAGGCGATGGTCGTCGCCGTCGGGAACCGGGCCCGGCGCGACGACGGCGTCGGACCGCAGGTGGCCGATCGCGTCCGCGAGACGATGCCCGAGCTCGACGTCGTCGAGGTGAGCGGCGACGCAACCCGGCTGCTCGACCTGTGGGCCGGCGCCGACGTCGTGGTCGTCATCGATGCTGTCCGGACCGGCGCTCCGGCGGGCACCTGCCACCGCTGGCGGATGCGCGCCGGCGTGTGGGACGAGGTGCCCCCGCCGTCCCGCGTGTCGAGCCACCTCGTCGGCGTCCGCGACGCGGTCGAGCTCGCGACGACGCTCGATCGGCTGCCCGCGTCGCTCGTCGTCGTGGGCGTGGAGGTCACGGACCTCGGCGCCGGTCCAGGGCTGTCGCGCGCCGTGGCTGACGCGGTCGACGAGGCGGCCAGGCTCGTGATCGGGTCCGTCGCACCCGCCTGAGCCGGCTCGGCGGTCCGGCTAGGGTGATCGGGTGGAGGAGCCGCGATGACCACCACGTCGGTCGAGGACTACCTCGCGGCGCTGCCCGACGCCCCGCGAGCGGCGCTGGAGGACCTGCGCGCCACGCTCCTCGGCCTCGTGCCGGACGGCGTCGAGACCATCAGCTACGGCATGCCGACCGTGAAGCTCCGCGGGAAGCTGCTGCTGTCCTACGCCGCCTTCGCGAAGCACTGCAGCCTGTTCCCCGCCAGCGGCGAGGTCATGGCCGCCCTCGGCGACGAGCTCGCGCCGTACTTCGCGGAGAAGGCGACGTTGCGCTTCGCCCCGACGGACCCGATCCCGCGCGAGCTCGTCGAGCGGATCGTCGCGATCCGGGTCGCCGAGGTGTCGGCGTCCTGAGCCGAGGGTGGCAGACGGCGCGGACGCGGGGGACACTCGACGACGACGAGGGGTGGATCGATGACGAAGCCGTGGACGCGTACGGCGTCGATCGCGCTCGCGATCGCGGCGGCGTGGTCGGTGCTCCTCGTGGCGGCCGCGTTCGTCGCACCGGCGTACAGCACCTCGAGCGGGTCGGCGTCGATGGACACGACCTCGGGTGCCACCACGCCCGCGGAGGTGACCACCGGCAGCGCGACGCTCGTCGCGGTCAACGGTGCGGGCGTGCTCGTCGTGATCGCCCTCCCGCTCGTCGTGACGCTGCTGGTCGCCCTCTCGCTGGCGACGGGCCACCGTCGCGTCGGCTGGGTGCTCACGGCGATCCTCTGCCTGGTCAACGTGCTCGCGCTGCTGTCGGTCGGCATCTTCTTCGTCCCCGTCACGGTCGCGCTCATCGTCGCCTGCGCGAGCAGCGAGCGCCGTCGCGTGGCGCATCCGGCGGACGGTCCCGACCCGCTGTCCGCCTGAGCCTCAGCGCACGTCGCAGACGAACGCCCAGGGCGCGTCGCCGATGCGGGTGAGCGCCACGACGGCGGAGCCGGGAGCCGCCGGGAGCCGCAGGCGACGCCGTACCTCGTCGGGGTCGACGCCGATCGCGCGCTTCTTCACGACCACGTGACCGACGCCGCGCGTCACGAGCACCGAGCGCAGGTCGTCGACGTCGTAGGGCAGGGACTCCTCGACCCGGAACCGTGCGGCCAGCGGGGCGACGTCGATGTCGTGGTCAGTCGTGACGTAGGCGACGCGCGGGTCGAGCAGGCGGCCCTCGACCCGTGCGACGACGAGCGACACGAGGCCGGCACGGATCACGGCGTCGTCCGGCTCCAGCAGCCAGGAGCCGACGGACCCGACGGGGGGCGCAGGCTCGTCGTGGAGGTCGACGGGGGACCGTACGACGCTGGGCTCGGTGGCAGCGCCGCGGAACACGACGGCCTCGCGGCGCACGCCGGCACGAGCCAGTGCCGGCCACGCGAGCTCGGCCTCGACGAGCTGGCCGTCGACCGACGTCCAGGTGCCGGCGCCCGCGACGGGGATGAGCGCGTGGTCGACGCCGGGAGCCACCTTCGCGGCGGTGCGGGGCATGCGGCCGGCCACCGTGACGACCCACGACCACGGCGGCGACCACGACTCGGGGTCGGTGACGCGGGCGCTGCGACCCTCGACCTGCGCTGCGGGGTCGCGGCGTGCAGGGTCGACGTACGCCGCGTCCGCCGCCCCCAGCGCCACGGTCAGGACCGCGTCGTCGGCGAGATCGCCGGTGACGACGCTCACGACGTCGGCGTGACCGTGCGCGGCGAGGTTACGTCGCGCGAGCGCGGCGACGACGGGGTCGCGCTCGACCGCGGTGACGAGCAGGCCGACCCGGGCGAACGCCGCCGAGTCGAGCCCGAGCCCGCAGCCGAGGTCCGCGACGTGCGTGGCACCGGACTCGGCGTAGCGACGGGCCCGGTGGTCCGCGACGACGGTGCGAGTGGCCTGCTCGAGCCCGTCCTCGGTGAGCAGGAGGTCGTCGACGAGGTCGCCGAGGCGTGGTCGCGCGCGGCGCCGCAGGCGTACCTGGGTGAGGACGGCGGAGGTCTGCGGGGCACCGAGCCCTGGCCGTGACCGCCGCAGCGCTGTGACGGCCTTGAGCGGGTCTATCGCGGAGGAGTCTCCCGCGGCGGCCCGGGCGTGCGCGGAGTCGTCGTACGCCGTGGCGACCGCCAGCGCCTCGACGCCCGCGGGGGAGTCCAGCCAGGCCATGGTCTCGAGGTCCACGGGTCGAGGGTGCCAGGTCGCGGATGAGCGCTGGAGCGCGGCGCGCGAGGCGTTCCTCGGAGCCCCAAGGTCACGAGTTGCGGACGCTGCCGTGCAAAAAACTGCCGCCCTTGATCGTCCCTGAGGGACGATCAAGGAGGGGAGGGCTGGGGTGGGGAAGCTGGCACTCGGGTTGACCGACTGCTAACTCCTTCCTAGGGTGGGACCTGTTGGCACTCTCCACCCGAGAGTGCCACGTCGGAGACCCGGTGCGGCACCCGCGACGACGCCCCGGACTCCCTTCCGTGCACCACGACCCTTTCAAGGTGGAGGACAGACCGTGTCGGTCACCATCAAGCCGCTCGAGGACCGCATCCTCGTCAAGACCGTCGAGGCCGAGCAGACCACCGCGTCCGGCCTCGTCATCCCGGACACCGCCAAGGAGAAGCCCCAGGAGGGCGAGGTCCTGGCCGTCGGCCCCGGCCGCTTCGAGGACGGGCAGCGCCTGCCGCTCGACATCCAGGTCGGCGACAAGGTCATCTACTCGAAGTACGGCGGCACCGAGGTCAAGTACGACGGCCAGGAGTACCTCCTGCTGTCGGCTCGCGACGTGCTCGCCGTCGTCGTCAAGTAGTACGACGTACCCGCTCGTCCTGCTCGTCACGACCGCACCATCCGCGCCAGCCGGTCCGACCGGGGCGCACCGCAGAACGTGATCCGCCCCGGCGGCCCCCGGGCCCCGGGGCGGACTCGTCCCCAGACACACGAAGGAACGGCACACACCCATGGCCAAGATCCTGGAGTTCGACGAGGACGCGCGTCGCAGCCTCGAGCGCGGCGTCAACGCGCTCGCCGACGCCGTCAAGGTGACGCTCGGCCCGAAGGGCCGCAACGTCGTCATCGACAAGAAGTGGGGAGCCCCCACGATCACCAACGACGGTGTGACCATCGCCCGTGAGGTGGAGCTCGAGGACTCCTACGAGAACCTCGGCGCCCAGCTCGCCAAGGAGGTCGCCACCAAGACCAACGACGTCGCCGGCGACGGCACGACGACCGCGACGGTGCTCGCCCAGGCGATGGTCCGCGAGGGCCTCAAGGTCGTCACCGCCGGCGGTGCGCCGATGGACCTCAAGCGCGGCATCGACGCGGCAGTCAAGGCCGTGAGCGAGCGCCTGCTCGAGGTTGCTCGCGACGTGTCCGGCAAGGAGGAGATCGCGGACGTCGCGACCATCTCCTCCCAGGACCGTGCGATCGGCGAGCTCATCGCCGAGGCGTTCGACAAGGTCGGCAAGGACGGCGTCATCTCCGTCGAGGAGTCCAACAGCACCGCGCTCGAGCTCGACTTCACCGAGGGCATGCAGTTCGACAAGGGCTACCTCTCGCCCTACTTCGTCACCGACGCCGAGCGCATGGAGGCCGTCATCGAGGACGGCTACGTCCTCATCGTGCAGAACAAGATCTCGGCCGTGGCCGACCTCCTGCCGCTGCTCGAGAAGGTCGTGCAGGCCGGCAAGCCGCTGTTCATCGTGGCCGAGGACGTCGACGGCGAGGCGCTCTCGACACTCGTCGTGAACCGCATCCGCGGCACGTTCTCCTCGGTCGCCGTGAAGGCGCCCGCGTTCGGAGACCGCCGCAAGGCGATCCTGCAGGACCTCGCGATCCTCACGGGTGCGCAGGTCGTCACCCCCGAGGTCGGGCTCAAGCTCGACCAGGTCGGCCTCGAGGTCCTCGGCACCGCTCGCCGCATCGTCGTCACGAAGGACGACTCGACGATCGTCGAGGGCGGCGGCGACCACCAGGCCGTGGCCGACCGCGTCGCGCAGATCCGCGCCGAGATCGAGAACACCGACAGCGACTGGGACCGCGAGAAGCTCAACGAGCGACTCGCCAAGCTCGCCGGCGGCGTCTGCGTCATCAAGGTCGGCGCGCACACCGAGGTCGAGCTCAAGGAGAAGAAGCACCGCATCGAGGACGCCGTCTCCGCGACGCGCGCCGCGATCGAGGAGGGCATCGTCGCCGGTGGCGGCTCCGCCCTCGTCCACGCCGCCTCGGTCCTCGATGACAACCTCGGGCTCGAGGGCGACGAGGCCATCGGCGTCAGCATCGTGCGCAAGTCCGCGGGCGAGCCGCTGCGCTGGATCGCCGAGAACGCCGGCGAGCAGGGCTACGTCGTCGTCTCCCGGGTGCGCGAGCTGCCCGTGGGCCACGGCTACAACGCTGCGACCGACGTCTACGAGGACCTCGTCGCCGCCGGAGTCATCGACCCGGTCAAGGTGACCCGTTCCGCGCTGGCCAACGCGGCCTCCATCGCCGCGCTCCTCCTCACGACCGAGGCGCTCGTGGTGGAGAAGAAGGAGGAGTCCGACGACGACGGGCACTCCGGTCACGGACACTCGCACGGCGCCGGTGGCCACAGCCACTGAGCCCACGCACGACGACGCCCCCGCCGGAATCCGGCGGGGGCGTCGTCGTAGGGAGTCGGGGAAGCTCAGGCCGGGCGCTGGGCCGGGATGCGCTGGCGCAGGTAGACAGCCTCACGCTCGTCCTCGGACATGCCGCCCCAGACGCCGTAAGGCTCGCGGACGGTCAGGGCGTGCGCCGCGCACTGGGCGACGACCGGGCAGCGCGCGCAGACGGACTTGGCCGCGAGCTCCCGGGACAGGCGCGACGGGCCGCGCTCACCCTCGGGGTGGAAGAACAGGTCGCTGTCCTCGCCGCGGCAGGCGCTGTCCATCTGCCAGTCCCAGAGATCGGCGTTCGGTCCGGGGAGCCGTGAAACGTCTGCCATGTCTCCAACCTCGTGCCTCGTGCTCGGGTGATGGTCTCACCGTACAACCGCGCCATAAGTTGGTCAACATGCGTCCAGACATGTCTCGCGACCAACCTGTGGCGCGCTTCGAGTGGCGCGGTTCCACCCGGGCCGGGACACTGGGCCAACCATGGCCGACCCGGACGCACCCGCCCCTGAGGTGGGTGCGCTGTCAGCCGGGACCGCCGTCCCCGGGTTGACGGTGGCCGCGGTCGCCCGACGTCTGGGCGTGGCCCCGGCCACCCTGCGCACCTGGGACCGCCGCTACGGCCTCGGCCCGTCCGCCCGCTCGGCGGGGTCCCACCGGCGCTACTCCACCCTCGACGTCGCCCGGCTGGACCTCATGCGCCGCCTGGTCAACGTCGGCGCGCCGCCCGCCGAGGCGGCTCGCGCGGCCCTGGCCGCGGAGGTCGGCGCTGCCGCCGAACGACTCGCCGTCGACCCCTACGCCGCGGGCGCCGACGACGACCTCGATCCGCTCCTCGACGACATCTCCGGCCCGCACGGTGGCGGCGACGTCATCGCCCTGCCCACGGCGGCGCCGTCCGTGCGCGGTCTGGCCCGCGCCGCGATGAGCCTGGACAGCGTCGCGTCCGGCCAGATCGTGCGCGACTCCCTCGAGCGCCGCGGGGTGGTCTGGACGTGGGACAACCTGCTGGTCCCGGTCCTCGTCGGCGTGGGCCGCCGCTGGGAGAGCACGGGCAAGGGGGTCGAGGTCGAGCACCTCCTCTCGGAGTCGGTCACCGCGGCGCTGTCCGGGGTCGTGACGCGGCTGCGCGGCGCGGTGAACCCGCGGCCGGTGCTCCTGGCCTGCGCCGACGACGAGATGCACTCGTTGCCCCTGTTCGCCGTATCCGCGGCTCTGGCCGAGCGGCACATCGCCGCGCGGGTCCTCGGTGCCCGGGTCCCGCACGAGGCGCTCGTGGCGGCGATCCGGCGGACCGGACCCTCGGTCGTGCTCGTGTGGGCCTACCTCGAGCCGGAAGGGGGCGCGGACTCCCTCGCCGAGCTGCCCGTCCTGCGTCCGGCCCCGACCGTGCTGGCGGCCGGACCCGGCTGGGGACCCGAGCTGCCGGCCGGCGTCGCGCGGGTGACCGACCTCGTCGACGCCGTCACCCGCATCTCCCACGCCGTCGGCGCCTGACCTCCTCCCGCACGGCGCGCCACGTCCGAGCCGCCCTGCCGCCCGCGCGTGGGGCCGGATACGCTCCGCAGGTCCGGTGAGCGGGGGTGCGCACGGCCTCGCCCGTCCGGCGCCCGCCTCCCGCACCGCATCCTGACGGAGCCCCCGTGGACGACGACCTCACCGAGCTGCTCGCCACCGGCGAGCGGGCGGCGTTCCACGGCCGGCCGGCGGCCGGGGTGGCGCCGCTGCAGCGCGCGGTCGAGCTCGCCCACGCCCACGGGCAGGACGCGGAGGCCACGGCCGCCGCCTGGCTGCTCGGTGTCTGCCTCGGCGCCGCCGGTCGGTACGGCGCGGCCATGACGGTCCTCGAGCCGCTCGCCAACTCGGCCCCCGAGGCGCCCGACCGTCGCCTGTTCGCCTCGCTCGCCGGCGCCACTCTCGCCAGCATCTCCCGCCAGCTGGGGCGCCACGCCGAGGGCCGGGCCATCGACGAACGGGCGCTGGAGCTGGCCGGCGACGCCCCGGAGGCGCGGTTCGACGCCGTCCTGGGACTCGCCGCCGACGCGGTCGGGCTCGCGGAGGTCATGCAGGCCGACGCCGCGCTCGCCGAGGCGGTCCATCTCGCTGACGGCCGCGGGGACTGGTGGCGCCAGCGCGTGCGCCTGGACTGGGTCCGCGCCGAGATCGCCCTGCTCCGCGAGCACCCGGACGAGGCGGTGGCCCGCGCCACCTCGGCCATCACGCTCGCGGAGGCCTCGGGAGCACCCCGTCACGTGGCCAAGGGTCTGCTCTTCCTCGGTGTCTCCCAGGTGCAGTCGGGCGACCACGCCGAGGCGGCCGCCAGCCTGCGCCGAGCGGCGACCCTCGCAGAGAGCCTGGGGTGCATCCCCCTGGTGTGGCCGGCGCGGGCCGTCCTCGGTGCCCTGGTGGCCCCGACGTCCCCCTCGGAGAGCGCGGCGGCGCTCACGTCGGCTCGTCACGTCGTCCGGCAGATCGCCGACGACCTCCCGGGCCGGTTCGCCGAGGACTGGCTCGCCCGAGCCGACATCGCGGCGCTGCTCGCCGACTGAACCGGCGTACGAGGCGCGCTCCCCGTGCGCGGCCGCGCGCAGGACCGGTGCGGTCCAGGACTGAAGTCGGCGCCGGAACATGCCGAACACATCTGAGTCAGGCGTCGCGCGAGCGGCGTGGAACCGACTCGGGAGGACGTGCGCATCACCATGACCACCGTTCTCGTCTGTGACGACGCGCCTCTCGCCCGTGAGGCGATCCGACGTGCCGTCGGCGCGGTACCGGGAGTCGAGCGCGTCACCGCGGCCGGCAGCGGCGAGGAGGTCCTCGCCCGGTTCCCCATCGAGCGACCGGACCTCGTGCTCATGGACGTCCGCATGCCCGGGATCGGCGGCGTGGAGGCCTCGCGCCGGCTCGTGGCCGCGCACCCCGACGCGACCGTCGTCATGCTCACCATGGGCGAGGACCCCGACGGCGTCGCCCGTGCCGTGTCCGGTGGAGCCCGTGGGTACGTCGCCAAGGACGCCTCGCGCGAGGAGGTCGCGGCGACCGTCGCACTCGCCCTGGCCGCCGGGCGAGAGGGCCCGGGGTCACGCTCGGCGCGCATCCGTCCTGCCGGTGCGCCGCCCGCGCTCACCGAGCGCGAGCAGCAGGTGCTCGACGGGATGTCCCGAGGCAAGTCCAACGCCGAGATCGGCCGTGAGCTCTACCTGTCCGAGGACACCGTGAAGACCCACGCACGGCGGCTGTTCCGCAAGCTCGCCGCCGCCGACCGCGCGCAGGCCGTGGCACTGGGCTTCCGCTGGGGCTTCCTGCGCTGATCTTGTTCCCACTCCAAGCGTCAGCCCTGCGGGCCGACGCGTCGGCGGTCGGCTCCGAGGCCGATCGGGTCGGGCCCGGCGGGCCCTCCCGCTCGGCGCCTCCCTGCGGTCGGCCGGTCTTCGGCCGTGCTCCGCCGCACAGCGATCGCGGCTGACTAGTCCCGCGTGCTCGCCTGGCTGCTGCTTCGCGTCGTCGTGGGGAGCAGGCCCAGGACCATCGTGCAGCCGGTGATGATCACCGCGGCTCCCACGAGCTGGATCGGGCTGAGCGGCTCGTGCAGGAGCAGCGCCCCGACGGCGACGGCGACGAGGGTCACGGCGAACTCCACGCTGATGGCGATCGTGGCGCCGACCTCGGCGACGAGGCGGAAGTACAGCACGTAGGTCAGCGCGCTGCACATGCCGGCGAGGACGACGAGCCAGCCGATGTCGGCCGCGGTCGGCGGGGCCGGCACCGGTACCAGGAGCAGAAGCGGCAGGGTCATGAGGCCGCCGAAGAAGAACGCGCCCATGGTCTGCTCCCAGGAGCCGACGTCGCGCAGCCGTGCGTGCGCGTAGTTGCTGCCGAACGCTGCCGAGACGGCTCCGCCCAGCGAGGCTGCACATCCCGCGACGAACGTGGGCGTGACCGGCACCGCGGGGAAGCCGACGAGCAGGACGATGCCGCCGAAGCCGAGCAGCAGACCGGCCAGGCCCGCCCGACCGATCCGCTCGAGGCCCCAGACATGGCCGATGAGCATCGAGAAGAGCGGGATCGTGCCGACGAAGATCGCGGCCATCGCCGTACCGATCCTCGGGGTCGCGAGGTTGAGCCCGATGAGCTGGCCGGCCACGGTGGTGGCCCCGACCACCACGAGGGGGACGGCGGGTCCGAAGCGCAACGTGCGCCCGGTCGCCCGCGCGAGCAGGTAGAGGATCGCCGCAGCGATCAACGCCCGGAACGTGACGCCGCCGACCCAGCCGAAGGCCCCGACGACGTGCAGCACGAGCACGAACGACAGCCCCCAGATGACGGCCATCGCGCCGTAGTCGAGCAGCTGCCGCCGATGCACCCCCCGAGGCTAGGGGCAGGTAATCTGTCTCCACCGCCCGCCTGCTGGAAGGCCACTCGTGTCGGACACCCACGGCATCCCTGACAAGTTCGCCGCGCTCGGGCTCACCTACGACGACGTCCTGCTCCTGCCCGGGGAGACCGACGTCGTCCCGTCCGAGGTCGACACGACCTCGCGCCTCACCCGCGAGATCTCCCTGCACGTGCCGCTGGTGTCCGCGGCGATGGACACGGTGACCGAGGCGCGGATGGCCATCGCGATGGCACGTCAGGGCGGGCTCGGCGTCCTGCACCGCAACCTCTCGATCGAGGACCAGGCCTACCAGGTCGACCTCGTGAAGCGGACGCAGACCGGCATGATCTCCAACCCGATCACCATCGGCCCGAAGGCCACGCTCGAGGACCTCGACGAGAAGTGCGGCCAGTACCGCGTCTCGGGTCTGCCGGTGGTCGACGAGGGCAACGTCCTGCTGGGCATCGTGACCAACCGCGACCTGCGCTTCACCCCGGTCGCCGAGTGGGCCACCACCCTCGTCTGCGACGTGATGACGCCGATGCCGCTGATCACCGGCCACGACGGCATCGAGCGCGACGAGGCCACGCTGCTGCTCCGCCAGCACAAGCGAGAGCGGCTGCCGATCGTCGACGACCACGGACGGCTCACCGGCCTCATCACGGTGAAGGACTTCGTGAAGTCCGAGCAGTACCCCAACGCCTCGAAGGACGTCGACGGCCGCCTCATGGTGGGTGCTGCCATCGGCTACTTCGGCGATGCGTGGGACCGTGCCACGACGCTGGTCGAGGCCGGGGTCGACGTCCTCGTCGCCGACACCGCCCACGGGCACGTGCGGCTGCTGCTCGACATGGTCGCGCGGCTCAAGAGCGACCCCGCCACGCGCCACGTGCAGGTCATCGGCGGCAACGTCGCGACCCGCGCCGGCGCCCAGGCGTTCGTCGACGCCGGCGCCGACGCGGTGAAGGTCGGCGTCGGCCCCGGTTCGATCTGCACGACCCGCGTCGTCACCGGCGTCGGAGCCCCTCAGATCACCGCGGTCTACGAGGCCTCGCTCGCGTGCCAGCCGGTCGGCGTGCCCGTGATCGCCGACGGTGGTCTGCAGTACTCCGGTGACATCGCGAAGGCGATCGTCGCGGGCGCGGAGTCGGTCATGGTCGGCTCGATGCTCGCCGGCTGCGACGAGTCGCCGGGCGAGGTCATCTTCGTCAACGGCAAGCAGTACAAGTCCTACCGCGGCATGGGATCGCTCGGCGCGATGTCCTCGCGGGGGAAGAAGTCCTACTCCAAGGACCGCTACTTCCAGGCCGAGGTCGAGAGCGACGACAAGATCGTGCCCGAGGGCGTCGAAGGTCGCGTGGCCTACCGCGGCCCGCTGTCGGCGGTGGCGCACCAGCTCGTCGGCGGACTGCGCCAGTCGATGTTCTACGTCGGCGCCCGTACCGTCCCGGAGCTCCAGGAACGCGGCCGTTTCGTCCGGATCACCGCGGCCAGCCTCAAGGAGAGCCACCCGCACGACATCCAGATGACGACCGAGGCACCCAACTACCCGTCGTAGCCCGCCCGGCCTCACCTCGCGAGCTGCTCGGAGCTGCTTGTCGTTCCGAACGCTCGGGGAGGTGCGGCGTCGCAGCCAGCACGTAGAGGACAGCCATGACCGAGATCGAGATCGGACGCGCCAAGCGCGCCCGTCCCGCGTACGCGCTCGACGACATCGCGATCGTGCCGAGCCGTCGCACGCGTGACCCCGAGGCCGTGTCCGTCGCCTGGCGCATCGACGCCTACTCCTTCGAGGCGCCGGTCCTCGCGGCACCGATGGACTCGGTCGTCTCGCCCGCGACCGCGATCGAGATCGGGCGGCTCGGTGGCCTCGGCGTGCTCGACCTCGACGGCCTCTGGACCCGTTACGACGATCCGGAGCCGCTGCTCGAGGAGATCGCAGCGCTCTCGCCGGACCGGGTCACCCCACGGCTGCAGGAGATCTACGCGGCGGCCATCCGGCCCGACCTCATCGCGTCGCGGATCGCGGAGATCCGCGCCGGGGGCGTCACCGTCGCAGGCGCGCTGTCGCCGATGCGCACGGCGCAGTTCGCCAAGGCGGTCGTGGACGCGGGCGTCGACATCTTCGTCATCCGTGGCACCACGGTGAGCGCCGAGCACGTGTCGCCCGCTGGGTCGGCGCGCGAGCCGCTCAACCTCAAGCAGTTCATCTACGAGCTCGACGTGCCTGTGATCGTCGGCGGCTGCGCGACGTACCCGGCCGCGCTGCACCTCATGCGCACGGGTGCGGCCGGCGTCCTCGTCGGCTTCGGCGGCGGCGCCGCGCACACGACGCGCGACGTCCTCGGCGTCGGGGTGCCGATGGCCTCGGCGATCGCCGACGTCGCAGCCGCTCGGCGCGACTACATGGACGAGTCCGGCGGTCGCTACGTCCACGTCATCGCCGACGGCGGCGTGGGCCGGTCCGGGGACCTGCCCAAGGCGATCGCGTGCGGCGCGGACGCCGTCATGGTGGGCTCGCCGCTCGCGCGCGCCCTCGAGGCGCCGGGCCACGGGTCGCACTGGGGGATCGAGGCCGCGCACGCCGAGCTGCCCCGCGGCGAGCGGGTGCAGCTCGGCACGGTCGGCACCCTCGCGGAGATCCTGCACGGCCCGTCGCGCACGGCCGACGGCACGATGAACCTCGTCGGCGCCCTGCGCCGAGCGATGGCCACGACCGGCTACTCCGACCTCAAGGAGTTCCAACGGGTCGAGGTAGTCCTCACCCCCACCCGCTGACCCGTGTCGTGTGAATGTGCCCCAGCGCGCGACAGAGGCACGCGAGGTGCCCGTCGTCCACGGCGTCCGATAGTTGGATGTCACGCTGAGCGCCTCGAGCGCGCGGTGAGGCACATTCACGCGGGGGAAACGCAGTTTCGACACGGGGCGTCGCAGAAAGTCGGTAGGGGTGGCTACCGGCGGGTAACACGCTGCTCTACGCTGCGGCCATGACCGCCATGCCCTCCTCTTCCGTCCAGGTGCCCGTCGGCTCCGGTTCGCCGGCGCAGGCGATCCCCGAGGGCACCGTGGCGCGGCTGCTCCGGCACGCGGTGGTCTCCCCGTCCGCCCCTCGGTTCGAGTCGGTCTCGCCGTTCACCGGTGGCACGGCCGCATCCCTGCCGCTCTCGAGCGAGCACGACGTCGAGGCCGCCTTCGCGATGGCTCGCCGCGCGCAGCGGGTCTGGGCCGCCCGCACGGTGCGCGACCGGGCACGGGTGCTCCTGCGCTTCCACGACCTCGTGCTCGATCGCCAGGCCGAGGGTCTCGACCTCGCCCAGCTCGAGACCGGCAAGGCGCGCCGGGACGCGTTCGAGGAGCTCGTCGACTGCGCGATCAACGCCCGTCACTACGCCCGCCGCGGACCCCGGCTGCTGGCCTCGAAGGACCACCTCGGAGTCTTCCCGACGCTGACCGAGACGGTGCAGCACCACCACCCCAAGGGTGTGGTCGGGATCATCGCTCCCTGGAACTACCCGATCACCCTCGCCGTCACCGACGCCCTGCCCGCGCTGCTCGCAGGCAACGCCGTCGTCCTGCGCCCCGACGTCCAGACCACCGTCACGGCGCTCTGGGCCGTCGACCTGCTGCGCGAGGCCGGTGTGCCCGAGGGCGTCCTCCCCGTGGTCATCGGTCCCGGGTCCCGGCTCGGCCCGTGGGTGATCGAGCGGGCGGACTTCGTGATGTTCACCGGCTCCACCCCGGTCGGGCGCGACGTCGCGAAGCGATGCGGCGAGAGGCTCATCGGCTGCTCGCTCGAGCTCGGCGGCAAGAACGCCCTCATCGTGCGCGCCGATGCCGACATCGAGCGGTCCGCCGAGATCGCCGAGCGCGCCTGCTTCGCCAACTCCGGGCAGCTCTGCATCGGCATCGAGCGGCTCTACGTCCACGAGGACATCGCCGAGGAGTTCCTCGCCGCCTTCGTGCGCCGCGTCGAGGCGCTCCGACTCAAGCCCGGGGTGGGCTGGGGCGCGGACATGGGGTCGCTGGTGTCGGCGAAGCAGCGCGACTCCGTCGTGCGCCACATCGAGGATGCGGTCGCGAAGGGCGCCGAGGTCCTCACCGGCGGGCGGGACCGTCCCGACGTCGGACCGTTCTACATCGAGCCCACAGTGCTGCGCGGCGTGACTCCGGACATGCTCGCGTGCACCGAGGAGACGTTCGGTCCGGTCACGAGTGTCTATACCTTCGCCAACGACGAGGAGGCCGTCGCCATGGCCAACGACTCGATATACGGCCTCAACGCCTCGATCCTCACGCGCGACACACGGGCCGGCCGGGCGATGGCCAAGCGCATCCAGGCCGGGACGGTGAACGTCAACGAGGCCTACGGCGCGACCTGGGGATCCACCGGTGCGCCGATGGGCGGCATGAAGGCAAGCGGCCTCGGCCGTCGGCACGGTGTCGAGGGACTCATGAAGTACACGGAGTCGCAGACCGTCTCGGTGCAGCGGCTGGTCGGGCTCGGAGCGCAGTTCGGGCGCTCCGACGAGCAATGGGCAGGGCACCTCACCACTGTGGTGCGGGCGATGAAGAAGGCAGGCGTGCGATGAGCGACAAGACGCAGGGCGAGCACTATGACGTCCTCGTGGTCGGGTCCGGCTTCGGCGGGTCCGTCACCGCGCTCCGCCTCACCGAGAAGGGCTACAAGGTCGGCATCCTCGAGGCCGGTCGCCGCTTCACCGACGACGAGTTCGCGAAGACCTCGTGGCGGGTGCGCAAGTTCCTCTACGCGCCGCGTCTCGGGCTCTACGGCATCCAGCGGATCCACCTGCTGCCCGACGCCGTGGTCTTGTGCGGCGCCGGAGTCGGCGGCGGTTCGCTCGTCTACGCGAACACGCTCTACGTCCCGCCGAGGGAGTTCTTCGAGGACCCGCAGTGGGCGGGCATCACCGACTGGGAGGGTGAGCTGGCGCCGTTCTACGACCAGGCCACCCGCATGCTCGGCGTGACTCAGGTCCCGCACCGCACGCCGCTCGATGACGTCTTCGCCGAGGTCGCCGACGACATGGGCGTCGGTGACACGTTCAAGCTCACTCCTGTGGGCGTCTTCTTCGGCGAGGGCAAGGGCACGCCCTCGCCCGACCCGTTCTTCGGCGGCGTCGGCCCGGCGCGCGCGGGGTGCATGGAGTGCGGCGCCTGCATGACCGGCTGTCGCCACAACGCGAAGAACACCTTGCCGAAGAACTACCTCGGCCTCGCCGAGGCCGCCGGCGCGGTCGTCCACCCCCTCACGACGGTGCGCATCGTGCGCCCACGGGCGCAAGGCGGCTACGCCGTGGAGACGGTGCGCACCGGACCGATGATGCGAGGCCGGCGCACCTTCACCGCGGACCACGTCGTCATCGCCGCGGGCACGTTCAACTCCCAGCGGCTGTTGCACCGGATGCGCGACGAGGGCTTCCTGCCGCGCATCTCTCCGCGACTCGGCTACCTCTCGCGGACCAACTCCGAGTCGATCGTCGGGGCGGTCTCGACGCGGAAGGACACCGACTTCACCCGCGGCGTCGCGATCACGTCGTCGTTCTTCCCCGACAAGCGCACCCACATCGAGCCGGTGCGCTACGGCAAGGGCAGCAACCTCATGAGCCTGCTCGCGACCGTCATGACCGACGGCGTCGAGGGCGTCCCGCGCTGGAAGGTGTGGGCCAAGCAGATCGCCGCGGACCCGAAGACCGCCGCGCGTTCGCTCGGGGTGCACCGCTGGTCGGAGAAGGGCGCGATCGCGCTGGTCATGCAGTCGGTCGACAACTCGCTCACCGTGCGCGGAGTGAAGGGGAAGCTCGGCTTCCGCCTCACGTCCAAGCAAGGCGACGGCGAGCCTAACCCGACCTGGATCCCTGCTGGGAACGAGGCTTCGCGCCGCATCGCAGAGAAGATCGACGGCTTCCCGATGGGCCAGGTCGGCGATCTCATCGACGCTCCGATGACCGCCCACTTCGTCGGCGGCGCCTGCATCGGGGCCGACGCCGAGCACGGCGTGATCGACGGCTACCACCGGGTCTTCGGGCACGAGGGGCTGCACGTCGTCGACGGTTCGGCCATCTCGGCGAACCTCGGCGTCAACCCGTCGCTCACGATCACCGCGCAGGCGGAGCGCGCCATGTCGCTGTGGCCGAACAAGGGCGAGACCGACGGCCGGCCGCCGTTGGGGTCGGCCTACGTCCCGGTGCCCGCGGTCGCTCCGGCGAGGCCGGTCGTGCCCGCGGACGCTCCCGGGGCACTGCGGCTGCCGGTCGTCGAGATCCGGCAGGGCAGGGCCGCCCGCAAGCAGGTCGCCACCGACTGACGCGCCTCACTCGCTCCCGGTGCCGACCGCGCCGCGGGCCTCGAGCGCGAGCTCGCGGATCCGCGCGATGGCCTCCGGCGTGTAGGGACCGTTGACGCCGGAGATCACGGCGAGGCGCATCCCGTGCTTGAGCCCGAGCTTGTAGATCTCCTTGACCTTCCCCCACTCGATGTTGCGACCGACGGTGAAGGTCTCGTAGCGACCCTCGAGCGCGAGCACCACGGTCTCGGCGAGGCATGCGTAGGCGACGTTGGCCGGCAGACCGATGTTCTTCATCCGGACCTCGCCCGGCAGCTCGATCTCCCCGGACTCGATGACGAGCACGTCGGGGCGCTTGGCGACGTCCTCGGCGGACAGGTCGAGCGGGCGCGCGACGTCGGTGATCACGCAGCCGGGCTTCACGGCCATGATGTCGAGCACCCGCTTGCCGGCGCCCGACGTCGCGGTGACGATGAGGTCCATCTCGGCTAGGTGGTCGTCGGGCTTGGCGGCGACGCGGATCACGGCGCGCGGGTGCTCTCGCTCGAGGTCCTTCTTGAGGGCCAGCAGCTTGGCCGTCTCCGGCGAGACGAGCCACAGCTCGTCGGCGGACAGCGCGAGCAGCCGTGAGCAGACCGAGCCGATGGCCCCGGTGGCGCCGACGACCATGGCCTTCGCCCTGATCCGGCCGTGCTCGTCGACGTCGCAGATGCCGAGCTGGATCATCGCGTCGTGCGCGGCCCACAGCGCGCCCGACGCGCTGTAGCTGTTGCCGGTCGTGATCGGCAGCGGCGCCCGCTTGGCGACGGTCACGCCGGCGTCACCGACGACCTTCGTGAACGCCCCGAGGCCCATCACCTGCGCACCGAGCTTCTGCGCCATATCGGCGGCCTGCAGGAGCCGGTCGTAGGTGAACTCCGGGCTGTGCGCCATGAGCTCCTTCGGGGTGCCGCCGACGCTGATCAGCCAGCCCTCGGCCTGCGAACCCGTCGGCGACGTGATGCCCGTGACGTGGCTGTAGACGAACGGCGGCGCGTAGGCCAGACCCTTCTCCACCATGTCCATGACCGGCTGCGGCGCCAGGCGGTTCAGCGTCGCCAGCGGCTCGACGGTGCTGAAGTACTGCTGGGAGAGCGGGTGGATCACGAAGGCGAAGCGGCTCTTGCGCCGGAACCCGTTGGGGTAGAGCACGCGCGGCTCGAGCCCGGCCGACACGATCATGTCGAGCAGGTCGTCGTGGGTGAGCGCGCCGGTGCCGCCGACGACGGCGATCATCATGGCCTCGAGCACACCGGACGTGACGGTCACGTCGAACGGCTGCGGCACTGCGTCGAGCACCATGTCGACGTCGTGCTCCGCGAGGTAGGCGAGCCGGTCGTCCGACACGGCTGCCGTGATCACGGTCTTGCCGGTGAGGTTCTCGATGTCGAAGGCGAACAGCTCGTCGAAGGTGGCGACGACGACGTCGCAGTCCTTCGCGAAGCGGTGCGCCGAACGGACCGACCACCGGGTCCCGGGGGCCTTGATCCGGGACTGGATCCCGCCGGGGAGACGGCGCACCGGCCAGGTCACGGCCTTGGCGGCGAGCCCGAAGACCGGGTTCGAGTCGACCCGCGCGGGCACGTCCCAGTGCAGCAGCGGATCGGCGAACTCGAGGTTCGCGGTGTACTCGCGCAGGACGCGGACCGTCCGTCGGTGGTTGAGGCCGCCCAGGACGAGCGTCCGGGCGTTCGTGAAGTAGCCGGGCATCTCGCTCTGCACGTGGCGGATCGCCCACTCCTGCAGCACGTCGCGCAGCGTGTGGCCGTCGGTGACCGGGACCGCGGTGGTGGCGCGCTTCACGCGGCCGACGGCCTCGAGCTCACCGTCGTAGAGGCCGGCGGCCCGCGCCTCGCGGATGCCGGTGACGGCGATGGCGTCGGCCTCGCCGGCCCACTCACGGACGGCAGCCTCCGCCGCAGCGACGTCACCGCTCGTGCCGACGCGCACGATGCGGATCCCACGGCCCAGGAACGTGACCTTCTCGTCGTAGTCGCGGTCCGGGCCGGTGAGGCTCACGTTGACGACGAGCAGTGGCTTCGTCGATGGCATCAGGCTCCTCGATCCGGGTGCGGTACGTCGGACGGTCAGACCATCGCCGCGGACGAGTGCTCCGGGTGGGCGACCATGTAGTCGAGCAGGGTGTCGGCGTAGCTCGCGAACGGCGGGCACGACAGCCCGGTGCCCTCGAGCGCAGCCACGGTGTTCGTCGTCGGGTACGTCGTGCGCGACGCGAAGTAGTCGAGCCCCTCGGCGGGGATCCCGAGCAGGCGCTCGAGCCCCGGCACGGAGCCGAGCGTGGCGCGCGCGAAGCCCAGCGGGAGCCGCGCCCACACGACGCGCTTGCCGAGGTGGCCGGCGAACAGGTCGACCAGCTCGCGGACCGTGGGCGGGTTCGGGTCGGTGAGGGCGAAGGTGCGGCCGACCGTCCTGTCGAGCACCGAGAGCTCGTCCATCGCCGAGATGACGAAGTCGCGCGGCACGAGCGAGATGACGACGGAGTCGGCGTCACCCACCGCAGGCACGAGGGCGATCGCCGGCTGACGGCGCAGGAACGCGGCGAGGAAGTAGGGGCCGTCGTACTTCTGCGTCTGCCCGGTCGTCGAGTCGCCGACGACGATGCCGGGGCGGTAGACGGTGGCGGGGACGCCGTCGGCCACCGCCTTGCGGACGAGGAGCTCGGCCTCGAACTTCGTCGACTCGTAGTGGTTGAGGAACGTCTGGCCCTCGTCGAGCATCTCCTCGGTGAAGGCGCCGTCGTAGCGGCCGCTGACGTAGCAGGTGCTGACGTACTGCAGCCGGCGCAGCCGCGACAGGGTGCGGCACAGGTCGAGCACGTGCGCGGTGCCCTCCACGTTGACCCGCCGCGCGATCGCCTCGTCGACGGTGAGGTCGTACACCGCGGCGAGGTGCCACACCTCGGACACGTCGTCGAGCCAGTCGCGGTCCGGTGCGTGCAGACCGAGGCCGGGGACCGTGATGTCGCCCTCCACGAGCTCGACCCGGCCACGGACGCTCGCGTGGTCGTTCTCGATCTCGAGGAGGCGCTTGCGGGCCGTCAGGAGGTGCTGGGACTGGACCAGGCAGACCGCGCGGGAGCCCTCGCGCTTCGCGAGCAGCCGGGGGAGCAGGGCGGAGCCGAGGAACCCGGGGAACCCGGTCATGAGCAGAACGGACACCTGCATCGCCTTCTCGCGGCCCGGCCCCGGGACCCGGCCCTCGGGTCGCCGTTCAGCCGTGGCTCACGGGTCCATCGTGGCCGCGTTGCCCGCCGGTGTCGCGCCCCGGGCCTTCTAGAAGGGGGCCACGGTCCCGCCCTGACCAGCTGCTGCCCACCTATCTGTCGCTTCCTGGGCCTCCAGCGGCCTCGGAAGCGACAGATAGGCGGGCAGCAGCGGAGGTCATGAGCCGGGCTTGCAGACGGTGCCCGGGGCGGGCACCGTCCCGTGGATGAGGTAGGCGTCGACGGCCGCGTCGATGCAGGTCGAGCCCCGGCGGTACGCCGTGTGACCGTCGCCGTCGTAGGTGAGCAGCGTGGCGTTGTCGAGCTCCTTCGCCACCTCGACGCCTCCCGCGTAGGGCGTCGCCGGGTCGTGAGTGGTCGCCACGACGAGGATCGGGGCCGATCCCTTCGCGTGGAACACCGCCGGGGCGGCGGTGTTCGCGCGCACCGGCGCCCAGTGCCAGCAGGGCAGCGTCCCCCACGCCTGACTCTCGCCGAACACCGGAGCCGTCCTGCTCCACGCCGCGCCCAGAGCGGCGACGTGCTGCGGCCCGCCGAGCTGCGGTGTGTCGGTGCAGGTGACCGCGTAGTACGCCTCGAGGAAGTTGCCGGAGTAGCTGCCGTCGGCCTGGCGCCCGTACACCGAGTCGATGCTGGCGATCAGGCTTGTCCCGTCGCCGGCGAACGCCGATGCCAAGGCCGTGCGCAGGTAGGGCCAGCCGTCCGCCGGGGCATAGAGCAGGTAGTAGATCGACGGGGTGGCATTCCCCTCCGTGAGCAATCGGTTCGTCCCGGCAGGGAGTGGGTGGGTGTCGAGGTCGCTGAGGAACTTCTGGATCCGGCGCACGCCGCCATCCAGGCTGCCCGTGAGCGGGCAGTCGGACTGGGTGAGGCAGTCCGCGACGAACCGCCGCAGCGAGGCGTCGTAGGAGTCGCTCTGCATGGCGAGGCCCTGCTCGAGCGTCTGGGATCCGGGGTAGGCGCCGTCCAGCACCATGCGGCCGACGTGCGACGGGAACAGGTCGGCGTACTGCGCCCCGAGATCGGTGCCGTAGGAGAAGCCGAGGTAGTTCAGCTTCTCGTCGCCGAGCGCGGCGCGGATCACGTCCATGTCGCGCGCGGCGTCGGCCGTGCCCATGTGCGCAGCGATGTCCGGCGACCGGGCGGCGCACCCTGCTCCGAGCCCCGCGGAGAGGTCCGTGATCGTGGCCGCCTGCTGCGGCGTGCGCGGCGTCCCGTCCGCGGCGAGGAACGTGTCGAGGTCGGCGTCGGACAGGCAGTCGACGGGGTCCGACGTACCGACGCCGCGGGGGTCGAAGCCGACGATGTCGTAGGCGACCACGAGGTCGCCTGTCAGCTCCTCGTAGGCGTGGCGCGCCAGGTCGACGCCGCTCCCACCTGGGCCACCGGGGTTGAGCAGGAGCGAGCCGTGTGCCTGCGTCGACTTCAGCCGCACCATCGACAGCGAGATGGTCTTCCCGGCGGGTACGGCGTAGTCCAGCGGCACCGTCACCTTCGCGCAGTCGAAGGTGCCGCCGCAGCCCGTCCAGGTGAGCTTCTGGTCGTAGTACGCCGCGAGCGACCCGGACGCCGAGGAGTCCGGCGAGCTGCCGGTGGCCACCCTGCCGTTCGGCGTCGACGTCCCCGCCGACGTGCAGCCGGCCAGCAGCGCCAGCGCGACCGCGCCGACGAGCAGGGCTGTCGTCCTCACCCGCATGGGGACCCCCGTCCCTGGCCCGGACACCGCGACAGGCCCGCTGCGACCCGATCCCAGAAACGTACCGAGCCAGGCAAGCCTGCACCGCCCTCACCCGCTCCTGCCCACCTATCTGTCGTTTCCCGCTTGGTGCGAGGGTCGGGAAACGACAGATAGGTGGGCACAAGGATGGGGAGTGGGGCTCAGTCGGCTTCGCGCCAGGTGCGCCAGAGGGCGGCGTAGGGGCCGTCGGCGGCCACGAGCTCGTCGTGGCTGCCGAGCTCGCTGATCCGGCCGTCCTCGACGACGGCGATGCGGTCGGCGTCGTACGCCGTGTGCAGCCGGTGCGCGATCGCGATGACGGTCCGGCCCTCGAGGACGGCGCTCAGCGACCGCTCGAGGTGCCGGGCGGCGCGCGGGTCGAGCAGCGACGTCGCCTCGTCGAGGACCAGGGTGTGCGGGTCGGCGAGGATCAGGCGCGCGAGCGCGACCTGCTGGGACTGCCCGGGTGCCAGGGCGTGAGCGCCGGCGCCGACCTCGGTGTCGAGGCCGGCGCCGAGGGTCTCGACCCACGGCGTCGCGTCGACCGACTCGAGCGCGGCGGTGAGCTCGGCGTCGTCGGCGTCGGGCTTCGCGAGGAGCAGGTTGTCGCGCAGCGTGCCCACGAAGACGTGGTGCTCCTGGTTGACCAGCGCGACCTGGGTGCGGACCTTCTCGGTCGGCATGAGCGAGAGCGCGGCACCCCCCATCTCCACCGCGCCCGTGCGCGGGGCGTAGATGCCGGCCATCAGGCGACCGAGCGTCGACTTGCCCGCGCCCGACGGCCCCACGAGCGCGAGGCGCTCGCCCGGCGCGACGTCGAGGTTGATCCCGTGCAGCACGTCGCGGCCGGCGCGGTAGCCGAAGCGGACGTCGTCGACGACGATCCGGTCGTCGAGCGGCTCGAGGGTCGGATCGGTCTCCGGGTCCGGGACCTCCTGGACGCCGACGAGCCGCGCCAGCGAGGCCTGGCCGACCTGCAGCTCGTCGTACCACATGAGCACCTGGTCGACCGGGTCGGTGAGCATCTGGGTGTAGAGCAGTCCCGTCGTGAGCGCACCGATGGTGATCGACCCGTGGCCGACGAGCCAGCCGCCGAAGGCGAGCACGCCGAGCAGCGGCAGGACGTAGCCCATCTCGATGAACGGGAACCACGTGCATCGCAGCCACAGCGTGTAGCGCTCCCAGGACACCCAGCGTCGGATGCGGGCGTCGGTGACCGCGATCCGCTGCTCCTCGAGGCGGTAGAGCTCGACGGTCTGGCCGGCGTCCACGGTCTCGGCGACCGAGGCGCTGACACCGGCGTAGGTCGAGGACTCCGCACGGTAGGACTGCGGTGCGCGCCTGAAGTACCACCGCGACGAGATCAGGATCGGAGGTACGGCGAGCAGCCATGGCAGGGCGAGCAGCGGCACGGTGACGACGAGGGCGCCGAAGACCAGCACACCGGTCACGAGCGCGATCGTGATCTCCGGGACGGCCTCGCGCACCGAGCGGTTGAGCCGGTCGATGTCGGTCGTGGTGCGCGACACCAGGTCTCCGGTGCCGGCGCGCTCGACCACTCCGGTCGGCAGCGAGACGGCGCGGGTGAGGAAGTCCTCGCGCAGGTCGGCGAGCACCTCCTCGCCGAGGACGCCCGCCTTGAGCCGCGTGACCCGGGTGAACACCGTCTGCACGACGAGCGCGCCGAGGAACACCAGCGCCGCCGTGTCGATCACCTGCGCCGTGGTGCCGTTGGTGAGGCTCTCGACGAGACCACCGAGCACGATCGGGCCCGCGAGGCCCGCGACGGCGGCAACCGAGTGCAGCGCGATCACGACGGCGAACGCCGAGCGGTGGCGGCGCAGCAGCACGCGGGTGTAGGCCGACACCGTCGCCTGGCTCGCGACGGGGAGCGACTGCCCGGTCTGGGTCGACGCCGCGACTGCGTCCTCGGGCGGCCTCACGGCGTGGTCACCTCCTCGCGCGTGACCACGGCGCGGTACATCGCGTCGTCGCGCAGCAGCGCGCGGTGGCGCCCGGTCGCGGCGACGACGCCGTCGACGACGAGCACCACGACGTCGGCGCGGTCGAGCATGAGCGGCGAGCTGGTGAGGACCACCGTCGTCCGACCGGCCCGGGCCTCGCGCAGGGCGGCCGCGATGCGAGCCTCCGTGTGCGAGTCGACGGCGCTCGTCGGCTCGTCGAGCACGAGCACGGGTGGGTCGACGAGCAGCGAGCGGGCGAGGGCGAGCCGCTGGCGCTGACCGCCGGACAGCGTCCGGCCGCGCTCGGTGATCCGCGCGCGCATCGGGTCGCTCACGTCGGGGGAGGCGTCGACGAGCGCGTCGAGCACGTCGTACGCCGACGCCGTCTCCACGGCGTCCGACACCGACACGCGACCCGAGCGGGGCACGTCAAGCAGCTCCACGAGGGTCCCCGACAGGAGCACCGGGTCCTTGTCCTGGGTGAGGATCGTGGCGCGGACCGTGGCGCGCGGGATCTCACCGAGCGGCACACCGCCGAGCGTGACCGCGGCGCCGCCGTCGTCGAGACCGGCGAGGCGCAGCGCGATCTCGTCGGCCGTGACCTGCTCGGCGCACACGACCGCGGTGAACGTGCCCGGCGCCACGGTGAGTCCGGAGACCGGGTCGTGGAGCGCCGCGTGCGCGGGGACGGCCGTGGTGCCGTGCGAGGTGGCGACGTCGCTGCGCTCGAGACGCAGCACACGGACGACGCGACCGGCACCGACGTAGGCCCGGGTCCAGCGCTGGGCGGCCTCGACGAACGTGCGCAGCGGGATGAGCAGGAAGGCGGAGTAGCCGTAGAACGCGACGAGCTGGCCGACGGTGAGGGCTCCCGTCAGGGTCAGGTGCGCCCCGATCCACGTCACGAGGACGACGAAGAGTCCGGGCAGCGCGACCTGCTCGGCGTCGAGCAGCGAGCGCACCTTCGCGACGTCGACGGCCGCGGCGCGGACGTCCTGCGACGCGACCCGGAACCGCTGGAGGAACAGCTCCTCACCGCCGATGCCGCGCAGCACGCGCAGGCCCGCGACGGTGTCCGATGCGAGCTCGGTCGCGCGGCCGAGCCGGTGGCGCTGGGAGGACTCCGCGCGCTCGAGCGGCCGGATGAGGGGGCCCACTGCGAGGCCGAGCAGGGGGATTCCCACGAGCACCACGACCCCGATGAGCACCGAGGAGCGCATGAGGATCGCGACGACGGCGACGAACGCGACCACGGCACCGACGAACCGCGCGAGCACGTCGAACGCGCCACCGATCTTCTCGACGTCGCTGCTCGTGACCGCCACGACCTCGCCGGTCGCCACGGTCCGCAGCAGCTCGTGGCCGAGGTGCGCCGCGTGCCGCGTGACGAGCTGCTGGGTCCGGCTCGAGGCGGTGATCCAGTTCGTGACGGCCATCCGGTGGCGCAGGACCCCGGTGACGGCCGAGACCGTCGTCAGCCCGGCGACGATCGCGACCGCGCGCACCACCCCGCCCTCGTCGCCCTCGGACGCGGCCTGCACACCGGCGCCGATGCCCGCGGGGACGGCGGCCATCGTGACCATCCAGACGACGCCCCAGGTGATGCCCAGTGCCAGGGTGCGCCACTGCTCCCGCGCCATCCACCGAAGGTAGGCGGCGGTCGAGCGCAGGTCGGGTGTCCCCGGGTCGGGGAAGGGGAGACGGGCGAGTGACATGGCAGGTCGAGACTAGGCCCGCGGCGCGACCGCGGTCGCCGCCGTTTCCGCCCGCACCGGCCGTCCCCGAGGCACTAGCGTCGGCACCGACGGCCCTCGAGGCCGACCCACGAGCCGAGGTGACCCGTGAGCTTCCCGACCCCGCCTCCCGAGGACAACCCCTTCGCGCCGCCCCCCGAGGGCGGCTTGCCGGCACCCCCGTCGCCGCCCTCGGTCCCGTCGTACGGCGCGCCGGCGCCACCACCCCCGCCACCGTCGGCCTTCGGCACGCCGGCCTACGTCTCGCCGCCCCCGCCCGCCTACGGCGCACCCGGCTACGGCAGCCCCTCCTACGGCCAGGGCTACCCGGCCCCGGAGAACGGTCCCGGTACGACCGCGCTCGTGACCGGGATCCTCGGGCTGCTGTGCTGCGGGCTGCTCTCGATCGTCGCGATCGTGACCGGCCGCAAGGGGATGGCGCTCGCGGACGCCGGCCGCGCCAGCAACCGAGGCTCGGCCCAGGCCGGCATGATCCTGGGCTGGATCGGCGTCGCGCTCTGGATCGTCGGCGTGGCCTTCGCCATCATCGGCGCGATCGCGGGCAGCACCACGTCCTCGGTGGGCGCGGGCTAGGCCTGCTGGAGCGTCGGACGGCCACGGGTCGCGGCCGTTCGGCGCCGTCGGTCCGCCCCTCGCCCGGCGGATACGATCGGGGCTCCACAGCCGTACGAAGGGCCCATGATCCTGGTGAGCACCCCCACGCACCGCCCCGTCCTCGTCGTCGACTTCGGTGCGCAGTACGCCCAGCTGATCGCTCGCCGCGTTCGTGAGGCGCACGTCTACAGCGAGATCGTCCCCTCGACGATGCCGGTCGCGGAGATGCTCGCCAAGGACCCGGCAGCGGTGATCCTGTCCGGCGGTCCGTCCTCGGTCTACGCCGAGGGCGCGCCGCAGGTCGACCCCGCGCTGTTCACCACGGGCGTCCCGACCTTCGGCATCTGCTACGGGTTCCAGGCGATGGCCGCGGCGCTCGGAGGCGAGGTGCGCCGGACCGGGCTCTCGGAGTTCGGCCGCACCGACCTGCGGGTGACCGACCCGCTCTCGGCGCTCTTCCACGGCACGCCGCACGACCAGTCGGTGTGGATGTCGCACGGCGACGCCGTGCAGAGCGCCCCGGACGGCTTCCGGGTCGTGGCCGTCACCGACGGCGCGCCGGTCGCCGCGTTCGAGGACCGGACCCGACGCCTTGCAGGCGTGCAGTTCCACCCGGAGGTGCTGCACTCCGAGCACGGGCAGCGGGTGCTCGAGCACTTCCTCCATGACATCGCCGGCATCGAGCCGACCTGGACGTCAGCAAGCGTGATCGACGAGCAGGTGGAGTCGATCCGCGCGCAGGTCGGCGACAAGCTGGTGATCTGCGGACTCTCCGGCGGGGTCGACTCGGCCGTCGCCGCCGCCCTCGTGCACCGCGCCGTCGGCGACAACCTCACCTGCGTGTTCGTCGACCACGGCCTGCTGCGCAAGGGCGAGCGCGAGCAGGTCGAGACCGACTACGTCGCCGCCACGGGTATCAGGCTCAAGGTCGTCGACGCGTCCGACCGGTTCCTCGACGAGCTCGACGGCGTCACCGACCCGGAGGAGAAGCGCAAGATCATCGGCCGGCTGTTCATCCGCGTGTTCGAGGACGCCGCGCGCGAGGTCGTAGAGGACGCCGGCGCCCACGGGCAGCAGGTCGAGTTCCTGGTGCAGGGCACGCTCTACCCCGACGTCGTGGAGTCCGGGGGCGGCACCGGCACGGCGAACATCAAGAGCCACCACAACGTCGGCGGCCTGCCCGACGACCTGCAGTTCTCCCTCGTCGAGCCGCTGCGCGCGCTGTTCAAGGACGAGGTCCGCGCCGTGGGCGCCGAGCTCGGGCTGCCGACCGCGATGGTGATGCGCCACCCGTTCCCCGGCCCCGGCCTCGCGATCCGCATCGTGGGAGCGGTGTCTCGCGAGCGTCTCGCCGTGCTGCGCGACGCCGACGCGATCGTCCGTGAGGAGACCGCGGCCGCCGGGCTCGACGCCTCGATCTGGCAGCTGCCTGTGGTGCTGCTCGCCGACGTCCGCTCCGTCGGTGTCCAGGGCGACGGCCGCACCTACGGCCACCCGATCGTCCTGCGCCCGGTCTCGAGCGAGGACGCCATGACCGCGGACTGGTCGCGCCTGCCCTACGACGTCCTCGCGCGGATCTCCACCCGCATCACCAACGAGGTCCGCGAGGTCAACCGAGTCGTCCTCGACATCACCAGCAAGCCCCCGGGAACCATCGAGTGGGAATGACCCCGAGCGCAGCGAGGGTCATCTCCCACTCCACGACCACCCGAGTGGGAATGACCCCGGGTTCTCACTGAAGGACGCCTTTGTTGCATAGAGAGCAACAGACTCCGCCACCATCTCGACGGGAGCGCTCGTGACGATCACGCCGGACGACAAGGACTGGACCTGGGTCCTCGGCGACGCCTGCCCCGAGTGCGGCTTCGACGCCCGGGCCGTCCGCGCGACCGACGTCGCCGCGCGCATCAGGGCAACCGTGCCGGTCTGGCTCGAGGCGCTGGACTCGCCCGGCTGCGCCCAGCGGCCGGACCCGTCGCGCTGGTCGACGCTCGAGTACGCCTGCCACGTGCGCGACGTGCACCGGCTCTACACCCAGCGGCTCGGCCTCATGCTCGAGCAGGACGACCCGCTGTTCCCCAACTGGGACCAGGACGTCTCCGCGGTCGAGGAGCGCTACGACCTGCAGGACCCCCGCGTCGTCGGCGGAGAGCTCGCCGCGGCGGCCGAGGCGATGGCCACGGCGTACGACGCGGTCGGCGACCGCTGGGGTCGGACAGGGCGGCGAAGCGACGACAAGGCGTTCACCGTCGACACCTTCGCGCGGTACTACCTGCACGACATCGAGCACCACACCTGGGACATCACCGGCCGGGCGGCCGGATCCTGGGTGTAGGGGCCGCCTACGTGCTCTGCTGGAGCACGACGGCGCGGTTGTCGGTCACGATCGCGGGCAGCGCGGGCACGTCGATCGTGCCGGTGACCGAGGCATCGGTGGCCTTGGCGTCGGTCACGAGCTGGGCAATGGCGTCGGCCGCCTTGTCCTGCGACAGGGCGATCGCCTGCGCCGCGCGCATCATCGCGGCCTCCATGGCAGCGCGCTTCTCGCGGCCCTCCTTGTAGGCCTCGACGAACCCGTCGGCCTGCTCCTGGAGCGACTGCGCGATCGCGACGATCGCCGACGGGTCCATCGACGGCGCCTGGATCACCTTCGCGGCGGCAGGCACCAGCGCGCCGGACGCCTGCGCCCATGCCTCGAGGGCGTGCTGGTTGGTCTCCTGGACCGCCTCGGCCGTGTCCGCCGCCTGGCTGGCCTGCAGGGCCATCGCCCACTGGACGACGGTCAGCTCGAACACCGGGATCGTCAGGTTGACCAGCAGGCCGAGGCGCTGCGCGAGTCCCCACGAGATGGAGCGGATGTTGCGGATCTGAGGGGACGTCGCCCACGCGACGAACAGCCGCTGCTTGAACTCGCCGGTGCGCACCTCGAGCTGACCGATCCACGCCACGAGGCGGTCGCGCTCCTCACGGCGCTCGCGCACCTGGGGATCGGCGTCGTCGATCACGATCGCGCTCTTGGCCGCCTCGGCCTCGTCCCACATGCACTCCATGAGCGCGATGTAGACGACCATGTTGCGGATCGCGGTCTCGTTCGACGAGTAGATCTCGTTGCACCGCGCGACGTTGAGCCGCAGCTCGCCTTGCTTCTCGATCAGGTCTGCCTTGAGCGAGTCCAGGTACTTCTGGAGGCCCTTGGCGTCCTTGAGCAGCATCTCGAGCATGTTCCGGAACTTGTTGAAGAAGTCGAGGATCTTCCCGCGCAGGCTGGCGTAGGCCTCGCGGGCCTCGGCGATGTTGGCGTCGCTGCCGTACTTCTTGGTGAAGCCGCGGAGCTTGTCGTCGAGCTCGTTGGTCAGTGCCGTGAGCTCGGGGACGTCCGCAGCGCTGCCGAGGTCGGAGAGCATGCCGGACACGAGCGAGTTGATCGCCTCGACCGCCTCGTTGCCGAACACACCGAGCGCGTTGTCGTCGGCGTAGAGCACCGGGAAGAGCTGCTTGGCCTTCGTCTCGACGGCGGCGCGGGTCGGCGCGTCGAGCATGTCGCGGCAGACCATGGCCGTGGGGCCGGACACGGCGAGGGTCGGGGTGGACGTGTCGAGGGCGTGCGACACGGCGTCGGTCGTGGGGGTCTGCGGCTCGGCCGGCAGCTGCAGCACCTGGTCGATGTCGATGCTGATCCCGCTGGTGGCGGTCATCTGGATCTCCTTGCCGAGGATGGACGGTGCGGGGGCGGTTCAGGAGCAGGTGTTGTCCCGGATGCAGGACAGGAGCAGCTGCGTGACAGCCGCGTTCGGGGGGGTCGTGGTCTTGAGCTGCTGGGCGAGCGGCAGCCCCGGGAACGTCGCGACGTCGTTGAGGCCGATCTCGGTGCCGGACCTGAAGCCGTACGTCGTCCACGCGATCTTCTGGATGTCGTGGTCCTGCATCGCGTCGACGAATCGTGCGGCAGCTGCGTCGAGGGCGATGACGGGGTGGTCGCTGTAGATCGTCGGCTCCGGGTAGAGGATGCGCACCTGCTGGGCCAGCAGAGCCTTGGCCGCCGCGTTGGTCGCGTACTGCACGGTCTTCTGGATGATCTGGCTCTCGTAGCCGGCATAGAGCGGTGCGTGCGCCTCGGCACCCTGGAGCAGCCACTGGTCGAACCCGGCGTCCGAGCTGCGCGCCTGGAGCCCCTGCTTGTCGTAGATGGCTCGCAGCTGCGGGAGGGCGACCTTCGCCTGGGTGACGTCGGGGGCCTGGTAGACGTTCGGGGAGGCGAGCATCGTGAGCATGAGCTGGTAGAGCGTGAAGCCGCTGTTGCTCTTGGCCGGATCCGTGCTCGAGATCTGCACCGGACCGGACAGGTCGGCGGCCCCGAGCTTGTCCCAGGCGACGCCCTTGTCGATGACGTCGGTCATGAGCTTCTTCAGGTCGACGATGAAGTAGCGGCCGTTCGAGCGCTGTGCGACGATCCCCGCCTTCACGAGCGCCGCGGTTCCTGTGGGACCGGCGTAGACGACCTCGGGGGACTGCAGGACGGTCTGCGCCCGGTAGCCGGGGTAGGCCGAGGTCTTGTGCGTGGCCTCGAAGACATACTGCGCGCTCACGCTGGACGGCCACAGGCAGTCGGCTCCGCGAGCCCTGAGCTCGGCGTCGGACAGGCTCACCTGGTCGTAGGACCCCATCGGCGAGAAGGCCACCGTGAGCCCGTAGGTGTCTGCGAGGATCTTCTTGACCCGGGGGTCGGCCATCAGGCCGGTCTTCTCCGAGCCGCCGATGCACGACACCGTGGCGGCGGGCGCACCGCTCGCGCCGGTTGCGCCACCGTCGGCC
>DATCCY010000079.1:0-29675 GCA_036510975.1 Candidatus Nanopelagicales bacterium
TTCGTCAACATCTACGTCGACGACGACGACGTGCGGTTCACCGACGGCCTCGCGACCCCGACGCCGGACGGCGCGAAGATCAGCATCATCCCCGCGGTCGCCGGCGGCTGACCCGCCGTACCCCCCCCCGCGAGGCTGATCGTGTGGGGGTGTCAGCGGCCGACACACCCCCCCACGATCAGTAGCGCGCGGGGGCCTGGGGCTGGGTGGGCGGGCTACTCGGGGATGGGGTCGTTCTCCGGGTCCACGTAGTGGAGGGCGGCTTCTTCTGCTGTCAGGTCGTCGTCCTCGCCGGAGTCGTGCGCGGTCACGTCGTCGTGCTCGCTCTCGAGCGCATCGTCGTCCTCGACCAGTCGCCCGACGATCGCCTCGCGCGGGCCCTCTCGGTGGGGCTTGTACGCCGCTGCCGGGTCGTCGGACCCGAAGGCCTCCGTCAGGTCCGCGGTCATGGCGTCGGCGACCTCGTCGCCGGCCTGGCCGCGTCCGGTGTACGCCGGCTTCCCGTACGGCTCGAGGTCGATGCCCTCGGCCACGTCGTCGCGCTCGGTCCTGGTCATGTCCTCATTCTGGACCCGGGTCACCGCCGTTGCGCGGCAGTACGGCAGGTGTCCTCCGCTCGCGTCGCAGAGGGCTCCACCGGTCGTCGAAGGGCCTGACCGGCTTGCACTCGGGGGCCGAGAGTGCCAACAATGGGCGTTAGCACTCGACCCCCGAGAGTGACAGCCCGCGGGCTGCCGCGACCGGGACGGGTGGCACGTGCGACCTCCGAGGTGAGGTCGGGGAGCGGCGCGACCGACGCGTCCGCGAGCCGGCCATCCGTCGCGGGCACCGACGAGGTCCTTCCCACACTTCCGAAAGGGATCGGCAGCCACATGGCGAAGATCATTGCGTTCGACGAGCAAGCCCGTCGCGCGCTCGAGCGGGGTATGAACACCCTCGCCGACGCGGTCAAGGTGACCTTGGGCCCGAAGGGCCGCAACGTCGTGCTGGAGAAGAAATGGGGCGCTCCCACGATCACCAACGACGGTGTCTCCATCGCGAAGGAGATCGAGCTCGAGGACCCCTACGAGAAGATCGGGGCCGAGCTGGTCAAGGAGGTCGCGAAGAAGACCGACGACGTCGCCGGTGACGGCACGACGACGGCGACCGTCCTGGCCCAGGCCATGGTGCGCGAGGGTCTGCGCAACGTCGCGGCCGGCGCCAACCCGATGGCGCTCAAGCGCGGCATCGAGAAGGCCGTCGACGCCGTCAGCACCCAGCTTCTCGACATGGCCAAGGAGGTCGAGACCAAGGAGCAGATCGCTGCGACGGCCTCCATCTCCGCCGCCGACCCCCAGATCGGCGAGCTCATCGCCGAGGCGATGGACAAGGTCGGCAAGGAGGGTGTCATCACCGTCGAGGAGAGCAACACCTTCGGTCTCGAGCTCGAGCTCACCGAGGGCATGCGCTTCGACAAGGGATACATCTCCGGCTACTTCGTGACCGACGCCGAGCGCATGGAGGCCGTCTACGAGGACGCCTACATCCTCATCGCGAACTCGAAGATCTCGGCCGTCAAGGACTTCCTGCCGGTGCTCGAGAAGGTCATGCAGTCGGGCAAGCCGCTGGTCATCATCGCCGAGGACGTCGAGGGCGAGGCGCTCTCCACGCTCGTCGTCAACAAGATCCGCGGCACGTTCCGCTCGGTCGCCGTCAAGGCGCCCGGCTTCGGCGACCGTCGCAAGGCCATGCTTCAGGACATCGCGATCCTGACCGGCGGCCAGGTCATCTCCGAGGAGGTTGGCCTCAAGCTGGAATCGGTGGGCCTCGAGCTGCTCGGTCACGCGCGCAAGGTCGTCGTCACCAAGGACGAGACCACGATCGTCGAGGGTGCGGGTGACTCCGAGCAGATCGCGGGTCGCGTGAACCAGATCCGCGCCGAGATCGAGAAGTCGGACTCCGACTACGACCGCGAGAAGCTCCAGGAGCGCCTCGCCAAGCTCGCCGGCGGCGTGGCCGTGATCAAGGCGGGCGCGGCCACCGAGGTCGAGCTCAAGGAGCGCAAGCACCGCATCGAGGACGCCGTGCGCAACGCGAAGGCGGCCGTCGAGGAGGGCATCGTCGCCGGCGGTGGCGTCGCCCTCATCCAGGCGAGCGAGGTCGTGTTCGCCACCCTCGAGCTCGAGGGCGACGAGGCCACCGGAGCGAACATCGTCCGCGTTGCGCTCGAGGCACCGCTCAAGCAGATCGCCATCAACGCAGGCCTCGAGGGCGGCGTCGTGGCGGAGAAGGTGCGCAACCTCGAGGCCGGCTGGGGCCTCAACGCCGCCACCGGCGAGTACGTCGACCTCATCAAGGCCGGGATCATCGACCCCGCCAAGGTGACGCGCTCGGCTCTGCAGAACGCGGCCTCCATCGCCGCGCTCTTCCTCACCACCGAAGCAGTCATCGCCGACAAGCCGGAGAAGGCTCCGGCCATGGCCGGCGGCGGCGACGGCGGCATGGGTGGCATGGACTTCTGAGGAGCGAGTGAGGTGAGGGAGCCTTGACGCAGTCGAGGCTCACCGAACCGAACTGGTGACGAAGAAGTCCCGGCAAGCACTGCTTCTCAAGGGCCCGGAACCGCGAGGTTCCGGGCCCTTGGTCGTCGCGAGCGCCGGTCGCGAGCGATGGTCGAACGGCGACCGGACGAGCGGCGACCGGACGAGCGGCGACCGCACGGAGCCGCCGAACCGCCACGAGCGGACCGCGCTGCAGCGCCCCAACGCGGCACGACGAAGGCCCGGGACCTCGTGGTCCCGGGCCTTCGTCGTGCCAGTCGAGCGTCAGTGCTTCGGCTGGAGCACCAGGCCGTGGAAGGCGGGCTGGTGACTGGTCGCCGTCACGTACGCCGTGGTGGCGGTGGTGAGGGCCGTGCGGAAGGCGTCGCGAGCGGTGTGGATCGCCGTCTCACGCGTCGTCTTCGCCGTGCCCACGGTGGCGTCGGCCTCGAACGCGGTCTGCGCGCCCTCGATGGCGGTGTGGAGCACGGTGCGAGCGGCGTCGTCCTTGGCGCTGCCCTGGTAGGCGAGGACCGCGGCGTTGACCAAGGCGCGCTTCGCGGCCCGCGCGACGATCGTGGCGGCCTCGAAGTCGGTGCGGGCCTTCGTGGTCGCGGTGAGGAGGTCGGCCGAGGCAGTGCGGACGGCGTTGCGGTAGGTCACGTTGGCCCCGGCGTCGGGCGACGCGGTCGCGGTGTCGTAGGCGGCGTAGGCGGCCTCGGTCGAGGTGACCCAGGTCGTCGTCGCGGTGGCGACCGCGCCGTCGAGAGTGCCCTTCGGGCCCGCGATGGCGCCGGCGTAGGTCACCCAGGCGGCCTTGATGGCGCCCGCGTCCGTGCTGGTGCGCACGACGCCGTCGAGCGCGGTCTTCGCGGCCGAGGTGGCGGACGCGAACACGCCCCGGGCGAGGTGGACGTCCGAGCGGAACTTCTGGTTGGCGGTGCGCAGCGCCTGGCGCAGGTCCTTCGCGGCCGGGCTGCTGGGCGTGTGGGCGCCCTTGCTGCCGAACTGGCCGAAACCCTTGTGCTCGGATCCGTGCTGGCTCGCGACGCGGTGCTGGGAGCTCGATCCGTGCTGCCCGGTCGCGTTGGCCGACACGGCGGGCGCGACGAGCGTGAGCGACAGGCCGGCAGCGGCACCGACGAGCATCGTGCGGCGGGTGCTGGTTCGCATGCGGAGTTCCTCCGAGGTCTGCGCGGACGGCCGTGTTGCCGAACGCGTATCTCTGTCCCCACCTTCGACCAGGCCAACCGCCGCCTCAACCAGAAGTCGCCCGTTCGGCAGAAGTCGCGACAGCCTCTGACCGTCCCTTGGCCGGATCTTCGACGAACCCGAACATGAGGACCGGATCAGCGTCTCCGACCGAGCGGGCACTCGTCGTGACGCAGGGTGACCGCGAGCTGGCGGCAGCTCAGCCGTTGCCGGTGAGCGAGCTGATCAGGGAGTCGGGGACGTCGGTGACCGGCCCGGCGGGCGCCTGCACGCCGGCCGTGCCCATCACGACGACGAGCGTGGCGTCGACCGCGGGTGTCGACGTCGCCTTGCCCAGCGCGGGAGCCAGCGGCACCTCGATGCGGCTGAGCACGCCGTCGCGCATCCACACGTCGGCCGTGAGGGTGACGGCGTCGAGGCTCGAGAGGTTGGGCTTGGCCCCCGCAGCGAGGCCGGGAGCCAGCGTCGAGAGGCGCTGCCAGGCCGACGCCGCGACCTTGGCCATCGGCAGGGTGACGACCACGTGGTCGCCGTACTTGTCGCTGCCGGCGTCGGTCACGGTGACCTCGTCCTTGACCGCCTGCGCGATGGAGTCGGCGACCGAGGCGATCTGGTCGGGGGAGATGGTCGCGGCGGAGGACGACGCGGAGCCGGCGCCGGAGGACGCCGCGGCCTTGTCGATCGCCGCGCGCAGCGCGGATCCCGGCCCGGTGCTCACGCCGACGGGCTTGCCGTCGGCGAGGTCGGCGAGGACCTGACCGTCCGGACCGAGACCGGCCGCCATGGACTTCAGCTGGTCGGTGGCGTCGGAGCCGAACGGCGTCGCGGCGAGGTCGGCCTGCAGGGTGAGGTGGGTGTCGGTCGTGACCACCGTGCCGACCTGCCTGCCGCTCATCGTGACCGTGACCTGCTGGGTGCCGGGTCCCCAGGCGTAGCGGACCGACGAGCCCGCGAGAATGTCGATGCCGGTCGCCTTCGAGGTGGAGATCGACATGGTCATGTCGCCGGAGGGTGCGGACTTCGTGGCGTCGAAGGCGCGCGCGAGCGCGACGTCGGGCCGGTGCAGGAAGGTCCAGCCGTACGCCGCACCGCCGCCGATGAGCACGAGCAGGACGGCGAGGGTGGCAGCGACGGCCGCGCGACCGACTCGTCGGCTCGGGGGAGCGGGCGGCTCGGTCGGGAGGATGTCGCCGACCGGGTAGGTCCATGACGGTGCTGCGTGGTTGTCGAGCTGCTCGACGGGACCGGGCACGACCACGTCGCCGCCGGGCTGCTCGAAGTCGGACATGGCGGTCTCTCCCAGGTGCGGGTCCGCCCGCTGCGGACGTCGTGCCCCGTCCGACGCGCGGCTGCGCCGGTGGGTTCCTTTCCTGCATCGGCACGCCGGCGCGCGGAATGAACGGTGCGACACGTGAAGGGTAGGAGAAACGTGGTCGCCCACGCGCCCGCGGGGCTGGCAGGGTCGGCGTATGGACCTCGTAAGGCCGGACGCCGAGCACCTGCCGTCGTACGTCGCTGCACTGCGCCGGGGGTGGTCGCCGTCGACGGAGAGCGACATCTCCGCCGAGGTCCTCGCCGAGATCGAGGCCGACGCCGAGGACTTCCTCGCCGGGACCGACGACCGTCACCCGATCGGCCGAACGGTGACCCTGCCGGACGGCTCGCTGGTGCCGCGGCTGCCTGGCTTCGCGCGCTGGATGTGGGACGGCGAGTTCGCCGGCTCGATCAACCTGCGCTGGCAGGACGGCACCACGGACCTGCCGCCGCACTGCCTCGGGCACATCGGCTACAGCGTGGTCCCGTGGAAGCGCCGCCTCGGCTACGCGACCGAGGCGCTGCGCGGGATGCTGCCGCTCGCCCGCGAGGTCGGGCCGTGGCTGTCGTTCGTCGAGATCACCACCGACCCGGACAACGTCGGCTCGCAGCGGGTGATCGAGGCCAACGGTGGCGTGCTCGTGGAGCGGTTCGACAAGGGCCCGGCGTACGGCTCGGCGGAGGGGCTCCGCTACCGCGTGCCGCTCAGCTGACCGACGTGTCGCCCCTGCGCAGGCGTTTGCGGTGAAGGACGCCTTGGTTGCATAGAGAGCAACAAAGGCGTCCTTCACCGAGAACTCTCGCTAGCGGGGCTCACGTCGGGACTCGAGGCGTACGACGAGGTAGATGGCGGCGCCGACGCCGGCGAACCACACCCCGGCGAGGACGAACCACAGGCCGGCCGAGAACTGGAACAGCGAACCGTCCGCGGTCATGACGTCTCCTGGGTGCTCGTTGGGGTCACAGGGCGCGCAAGGACAGGAGCGACAGCGCGGCGACGAGCGGCACGACGAGGACGAGCGAGCAGATCGCCGTGGCGATCCACTTCTCGCGCCGCGTCCACTGGTCCGACAGCCACGCGCAGAGGAGCCCGGCGGCCGGCGCGATCACCGGGACGACGAAGCTGCCGACCGAGAGGAGGAGCACCGCCGCGATCTCCAGGCCGCCCCAGCGGGTCGCGGTCGAGGGATCGACGGCGATCGGCAGCTCGGCGTCGGCCCGGCGTCGGGCGCGCATGAGAAGGACGCCGGCGACGATGACCGGCAGCACGACCCACGCGGCGAACAGCGGCACTCCGATCCACGGTGGCAGAACCAGTCCTGAGGTCGTGCACGTCTCGACGGGGGTGCCGATCGCCGGACCACCGAGCCCGTCGGTCTCGCTCGACGACGAGCAGGACTGCGTGCCGGTCACCGCGCCCGCGAGGAACAGGGCGAACGCCGGACCGCCGGGGAAGACGAGGGTCGCGAGCAGCTTCTCGCCGACCGTCCACCGTCGAGACGCCCACACGAGGACGACGCCGACGAGCCAGCCGACCACGAAGAGCACCGACCCGACGGTGAGGAACAGTGCCGCGGTGATCTCCAGGCCGATGCCCGGGCGGCGGTAGCTCACGGGCGCGGCCGGCGGCCCCGGGTACGGCGTACCCGCGGGCCCGTCGACGCTCTCGTCGCGCGCGGCCGCGACGATCTCCGCCGGGTCGCCGAGGCGGTCGAGGAGTGCCCGGGTCGAGGCCTCGTCGTGGACCTCGCCGGAGGCGATCGCGGCGTCGATGTGCTCGCGGATCCCGGCCATGAGCTCGCCGCGGCGGTCGTCGCCGAGCGGGTAGGCGGCGGCGTCGAGCCGTCGGAGGTAGTCCTCCACCAGCGGGTCAACCACGGCGCGCTCCATGCTGTCCCTCTCCCGTGCCCAGGACTCCGTCGACGGAGTCACGGAACCGTGACCACTCGGTCGCGAAGCCGTCCAGGGCGTGCTGCCCTGACCTCGTGATGGCGTAGTAGCGCCGGGGCGGGCCCGACTCCGACTCGCGCCACGTCGTCGTCACCCAGCCGGCGCGGCGCATCCGCGACAGCAGGGGGTAGATCGTGCCCTCGCTCGTGACGAGCCCCTCGGACTCGCCGAGGCGCTTGACCAGGTCGAAGCCGTAGAGCTCGTCGGTGGTGAGCAGCGCGAGGACGCAGTACTCGATGACGCCTCTCCGGAGCTGGGTGAGCGGGTTCTGTGCCTCACCCGGTTCCATGCCTCGCAAGGTAGTCCTCGAGCTGCCTGCCCGTCCAGAGTCCTGGGTGGATGACGCCTTTGTTGTCCGCTATGCGCGCCAAGGCATCCTTCGCGATGACGATCGGGGTGAGGCGAAGACCACGTCGGGTGGGGGTGGGCGGGGGAGCGGTGCGGCGTAGCGTGGGAGTGGAGCCGGCGGCGCCCCAGACGGGTGGCGGACGCGTTCCGGAGAGGCACCCCGATGGACGTCGCTGATCTGCTCGAGAACGCCCGCGCCCAGGTGCTCGACGAGGCCTTCGCGGCGCTCGAGAGCTCCCACATCGCGCACTACGAGGCCGCAGGAGAGCCGCTCACCCGGCAGCGACTCGGCGACCTGCACGACCTCGTCGTCGCCGCGATCCGCGCGCGCGACCTGACCGCGGTGACGGCGTACTCCCGCCAAGTGGCCGAGGAGCGCTTCAACGCCGGCTTCGACATCTCGGAGGTGCAGACGGCCTTCAACTCCCTCGAGGAGGCCATGTGGCGCCGCCTCGTCGCCGACGAGCCGCAGGCCGAGCTCGCCGAGGCGATCGGTCTCATGAGCACGGTGCTCGGTGCCGGCAAGGACGCGCTCGCGAGCACCTACGTCTCGCTCGCCGGCCACCGCCACGTGACCTCGCTGGACCTGAGCGCACTGTTCCGGGGCACCGGGTCCTAGAGCCGTCGCGTCGGTCTCCGGCCGCCTGTGCGGTTGTCCGGCAGCGCGTCACGTCGTGCCGCGGCGCGGGTGACGCGTGGCCGCGGTCGCGGGCCTTGGGCGGCGTCGGTGACGGTCCTCGGCGTCGGTTAGGTTCTCGTGGTGGGCCGACCCGGGGACGACGCGTGAGCGGCACCCGGAGGTCGCGTCGGCTCTCGCCGGCCCAGGATCGTCGACGCCGGGTCGGTCGCGTCGTGATCGGGGTGACCCTCGCGCTCGCGCTGGTGTCCGGCGTCGTCTACGGCGGGCTCCGGCTGCTCTCGGACGTCAGCTCCCGCTCCGCCGAGCCGGACTACACACCTCCGGCTCCGCTGCTGCCCGGTGCCCCGGTCGTCATCGTGCCGCCGCGGCAGCCGGCCGCGACCGTCGCGGGCGTCGGCTACGACGTCTCCTACCCGCAGTGCGGTCGTACGCCGCCCAGGCGCGCAGCGTTCGGGATCGTCGGCGTCAACGGTGGTGCGCCGATGACGTCGAACCGCTGCTTCGCCGAGCAGATGACCTGGGCGCGCGCGACGCCGGCGAACGCCGTCTACATCAACACCTCGTGGTCCGGGCGCGGCGACCCGGTGGCCTACGGCCGCGCGCTCGTCGACGACGCGATCGAGCGCGAGCACACGGCGGGCGTGACGGGTGTCTCGATGTGGTGGCTCGACGTCGAGCTCGCCAACACCTGGAACGGCACCACGCAGGAGAACGCGACGGTGATCGACGCCATGGCCGCGCGGCTGCAGGAGGCCGGCGTACGCGTCGGCATCTACTCCTCGCCCGCGCAGTGGACCGAGATCGCGGGGATCTGGCAGCCGGGGCTGCCCGTCTGGAACGCCACCGGACCGGGGACGCAGACGACAGCGGCGGCGGCCTGTCCCGAGTCCTTCGCGGGCTCGGCGTCGGCGATGGTGCAGTGGGTCCAGAAGGTCGGCACCCGGCTGCTCGACCACAACCTCGTCTGCCCGGCCTGGCGCGACCGGGCCGGCGACATCCTCGACCTCGCCTCACGCTGAAGCGCGGCCGGCCGTCGCCGCCGCGCATCCTGGATCGCCGCGAGCCCGAACTGCGTCCGGCGATTCGGGAGGGGAAGAGGCGGCACGCGGTCGGTCGGCGTCGGACCGCCCGCCCTGCGGCGGCGACCGGTTCGCGGCAGGATCGCGGGGTGGTCCTCGCCCGCGTGCTGCTCCTCGTCGCGGCGGCTGGTCTCGCCGTCCTGCACGTGCTGGAGCCGGACTACCCGCCCTCGACCGCGACGCTCAGCGACTACGCGCTCTCACCGCACGGCTGGGTCTTCACCGCGGCGCTGCTCAGCCTCGCCGCCGGCTCCGCCCTCGTGCTGCGCGGGCTGTGGTCGCGGTGGCGGGTACGCCGCTGGCTCGTGCTGGTCTGGACCCTCGGAACCGTCGTCGTGGCACTGGTGACGAGCGATCCCGCGGGGGCGGCGGTGACGCCCGGTGGGCTGGTCCACGGACTGTGCGCGAGCGCCGGCATCGGCGCGCTCCTCCTCGCCGAGGCCGTGAGCGCGGTCGCCGACCGATCGGTGCGGCTGCGGTCGGCCGTCGCTGCCGTCGTGGCCGTGCTGGGGCTCGCGGCCGCGCCGGCGATCGGCTTCGGTGCCGCGGAGCGGCTCGTCGTCGGGGTCCACATCGCGTGGCTGCTCTCGCTGACGTCCGGCGAGGAGGTCGTCCGCTCGACAGCGGCGCAGCCCGCGGATATGTTCGAGCGCTGAACGAACTACGCCGCCCGTCCCTCCCTGGAGCTGACATGCCCGCTGCACGAGACCTCTCCGGCACCGTCATCGTCATCACCGGTGCCACCGCCGGGATCGGTGCCGCGACCGCGCGACAGCTCGTCGCGAAGGGCGCGAAGGTCGCCCTCGGCGGGCGCCGCCAGGAGCGGCTCGACGAGCTCGTCGCGGAGCTCGGCGCCAACAACGCCGTCGGCGTCGTCATGGACGTGCGCTCGCCCGCGGACAACGCCCGCCTGGTCGCAGCAGCGCTCGAGAAGTGGGGTCGTCTCGACTCCGTCGTCCCGAACGCCGGGATCGGCGTCTACGGCGGCGTCCTGGACATGACCGACGAGCAGCTCGCCGAGATGATGGACACGAACTACGCCGGCACCGTGTGGACCGTCCGCGCGGCCGTGCCGACCCTGATCGAGGCCGGTGGCGGCGACATCGTCATCGTCTCGAGCGTCGCGGGCTTCCGCGGCGGCGAGGACGAGGCGGTCTACACCGGCACCAAGCACGCGCAGGTCGGCTTCGCCGGCAGCCTCGACCGCGAGCTGCGAGCCAAGGGCATCCGCGTCACCCTCATCTGCCCCGCGGGAACCGCCACGGAGTTCGCCGTCGGGGCCGGCCGGGTCGAGGACGACCCGCGGTTCGCCGACTGGCTGACCGCCGACGACGTCGCCCACGCGATCGTCACCACGCTGGAGCAGCCACGCAGCCTGCGCACCGCCATCTGGACCCTGTGGAGCATGGGCCAGCAGAGCTGACCCCACCTCTCCGCCGGCTCGCGTCCCCTCGGTTGTTGCCCACCTATCTGTCGTTTCCCGGGTGGTGCGGGCACTCGGAAACGACAGATAGGTGGGCAAGAGGGGGTACGCCGCGAGCGGACAGCCGTGGCCGGAGGCGGCGTGCGCCGTTAGCGTCCGTCTCGTGAGCGAGGAGGCCGCGGGACCGGTTGTGGTCGAGCGACGCGTGACGGCGCTCGAGCTGTTCTTCGACCTGGTGTTCGTGTTCGCCCTCACCCAGGTCACCACGCTCATGGCGGTCGACCCCACCTGGCTCGGCCTGCTGCGCGGCATGGCGGTGCTGACTGTCCTCTGGTGGGCGTGGGTCGGCTACGTCTGGATCGGCACGACGGTCGACGCCGAGGACGGCGTCGCCCGCTTCGTGCTGCTGATCGCGATGGCGGCGATGTTCGTCACCGCTCTCGCCGCGCCGGAGGCCTTCGGCCGCTACGGCGTCCTGTTCGGTGTCTCGTACTTCGTCGTGCGGGTGCTGCACGTGATCATGTTCCGTGTCGTCGGCCGTTCCCTGCCCGACGTGGGTCGTGCGGTGGGTCGGCTCGCGCCGGGACTGCTCGCCGGGTCGGCGCTCATCGTGGTCGCGGGGTTCCTGCCGGCGGGATGGCCGCGCGGACTGCTCTGGGCCACGGCGATCGTCGTCGACGTCGGCTCGCCGCTCGTGACCGGCACCGAGGGCTGGCACATGAGTCCCGGGCACTTCGCGGAGCGCCACGGGCTCGTGATCATCATCGCGCTCGGCGAGTCGCTCGTGGCGCTCGGCGTCGGCGTCGCCAGCGACGAGCTCACGCCGCGCATCGTCGCCGCCGTGCTCGTCGGCTTCGTGTCGGTGGCGTGCCTGTGGTGGCTGTACTTCGACGTGGTGGCCATCGCGGCCGAGCGGCGCTTCACGAGCGCGCCGATCGCCGAGCGCAACGACATCGCGCGGGACTCCTACAACTACTTCCACCTGCCGATGGTCGCGGGCATCGTGCTGCTCGCCCTCGGTCTGAAGAAGGTGTTCGCCGACCTCGACTCACCGCTGAAGCTCACGATCGCCACCGCGCTGTTCGGCGGCGTCGCGCTGTACCTGCTGGGGCACCTGCTGTTCCGGCGACGCAACATGCACTCCTGGAACGTGCAGCGGGCGGTCGCGCTCGTCGTGCTGCTCGCCCTCGTGCCGCTCGGGACGGCCGTGCCGGCCTGGGTGAGCCTCGTGCTCCTCACCAGCGTGCTGATCGCGCTGGTGACCTACGAGGCCCTCCACTTCGCCGCCGGACGCCGCGCCCTGCGCACCGACCATCGCTGAGGACCGGGCTCCACCTCCGTTGAAGGGCACCTTCAGCGGAACGGAAGCGGGAACTACGCCGAGGGCTTGGGATCGATGTCGCCGTGGAGGACGTCCTCGGCGTCGACGATGCGGTAGGCGTAGCCCTGCTCGGCGAGGAAGCGCTGACGGTGCGCGGCGAAGTCGGCGTCGACCGTGTCGCGCGCGACGACGGCGTAGAACCTCGCGGTGCGGCCGTCGGCCTTCGGACGAAGGACGCGGCCGAGGCGCTGGGCCTCCTCCTGCCGCGAGCCGAACGACCCGGAGACCTGGATGGCGATGCCGGCGTCGGGCAGGTCGATCGAGAAGTTCGCGACCTTCGACACCACGAGCACGCGCTCCTCGCCCGTGCGGAACGCCTCGAAGAGCCGCTCGCGCTCGACGATCGGGGTCTCGCCGGTGATGACCGGGACCTTCAGCCGCTCGCTGAGCTCGTGGAGCTGGTCGAGGTACTGCCCGATCACGAGGATGTGCTCCTCGGGGTGACGAGCGATGAGCGTCTCGACGATGCGGTACTTGCGGTCGCTCGAGGCCGCGAGGCGGTAGCGCTCCTCCGGCTCGGCCGTGGCGTAGACCAGCCGCTCGCGGTCGTCGAGGGTCACCCGCACCTCGACGCAGTCGGCGGGAGCGATGTAGCCCTGCGCCTCGATGTCCTTCCAGGGCGCGTCGTAGCGCTTGGGGCCGATGAGGGAGAAGACGTCACCCTCGCGGCCGTCCTCGCGCACGAGGGTGGCGGTCAGGCCGAGCCGACGACGCGACTGGATGTCGGCGGTGAACCGGAAGATCGGCGCGGGCAGCAGGTGGACCTCGTCGTAGAGGATCAGGCCCCAGTCGCGCGAGTCGAACAGCTCGAGGTGCTGGTAGACGCCCTTACGCCGCGTGGTCATCACCTGGTAGGTCGCGATGGTGACCGGCCGGATGTCCTTGACCGTGCCGGAGTACTCGCCGATCTCGGCGTCGGTCAGCGTGGTGCGCCTGAGCAGCTCCGAGCGCCACTGCCGCGCCGAGACCGTGTTGGTCACGAGGATGAGCGTCGTCGCCTGGGCCATGGCCATCGCGGCCGCACCGACGATCGTCTTGCCGGCGCCGCAGGGCAGGACGACGACCCCGGAGCCGCCGTGCCAGAAGCCCTCGGCCGCCTCGCGCTGGTAGCCGCGCAGCGTCCAGCCCTCCTCGCGCAGCGCGATCGCGTGGGCCTCGCCGTCGACGTAGCCGGCGTAGTCCTCGGCCGGCCAGCCGAGCTTGAGCAGGACCTGCTTGAGGTGACCGCGCTCGGACGGGTGCACGACCACGGTGTCGGGCTCGATGCGCGCTCCGACGAGGGGCTCGACCTTCTTGCTGCGCAGCACCTCCTCGAGCACGGCACGGTCGTTCGCGTGCAGCACGAGGCCGTGGGCCGGGTGCATCTGCAGCTGCAGCCGGCCGTAGCGCCCCATCGTGTCGGCGACGTCGACGAGCAGCGCGTGGGGCACGGGGTAGCGCGAGTAGCGCAGCAGGATGTCGACGACGCCCTCGGCGTCGTGCCCGGCGGCCCGGGCGTTCCAGAGGCCGAGCGGGGTGAGCCGGTAGGTGTGGATGTGCTCGGGGGCGCGCTCGAGCTCGGCGAACGGTGCGATCGCGTGACGGCACTCCTCCGACAGCGGGTGGTCGATCTCGAGGAGGAGGGTCTTGTCGCTCTGCACGATCAGGGGGCCGTCGGTCATCCGACGATCCTCGCACCCGCGGCGTCGAGCGGCTAATGCGCAGGCCACGCCCTCGGCGAACACGCCCGGTCCGCTCCCGCGCCCGCGGCCGCACCCTCTACGGTGTCGGACGTGGCAGTCGAGCGGGTCGTGACCGCGGCGCAGGCGGTGCTCGACGGCGAGCGCGCGGCCCAGCGGTCCGGCGTCGTCGTGCGCAGCCTGAGCACGCACGACGAGTTCGACGGCGCCCGCTTCGTGTGGGACACCGTCTGGCCCCTGCCTCCCGGCGGCACCGAGATCACCGCCCACCTCATGCGCGCGCTGCACCACGCCGGCGGCTACGTCAGCGGTGCCTACGTGGGCGAGAAGATGGTCGCCTCCTGCTTGGGCTTCGTCGGCCGCAGCCGGGACGACGACGGCACCTGGCACACGCACCTGCACTCCCACGTCGCGGGGACCCTCACGGGATACGGCGACCGTGGCATCGGCACCGCGCTGAAGCTGCACCAGCGCGGCTGGGCGCTCGAGCGCGACTTCGACCGAATCGAGTGGACGTTCGACCCGCTGGTACGGCGTAACGCCCGGCTCAACCTGACGAAGCTCGGCGGCGTCGCGGTCGACTACGTGGCGGACTTCTACGGCGAGATGGCCGACGGCATCAACAGCGGCGACCCGAGCGACCGATTCATCCTGCGCTGGGACATCGGCTCGGAGCGCGTCGCGGACGCGCTCGCCGGCGACACGGTCACCGCGACCCGCGACGAGCTCGTCGCGCTCGGCGCCCAGGAGGCGCTGCACGTCAACCCGGACGGCGAGCCGCTCGTGCTTCCGGCGACGTCGCCGGTGCGCCTCGTCGCCGTGCCGGAGGACATCGTCGCGATCCGCGCGGCGGACCCGGCGCTGGCACTGCGCTGGCGTCTCGCACTGCGCGAGGCGGTCGAGCCGGTCGTGGGTGACGGCGGGCGCGTCGTCTCTCAGACGGTGGAGGGTGACTACGTCATGGAGGTCTCGTCGTGAGGATCGAGAGCGTCGTCGCACACGAGGTCGCGATGCCGTTGGTGCGGCCGTTCCGCACGTCGTTCGGCGTCGAGACCACGCGTCACGTGATCCTGCTCGAGGTGACGACCGACGAGGGCGTGGGCTGGGGCGAGTGCGTCTCGTCGGAGAACCCGCTCTACAGCCACGAGTTCAACGCCGCAGCGCTGCTCGTGCTGCGCGACCACATCATCCCGCGCGTGCTCGGCCGCGAGCTGTCCCCCGAGGACGTGCCCGGCCTCATCGGCGCGGTGCGCGGACACCCGATGGCCCGCGGTGCGCTCGAGATGGGGATCCTCGACGCGCACCTGCGCCACGTCGGCCGGTCGTTCGCGTCGTACTTCGGGTCGACCCGCGACATCATCGACTGCGGCGTCAGCGTCGGGATCCCGGTCGACGACTCGATCGACACCCTCGTCGACGAGGTGCAGGGCTACGTCGACGCCGGCTACCGCCGCGTGAAGCTCAAGATCCAGCCCGGCTGGGACATCGAGCCCACCCGCGTGATCCGCGAGCTGCTCCCCGAGATGCCGCTGCAGGTCGACGCGAACCAGGCCTACAGCCGGGCCAGCATCGAGCACCTCTGCGGCCTCGACGAGTTCGACCTCCTCCTGATCGAGCAGCCGATCCACGAGGAGGACTACCTCGGGCACAAGCTCCTCGCGGAGCGGATGCGCACCCCGGTCTGCCTCGACGAGTCGGTGCTCTCGCGCGACAACGCCGAGAGCCTGATCGACTACGGCGCCTGCGAGATCGTCAATATCAAGGCCGGCCGCGTCGGCGGCTACCTGGAGGCCAGGAAGATCCACGACATGGCGCTCGGCCGCGGCATCCCGGTCTGGTGCGGCGGCATGGAGGAGACCGGTCTGGGTCGCGCGGCCAACGTCGCCATCGCCTCGCTCCCGGGCTTCACCCTCCCCGGCGACACGAGCGCGTCGGCGCGCTTCTACTCCCTCGACGTCACCGAGCCGTTCGTGATGGAGGACGGTCGTCTCCGCGTCCCGTCCGAGCCAGGACTCGGCCGTACGCCGATCCCCGAGGTGCTGGCCGAGCTCACGGTGGAGCGCACCCCGCTGTCCTGACACCGGCATCGCGGAGGGCGGCACGGGATATCCGGTGGCGTTCCGAGAGGGCCGCGTAGAGGCTGTCACCGCGGCCGCCCGGTCACGCAGTCGTCGAGGGGGAGGATCATGCTCAGAGGTCGCACCGTGGGGCTGCGCGCGCGGATCGAGAGCGACGTCGCGATCCTGCACGCCGGGCTGTACGACGACGTGCCGGGCCACGCCGACTCCGACAGCCGCCCGTGGCGGCCGCTGCCGCCGACCGCGGAGCTCTCGCCGTACCGGGTCAAGGTGGCACCGGAGGACGTCGCCGGGTTCACGGTCGTGAGCCTCCTCGACGACCGAGTCGTGGGCGAGTGCGTCCTGTGGTCCATCGACACCCACAACCGCAAGGCGCACATCGGGCTCGCGCTGCTCCCCGAGGAGCGCCACCGGGGCTTCGGGCTCGACACGGTCGAGGTGCTGTGCGGCTACGCGTTCAGCATCCTCGGCCTGCACCGCGTCCAGATCGAGACCAACGCGACCAACGCGGCGATGCTCGCCACCGCGGAGCGTGCGGGCTTCACGGTGGAGGGCAGGTTCCGCGACGGGTCCTGGGTCGTCGGCCGCTTCGTCGACGAGGTCGTACTCGGCCTGCTCGTCGACGACTGGTCAGTGGTGGAAGGCGCCTGAGTCTGCGGCGCCCGTCGTGCGGCTGCCGGCCTCGAGCGTCGTGATCGCTCGCGTGACGTCCTCGAGCAGGAGGTCTGCGAGGTCGTGGCTGAAGCCGCGGCGTACGACCACGCGGAGCGCCGCGAGGTCCTCACGATTCTTGGGGAACGTGTACGCCGGCACCTGCCAGCCGCGCTCGCGCAGCGCGTTGGACACGTCGAAGACCGTGTAGCCCGTGACGTCGTCGTTCAGCGTGAAGGCGAAGACCGGGAGCTCGTCGCCGCGGGTGAGCAGGCGGAACGGGCCGAGCGCCTCGATCTCGGATGAGAGCCTCGTGGCGACCTCGCGGGCGTAGCCCTGCACCTTGGCGTAGCCGTCGAAGCCGAGTCGCAGGAAGTTGTAGTACTGCGCCACGACCTGGGCGCCGGGGCGCGAGAAGTTGAGAGCGAAGGTCGGCATGTTGTCGCCGAGGTAGTTGACCCAGAAGATCAGGTCGGCGGGCAGCGCGTCGACGTCGCGCCACACGATCCAGCCGACCCCGGGGTAGACGAGCCCGTACTTGTGCCCCGAGGCGTTGATCGACGTCACGCGCGGGAGCTGGAAGTCCCACACGAGGCCGGGGTCGACGAAGGGCGCGATGAACGCGCCCGACGCTCCGTCGACGTGGACCGGGATATCGAGCCCGGTGCGCGCCTGCAGGTCGTCGAGGGCCGCGCAGATCTCCGCGACCGGCTCGTAGGAGCCGTCGAACGTCGAGCCGAGGATGGCGACGACGCCGATGGTGTTCTCGTCGCAGAGCTTCACGGCCTCCTCGGCGGAGAGGTGGAAGCGCTCGCCGTCCATGGGAACCAGACGCATCTCGACGTCCCAGTAGTTCGCGAACTTCTCCCAGCAGACCTGCACGTTGATGCCCATGACCAGGTTCGGGCGGTCGGCCGGCTTGCCCTCGGCCGTTCGCCGCTGCTGCCAGCGGCGCTTCATCGCGAGGCCGCCGAGCATGGCCGCCTCGCTCGATCCGGTCGTGGAGCAGCCGGTGGCCTGGGCCGCGTCCGGGGCGTGCCAGAGGCGGCTGAGGATCTCCACGCAGCGCGACTCGAGCTCGGCCGTCTGCGGGTACTCGTCCTTGTCGATCATGTTCTTGTCGAAGGACTCGGTCATGAGCCGCTGGGCCTGCGGGTCCATCCACGTCGTCACGAACGTCGCGAGGTTCATCCGCGCGTTGCCGTCGAGCATCAGCTCGTCGTGGACGATCTGGTACGCGACCTCCGGCGGCATCTCCCCGTCGGGGATGCGGTGCCGGGGGATGCCCTCGCCGCCCATCGTGAGCATCGGGTCCACCGCGAGGTCGCGGGTGCTGCGCGGGGGCTTCTGCGGGTGCTTGAGACTCATGGTGGTGCCCTCCTCGTGGTCGATCCCGCGAACCTAGCGGCGCCGGCCGCCTGCGTCCGGCGGTCCGACGGGAGTTCACCGACTGCTCACCGCCGCTCCGCCGTGTGCCGCCGCGGTGACCGGCCCGGATCGCGTTCAATGGGCGGATGGAAGCCCCCCGTGCCGGCCGACGCCGGCGGCTGACCGCGTTCACGGCCCTCGGGTTCCTCGTCGGCTCGGTGCTCTTCGCGGTCGGCGTACCGCTGAGCCTCGACACCGCGCTGTCGCCGGTGGTGGGCGCCGCGACGTTCTTCGTCGGCTCGCTGTTCTTCACCTGCGCGGGGTTCCTCCAGCTCGTCACGTCGTCCGAGGAGCTTCCCTCGGCCGCCCCGCGCGAGCACGCCGCCGCCTGGTTCGCCGCCCTGGTCCGGGCGCGCACGGTCGACTGGACGGCGTCGGCCATCCAGTTCGCCGGCACCCTGTGGTTCAACGTGACCACGCTGCGCGGGCTGCTCGACGCCTCCGGCGCAGGCGACGCGAGTGCCGCCGCCGTCTGGCGCCCGGACGCCTTCGGCTCGGTCGCGTTCCTCGTCTCGAGCGCGCTCGCGTTCGCCCCCGAGGTACGCCGCCGCCGGCACGGCCACGCCCGCGACCGGTCCTGGGCCATCGGTGCCCTGAACCTCGTCGGGTCGGTGTTCTTCGGGATCTCCGCCGTCGGCGCCCGTACCGACGCCTCGACCGGCCAGCTGGTCAACGAGGCCTGGTCGAACGGAGGGACCGTCCTGGGTGCCCTCTGCTTCCTCGCCGGCGCCGTGCTCCTGCTGCCCCGCTCGCGGGCGTACGCCGACGTCCCCGGCTGACGCACCCGCAGCCGCGCCGACCGCCGAGCCCCCGCGTGACCCCCGCTCCGGGTTTTCGGTGAAGGACGCCCTTGTTGTCCTCTATGCAACAAGGGCGTCCTTCACCGAGAACGATCGGGGGGTGAGGGAAGGGTGGCCTCGATACGGCGCGTGACGCGGGCCACTCGGTGGCCGGGCGCGGCTCGGCGACCAGCGGGTCGGCGTAGTGTCGAAGGTGCTCACAAGGGGGCGCCCCAGATGCGCATCGTGGTCGTGTACGAGTCCATGTTCGGCAACACCCACTCCGTCGCAGCGGCGATCGCTGACGGCCTTCGTGACACCGGCGAGGTGGTGGTCGGCTCGGTCGCCGACATCGGCGTCGAGCAGGCCGCGGCCGCGGACCTCCTGATCGTCGGAGGCCCCACCCACGCGCACGGGATGTCGTCGTCGCAGTCGCGCAAGGGCGCTCCGGACTACGTCGAGCGCTCGAAGGGTGACCTCACGCTGGAGCCGGACGCCACCGGTGCCGGACTGCGCGACTGGTTCAACGACATGGGGAAGTCCGCCGGTCGCTCCGCGGCCTTCGACACCCGCGTCGACGGACCCGTGCTGCTCACCGGTCACGCCTGCAAAGGCATCGCTGACCGGCTGCACAAGCACGGCCGCACCCTGCTGATCGAGCCGATGAGCTTCCTCGTCGACAAGCACAACCACCTGCTGGCGGGCGAGCTCGAGCGGGCGACGGCCTGGGGTGCCGAGATCGCCGCCCGCGTGGTCCAGCCGCGCTGACGACCTCGCCCCGCCCGCCCCCTACTCTCGCTCCATGGCGGCGGACACGGAGACCCTGATCATCGGTGCGTCGGCGGCGGGGCTCGCGACCGCGGCGGCGTTCGCGGCCGCCGGGCGGCCCTACGAGCTGCTCGAGGCGACCGACACCGTCGGCGTCGCGTGGCGCCACCACTACGACCGGTTGCATCTGCACACGCCCAAGTCCATGTCGGCCCTGCCCGGGCTGCCCATGCCGTCGGACTGGCCGCGGTATCCCGCACGCGTGCAGGTCGTCGAGTACCTCGAGAGCTACCGCGACCACCACGGCATCGAGCCACGGTACGGCGAGGAGGTGACGCGCCTCGAGCGGGTCGACGGCGTGTGGGTCGCCACCACTCGCACGCGTCAGTGGCGCGCGCGCAACGTCGTCGTCGCCACGGGGGCCACCCGACGCCCCGTGCGACCGACCTGGCCCGGCATGGAGTCTTTCGCCGGCACCGTGCTGCACTCCAGCGAGTATGGCAACGGGGAACCGTGGCGCGGTCGACCGGTGCTCGTCGTGGGCTTCGGCAACTCGGCCTGCGAGCAGGCGATCGACCTCGTCGAGCACGGCGTCACGACTCACCTGTCGGTGCGCAGCGCGGTCAACGTCGTACCCCGTGACGTGTTCGGCCTGGTGCCGATCCTCCAGGTCGGCACCGTCATGCGCCTGCTGCCGCCGAAGGTGGCCGATGCGCTGGCCGCGCCGCTCGTCCGGCTGACGGTCGGCGACATCCGCAAGGTCGGGCTGCGCAAGCTGCCCTACGGGCCCAACGAGCAGATCGCCCACGACCGGCACATCCCGCTGCTCGACATCGGCACGATGGACCACATCCGGGCCGGTCGCATCACCGTGCACGGCGGGATCGAGAGGTTCACGTCGACCGGCGTGGTCTTCGACGACGGGACGCCGCTCGACGTCGATGCGGTGGTGCTGGGCACGGGTTACCGGCCTGCGCTGGAGGAGTTCCTCCCGGCGTGGCGCGAGGTGTGCGACGACGAGGGGCGACCGCTGGTGTCGGGCGGTCCTACGTCGATCCCGGGCCTGTTCTTCTGCGGCCAGTTCGTCGCGCCGTCGGGGATGCTGCGGGAGGCCGGCATCGAGTCGCGCCGTATCGCGGCGGCGATCGCGAGCCGCTGACGTAGGGCGGCAAGAAGCGCCCGATCCCGAGGCAACTGGTCGCTTCCCGGCCCCGCAAACGACCAGTTGATCAGCCTCGCCGGGGGGCGCACACGTGCTCAGGGCGCGGGGTCAGGGCGCGGGGTCAGGGCGCGGGGTCGGCCACCGCTGCCACGCCGGTGATGCGCGCGACCGTGAAGGTGCGCACCTCCGCGGTGCGCAGGTCGTACGCCGTGAGGAATCCGCCGTCGAGCCGCAGCGGCTCCACCACGCGCTCGGTGGTCGTGCCGGTGCTGTCGGCGTAGCCGATCCAGACGGGCTTCTGCCGATCCAGCGCGCTGCGCAGCTCGGCCATCGTCTCGGCGGTGCTCGAGCGCGGCAGCCGGCCGCTACCGGCGCCGTCGGGCATCGTCGGCGGCCGGTGCGCCGCCGCGGTCTCGCCGGCGCGCAGGGCGCGCACCGCGGCCGAGAGCATCGCCTCGGTCGGTGCGGGCGGGTCGACCGAGAGCCGAGGGGGCCGCGGTCGCGGTGGGGTACGTCGCTCGTCGCGGCGCCGGACGACGACGGCGCCCTCGGAGTTCTCCGCGCTCGGGGCGTAGCCGGCCTCGCGCAGCCGGTCGAGCACGACGTCGACCGCCGTGGTGCTCGCGACGACGGTGTCGGCGAGACGGGTCAGGCGCAGGGTCGCGAGCCGCCGGTCGGCGAGGATCTCCGACACGGTCGAGGTGTCGTCGCAGCGCAGGTACGCCGACGCCACCCCCACCCGCAGCGCGCCATGACGACGGGCAGCATCGGTCACGAGGTACTCGAGCGGCTGCGGGACCGGCGTACGGGACTTCGCGTGCAGCGTGGCGAGGATGTCGGTGGCGGAGCGCCCGGCATCGAGGGCGCGGCGCAGCGACGCGTCGCTGAACCGGTAGACCGTCGCACCCCCGGTCGACTCGACGTCGGCCAGCAGGGACATCTCGCGGGCCAGCTCGCTCTCGAGCGGCCCGGGTGCGATCGCCGTGAGATCCGCTTGCAGCAGCACGTGGTCGAGGGGCTTGGGCAGCAACGGGTCCAGCGCGGCCACGACGTCCGGCGGCACAGGCGCGCGCCCCGGCGTCCGGCTGGCCGCGCGGGCCTCGGCCGAGGACTCCTCGGGCGACGTCGAGCGCAGCAGCGCGCGGCCGTGGGCCGAGAGGGCGCCGAGGCCGGTGACACCGATGCGCTCGGCCTCCTCGGGTGTCGCCTCGACCACCGCCCACCACAGCGGCGACGTGCGTCGAGGTCGACGCCAGCGCAGCCGCGCCATCAGCGACGTGTGCGACGGCGACTGCCCCGGCGCGAGCCCTACGAGCTCGTCGAGCAGCGCGCGTCGGGCGTCCGGCGTGAGCGAGCGCTCGGTGTCGCGGGCGAGGGCGTTCACGCGTGAGCCGGAGTCGTCGCGTCCCGACACGAGCACCGGCGTGCGGGTCATGAGCAGCCAGGTCTGCGCGACCAGGGCCCAGCGCTCGGCCACCGGCCGGGTGCGCCACGCGTCGAACGCCGGGGTCGGGCACCAGACCTCGTCGACCTCGCCGTCGGCCGCGACGAGCCCGGCGGCGTAGGCGATCTCGACGACGAGGGCGGCGCCCTCCTCGTCGAGATCGAGGGTGGCGGCGACCCGGGCGAGGTCGCGCACCGAGAGCCCGCCGCTGCGCAGCACCACGGGCGGCGCCGTCGCCCACGCGTCGAGCAGGTCCTCGACGAGCCGGGTGAAGGTGAAGGCCTGCTGCCCGGCCGTGCGGTCGACGAGCAGCGGCGTGCGGTCCGTGTGGGCGACGGGCGGAGCGTCGACCTCGACGTCGCGGACGAGCGCGCCGCCGCGCAGGGCGAGCGCGATCTCGCGGGGGAGGACGACCGTGTCCGACCCGGTGGGCTCGAGCAGGTGGTGCGCGAGCAGCCACTCGATCGGCGTGCGCGCGGAGGCGACGTCGACCGGTCGCTCGGCACCCTCGACCCGGCCGATCGGCGGTCCCCAGACCAGCCGCTCGAGCGCCTCCCGCGCGCCGTCGGGGGCCTCGGCCAGCACCGACTCGACCAGGCGGGGGTCCGCGGCGTAGGGCGCGACGCCGCGACGCGACTCGGCCATCGCCGGACCGAGGCCCGCGGGGTAGGTCCCGAGCGCCTCGCGCACCGGGCGCACGAGGTGCAGCTCGTCGTCCTCGCCCCACACGAGGGCGAGGGCGCGCAGCCGGTCGACGACCGGGCGCAGGTGCGAGGAGGTGACCCCGGGCATCCCGGCGAGCAGGTCGGCGTAGCGGGTGCCGTCGGGGAGGGCGCCGAGGGCCGTGACGACCGCGAGGGTGAGCTCGTCGAGACGGTCGAGCGCGCGGGCGGTCGACGGCCCCGTGGTGGCCCGGATGGCCAGCGCCCCGAGGTCGGCCGGCACCGGGTGGACGAGGTCGGGCCGTGCCGCGAGCAGGGCCGCGAGGTCCTCGTCGCTGCGGGCGCGCAGGTCCTCGGCGAGCGAGCGCGGGCGCGCGGGCGCCGGGCCGCGTCGCGAGGACGCCGCTGCCGTGCGCTTCGTGGCCATCCGCACGAATTTACGGCAGGGGGCGCTGTTCCCGCGAACCGAAGCCCGCTCCGGACCGTAGGGTCGTCGCGTGACGGTCATCGGCTTCGACCTCGACATGACCCTCGTCGACTCCGCCGACGCGATCGTCGACTCCATCGCCCACACCTGTCGGGTCTACGGCGTCGAGATCGACGAGCAGGCGGTGCGCGACGGCGTCGGGCTGCCGCTCGACCGCGTCTTCCCGGACTACATCCCCGACGTGCCCTACGAGGAGGCGCTCGAGATCTACCGCGCCCGCTACCTCTCGCACGGTCTCGCGATGCAGGTGCTGCTGCCCGGTGCCCGGGAGGCCCTCGAGGCCGTGGTGGACGACGGCTGCTCGATCCTCGTGGTCAGTGCGAAGAAGGACACCCATGTGCGCGCCGTCCTCGACGAGGTGGGGCTCGCGCACCTCGTCCGCGACGTCGTGGGCGAGCGGTTCGCGGAGACGAAGTCCGACGCGCTGCGCGACGCCGACGCCAAGGTCTACGTCGGCGACCACGTCGGCGACGTCCTCGGAGCGCGTGGCGCGGGCGCCGTCGCCGTCGCCGTCGCCACGGGGCCGACGAGCCGCGACGCGCTGGCCGCCGCCGGCGCCGACGTCCTGATGGACGACCTCACGGGTTTCGTCGACTGGTGGCGCGGGTGGAACGGGGCGATGGCATGAGGATCCTGGTGGTCGGCGGCACGAGGTTCGTCGGTCGTCACGTCGTCGAGTCGGCGCTGGCCGCCGAGCACGACGTCACGCTGCTGCACCGCGGCAGCGGTCATGACGACCTGTTCCCCGAGGCGGAGCACCTGCACGCCGACCGCGACCTCGACCTCTCGTCGCTGGCGCGCCGCGAGTTCGACGCCACCGTCGACACCTCGGCGTACTTCCCGCGTCAGGTCCGGTCGCTGGCGGCCGCGCTCGACGGACGTGGGGGTCGCTACCTCGTCATCTCCTCGACGTCGGTCTACACCGAACCCGAGTCGCAGGGGTTCGACGAGTCGTCACGCACGGTCGACCCGGCCGACGACGACGTCACCGAGATCACCGAGGAGTCCTACGGCCGGCTCAAGGTGTCGGTCGAGCTCGCCGCGCGCGAGCTGCACCACGACCACGCCACCATCGTGCGACCGACGTTCGTCATCGGACCGTGGGACTACACGCAGCGGTTCACCTACTGGGTGCAGCGGCTCGCGGAGGGCGGCGAGGTGCTGGCCCCCGGGAACCCCGACGACCCGATCCAGGTGATCGACGGGCGCGACCTGGGCGCCTGGATCATCGAGCTGCTCGAGGACGACGTCGCCGGCACGTTCCATGCCGTGAGCCCGGAGCCGCCGTACACCTTCGGTCTCATGCTCGGCGACATCGCCGCCGCCGTGGCTCCCGAGGACACCACGCTCACCTGGGTCGACGAGCGGTGGCTGCTCGACCAGGGGGAGACGGGGGAGTCCCTCCCGCTGTGGGGAGCCGGCGACCCGTGGATCAACGCCAACACCGCCGACCCCACAGCGGCGCGGGCGACCCGCCTCGACCCGCGGCCCGTGCGTCAGTCGGCGGTGGAGACCCTCGAGCACGTGCGGGCACACCCGTGGCCCACCAGTGCGCCGGGTGCGCTCAGCCGTCGACGCGAGTCCGAGCTCCTGGCTGGCTGGCGCGCCCGCTGACCCCGTCGTCCGCCCGGACGTGGCGCGACAGCGAGGTGTCACGAGCGAGGTCGCCGCATCCAGGGGCATCTCGGTTGGGGTGCGGCGGCGCGGACGGATAGCCTTCATGAGGCCGCTGATCCCATCGGGGACGGCGTACGACGACGAAGGACGCGTGAGAACGGTGCCCACCGGCAAGGTCAAGTGGTACGACAGCGAGAAGGGCTTCGGCTTCCTCGCCACCGACGAAGGTGACGAGGTCTTCGTGCACGCCTCGTCGCTGCCCGCCGGTGTCGACGCCCTCAAGCCGGGATCGCGCGTCGAGTTCGGCGTCGCCGACGGCAAGCGTGGACCCCAGGCGCTGTCGATCCGCGTGCTCGACGTGCCGGCCAGCGTGGCCAAGGCCGCGCGCAAGCCGGCCGACGACATGGCCGTGATCCTCGAGGACCTCATCAAGCTGCTCGACGGGGTCTCCAACTCGCTGCGGCGCGGCCGCTACCCCGACGACAAGCACGGCAAGCAGATCGCCGCGATGCTGCGCAAGGTGGCCGACGACATCGAGGGGTAGGGCGCGTGGCGTCGCCAGGGGGTCGTGGGCGAGGATGGCCCTGTGACCCCCCTCTCCCCTGACGACGTCCTGACGTCGGCCGCCGACCTCGCCCGCGCCGCGGTGCTCGAGATCGCGCCCGCCGACCACGTCGGCGACCACGTCGGGGTCACCCTCGAGCCCGACGGTCTCGCCACCCACACCTTCGCCTGTCTGGCGTCGGGCTACCGCGGCTGGGCCTGGGCCGTCACGGTCGCCGTCGTCCCGCACGGCGCGGCCGCCACGGTCTCCGAGGTGCTCCTGCTCCCCGGCGCCGACGCGATCCTCGCGCCCTCCTGGACCCCCTGGACCGAACGGGTGCGTCCCGGCGACCTCGGCCCCGGCGACCTCTACCCGACCTCGCCGGAGGACCCGCGCCTCGAGCCGGGCTTCGGCGGCGGCGACGCGCTGGAGGAGGCCGACGAGACCTCCAGCACCGCGGCACCGCTGCGACCTGAGCAGTGGGAGCTCGGCCTCGGTCGCGAGACCGTGCTCTCGCCCTACGGCCGTGGCGTCGCTGCGGACCGGTGGTTCGACGGCGACTTCGGCCCTGACGCACCCATGGCCAAGGCGGCCCCCGGCCAGTGCCGCGGCTGCGGATTCCTGCTGCCGATCGGCGGCCTCATCGGCCAGGCGTTCGGCCTGTGCGCCAACGAGTTCGGTGCCGACGGCCGCGTCGTCGCGCTCGGCTACGGCTGCGGTGCGCACTCCAGCGTGCGCGAGATCGAGGGCACCGGCGTACCCGTGACGGACATCGCCGTCGACGAGAACGTCCTCGACGTCCTCGACCTGACCGACGACCTCGCCGCGGTTCCCGCGGCGGTCGTCGAGCTGATGGCGGAGGACAGCGAGGTCGTCGTGGTGGCCGAGCCCGACGTGACCGCGGTCGAGGCCGAGGTCTGGGTTGTCGACGGCGAGGTGCTCGAGCTCGTCGGGCCGGACGAGGTCGTCGGCCTCGAGCCGGACGACGACGAGGACGAGGACGACGAGGACGTGGACGAGGACGAGGACGACGAGGACGCGGACGAGGACGACGAGGACGAGGACGACGAGGCGATCGGCTCGTCGGACCAGATCGCGCTCGTCCTCGACGACGTCGAGGACATCGAGCCGGACGAGACGCTCTGAGAGCCCGTCAGCGCGCGGTGTAGGCCGCGCGACGACGACGGACGAACCACAGGCCGGGGAGCCCGAGCAGGAACCCGGCGAGGCAGACGCCGCTCCACCAGCCGCGCCCGTTAGACGCGAGCTGGTCGCGCAGCAGCAGGCACGCGAGCAGCGCGACCCCCCACGCGATCGTGCCGACGAGGATCGCGCCCACGCCGTCGACGTCGAGCGGCTTCAGAGCCGCTGCCGGACTGCTCACGGCGGACTCGGCGGTCGCGGAGTCCTCGGGACGGTCGGCGGCGTCGGGCACGGCTCGAGGCTACCCCTGCGCACGCGCCGTACGCTGTCGGCGTGAACCCGCGGACTCGTCGCTACGTCACCCTCGGCGTGCTCGCGGCCTCGATCGTGCTCGTGCTGGTCGCCGCCTGGCGCGGTCGCTGAGCCGTGGACGCCTGTCGCTGAGCGGCTAACTCGGCCGGTTCAGCCGGTGGCGAGGAGCAGGACCTTCTGACCCGCCTGCCAGGGGTCGGTGCCGGCGAAGTGCACCGGCACGGTGGCCCCGGCTGCGACATCGGTGACGACGGCGGTGGTCGTCGCGATGTGCACGCCGTTCACGTAGACGTAGAGGACTAGCGTCGCGGAGCGGGTGCCGGTCGCGGTGTTGCGCGCCGTGGTGTCGATCCCGAGCGTGCCGCCGGTGTTCGTGACCTTCCACGAGCCGAGGCGCCAGCCGTCCGCGGACGTCGTCGTGGTGGCCGGAGCCGGCGGCGCGGATCCGGTGGGGGTGACGGCCGGCGAGCCGGAGTCCGTGGGGGAGGCGCCGGTCGCGGACGGGCTCGGCGACCCGGTGTCCGACGACGACGTCGCGGTGTCCGACGGCGCCGGCGACGACGACGCGGTGTCGGACGAGACGACCGCGGTGGGCTCGGAGGAGGGCGACGCGGACGAGCCGCCGCGGCCGATCTGGCCCCAGACGGCGCCGGCGATGAGGCCGATCACGGCGGTGAGGGCGAGCGCGACGAGGACGATCGCGCCCGCGGGCATCGAGCCCCGGGAGCCGCGCCGTCGCGTCATCATCCGGCCAGCCTAGGCGAGCGGGGTCGCCGCACGCCCGGGAGCGTCTCGGCGGGTGGCAGGATCGACCCATGAGCGACCAGCCCAGCATCGACGGAACGCGCCTGCCCGACGCCCGCTACCTCGAGCTGCTCGACGCCGACGTCGACGCGATCCTCGCGGCGTCCGACGACCTCGCCGCCGACGTGCCGGGCTGCCCGGGCTGGACGGTCCGCGACCTGCTCTCCCACGTGATCGGCGTCTACCGCCACAAGATCGTGGCCCTCGACACCGGGACGCAGCCGCCGGCGCGCGAGTTCGGCGACTGGGGGACGCTGCGCGAGGACGAGGACCCGCGCGAGGTGCTGCGCACCGAGTACGCCGCGCTGCGGGAGCGGCTCACCGCGCGCGACCCGCTCACGGCGACCTGGGCCTGGTGGCCCACCGAGCAGACGCTCGGCTTCTGGATCCGCCGGATGGCCCACGAGACGGCCGTCCACCGCTGGGACGCCGAGTCCGCGGTGCGCGGCCTCGAGGGCGCCGCGCCGATCCCGGACGACCTCGCGACCGACGGGGTCGACGAGCTGCTCGGATGGCTGCGCTGGGACTGGGGCGACGAGCGGCAGGACGACGCCGACGGGCAGACCGTCCTCGTCTCGACGGCCGACCACTCCTGGAGCCTCTCGTTCGAGCCGACCGCCGTGACGGTGACCGGTGGTGGCACCGACGGCTCCGCCTTCGTCGCGGGCTCGCCGTCGGGGTTGCTGCTGCACGTGTGGGGTCGGCCGGGCGACCACGGCGTCGCGACCATGGGTGACACCACGGCGCTGCGCCTGCTGCGCGAGCGCCTCGACATGGCGGCGAGCTGAGTGCCGGAACCCTGGGACGCGGTGCGGGCCGACCTGCGGGCACGGCTCCTCGACACCTCCACGCTGGTGCGTGCGGTGGCCGCCGGCCGGCGACGTGGCGTGCCGCTGGAGTGGCGCCGCGCCGAGCTGCGGCCGGTCGCGCTCAAGAGCGGGCGCCGGCTCCAGGTGACGACGTACGACGAGCGTCAGGCCTACGCCGCCAACCACGACGCCTCGACGGCCGCTGACGCCGTCGACGCGCTCCTCGGGCAGGGCTTCGGCAACTGGCACGTCGAGACGACCACCGAGGTGCTGCAGGTCCGCATCACGAAGAAGGGCGACGCCCAGGTCCACCGCTCGCCGCGCGAGGGTCCGGTGCCGACCGCGCCCGAGCCGCACGACCGGGTGAAGACGCGCCTGTTCGACGTCGGGCATCCGGATGTGCGCCGGTTCCTCGCAGCCGTCGGCGTCGCCGACCACGAGGGCCTGATCAAGCCGAGCCGGCAGGACAAGTACCGCCAGGTCGAGGAGTTCGTGCGCCTGCTCGACGCGTCGGTCGAGGATGCCCACAAGGCCGGGGCGCTGCACGAGCCGACGGCCGAGAACCCCTGGCATCTGATCGATCTCGGCTGTGGTCACGCCTACCTCACGATGGGCGCCTACGTCTGGCTCGCGAAGGTGCGAGGACTGCCGGTGCGGGTGCACGGGGTGGACGTGCGCGAGTCCTCGCGCGAGCGCAACGAGAAGCTCGCGACCGTGCTCGGCTGGTCCGACGAGCTCACCTTCGAGGCCGCGACGATCGCCGACGCGCGCGACGAGCCGCGGGCCGACGTCGTCGTCGCGCTGCACGCGTGCGACACCGCCACCGACGACGCCCTCGCGCGGGCCGTGCTCTGGGAGTCGCCCGTCGTGCTCGCGGCGCCGTGCTGCCACCACGACCTGCAGGCGCAGGTCGCGCGCCACGATGCGCCCTCGCCGTACGGCGTCGTCACGCGCTACGGGCTGCTGCGCGAGCGCTTCGTCGACGTCCTCACCGACGCGGTGCGTGCTGCACTGCTGCGTGTGGTGGGCTACCGCGTGGATGCCGTCGAGTTCATCAGCGACGAGCACACCAACCGCAACCTCATGCTGCGTGCGGTGCGCACCGGGGCGTCGCCGTCGCCGTCCGACCTCGCCGAGCTCGACGCGCTCGTGAGCGACTGGCAGGTCGAGCCGGCTCTCGCGCTGAGGCTGCCCGACGAGATCGCGGCCGCACGCGCCCGCGCCGTGCCAGCGGCTCGCAACTAGTCGTTCGCGGGCGTCTCGGGCAGGGGGACGCGCTCGACACGGACGAGGAAGATGGCCGCGACCATGAGCACGGGCACGATGAGGAAGGCCGTGTGGACGCCGACGTGGTCGGCGACCGCTGCGAGCACGAACGGCGCGAGGCCGCTGGCGATGCCGATCGTCACCGACGTGAGCCCGGACCCGCGGTCGGCCTGACC
>DATCCY010000080.1:0-3664 GCA_036510975.1 Candidatus Nanopelagicales bacterium
CCGCTTCCTCCCTGGCTACGAGGAGGAGATGTTCGCCGCGATCGACGAGGTGCTCGGCGACGCCGTCACCCGCGAGTTCGTCAACCACGACATCGCGGTGGAGACGACGTTCGACGGTCCCAGCATCGACCTCATGGCCGCCGCGCTGCGGGCCGAGGACGAGCACGCGGTGGCGGTGCCCTACATGCTCTCCGGCGGCACCGATGCGAAGTCCTTCTCCACGCTCGGCATCCGGTGCTACGGCTTCGCCCCGCTGCAGCTGCCGCCCGACCTCAACTTCGGTGCGCTGTTCCACGGCGTCGACGAGCGCGTCCCGCTCGACGCGCTGCGCTTCGGCACCCGCGTGCTCGGCCGCTTCCTGCGCGCCTGCTGAGGGCTACGCCGTGCGGACGGCTCGCAGCACACGGCGGCGCAGCCAGACGCGCCGACGGCCGTCCGGGTAGAGGCGCAGCCGCGCCAGCTCCCACGACCCGTGCTCGGCCAGCTCGACTAGGGCGGCGCGCACCGCGTCACGCGCTGTGTCACGCGACAAGGTGATCTCGCGGTACTCCCACGTGGAGGCCCGGGTCGCCGACATGGCAGACATTGTGCGCTCCGGCCCGCGGCCGACGCGAACGACGCGGCCGGAGGGAGCCTCAGTCGGCAAGGAGCTCGGCGAGACGAGTACGGCGTTGTGCGTCGGTCGTCGCTGCGAGCAGCGAGGTCCATCCCGGTCCGTGCCAGCCGTGGACGACCGACACGTGCCGGTCGCCGGCGCGGAGGCCGGCGTAGACCTGCGCGCGGGTCAGCGTCGTCGGCACCGGTCCCGGCAGCACGACCACGGCGGCGGCACGGGCCCGGTCGAGCGGCGAGCCCAGCGACCGCACCGCGGTCGCCTGCGCGCCGGCGTCGTCGAGGGCACGGCGTACGACGTCGGCATCGACGCTGCCGGTCGCGAGGAGGACCACGACGTCGTCGCCCGCCGCGTCGAACGCGCGCGGGATCGACACCGACACCAGCTGCGTCACGCGGAGTACGGCCTCGTCGGGGCCGGGCGCGGTGACCTCGACGACGGAGCGGTCGTCGGGTGACGTCGCGAACCAGCGGCCGGCCGCGACCTCGACGCGCGCACGGTCGAGCGCCGACCGCGGGGGAGCGGCGTCGGCCTTGAGGACCGGGCAGCGCCCGGACGCCGCCACGTCGAGGGCGACCGCGCCGAGCACCGGGCCCAGGGGGAGCGCGTTGTCGAGGGAGAGCGCGAGGACGGCGTCCTCCGGCAGGTCCTCGACCGCGGCCAGCACCTCGTCGAGTCCGACCAGGTGGGCGTCGTCGAGGACCACCGACGGGACACCGGCGCCGAGCGCGGAGTCCAGCGCGCGTCGACGTGCGACGGGGTCGGTGCCGACGACGACGGCGAGCCTGTTCTCCTCCGCGAGTCCGAGCAGGCCGTCGGCGAGCAGCTCCTCGGACTCCGCGACGTCGACGAGCGCGAGGGCCGGGGCACCGTGCCACTCCACCTCGATGACGGCACCGCTCTCGAGCGCGTCGTCGATCGCGACCCGTGCGCAGGTGCGCAGCACGACCTCGGGCGGCAGGACGGTGTGCCCGGCGCTCGCCGCCCCGGCGAGCAGCTCGACGACGCTGTTCAGCTCCTGCTCCACGTGCTCTCGGGGTAGCCGCGCTCGGGCGCGGAGACCTCGTCGAGCGCGGTCACGATCTCCTCGGGGAGGGTGAGCTCCTCCACCGTGAGCGCCCCGCGCAGCTGCGCGGCGGTGCGCGCACCCACGATCGGCGCGACGACGCCCGGGCGGTCGCGGACCCAGGCGAGCGCGACCTCGAGCGGCGCGACCCCCAGGCCCTCGGCTGCGGTGCAGACGGCGTCGACGATCCCGCGCGCGGAGTCGGACAGGAACGGCGCGATGAACGACGCGAAGTGCGAGGACGCGGCCCGCGAGTCCGCCGGCGTGCCGTGACGGTACTTCCCGGTGAGCACGCCGCGGCCGAGCGGCGACCACGCCAGGATGCCGAGCCCGGCGTCCTGCGCGGCGTCGACGACCTCGCGCTCGATGCCGCGCTGCAGCAGCGAGTACTCCATCTGCGTCGACACGAGCCGCGTCGAGCCGGGTCGTGCGGCCTGCACCGCCGCCGCCTTCGCCGTCTGCCACCCGGCGTAGTTGCTGATGCCGACGTAGCGGACCTTGCCCGACGCCACCGCCGAGTCGAGGGCGGAGAGCGTCTCCTCGAGCGGGGTGGAGGCGTCCCACGCGTGCAGCTGCCAGAGGTCGACGTGGTCGACGCCGAGCCGGCGCAGCGACGCGTCGAGCGCGGAGAGCAGGTGCCCGCGCGAGGCGTCGAGGCGACGCGCCGTGCCGGGTCGCGAGACGGCCTTGGTGGCGATGACCACGGAGTCGCGGCCGACCTCGTCGACGAGCGAGCCGACGATCTCCTCGGACTGGCCGTCGGCGTAGACGTCGGCGGTGTCGACGAGCGTCCCGCCCGCCTCGACGAACGCGACGAGCTGGTCGCGCGCCTCGTGACGGTCGGTGTCGCGTCCCCACGTCATCGTGCCGAGGGCGAGGCGCGAGACGAGCAGGCCGGATCGGCCCAGCGGACGGTGCTCCATGTCGCGAGACCCTATCCGGGCGGCGGGACGGCCCGCGGCTAGGCTCCGCAGGGGTCCTGGGGCGACGCTCCGGGCGCGACCACCGGCCAGGTCCGGTGAGGAAGAGGTGACCGCATGCGGCTGGGAGTCAACCTCGGCTACTGGGGCGCCGGCAACGACGCCGAGAACCTCCACCTCGCCCGCGAGGCCGACACCCTGGGCTACGCCGTCGCCTGGGCGGCGGAGGCCTACGGCTCCGACGCGGCCACAGTGCTGGCCTGGGTCGCGGCCCAGACCACGACCATCGATGTCGGCTCGGCCATCTTCCAGATCCCCGGGCGCACGCCGGCGCTCACCGCGATGACCGCGGCCACCCTCGACAACCTCTCGGGCGGTCGGTTCCGCCTCGGGCTCGGCGTCTCGGGACCGCAGGTGTCCGAGGGCTGGCACGGCGTGCGGTTCGACAAGCCGCTCGCCCGCACGCGCGAGTACGTCGACATCGTCAAGCTGGCGCTCAGCCGCCGCAAGGTCGCCTACGACGGCGAGTTCTTCACCCTCCCGCTGCCCGACGGCCCGGGCAAGGCGCTCGTCCTCACCGTGCACCCGACGCGCCCCGACATCCCGATCTACCTCGCGGCCATCGGCCCGAAGAACCTCGAGCTCACCGGCGAGATCGCCGACGGCTGGCTCGCGATCTTCTTCGCCCCCGAGTCCGCGGGTGACCACCTGGCCCACATCGCCGCGGGCCGCGCCAAGGTCGGGAAGACCATGGAGGGCTTCGACGTCGTCCCGACCGTCCCCGTCGTGATCGGTGACGACGTCAACGCCTGCGCCGACGCGGTGCGCGCCTACAGCGCGCTCTACATCGGCGGCATGGGCAGTCGCGACAAGAACTTCTACAACCAGCTCGCCGTCCGGATGGGCTACGACGCCGAGGCCGCGGAGGTGCAGGAGAAGTACCTCGCCCGCGACTACGACGGAGCCGCGGCCGCGGTGCCCTTCGAGTTCATCGACCGCACGTCGCTCATCGGGCCGCGCGCGCGGATCCAGGAGAGGCTGCAGGCCTACGCCGATGCCGGTGTC
>DATCCY010000081.1:0-16177 GCA_036510975.1 Candidatus Nanopelagicales bacterium
CGGCGGGCCTGAGGTAACCTTCTCCGGCACGACGCACGGGCCTATAGCTCAGCTCGGTTAGAGCGCTTCCCTGATAAGGAAGAGGTCGATGGTTCAAGTCCATCTAGGCCCACCACCCGCCAGCCCTGGAAGGCAGGAATCGTGAAGAAGCTCCTCGTGATCGCCGCACTCGCCGCTGTGGGCTACGTCGTCTACCGGCAGATCTCGGCCAGCCAGGCCGAGCAGGACCTGTGGACCGAGGCGACCTCCGCACCCGACCTTCGCTGACCTGCTCGACCCACGTGCATCGGCCCTCGGGCCGGCCACCGGGGGCTTAGCTCAGCTGGTAGAGCGCTGCCTTTGCAAGGCAGAAGTCAGGGGTTCGAGTCCCCTAGCCTCCACATGGATGACGCCGTGGCGCAGCTCAGGTCCAGCGTCGCCAGCCCCGGGACGAGGGCGGCCCGGGTCGCGGAGACCGTGTCGCAGGCGCATGCGGGCCGACGGGCGAACCAGTGGTGCCAGCCGACGGGGACGTGAGCGCCCCGCGGGGCGGACCTGGGCGGGACGTGCGAGGATTCGCTTCGTGACGACCTACGCGACGCTGCGCACTAACCACGGCGACATCAAGATCGAGCTGTTCCCGGACCACGCGCCCAAGACGGTGCGCAACTTCGTGGGCCTCGCCGACGGCTCGCAGGAGTGGACGGACCCGCGCAGCGGCGCGAAGTCCCAGGCCCCGCTCTACGACGGCGTGGTCTTCCACCGGGTGATCTCCGGCTTCATGATCCAGGGCGGCGACCCGCTGGGCACCGGCACGGGCGGCCCGGGCTACCGCTTTGGCGACGAGTTCCACCCCGAGCTGCAGTTCACCAAGCCCTACCTGCTCGCTATGGCCAACTCGGGCCCCGGCACCAACGGCTCGCAGTTCTTCATCACGGTCGCGCCGACCCCCTGGCTGAACATGAAGCACACCATCTTCGGCGAGGTCGCCGACGCCGAGAGCCGCGCCGTCGTCGACGCGATCGCGGCAGTCCCCGTCGGTGCGATGGACCGGCCGAAGGACGCCGTCGTCATCGAGAACATCACGGTCGAGAGTGTCGACGCCTGACCCCATCGGGGCGCCCCCGCAGGTGCCGGTCTGCTACCGGCACCCCGACCGCGAGACCTACATCCGTTGCGCCCACTGCGACCGGCCGATCTGCCCCGACTGCATGACGAGCGCCTCCGTCGGCTTCCAGTGCCCCGAGTGCGTTGCCGAGGGCGCGGCCGCGGTGCCGGCGACCCGGACCCGCTTCGGCGGCGTCGCTATCTCGCGGCCCTACGTGACGCTGACCCTCATCGGGATCAACGTCGTGGTCTTCGGCTGGGAGTACCTCGCCGGCGTGGACACGGTCGCGAGCAACTGGGGCATGTGGCCGGTGGGCGTGGCGCTCGACAACGAGTACTACCGGCTGTTCACCGCGACCTTCCTGCACGAGAACCTGCTCCACATCGGCTTCAACATGCTCGTGCTCTGGATGCTCGGGCCGCAGCTCGAGGCCCTGCTCGGGCACGTGCGGTTCACGGTGCTCTACCTCGTCGCGGGTCTCGGCGGTTCGGTGGCCTCGTTCTGGTTCTCCTCCCCCAACATCGTCGGGATTGGCGCCAGCGGAGCGATCTTCGGCCTCATGGGTGCCTACGTCGTGGTGGGGCGCGCGCTGCGCGCGGACATCTCCCAGGTGCTCGGCCTGATCGCGATCAACGTCGTGATCGGCTTCGTCGGTGGCGGGATCGACTGGCGGGCCCACCTCGGCGGCCTCGTGACCGGAGCGCTGGTGGCGGCGATCTTCGCCCACGCACCCAAGACGCAGCGGGTGCTCTGGCAGGTGGTCGGCGTGGTCGTCGTCGTCGCATCTCTGGGCGTCCTGATCACCATGCGCGATGCCGCCCTTACCTCGACCCTCGCTCAGTTGGGCATCGACTCGACCTCGGCCTGACCCCGGGTTCCGCGCGGGGAGGCGACGGGATTACCGTCCAGTAGAGACGCTGCGCGGACCGGTCCCGCAGCTCCCCCGGGAGGTTCCGTGAGCACCAACGACGCCGTCATCGTCGAGGCCATCCGTACGCCGGTCGGCGTGGGCAAGCCCGGCAAGGGGGCCCTCTCGGGCATCCACCCCGGCGACCTCGGGGCCCACGTCCTCGAGAACCTCGTCGCCCGCAGCGGCATCGACCCGACGCTCATCGACGACGTCATCTGGGGCACGGTCTCGCAGGTGGGCGAGCAGGGCGTCAACGCCGCTCGCAACACGATCCTGGCGGCCGGGCTCCCCGAGTCCGTGCCCGGCACCACGATCGATCGGCAGTGCGGGTCGAGCCAGCAGGCGGTGCACTTCGCCGCCGCCGGTCTCGTCGCGGGGCACTACGACGTCGCCATCGCCGGCGGCACCGAGGTGATGTCACGGGTCCCGATGTTCTCCAACGCCCAGGGCGGCGACGGCCCCTTCCCGCCGCGCATGCTGGCGCGCTACGACAACGGCCTCGTCCCCCAGGGCATCTCGGCGGAGATGATCGCCGAGAAGTGGGGTCTGTCGCGCCAGCAGCTCGACGAGATCGCGGTCGAGTCCCACGAGCGCGCCGCGGCGGCCACCGATGCGGGCCTGTTCGCGGACGAGATCCTTCCGGTCGGCGACGTCACCGCCGACGAGGGCATCCGCCGCGGCACCACCCTGGAGACCCTCGCCGGCCTGCGCACCGTCTTCAAGGAGGACGGCGTGGTCACGGCGGGCAACGCCTCGCAGATCTCCGACGGTTCCGCCGCCCTGCTCATGACCACCTCGGCGAAGGCCGCGGAGCTCGGTCTCACCCCGATCGCGCGGGTCCACTCCGTCGCGCTCGCGGGCTCGGACCCGATCATCATGCTCACCGGCGTGATCCCGGCGACCCAGAAGGTGCTCGCCCGCTCCGGGCTGTCGATCTCCGACATCGGTGCGTTCGAGGTCAACGAGGCCTTCGCGTCCGTGCTCGCCGCATGGCTGGCCGAGACCGGCGCGGACCACAAGCTGACCAACACCCAGGGCGGCGCGATCGCCCTCGGGCACCCGCTGGGTGCCTCCGGCGCCCGGCTGATGACCACGCTGGTGCACCGGATGCGCCGCGACGGGATCCGCTACGGCCTGCAGACGATGTGCGAGGGCGGCGGGATGGCCAACGCGACGGTCCTCGAGCTGCTCTGATCGACGCTCCCGTCGAGGGCAGCCCGCTCTACCCACAGGCAGATCCCCGCCTGATCACCGAGTTATCCACAGGTTCGTCCACACCTGGGGACGAATGACAGTAGTGTAAGTCCGGCCGTTTCCAGCGCCGGCGACGGCGTGCGACGCGCTCAGCGCCAGCGCGTCGACATGCCGAACCCGACCCCGATGAGCCCGAATCCGACGATGACGTTCCACCAGCCCAGGGTCTTCATCACCGGCAGGTCGGCGCCGGCGATGTAGTACACGACGATCCACAGCAGGCCGAGGACGAAGAACCCGATCATCACGGGAGCCCACCAGGCCGACGAGCCGTACTTCACCGGCTCCGGCGCCGTGCTCGGCGGGGTGAAGTTCTTCTTCCGGCGGACCCGGGACTCGGGCACGGTGGCCCCCTTCGTGACGATGGATCGACTGCGGGGCGTGCGCCCCGCGGGCTGCGAACGACGGGCGTCGGCGCCCGTCCTGCCCCGTAGCGTACCCAGGGACCCGGCCGGGCGGGACGGCCAGGACGGTCCGACCTCGAGGACACGTTCACCCCGTCGGTCCGGAACGGCAACGGTCCCTCGCTCGTCCCACCCTCGAGGCCGCAGGATCATCGGACCAGGAGGAAGCGCCCGATGACCCGCGACACGTCGCGTGCCGACCGATCGTCGGATGTCGTGCACCGGTCCGGCACCTACCGTGGTGCCGTGAGTCCGCCCGTGCGCCGGGACGGCTCGGCCCCCGACGCGAAGGCAGGACAGTGAGCACCCACGAGACCCGGGCGGCCGCGAGGCCGCCCGCGCCTCCGCGCGACACCGTGCGCACCGTGGTCCGCAGCGTCGGCGAGGTGTTCATGACCCTCGGCGTCCTGCTGCTGCTCATGTGCGTCTACCAGCTGTGGTGGACCAATGTGGAGAGCGCCCAGGCGATCACTGCGAGCCGCGACGAGATCGTGAGGTCCTGGCACCAGCCGCTGCCGACCCCCTCGCCGACGACCTCCGCCTCGTCGTTGTCGACCGGCACCGCCGCTCCGACCGCCACGCGCGCGCCCGCACCTCCGGCGTACGGGACGGGGTTCGCGCTGCTCTACATCCCGCGCCTGCGCGACAAGGTGTGGGGGCTGCCCATCCACCAGGGGACGAGCAAAGACGTGCTCGCCCAGGGTGCGGGTCACTACAAGGAGACCCAGATGCCCGGGGAGGTCGGCAACTTCGCGATCGCGGCGCACCGCTCCACCCACGACGAGCCGTTCGCGAACTTCCCCGACCTGCAGGCCGGCGACAAGGTCTACGTCCAGACGCGCACGACGTGGTTCGTCTACACGCTCACCAAGGACGACCCGAACCTGAGCCCCACCGACGTGTGGGTCGTCGAGCCGGTCCCGGGCCACCCGGGCACGACGCCGTCGCAGAAGCTCCTCACGATGACCACCTGCACGCCGCGCTACGGTTCGACCGGTCGTTGGGCCTGGTGGGGCGTGCTCAGCTCCACGACCCCGACGACCTCGCCGGCGCCCGACGGGCTGACCAACACGGCCTGACCGGCACGGCCCAATCCCCCCGACCCCGACCGACGAGGACCCGACACCGTGTACGCCTGGATGTGGCGCAAGCTCCCCGGTCCGTGGCCGGTGAAGGCGCTCGAGGCGCTGGTGGCGTTCGCGGCCGTCGTGCTGCTGCTGTTCACGGTGGTGTTCCCGTGGCTCGAGCCGAGGTTGCCGTTCAACGACGTCACGGTCGACGAGACGCCCGCAGCCACCGCCACGCCCACGCCCTAGCGGCGCCGCCCCCGGTATCCCGATGGGTCGCGGCCACCGGGTGAGCGATGATGTGCGGATGGCCGTCCGGATCCTCGTCGTCGACAACTACGACTCGTTCGTGTTCAACATCGTGCAGTACCTCGGGCAGCTCGGCGCCGAGGTCGACGTGCGCCGCAACGACGAGGTCACCCCCGACGAGGGACGGGCCTACGACGGAGTGCTGCTCTCCCCGGGTCCGGGCATGCCCGCGGACGCCGGCGTCTGCCTCGCGATGGTGCGTGAGCTCGCAGGCGTGCTGCCGATCTTCGGCGTCTGCCTCGGCCACCAGGCCATCGGCGAGGCCTACGGCGCCGTCGTCGGCCGGGCGCCCGAGCTGCTGCACGGCAAGACCAGCCTCGTGCACCACGACGGGGTCGGCGTCCTCGCCGGACTGCCGGACCCGTTCACCGCGACCCGCTACCACTCGCTCGCGATCGACCCCGCGACCGTGCCCGACGAGCTCGAGGTCACCGCCCGCACCGACTCTGGCGTGATCATGGCCGTGCGGCACCGCACGCTGGCGGTGGAGGGCGTGCAGTTCCACCCGGAGAGCGTGCTCACCGAGGGCGGCCATCGACTCCTCGCGAACTGGCTGGCCGTCTGCGGCGACGCCGATGCCGTGGCCAGCTCCGAGGGCCTCGCGCCCGTCGTCGCCCGCTAGGCGCGACCCGGCCGCCGGTGCAGGTCCGGCCCCGCTACGTCGTGGCGGGGGTGGGCGTCGTGGCCGGGGTGGTGGGCGGCGTCGGTGTCGGGGTCGGGGGGGCCTTCGCGACGGTGATCGTCACGAGGGTGCCCCTGACGGCGGTGGCGCCGGCCTTCGGGGACTGGGCCAGGACCTGACCCGCCGGCACGGTGCCGTCCTCCTGCTCGACGACGTTGACGGTGAACCCGGCGTTGGCGAGGTCGCTCTTGGCCTGCGCCGTGCTCGACCCGACGACGTTCGGGACGACCGTCTTCCCGTCGGACACCGAGATGTCGATCGGCGTCCCCGCGTCGACCTGGGTCTGGGCGGGCTTGCTCTGCGCGACGACGACGCCGGCGGGCTGGTCGGACTGGATCGGCGTGACCTTGCCGAGGGTGAGGCCCGCCGAGGACAGGGCTGACTGGGCCGCGTCGGTCGTCGTGAGCCCGACGAGGTTCGGGACGGTCGACTGGTCCTTGCCCGTCGAGACCGTGACGTCGACCTTCGTGCCCTTCTCGATCTGGTCGCCCGACGGTGGCGTCTGGGCGATGATCGTGTCCTTCGGCCGGTCCGGCGAGGTCTGCGGCGTCTGGGTGCCCAGGACGAGTCCCTGCTGGCTCAGCAGCGCGGTCGCCTGCGGAACGGTGAGCCCGGACAGGTTGGGCACGGCGACCCGCTCCACCGCGGGCGTGCCGAAGATGGCCTTGCCGACGAGCACGGTCGCCACGCCGACGGCGAGCACGCCGAGCGTCAGCAGGACCCAGAACACGGGGCTGCGCTGCCCGGACTTCTGGTCCGGTGCGGCAGCGCCCGACGCGGCGGCCGCCGCGCCGACCGGCGCCATCACCGCGGTCTCGGTGCCGAGCCCGAGGACGGGCACCGGGGCGGTGACGGGGAGTCCGGCGATCGCCCGCTCCACGTCGGCCCGCATCTCCGCCGCCGTCTGGTAGCGGTCGGCGGGGTTCTTGGCGAGCGCGGTGAGCACGATGGTGTCGATCTGCGGCGTCACGGCCGGGTCGAGCTGCGAGGGCGGGACGGGCTGCTCGCTGACGTGCTGGTAGGCGATCGACACCGGCGACTCGCCGGTGAAGGGAGGTCGTCCGGTCAGCAGCTCGTAGAGCAGGCAGCCGGTGGAGTACAGGTCGCTGCGGCTGTCGACGATCTCGCCGCGGGCCTGCTCGGGCGAGAGGTAGTGCGCCGTGCCGAGGACGGCGGACGCCTGGGTCTGGGTCTGGCCGGAGTCCGCGAGCGCGCGGGCGATGCCGAAGTCCATGACCTTGACGTCCCCGCCGCGGGTGAGCATCACGTTGGCCGGCTTGATGTCGCGGTGGACGATGCCGTGCCGGTGGCTGTAGTCGAGCGCGGCGAGGACGCCGGAGGTGATCTCGAGGGCACGCTCGGGGAGCAGGCGCCGGCCGGTGGCCATCAACTGGCGCAGCGTCATGCCGTCGACGTACTCCATGACGATGTACGGCACGATCTCGCCGGTGGCGCCGTCGCCGTCCCCGAGGACGTCCTCACCCGTGTCGTAGACAGCGACGACGTTCGGGTGGTTGAGCGAGGCGGCGCTCTGCGCCTCGCGGCGGAAGCGGGCCTGGAAGCTCGGGTCGCGTGCGAGGTCGGGACGCAGGATCTTCACCGCGACGCGTCGACCGAGGCGCAGGTCGGTGCCCTCGTGCACCTCGGCCATGCCGCCGCGCCCGATCACGTCGCCGAGCTCGTAGCGCTGGCCCAGCCGGCGGATGTCGTCGGTCACCGTTCCTCCTCTGCCGCCGGGCTGCTGCCCGACGAGGTGCACTGGACCATCATCGGCCCACCACCGCTTCCATCACTGCCTTGGCGATCGGTGCCGCGAGCTTGTTCCCGCTGACCTCAGCCGCTCCTCCACCGTTCTGCAGCACCACCGCGACCGCCACCTGGGCACCACCGGCCTGGTCGGCGGGGGCGACCCCGACGAACCACGCGTGCGGCGGCTGCCCGGGTGCGGTCTGGGCCGTGCCGGTCTTGCCTCCGACCGTTACGCCGGGGATCCGGGCGTTGGACCCGGTCCCCCGCTCGACGACGGTGACCATCATGCCGAGCAGGGTCGCCGCGTTCGCGGGCGACATGGCCTGCGAGTACGACGTCGGCTCGGCGTTCTGCAGCACCTCGAGCTCGGGGGAGAGCGTCTGCGACACGAGGTAGGGGTTCATGACCTGGCCGTTGTTCGCGATGCCCGCGCCGACCATCGCCATCTGCAGTGCGGTGGCCGTGACGTCGAACTGGCCGATGGCGCTCATCGCGGTCTGCGGCAGGTCGGGGTTCTGCGGGAACCTGCTGGTCGCGACGCGCAGCGGGATCTCGTAGGAGTTGTCGAAGCCGAACTTCTGGGCCTGCGTCTTCAGCGCGTCGGCGCCGACGTCGAGGCCGATCGAGGCGAAGGCGGTGTTGCACGAGACGGCGAGAGCGTTCTCGAACGTGGTCTTCCCGCCCGGTCCGCACGCCGTGCCCGACCAGTTGTTCAGCTCCTTGGTGCTGTTGGGGAGCTTGAGCGACGCCGGACCCGGGACCACGGTCGTGGGGGTGTAGCGACCGGTCTCGAGCGCCGCCGCGGCGGTGACGAGCTTGAACGTCGATCCCGGTGGCAGCGTCATCGCGAGCGGGCGGTTGAGCAGCGGCTGGGTCGGGTCCGCGGAGTAGCGGTCGTAGGCCTTGCGGATGCTCGCCGGGTCGTGGCTGGAGAGCAGGTTCGGGTCGAACGACGGCGAGGACGCGAGCGCCAGGATCGCACCGGTACGCGGGTCGATCGCGGCCACGGCGCCGGTGCGTCCCGCGAGACCGTTGTAGGCGGCCTGCTGCGCCTTCGGGTCGAGGGTCAGGCGTACGGCGCCGCCCTGCACGCCGCGTCCGGCGAACAGCTGCGCCACGCGGTCGACGAAGAAGCGGTCGTCCGAGCCCGACAGGACGGAGTTCTCGGTGCGCTCGATGCCGGTGGCGCCGTACACGACGGAGTAGAAGCCGGTGGCGGGCGCGTAGAGCGGGCCGTTGGCGTACTGCCGGAGGTACCTGAGCTGGTCGTTCGTGGGGATCGACGACGCGATCGCCGTCGAGCCGAGCAGGATCGGTCCGCGCTGACGCGAGTACTCCTCGAGCAGCACCCGGCTGTTGCCGCCCTGCGCGCGCAGGTCGGCCGCGGCGTAGTACTGCAGGTAGGTCAGGTTCACCAGCACCGCGAGAAGCAGGACCGCGAGGACGACCGAGAGGCGTCGGACCGAGCGGATCACAGCGACACCACCTGGGTGGGGGCGTCCTCGAGGCTGACGGACTCCGTGTCGGGTCGGCGTGCGCTGTCGCTCACCCGCATCAGCAGACCGATGGCGATCCAGTTCGCGACCAGCGACGAGCCGCCCTGGGCGAGGAACGGCGTGGTGAGACCGGTGAGCGGGATGAGCCGGCTCACGCCGCCGACGACCACGAAGACCTGGAGCCCGAGGGAGATCGACAGTCCGGCCGCCAGCAGCGTCCCGAACACGTCGCGGCAGGCGATGGCGGTCCGCAGCCCGCGCTCCACGACGATGCCGTACATCACGAGCATCGCCATGAGCCCGATGAGACCGAGCTCCTCGCCGAACGCCGCGAGGATGAAGTCGCTCTTCGCGTAGGGCACCAGCTGCGGGTAGCCCTGACCGAGACCGGAGCCGAACATGCCGCCGCTGGCGAAGCCGTAGAGGGACTGGGCGATCTGGTAGCTGGTGTCGGCCTCGTCGGCGAACGGGTGCAGCCAGACGTCGACCCGCAGGCGCACGTGCCCGAAGGCGAGATAGGCCAGGACCGCGCCGGTGATGAACAGGACGGCGCCGAGCACCAGCCAGCTGCGTCGCTGGGTGGCGATGTAGAGCAGCGACACGAACAGGCCGAAGAACAGCAGCGACGTGCCGAGGTCGCGCTCGAACACCAGGACCGCGAGGGAGATGAACCACGCGACGAACAGCGGACCGAGGTCTCGCCCGCGCGGGAACTCCATGCCCATCACCTTGGTGCGCACGAGGGCGAGCGAGTCCCGGGTGACGGTGAGGTACCCCGCGAAGAAGATGGTGAGCAGGATCTTCGCGAGCTCGCCGGGCTGGAAGGAGAAGCCGGCGAACCGGACCCACAGCGTCGCGCCGTTCACGGTGGCGCCGATGACCGGTGCGAGAGGCAGCAGCAGGAGCACCAGGCCGGCGAGCATCGCGGTGTAGGTGTAGCGCTGCAGCGTGCGGTGGTCGCGCACGACCACGAGGACCGCGACGAACAGCAGGACGCCCAGCGCCGTCCAGGTCAGCTGGCTGTAGACATCAGGTGGCGGTGCCACTCCGCCGTTGCGGGCGGCCCGCTGCACCTCGGCGAGGTCGAGGCGGTGGATCATCGACAGGCCAAGCAGGTTGAGCGCCGCGACCACCGGCACGATGATCGGGTCGGCGTAGGTCGCGACGAAGCGCACGGCGAGGTGGGCCACCAGCAGCAGTGCCGCAACGGCGGAGAGCACGAGGACCGTGTCGTTCGCGACGTGGCCGAGGATCGCGAGGTCGACCTGCACGTAGGCCGCGGCCCCGACGGCGAACGCGAGCACGAGCAGCCCGGCCTCCGTCCCCCGGCGGGTGGGTTGCCGGTAGCGCGGCACCGCGCCTGCGGGGGCGGCCACGACGCTCATCCGCTGCTCGACGCGGTCGCGGAGGCGGACGGCGTGGCACCGGTCGTGACGTCGGGGCAGCCGGGTGTCGTCGGCGCCGAGGTGCACTGCGCGGCGCTCGCCGTGAGGTCGTCGACGACCTGCTGGGCTGCGCTCAGCGAGTCGACGGTGATGCTCGCCTCGACCTGCTGTGCCTCGAAGTCGGGCAGCGAGTCCACGGTGAGGGTGGTCACCTGCTCGACCGAGTGCAGGTCGACGGGCCCGAGGGAGCCGGGCAGACCGCGGTAGATCGCGACGTAACCGCCCTCGTTGCCGACGAAGTACTGATGACCGGCCCATGACCACGTGACGCCGACGACCGCGACGACCGCGACGAGCAGGGCGACGACGCCGGCGACCCACGGCCAGCGCACGCCGTGGCGGTCCGAGGACTGCTCCTCGGCGTAGACGCCGGCGAGCGCGCCGACGTCACCGCCCGTGCCGTCCCCCGAGCTCGTCGAGACACGGACCACCGTGGCGGTGCGCGGGTCGAGCTGGGCGTCCTCGGGGAACGCGAACCCCGGCAGCCGTTCGCGGTTGCGCGGCTCGCCGGCCGCGCCGACCACGACGGGAGTCTCCGCCCCGATGGTCTCGTCGCTCTCCACGACGTCGGCCACGACGCAGGTGACATTGTCCGGCGCCCCGACCTCGAGCGCCGCCTCGACGAGTGCGGTCACCACGGCGGTCGGGTCGGCGATGGCGAGCAGCTCGTGGATGCGCTGGTCGGAGACGTAGCCGCACAGCCCGTCCGAGCAGACGAGGAAGCGGTCGCCGACGTGCGCCTCGCGCACCGAGACGTCGGGTTCGGCGGGGTGCACTCCGTCGATGGCCCGCATGAGCAGGTTGCGCCTGGGGTGGGTGAGCGCCTCGTCGGCGGTGATCCGGCCGGAGTCAATGAGGGTCTGGACGTAGGTGTGGTCGCGGGTGACCTGGCTCAGGACACCGTCGCGCAGCAGGTAGGCGCGCGAGTCGCCGACGTGCAGGACCGCCACGCGCGCCGGCTCGCCGCCGAGCCAGGCCAGCGCGGTCAGGGTGGTACCCATCCCGGCGAACTCGGAGTTCGCGGCGACGACGTCGGCGATCCGCTCGCTGGTCGTGACCACTGCCTCGGAGAGCCGTTCGAGGGCCTCGACGTCGCCGAGCCCGGTGGTCTCCATCTCCGACATCGTCGCGATCGCCGCGGCCGACGCGAGCTCGCCGGCCGCGTGGCCGCCCATGCCGTCCGCGACGACGACGAGCTGGTCCCCGGCATAGCCGGAGTCCTCGTTGCCGGTGCGCACGAGGCCGATGTCGGAGCGCGCTGCCGAGCGCAGCTTGAGCACCATCGCTACTTCCGCAGCTCGAGGACGGTGCGGCCGACCTTGATGGTGTGCCCGACCGCGAGCGGCGTCGGCGAGGTGATGCGGCTGCGGTCGACCCAGGTGCCGTTCGTCGAGCCGAGGTCGCTGACGATCCAGGTGCCGTTCGTGAGGGTCAGACGCGAGTGGTTGTTCGAGGCGTAGTCGTCGTCGAGGACGAGCGTGGAGTGCGGTGCGCGACCGATGGTGACGTCGGCGGTCCCGAGCGGGATCACCGTGCCGGTGAGCGGGCCCTCGATGACGACGAGCTGCCGGGCACCCATCTTGAGCTTGGGCGTCTTCTCCGGCTTCGGGGTCTTCGCCGGCTTCACGGTCGAGCGCGGGACGGGTGCGGCGACGAGCGGGCGGGCGTCGCGCGGCGCGCGCAGGTCGCGGCGCAGCACGAGGATCGTCACGATCACCAGCAGCCAGATCAGGGCCAGGAACCCGAGGCGCAGCAGCGTGAGGACGAGCTCGGACACCGCGGCGTCACCCCGCCCGGAACGTCAGCCGTGTGGCTCCGAGCTGGACGACCGCGCCGTCGTGCAGCACGGTCTCGCCGACCTGGACGCCGTCGACGTAGGTGCCGTTGGTGGAGCCGAGGTCGCGGAGCACCGTCTCGCGGCCGAGCAGGATCTCGGCGTGGTGGCGTGAGACGCCGGGGTCGTCGACCCGGATGTCGACGTCGGTGCCGCGACCGAGGCGCGTGACGGCGCGGGTCAGGGGGTGCGCGACGTCGTCCGCGACGAGGCGCGGGTGACCGGCGTCCGACGGCGCGAGCGGCGGGGTGCGCAGGCCGTGAGGGGTCGAGGCGACCTCGGCCCTGGCCTCGCTGGTGACGCGGAACAGACCGGTCTCGAGGGACTCGTCGAGGGTCAGCTCGACCGTGGTGCCGCCCAGGAAGGTGTAGCGCTGCTCCTCGGCGTACTCGCGGACCATGCCCGCGAGCTCCTCGGTGAGGGCCGCCGCGTAGACCGCGAGGCGGTCGTGGTCGTGCGGACTGAGGTCGACGGCGAAGACGTTCGGCACGACCGTGCGGCCGCGGCTCACGACGGCGGCCCGGTCGTCCATCTCGCGCTGGAGGGCGGCGGCGATCTCCACCGGCTGCACCTCAGCCTTGAACGCACGCGCGAAGGCACCGTTGACCATCCGGTCGAGCCGTTGCTCGAAGCGGTCGAGCAGACCCACCGTGCCTCCCGTGACCGTGACCTCGGCGCGCCCCAGGGCGAACGCCGTCGGCCTTGATCGTAACCGTGCGGACGTCGCTGACCTGCGCCGCAGTCGCGGTGGCGGGTCCCGGTTGGGTCACCGGCGGATTCCGGACCCGTCCCGCGTGCGTGTTAGCCTTCTCCGGCGCGCGCGAGTGGCGGAATAGGCAGACGCGCACGGTTCAGGTCCGTGTACCCGAAAGGGTGTGGGGGTTCAACTCCCCCCTCGCGCACCAGGAGTCACAGCAATCGCCGCAGGTCATCGACCTGCGGCGATTGTCATTTGCCTGGAAACGGCTCCAGTGGTTACAGAAGTGGTCACGATCCCGCCGGCGAACGTGGGCGATCCTGGTGGGACGACTACGTGTCCCCTTGGAAGATGAGTGCAAAGTTGATGGACTGCGGAGCGCCGCCGCCTGTCAAAGCCGCGCGAGTATGGACAACCCGACAGGCGGTGGCCCCGGGGCGACCAGGCACGCAGTGTGCAGCGCCTTGGACACTACGCATGACTCGGGTCTATCATCGGTTCATGCGTAGTGACGCTCCCGTGCTTGCGCCGACGTTCCGGTCGCGTACACAGGGGGACCTGCTCGCTCTGGTGCTGCTGCACCCGGACCGGGAGTGGACGCTGAGCGACCTGTCCCGCGAGCTCGGTGTCCCGTTGACCACCGTGCAGAGCGAGGTCGGGCGGCTGGCCGACGGCGGCGTGCTGAGCACCCGGAAGGTCGGGCGCGCCCGCGTGGTGCGGGTCAACACGGCCAGCCCGTCGGTCGCGCCACTGACCCAGCTGACCCTGGTCACGTTCGGCCCGCAGACCGTGGTCGGGGACGAGTTCGCGACCCTGGGCGCTGAGCGGGTGGTGGTATTCGGTTCGTGGGCTGCGCGCTATCACGGCGAGGTCGGCCCGCTGCCAGCCGACATCGACGTCCTGGTCGTCGGGGACGGCATCGACCGGGCCGAGGTCTACGCCGCAGCCGAGCGCGCGGAGGCGCGCCTGGGGATGGCGGTCAACCCCGTGCTGCGCCCCGCGGGCTCGTGGACCGATGCCGCGGGCGACGCGCTGCTGACCGAGATCCAGTCCCGGCCCTACGTCGACGTCACGGCGGCGACGTGACCTGGGAGCGGGGCCGGCCGACGATCGAGCAGCTCCTCGACGACGGCAGGCTCGAGCGGGTCACCGGGGCCGCCGCGGACGGCACCCACTGGCTCACCTCTGCCACTGCGCTGCTCGAGTCCGCCCGACGCGAGAGCGAGAGCAACCCCGAGGCCGCCTACGTCCTCGCCTACGACGCGGCCCGCAAGGCCTGTACCGCGCTGATCGCCCACCAGGGGTTGCGGACCAAGACGACCGGTCACCACGTGACCGTCGAGCAGGTCGTCCGCGCGCAGTTCGGTGGCCCGTTCGACGGGTTCGGAACGCTCCGACGGCGTCGCTCCGAGATCGAGTACCCGCAGCGCCCGGGCGACGACATCGACGTCAGCGAGGTCCCTGCCGCCGTCGCATCAGCCGAGCTGATTCTTGAGGCCGCCAGACAGTTGCTGCCCCAACTCTCACTCTTCCGGTAGAGCGACGCACGCGCCCAAGGCACTCCCAAGCAGCGACCCCACAACCGACGAAGATGCGAGCTCTATCGGCACATCGCGTTCAAGCGGTGCTGGACTGCTGACACCTACGATCGGTGGATGTCTCGCCGTCAACTTGCACCGCGCCGACCTGGTCGCCTCTCGGGCCGGGTCACGACGGGGGTGGTGCTGGCCATCGCGGTGCTGTGGACGCTTCCCACGATGGGCCTCTTCGTCACGTCGCTGCGACCCAGCGAGGACGCCGCCTACAGCGGATGGTGGAGGGCGTTCGTCGACCACCAGGTCACGCTGGACAACTACCGCGAAGTGCTCACCGGCGGCGACACGCTCGTCCAAGGCATCTGGCCCTTCTTCGTCAACTCGATCGTGATCGCCGTTCCGGTCATTGTTATCGGCCTGGCTCTCGCGTCCATGACGGCCTACGCACTCGTCTGGATCCCGTTCCGGGGTGCCCGCCTCGTGCTCGGTCTCGTCGTTGCTCTCCAGATAGTGCCGGTGCAGATGGCCCTGCTCCCCTTGCAGCAGCTGTTCTACCTCGGGTGGAGCATCGGACCGGTCACCGTGTTTCCCAAGATCACGGATGCCTCTGGGCACCCCTTGATCGCAGGCACGTTCGCCTCGCTCTGGCTCGCTCACACGATGTTCCTGTTGCCCTTTGGCGTCTACCTGATGCATCGCTCCATCTCGCAACTGCCGCGACCTCTGTTCGACGCCGCACGAGTCGACGGCGCATCCCATCAGCAGGTCTTCCGCCTCATCGCGTTGCCACTGTCGGTGCCTGCCCTCGCGTCGCTGGCCATCTTCGACTTCCTCTGGGTGTGGAACGATCTGCTGCTGGCTAGCACCTTCGTGACAGGGGATTCGGACCACGGCCCGATCACTCCCTACCTCTCCGAACTCTCTGGATCGCTGGTCACCCACGAAAACCTTCTGAGTGCTGGCACATTCATCGCGATCGCCTGCCCGCTGGCCGTCTTCTTCGCACTCCAGAGGTACTTCTCACGCGGCCTCCTCGCCGGTGCCATCGTCGAATAGCGCGGCTGCCTCGTCACGGTGCTGGCCCCAAGGACAACGACGCCCTCTACCACCCACATCGGCCCTCGATGGGCGAGCGATAGTGCCGGATATTGGTGCGCTTGCACACGCTCGGGCGGGTGAGTTGCCCCGGCGTTCGGCCGATCGAGTCAGAACCTGCTCCCTGCTTCTGGAGGTTCTGATGTCCGAGTCCGCCACCGTGATGATTCCCGAGCCGATGCCGATGTTCGGCCCGGTCCAGCTCGCTGCCGCCGGCTACCTGGCCCGTTACTCCGGGCGCACCCGCGACGCCTATGCCCTGGACCTCAAGACGTACTTCGCCTGGTGCGCCGCCCGGGGCACGGAAGTGTTCGCGATGACTCGCCCGCACGTCGAGGTCTACGTCCGGTGGATGGAGGAACAGCGCCACTACGCGCCAGCAACCACCGCGCGGCGGCTCTCGACGGTGGCCGGGTACTACCGGTTCGCCGTCATCGACGGCTACCTGGACCGCTCACCGGCCGAGTACGTGCGCCGCCCACACGTGCCGGAGGAGTCGCAGGTTCTCGGTCTGGACCGGATGCAGCTCGGTGCCCTGGTCGCGACCGCCCGCGCGTCCACTCCCGACGAGGCTGCGCTGATCACGATGCTCGGCCTTCTCGGCCTGCGCATC
>DATCCY010000082.1:0-18076 GCA_036510975.1 Candidatus Nanopelagicales bacterium
GGGGCGCCTTTCGGTGTGCTGGCGGAGGCGGCGAGATTTGAACTCGCGAGGGGTTTTGAGACCCCAACCCGCTTAGCAGGCGGGCGCCATCGACCGGACTAGGCGACGCCTCCAGCGCCGGGCCAGGGACCTGCGTCCCCGCTTCCGGCCCGGACAGGATACCGGACCTGCGAGGGTGACCTGAACCCGCGGGACGGACCTCGCGATCGCGTGGCCGCCACGTTGCTATCGCGGCAGAGTGGCTCCCGCGGCCGGGGCGGCCGCGCAGCCGGCGTACCCCTGGAGGACCACGTGAGCGAGCCTGTACGGATCGGCGTCGTCGGCTACGGGTTGGGCGGGCGCGCGTTCCACGCACCGTTGATCTCCAGCTCGCCGCAGTGCGCTCTCGTCGGGGTCGTGACCACGAACGCGGAGCGTCGCGCCCAGCTGGCCGAGGACCACCCGGGGGTCCCCGCGCTCGACGACCTGCAGTCGCTGGTCGACGCGGGAGCCGAGGCGGTCTCGATCTCCTCGACCACCGGGACGCACTCGGAGCTGACCGACGCGGCCCTCGACCTCGGGCTGCACGTGGTGTGCGACAAGCCGCTCGCCATCGACGCCGCTGCGGCGGCCGCGAGCATCGCGCGCGCCGAGGCGGCGGGTCGACTGCTCACGGCGTACCAGAACCGGAGGTGGGACTCCGACTTCCTCACGGTGCGGCGACTGCTCGACAAAGGAGTGCTCGGAGAGGTCTACCGGTTCGAGTCGCGCTTCGAGCGCTGGGCGCCGGGCGCGCCGCGCGCGTGGTGGCGCGCTGAGCTGCCGACCGAGCAGGGCGGCGGCCTGCGCCTCGACCTGATGACCCACCTGCTCGACCAGGCGATGCAGCTGTTCGGCGCTGTGGCTTCCGTGTTCGCCGAGATCGCCGTGCGACGCCGCGAGAGCGTCGCCGAGGACGACGTGTCGGTGCTCGTGACGCACGTGAACGGCGTGAGCTCGCAGCTGTTCGCGAACACGATGTCCGGCGACATCTCGCGGCGTTTCCGGGTGTCAGGGACGTCGGGCGCCTACGTCGTCGGCGGTGTCGACAGCCAGGAGGACGCGCTGCGTTCGGGGCTCACCCCGGCGTCGCTCGGCGACTCGTGGGGCGTCGAGCCCGAGTCGGCGTGGGGCCGGATCGCTCGCGGCGGTGAGCTCACCGTCGTGCCGACCGAGCGGGGGCGCTGGGACACGTTCTACCCGGCGTTCGCGCGTGCGGTGCGCGGTGAGGGGCCGCTGCCGGTCGACCCGCGTTCCGCGCTCGAGGTCCTCGTCGTGCTCGACGCGATCCTGGTGAGCGCTCGGGAGCGGCGCGTCGTACCGCTGGTCTGACCCGGCGGTGGGTTCTCGGTGAAGGACGCCTTTGTTGTCCTCTATGCAACAAAGGCGTCATTCACTGAGAACCTTGTCAGCGCCACGGGGATCGGTCAGGGTGGCGCAGGAGGGACTTGCGGTAGCCGTAGAGGGCGTAGACGGCGAGGCCGAAGAGCATCCAGGCGGCGAAGACGAGCCAGGTGACGTGGGCCAGACCGAGCAGCAGGTAGGCGCAGAAGATCATCCCGAGGATCGGCGTGACCGGGAAGAACGGCGTGCGGAAGGACCGGGTCAGGTCGGGGCGGGACCGGCGCAGCACCATCACTCCGACGTTGACGAGCAGGAACGCGAAGAGCGTGCCGATGCTCGTCGCCTCGGCGAGCTGGCCCAGGGGCACGAACCCGGCCATCAGCGAGATCACCACCGTCACGATGATCGTGTTGGCGACCGGCGTCTGGGTCCGCGGGTTCACCCGGGTGAAGACCCGAGGCAGCAAGCCGTCGCGGCCCATCGCGAACAGGATGCGGGTCTGGCCGTACATCACGGTGAGCACCACGGAGAAGATCGAGACGACCGCTCCGAGGGAGATCAGCGCCGGCGCCCACGACGAGCCGGTGACGTCGGCCGCGATCTGCGCGAGGACCGCCTCACCCCCGTTCTCGCCCCACTGGTAGATCTCGTTGCCGTCGACCGTGACGACCTCGCCGCCCTGCGCGCCGAGCGCCGCGAGCGTCACGGTGATGTAGATGACCGTCACGATCACCAAGCTGGCGATGATCGCGATGGGCAGGTCGCGACGCGGGTTCTTCGCCTCCTCGCCCGCGGTCGACGCCGCGTCGAACCCGATGTAGGAGAAGAACACCTGCGACGCCGCGGCCTGGATGCCGACGATGCCCAGCGGCGCGAACGGCGTGAGGTTCGAGCCGTCGAACGCCGTGAACGCGATCACGCAGAAGAACGCGAGGATGCCGATCTTGATGAACACCATCACGGTGTTCGCGGTCGCGGACTCGCTCGCACCGCGCAGCAGCAGCAGTCCGCACAGCACCACCACGACGATCGCAGGGATGTTGAAGACACCGCCGTTCTCGCCCGGCGGGTTCGCGAACTGCGGCGGGATCTGCACGCCGAACGTCGAGAGGAACTCGTTGAGGTACTGCCCCCAGCCGACCGCGACCGCTGCCACGGACACGCCGTACTCGAGCATGAGGCACCAGCCGCAGACCCAGGCGATGAGCTCCCCGAGAGTGGCGTAGGTGTAGGAGTACGACGACCCCGAGACGGGGATCGTGCCCGCGAGCTCGGCGTAGGACAGGGCGGAGAACGCGCAGGTGATCGCGGCGAGGAGGAAGGACACGAGGACGGCCGGCCCGGCCTTGGGCACGGCCTCCCCGAGGATCACGAAGATGCCGGTGCCGACGATGGAGCCGACGGAGAACAGCGTCAGCGCCATCAGGCCCATCGTGCGCTTGAGCTGACCACCGCCGGCCTCGGCGTGGTCGGCCGCGGCCACGATGTCGTCGACCGACTTCGTCCGGAACAGGTCGCCGACCACTCCTGCGGCCACCACGCCTCCTCGAAGCCGTGCCGGGCACCTGACGTCGTGGCTAACGTAGCCGTCGGGGGCGTGGCGCGTCCCAGGCTCGCGCCTCTCGGAGGGAGTCCGGATGACCGAGATCCTCGTCGGGGCCACGACCGACCAGGGGAGCGACGACGCCGCCGCGCTCGGCGTCGCGCTGGCGCGCACGATCGACGCCGTCCCCGTCGTCGCCCATGTGCGGCCCGAGCCGTGGCGGGCACCAGGATCGGGGCAGGTCGACGCCGAGTGGGACGCCTACCTCGAGGCCAGCTCCCAGGCCGCGATCGACGCCGTGGTCGCGCGGCACTCGGTCGACCTCGAGCAGCTCGGCTTCGGCACCGACATCTCGGTGCACCGCTCGAGCGGGCACGGTCTCGACGACGCCGCACAGCGGCGGAGAGCCTCGTGCGTCGTCATCGGCTCGGCGCCCGGCGGTGAGACGGGTCGCATCATCAGCGGCTCGACGTCCGAGCAGCTCCTGCACGGAGCGCACGTCCCCGTGGCGATCGCGCCCACGGGCTACGCCGGCTACGCCCCCGAGAGGATCCACCGGATCGTCGTCGCCGTCGACATGGCGTACCGCCCGGGGCGCCTCGCCGCCGCGCTCGACCTGCTGCCCGATCTCGAGGTCGCGCTGATCTGCGTCGTACGCCGAGCCACCTCGATCTACACGACACAGCTCGGCATGGATGCCGAGCTCGGGGTGCTGCACGAGCTGCGTCGGGTCGCCGCGGAGGCGCTCGCGTCGGCGCAGGCCGACCTGCGGCGCCCGTGCGAGTCCCACGTGCTCGTCGGCGACTCCGTCGACGCCGCGCTCGCCGAGCTGACCTGGCACCGCGGCGACCTGCTCGTGGGCGGCTCGAGCGAGCTCGGCCCCGTACGCCGGGTGCTGCTCGGCGACATGACGTTCCGCCTGCTCCGAGCCGCGACCGTCCCCGTCCTGGTAGCCCCCAGACCAGGCTGACCACGCCGACGAGTTCTCAGTGAAGGACGCCTTTGTTGCGCTCTATGCAACAAAGGCGTCCTTCACTGGAAACGGCTCGGTCAGTCGAAGACGGCTTCGCGGAACTCCTCGCGCTGCTCGCAGGCGACCTTGATGGCCTCGAGCTGCTCCTCGGTGCAGTCGAGGTCGTAGACGTCGCGGATGAACTCGGGGAGGTCGGTGCGGTAGTCGTGCGCCCAGGCCTTGTACGAGCCGGGCAACTGGGCGTTCTTCATGTCGACGAGCAGCTGGAAGAACGTGGTGACCGGGCGCCAGCGCATCGACGCCGGGATGCCGCGCGGCGACCGACCGGGGATCTCCTCCACGCGCGGGCGGTCCGGGCCCAGCCAGTCCGGACGGCGGTTGATCAGGCTCGCGCCGAACTTCGTCACGCCGTCGTTGTCGTGGCTGAGCAGGACGTAGTGGGCGTGCTCCTTCGCGTCGTAGCCGAGCGCAAGGAACTGCCCGTAGTCGTTGACGACCGCGACCCGGCTCCGGTCGACGTCGGGGCGCTCACGACCGACGAGCTCGTGGCGCCACTTGGAGCCCTCCGGAGTGCCGATCCACAGCGCGCGGTCGATGCCGAGGGCCTGCGGGCCGAGCGTGCCCCACCCCTCGAAGGCGGCCTGGCTCGTGTGGGCGCCGAGCGACTCACCGAAGATGACCACCTTCGGCCGGTCCTCGGGCGCCATCAGACGAACCCGTTCGAGGATCTTCAGCCACAGCAGGCGGTTCTGCTCCTTGGCCTGCCCCACCTTGGTCAGCGACAGGGGGGACGGACGCTTGGAGTACTGCAGCGTCACCGAGGCCATGTTGCCCAGCGTCATGTACTGCGCGCACGCGATCGCGACGTAGTTGACGTAGCCGGTGCCGGTCGGCGACGTGAGCATGATGAGCTCGCGGGACCAGGCGTCGGTGCGGTCCATCTCCTTGAGCGCGAGCTCGACGCGCTCGGTCGCGGTCGGTGCGCTGTCGAGGCCGACGAAGATCGCGATCGGCGTCGCCTTCGCCTCGACCTTCATCACCGTCTTGATCGACAACTCCGGGCGCGCGACACCCTTGAGCTCGGCAGGCCTGTCGAGCAGCGGCTCGGGGCGCACCCAGGTGACGACGTGACGACGGCCCTCGCGTCCCATCGTGCTCCAGGGCACGTAGCTCGCGGGATCACCTGACTGGTACGGCGAGGTCCACAGACCGGACGCCGACTCGTCCATGCCCTCGTCGTACTGGGCGGTGCCGGACTCGATGCCGTTCATCGCGCGCTTCCACAGCTGGTTCGTGCCGACGGTCACCGCAGCGAGCGCGAGCAGGTGTCCGGCCCGGCGCCAGGTGGTCTCCGAGCCGGGGAGCACCCGGCTGCCGACCGTGCCGAGCTCGCGGGCCAGCCGCGCCTCGCCGATGGTGAGGCCGGCGAGGGTCAGGACGACGCCGGCACCTGCGGCGAGCCCGAGCAGCGGGCTCGACTTCGCCGGGTCGGAGTAGTGCTCGGCCGGCGTCTCGCGCTGACGGATGTTCTCCAGCACGAGCGCGGTCGCGATCCCGACCGGGATGGCGAGGGGGAACTTCTCGATCTTCCCGTCGGCGCCGACCGCCTGGTCGAGCCAGTGCGTCGTCGCAAGGGAGGCGGCCAGCACGGTCGCGCCGAGGCCGGTGACCGCGGTTCGCCAGCCGAGCTGGCGCAGCAGCCCGCGGGCCGCCGTCTCGTTGGAGCGGTGACCGATGTAGGCCACGAGGCCGAAGCCGAGCGGGACGACCGCCAGGTCGAGCAGCAGCGTCGCCGCCTGCTCGCGCTGCTGGTCGGTCCACCCCGCGGGGAAGGGCAGCGCCGTGGAGAGCGCCCCACCACCGGCGTCGATCGCGTCCTGGGCCATCACGGTCAGCAGGAAGTGCGTGCCCGTCGCGAGACCGGTGATGAGTCCCTGGTCGATCCAGGTCCGCTCGGACAGCGAGCGGGTGAAGGTGCCCGGTACCGCCGCCGAGGCGAGCACCAGGCCCACCTGCTGTCCGCGACCGACGATCTCGCGCCCCGCCATGACCCCTCCTCGTCCTACGTGATGATCTCCAACATGGGACCGTAGGCCATCCGACGAGAGTGGTGCAGCGCAGATGGTCACAACGGTGAGCCGCGGGGTCGGCTTCACCCTGCTCATCGGTGGCGTGCTGGGCGGGTGGCTGCTGCTGGGCACCTACGGCGCCATCGCGGGCGTCCTCGTCACGATGCTCGGCTTCCAGATGCTGACCCGGGGCGTGGAGGGCGCGCCCTACATCGTCGCCGGAGTCTCGGCGACGGTCGGGATCGCTTTCGTGGCATGGCGGCACCACCTGTCGTGGACCGATGTCGGTCTGGGTCGGTCGACCTGGGTGACCGGTGCGCTGTGGTCGCTCGGCATCGTCGTCGCCGTGGGGACGGTGATCGGGATCGCCGGTGCTATCCCGCGGCTGCACCACCTGTTCGCCGACGACCGGATCACGGAGGTGAGCGGTGCCGAGACAGCGCGCAAGGCGCTGCTCGACATCCCCTTCGGCACCGTCCTCATCGAGGAGTTCGCGTTCCGCGGCGTGATGCTCGCGCTCGTCTCGACGTTGACGGGCACCAGGTGGGCCGTCGTCGTCACGTCCGTGCTGTTCGGCCTCTGGCACATCAGCCCGGCCCTGGAGATGCACGACTCGCACAACGCCACCACGGGCAACTCCTGGGTCACGGTGGTGGGCACGGTCTTCTTCACCGGGCTCTCGGGCGTCGGCTTCGCGCTGCTGCGCCTGTTCACCGGCAGCCTCTTCCCACCGGCCGCGCTGCACTGGGCAGCGAACGGCACGGGCGTCGTCGTCGGCTGGGTCGTGCACAACATCACGCCGCGCATCCTCGACGACCACGACGACCCCGAGCGCGACGGCCCTCCGGCGGGCTAGTGCGCGCCGGTCAGCCTGCGAGAGCCTGCCGCGTCAGCGTCGCGAGCTCGGCCTGGTCGACGCCAGCCAGGCGGAGCGCGCGCGGCACCGTGCCTGCCTGGGCACCGAGGACCCCCAGCAGCAGGTGCGCGGGTCGGATCTGCCGCGACCCGGAGGACGCGGTGACCGAGCGTTCGATCGCCGCCTTGAACGAGGCGCTCAGCCGGAGGCGACGCGTCTGCCGAGCACTGGGCCGATCCTGGCCACCGGCAGCGACCGACACGCCCCCGGCGGCGAGACTCGCCTCGAACTCCGTCGCCAGCGCGCGTTCGAGGGCCTCATGGGTCAGTCCGGCCGAGGCGAGGACCTGCCCCGCGTCGGTGGCCGGGTGCGCGGACATCGCGAGGAGCAGGTGCTCGGCCTCGACGAGCGGCGACCGGTTCGTGCGCGCCTCGATCTCAGCCGCAGTGAACAGCGAGCGCGCGTCGGGAGCGAGCCTGGTGACCATCACCGTCTCCTCAGGTCGACGCCCGCGGCGATGAGCCGCTGGGCGTGCTTCTTGTGGACCGCCTGCCGAGTCACTCCGAGGGCCTCAGCCACCTGGGGCCAGCTCCATCCGGAGCGCATCGCCCGCTCAACCTCCGCGTCCTCCATGAGGTCGGCCAGCCGTCGCAGCGCCACGACTGCGGCGAGGCCGTCCGCGGGGCCGCTGGTGGGGTCGATCTCGAGGGCGGGCATGCAAGCAACTGTAGTTGACTAATGCTGGTTGTCAACCTGCGTTGCTACTTCGCTCCTCGCAGTCGACGGCGACGGTCCCGGGACGGGCCCGCAGGGGCAACGGCGTCGGTGCGAGCGCGCCGGTGCTGAGATGTCCGCATGAGACTGACCGGCACCGTCCGCGCGGACCGACCCCTGCTCGTCGTCGCGCTCGACGAGGAGGCCGCGCAGCTCGGCTCCGCCCTGCCCGTCCTCATCACCGGCGTGGGCAAGGTCCGCGCGGCGACGGCGGTGGCGCGGCTGCTGGCGACCGAGGCTCCGGCGTACGTCGTGAACATCGGCACCGCGGGCGGGCTCCGGCACGGACTCGACGGCGTGCACGAGATCGGCACCGTGATCCAGCACGACTTCGCGAGCGTGGCCATCGAGGCGGTCACCGGCATCGGGTTCGGGCCGCCGCTGCGGCTCGGTGACGGCCTCACCCTCGCGACCGGCGACCAGTTCGTCGCGGGCGGCGCGATGCGCGAGGCGCTCGCCGCGCAGGCCGACCTCGTCGACATGGAGGGCTACGCCGTCGCCGCCGCCTGCCTCGAGGCCGGTGTGACCGCGCGCCTGGTCAAGCTCGTGAGCGACGACGCCGACGAGCACGCCCTGCGCTCCTGGGTCGACACCGTGGCCGACCACGCCCACACCCTGGCCACCTGGGTCGCCGCGAACCTCTAGCTCAGCCCCGCGAGTACCTGGTCCTAGTGGTGTGTCTCAGTTTTGGCTGACTGGTTGTCGAGGGTGACGCGTCCGCGTCGGACTTTCTCGAGGATGGAGTCCGCGGTGGCGGTCCAGACAAGGGGTTTGGGTGTGTCGTTGGTGACGCGTAGGTAGTCCTCGATGCTGGCGATCAGGTCGGCGACGCTGGGAAAGCTGCCGCGTCGGATGTTCTTCTCGGTCAGTTCGCGGAACCAGCGTTCGACCAGGTTGAGCCAGCTCGACGAGGTCGGAGTGAAGTGCAGGTGGAACCGCTTGTGCTTGGCCAGCCACTTCACGGTCTCGGGATGCTTGTGGGTCTGGTAGTTGTCCAGGATCAGATGCACTGCAAGGCCTTTGGGGACGTTGCGGTCGATCGTGCGCAGGAAGACCAGGAACTCCTCGTGGCGGTGTTTGGGCAGGCACTGGCCGAAGACCTTGCCGGTCGCGACGTCGAGGGCAGCGAACAGGGTCGTGGTCCCGTTGCGCTTGTTGTCGTGCGTCATCGTGCCGGCCCGGCCCTTGACCATCGGCAGTGAGGGCTGGGTGCGGTCCAGTGCCTGGATCTGTGACTTCTCGTCCATGCACAGCACCACGGCCTTGGTCGGCGGGTTGAGGTAGAGCCCGACGACGTCGACGAGCTTGTCCTCGAACGCCGGGTCGTTGGAGAGCTTGAATGTCTCGACCCGGTGCGGCTTGAGCCCGCGGGCATCCCAGATCCGTTGCACCGTGGCTGGGCTCACCCCGACCGCGGCGGCCATCGTCCGACACGACCAGTGGGTGTGCCCCTCAGGCGTGGAATGCAAGGTCAGCCGGACGATCTCAGCGATCTGCTCCTCACTGATCGAGGGCTTGCGACCACGCCCGGGGCGGACCTCGCCGAGCTTGGCCAGGCCCTCGGCCTCGAACCGTTCCCGCCAGGACCGAACCGTGGTGACCGAGAGTTCGAGGTCCTCAGCGATGTGAGAGTTCGCCACCCCGTCGGCCGCGAGCAGCAACACCTTCGCCCGCTGCACCGCCCGATGAGGAGCGACCTGCGAACGAGCCAACGCCTCCAACGCCACCCGTTGACCATCCGACATCACCAACGCAGCCGAAGGAGCTCGAGTCACGCAGACAGAGTACCGAACAAACAGTCACTCAAATGCGAGACACACCACTAGTGTCGCTGGTGAGCCATCGACAACGACACTTGGACCAGGTACTCGCGGGGGAGTACGGGGTCAGACGCGGAGGACGGGCCTCGTCATGCAGGTGGGGCCGCCCTCGCCCTTGTCGCTCTGCTCGGAGTCGAAGGTGTGGACCTCGACGCCGCGCTCGCGCAGCTTGTCGGCCGTGCGCACGTTGCGCTGCCCCATCACGACGACGCCAGGGCGCACGGCGAGGATGTTGCAGCCGAGGGTGACGTACTCCTCGTCGTCGACAGGGACCCACTCGATGCCGCGGCGCGACAGCGCGCGCAGCATCGCAACCGGCGCGAGCCGCTCGTAGACCACCGCGAGGTCCTCGCGGATCGGCGAGATCACGGACATCAGGTGCAGGCAGTACTCCGGACCCTGGTCGTGGGGCACGTCGAACACCTCGACCGCCACGCCGTCGGCGGCGAGGATGGCGCGCAGCTGGGCCACCGCCTCCTCGTTCGTGCGGTAGCTGCGCCCGATGGCGACCGTGTCGGCGTCGAGCCAGAACATGTCGCCCGCGTCGGCCGTCGCCTCGCCGAGCAGCCGTCCCACGGTCGGTACGCCGGCCAGCTCGAGGTCGGCCACGAGGCGCTCGGCCTCGCCGACTCGCGCGGCCTTGGCGGACTGGAACTCCACCGTGCCCGACGGGATGACGAACGCGGGGTCGTAGACGAAGACGGCGTCGGGCAGGCCCGGCACCGGGTCGAGCGAGATGACGTCGCAGCCGAGCCCGGTCAGCGTGTCGACGAACCCGGCGTGCTGCGCGGCGAGGCGGTCGAGGTCCGGTGTCTGCCAGTGCGCCCTCTCGTACTCCGCGACCACGTCCGGACCCCCGACGAGCGGGCGTCGCACCGCGACCCGCCTCAGCTCCGCGACCGACGACCTGACTCCGTAGCTCTGCTGGCTCATGGCGGCACCCTGCCAGGTCGCAACGGCGGTCGCCACGAGCACCCTGCAGCGGGGCGCAGCCGCGCACGACTCCGGATCGGGCAGGATGCCACCAGCCACCGGTATCCCGGGGCTGGGCGGCGAGCTAGGGGGCCGGGTGCGCACGCTGTCACGGCGACGCTTCATCACGGCGTTCCGTCCCTGGTCGTCCGCGGCCGACGACCCCCGGCTGCGCCGCCCCACCGACATCCTGCTGCTCGTCGGCTCGCTGCTCGTCTCCCTCGCGATCGGGACGGCGCTGCGGGCCAACCCGCCGGCGCCGAGCACCCCGCCGGCCCCCTCCACGATCACCGACGTCGTCGGGTGGGTCGCCGACACCGTCTACGCGCTCGTGGCGGTGTGGGCGCTCGTGCTGCTGCTGCTCCCCGTGTTCTCCCGCGGACGACGACGCCTCCTGCTCGACTACCTGCTCGGCGGTGCGGTGACGCTGTTCACCGGGCTCCTGGTGTCGCGCCCGTCCAGCGGCGGCTGGACCGAGACGCTGCGCTCGATCATCACGACCGATCCGCGGCCGGTCGACGTCGTCGGTCCGATGGCGGTGGCCACAGCCATCGTCGTCATCGCCTCGCCGCACATCACCCGGCCGCTGCGCTGGACCGGGCGCCTGCTGATCCTGCTGGGATCGATCGCCGCCATCGCACTCGACGTCACCCACGTCCTCGGCGGACTGACGCTCATCGTCGTCGGCGTCCTGGGCGCGTCCCTCGCGCACCTGCTGCTCGGTACGCCGTCGGGCCATCCGACGGCCGACCAGGTGCTCGAGTCGCTGCCGGACGTCGGCGTGGAGGTCGACGACCTCGTCCTGGCGGACCGCCAGACCCCGGGCGCCTCGCGGTTCCTCGCCACGTCGGCCGCCGGCGATCCCCTCGTGGTCACCGTCTACGGGCGCGACGCCTGGGACGACCAGCTCGTCGGCTCGGTCTGGACCGCGCTGACCATCCGTGGCGAGACCATCGACCTGTTCGGCGGACGCCGACGGCGGGTCGAGCACGAGGCGCTGGTGACCCTGCTGGCCGAGCGTGCCGGCGCCCCCGTCGTGCCCGTCGTCACCGCAGGCATGGCTGATGGAGGCGACGCCGTGCTCGTGACGGCAGCGCCGCTGACGATGCTCGCCGACGTCGCCCACGACGACGTCGAGGAGGGTGCGCTCGCCGAGATGTGGGCCGGGCTCGCGACGCTGCACGCGGCCGACATCGCCCACCGTGGCATCGACCGCTTCACCGTCGTACGCCGTGCCGACGGCAGCTGGGGGTTCACCGACCTCGAGGACGCCCGGGTGGCGGCCGACCCGTCGGCCTTCATGATCGACCGGGTGCGGCTGCTCGTGGCCACCGCCATCGCGGCCGGGCACGAGCGCGCCATCGCCGCCGCCGTCGGGTCGCTCGGGTCCGACGGCGTCGCGGAGATGCTGCCCTACCTGCAGTCCGCGGTCCTCGACCGCGCGGCCCGCAAGGCCGTCAACGACAAGGAGTGGGAGCTCGACGACCTGCGCTCCGCCGCCGTCGAGGCGGCCGGCGTCGAGGCGCCGCCGCTGCTCAACGTGCGGCGCGTGACGGCGAAGTCGATCGGGCTCGTCCTGCTCGTCGGGGTCATGGCCTACGTCATCATCGGCATGCTGGCCGGCGTCGACTTCGCCGCCATCCGTCAGGAGCTGCAGGACGCCGACAAGGTGTGGCTCTGGGTCGCGCTGATGATTTCGCCGTTCGTGCAGACGGCGTTCGCGTTCTCCACCATCGGTGCCTCGATGGCCCGGCTGCGCTACGTCCCCGTCCTGATGCTGCAGTACGCGATCCAGTTCATCGCTCTCACGCTCCCGTCGACCGCGGCACGCCTCGCCCTCTCGGTGCGCTTCTTCCAGCGGTTCGGCGTACCGCCGGGCACTGCGATCTCGATGGGGATGATCGACAGCTTCAGCGGCTTCGTGGTGCAGGTGGTCCTGCTGCTCGTGATCCTGCTGTCGAACCTGCCGGGGCTCACCTCGCCGATCCGCGGCACGGAGTCGTCGAGCTCCTCGACCTCGACGTCGTCGTCGCCGTCTCTGGTCGCCGTGCTGCTGGTGCTGATCGTGGTGGGTGCGCTCGTGACCGCGCTGGTGCCGCGGCTGCGCCACCGCGCGCTCGGCCGCATCCCCGCGATCCGCCAGACCCTGCGCGAGCAGCTTGACAGCGCGAAGACCGGCCTCGTCGTGCTGCGGCACCCGGCCAAGGTCGCGACGATGCTGCTCGGCAACCTGACGGCGCAGGTGATCCAGGCGACCATCCTGGGCGTCTGCCTCTACGCGTTCGGGGGCTCGGCGCACCTCTCGCAGCTGATCCTCATCAACACCGGCGTGAGCCTGTTCGCGGGGCTGATGCCGGTGCCGGGCGGGATGGGCGTCGCGGAGGCGGGCTACACCGCCGGCCTGCAGGCCATCGGCATCGACAGCGCGGCCGCGATGTCGACCGCGATCGCGTTCCGGCTCGTCACGTTCTACCTGCCGCCGATCTGGGGCTCGTACGGCATGCGCTGGCTGCGCAAGCGCCAGTACGTCTGAGCGGCCCCCCGCTCCTGACCGTCAGTAGCGCGGGCGCGGGCGGGCGTCGGGGCCGGCGGGCCACCAGCCGCGGTCGTCGTGCGCCGCCTCGGAGCGGGCGTCGGAGCTGTCGGTGCCGAGGAGCGGCGCCAGCACGGCGAGGAGCAGGAGAGCGGCGAGGAAGACCAGCGCTGCCATGGGACTCACATCCTTCGTTGTCCGGGGTCCGCCGGGCGGCGTCCTCCAGTCCAGGATGAGCGCTCAACCATGAAAGGACAAGCAACAATCCCTTCACTTCCGTTCGGTGATGGTGAATGATCGACGAATGCTCGACCTACGCCGCCTCCAGGTCCTCCACACCGTCGTCGACACCGGCTCCGTCACCGCCGCCGCGACCCGGCTCGGCTACACGCCGTCCTCGGTGAGCCAGCAGCTCTCCGTGCTCGAGCGCGAGACTGGCGTGCCGCTGTTCGAGAAGCACGGGCGCGGCATCCGGCCCACCGAGGCCGGCGTGCTGCTCGCCGAGCACGCCGTCGGGGTCTTGCGCGCGGTGAGCGACGCCGAGGACGCGATGAGCGACCTGCGCGAGGGGCGCAGCGGCCGGGTGCGGGTGATGTCGTTCACCAGCGCCGGCGACACCCTGCTCCCCACCGCGGTCGCGCACCTGCGGCGCACGCGGCCCGGGCTCCACGTGGCCACGACCATCGGCGAGACCGAGCAGGCCTACGAAATGCTGCGGGCCAACCAGATCGAGCTCGCGGTGGTGCTCGAGCCGTTCGCGAAGGGCGACGAGCCGCACGACGACCTGCGTCGTGTGCACCTGCTCGACGACCCCTACCGCGCGATGCTGCCGGAGGGACACCCTCTCGCCGACTCCGACACCGTCGAGCTCACCGACCTCGCGCACGAGGACTGGGTCGCGGCCATGGGCGGCAACGGCTTCTGCCGCGACGACACCATCGACCTGTGCCGCCGGGCCGGCTTCACACCGCGGTTCGTCGCGCACGCGGTGGAGTTCCCCGCGGCCCAGGCGTACGTCGCGGCCGGCATCGGCGTCGGGCTCGTGCCGGTGCTCGCGCTCGGCACCGTGCACCGTGGCGTCTCGATCCGGCGGCTGCGCCGAGAGCCCGAGCCGCGCCACGTGTGGGTGGTGACGCGCCCGACCATCGCGACGACGGCCACCGTCGTCGAGACCGTCGACGCGCTGCGCCGTGCCGCGGCCGAGCACTCGCGTCGCACGGCGGGCCACGTCACGCCGCAGGACGCCGGGCTGGCTCCGGCGCAGCCCTCCCCGGCGCTCGCGGATACGTCGACGGGGACCGTCGATTCCGGCGTTCCTCGTTCGTGCAGAGGGTGAGAGGCTGCCTCCGCAGCCGGTCCCGAAGGAGAAGGTCATGCCGTACTACCAGCTCTCCGTCTGCTACCCCGCCGGCGCCACCCCGCCCCCGCCGCCGGAGCTCGACGGCATCATGGAGCGCGTGGCCGCGCTCAACGCGGAGATGAAGGCGGCCGGCACGTGGGTCTTCGGCGGTGGGCTTCACGACGCGTCGTCCTCGACCGTCGTGGTGGTCCGCGACGGCGAGGTGGTGATGACCGACGGGCCGTTCATCGAGTCTAAGGAGCAGGTCGGCGGCATCACCATCATCGACGCCGCGGACCTCGACGCGGCGCTGGGCTGGGCCTCCCGCTTCACCGTGGCGATCGGCGTCCCGATCGAGGTGCGACCGTTAGCCGGCTGGGCCAGCTGAGACCGTGCGGGAGTCCCTGGCACGCTGTCGGCGATGACCGCCACCATGTGCGTGGCGACGATCGTCGCGCGGGGTGCGTCGGCGAAAGTGTCGAACGAGCCGGGCGCTGCTCGTGCAGGCAGTGAGCGACCGGGCAGCACCGGTCCCACGAGATGAGGAGATCGCGATGACCCAGTACCTGCTCTCCGTGCACAACGACGGGACCAGCCCCTACGCCTCCGAGGAGGACATGCAGCGCGCGTTCGCCGCGACCGGCGCCTTCAACGAGGAGCTCCGCGCCGCCGGAATGTGGGTGTTCGCGGGGGGCCTCGAGTTCCCGGACGCGGCGAAGGTCGTGCGTCGGCGCGACGGCGCGCTCGAGCGTACCGACGGCCCGTACCTCGAGAGCAAGGAGCACATCGGCGGCTTCTGGATCATCGAGGCGGCCGACATGGACGAGGCGCTCGCCTGGGCCGAGCGCGGCGCCACCGCGTGCGAGGGCGACGTCGAGGTCCGTGCCTTCCAGGGCCTCGGCTAGGACCGAGCACCCGCGTGGCCGACGTCCCCGACTTCCTTGATCGTCCCATAGGGACAGAACGCACTACTTTCTCGCGCGATCTGACCCTTAGGGGCGATCTTGAGAGTTCGCGGGCGGTGGTCGAGGGGGTGTTCCGGGAGGGGTACGGGCGGGCCGTCGCAACCCTGACCCGGCTGCTCGGGGACATCGGGCTGGCGGAGGAGGCGGTGCAGGACGCGTTCGCGGTCGCCCTCGAGACCTGGCCACGCACCGGGGTGCCGCCGAGCCCGGCCGGCTGGATCGTCACCACCGCCCGCAACCGGGCCATCGACCGGTTCCGCCGCGAGGCGACGCGCGACCAGCGCCACGCGCAGGCTGCGCTGCTGTTCACGTCCGACGAGCCGGAGGAGGAGACCGCCGTGCGCGACGACCGGCTCCGCCTCGTCTTCACCTGCTGCCACCCGGCCCTCGCGCCGGCCGCCCAGGTCGCACTCACCCTGCGACTCATCGCGGGGCTCACCACACCGGAGATCGCCCGCGCGTTCCTCGTGCCCGAGCCGACCATGGCGCAGCGGCTCGTCCGCGCCAAGAACAAGATCCGTGACGCGCACATCCCGTACCGCGTGCCCGAGCCGCACGAGCTCCCCGACCGCCTGCGCCCCGTCCTCTCGGTGATCTACCTCGCCCACAACGAGGGCTACGTCGCCACCTCGGGCGACTCGCTCGGTCGCGTCGACCTCGCGGCGGAGGCGGTGCGCCTCGGCCGCCTGCTCGTCGAGCTGATGCCGGACGAGCCCGAGGCGCGCGGCCTGCTCGCGCTCATGCTGCTCGGCGAGTCGCGTCGACCCGCACGGGTCGCACCGGACGGCTCGCTCGTGCTGCTCGCCGACCAGGACCGCTCGCTGTGGGACCCCGCTCTCCGCCAAGAGGGCCAGGCTCTCGTCCGAGAGTGCTTGCGGCGCAACGCGCCTGGGCCCTACCAGATCCAGGCGGCCATCGCCGCCGTGCACTCCGACGCCGCGACCGCCGCCGACACCGATCGGCGTCAGGTGCTCGCGCTCTACGACCAGCTGCTCGCCGTCGCGCCCTCGCAGGTCGTACGCCTCAACCGGGCGATCGCCCGCGCGGAGATCGATGGTCCCGAGGTGGCGCTCGAGGACGTCGACGCCCTCGACCTCGAGGGCTACCACCTGCTGCACGCCACCCGCGCCGAGCTGCTCGCGCGGCTCGGCCGGGCGTCCGACGCGGAGTCGGCGTACGACCGCGCGATCGCGCGGACCGACAACGCGGCCGAGCAACGCTTCCTCACGACGAGGCGCGACGCCCTGCCACGGCCCGGCTCGCTCGCCTGACCTGACGCGAGTACCTGGCGCAACTGTCGCTCAGGAGGCGGCCGCAGCGACGTTCAGGCCAGGTACTCGCGGCGGGGCCACGAGATGTGCCCACGCCCGCGGATCTCGCGGCGTGGGCACATCAGTCCTGCAGCGGCCGAAGCCGGCGTCGGTCAGGCCGAGACGTCGGCCGACCCGAGGGTGACCTTCGAGCTCGCCGGCTGGCCGTCGCGCTGGTAGCCGATCTCGACCGTCGAGCCCGGGGCGGCGGAGCGTACCGTGGCCAGCAGGCTCTCGGTGCGGGTGATCCGGGTGACGCCGACCGAGGTGACGACGTCGCCGACCCGCAGGCCCGCGGCCGCGGCCGCGCCGCCGTCGGTGACCTGGGTGAGCTTCGCGCCACCATCGGCGTCCTCCGACGCGACACCGAGGACCGCGCGCGTCGCGGTGCCCTTCGACTGCAGCTCAGCGGCGATGCGCTTGGCCTGGTCGATCGGGATCGCGAAGCCGAGGCCGATCGAGCCGCCCTGGGTGCCCTCGGCCGCGCCGAGCGAGGCGATGGCGGAGTTGATGCCGACCACACCCCCGGCCATGTCGACGAGCGCGCCGCCGGAGTTGCCGGGGTTCACCGCCGCGTCGGTCTGGATCGCGTTGAGGACCGACGTCGCGCTACTGCCCTGCTCGCCCGAGACGACCGGGCGGTTCAGCGCGGAGACGATGCCGGAGGTCACCGTGCCGGACAGGCCGAGCGGCGAGCCGATCGCGACGACCTGCTGGCCCACCTTGAGCGACGCCGACGAGCCGAGCGCAGCCGGCACGAGGTTGTCGACGCCGTCGACCTTGATGACCGCGACGTCCGCGCCCGGGTCGCGGCCGAGGATGGTGGCCGACGCCGTACGCCCGTCCTGGAACGAGACCCGCAGCGAGCCGCCGTCGGCGGCCTCGGCCACGACGTGGTTGTTCGTGAGGATGATGCCGGCGCGGTCGATCACGATGCCGGAGCCCGTGCCGCTGCCGGCCTTGCCGGTGAAGGCGATCGAGACGACGCTCGGCAGCACCTTGGCCGACACCGACTCGATCGAGTTGTCGAGCGACGCCTGGCTGATGGTTCCGGTCGAGGTCGCGGACGACGCGGTCGCCTCGGTCCGGTGGCTCGCGGTCGCCGCGGCGCCGACGGCGCCACCGACTCCGCCGGCGAGCAGCGCGGTCGCGAGGACGGCGGCCGTCGTACGGCCGAGCCCGCCGCGCTTCTCACTCGCAGCGGTCAGGCGTGCGGGTGCGGCCGGGGCCTCGGGCGCCGGCACGATCGGGGGGAGCAAGGTGAACTCGGGGGTGCGGTTGTCGTTGTCCATGGCCGTGTTATGACCCGCGACCTGTGAGGACGCTGTGAGCGGCCTCTGCGCACCTCAAGAGCGTCGGTCGGGGTTCTCCAGGATCTGGTCGCGGACCTCGCGGTGCACGACCTTGCCGACCATCGAGCGCGGCAGCGCCTCGACGACGAACACCTGGCGCGGCACCTTGTAGCCGGTGAGGTGCTCGCGCGCACCGGCACGCACCACCTCGGGGTCGAGCTCCACACCCGGCTGCGCGACGACCGCAGCGACCACGGTCTCGCCACCC
>DATCCY010000083.1:0-2021 GCA_036510975.1 Candidatus Nanopelagicales bacterium
GGTATCACGACCGCGGCGACCCGTGGCTCGAGCAGCGCTACCAGGGCGACTGACATGACCGAGCCGACCATGCACGCAACGCGCGACGCCCCCTCGAGTGGGTGGCACCACGCCGTGGTCCAAGAAGTGCGCCGTTCGACACCTCGGACGGTCGTGCTCCGGCTCGAGGTCGAGGGGCGCGTGCCGCACATGCCCGGGCAGCGCTACGTCGTACGGCTGACCGCCGAGGACGGCTACACCGCCTCGCGCTCATACTCCGTCTCCTCGTCTCCCTCCGACCCGCTCGTCGAGCTCTGCATCGAGAGGGTCGACGAAGGTGAGGTGTCGACGCACCTGGTCGACGTCGTCGAGCCCGGCGACGAGCTCGAGCTGCGCGGCCCGCTCGGCGGCTGGTTCGCATGGGACGGCGTCACGCCGGCGCTCGCCATCGGCGGCGGCACCGGGGTGGTGCCGCTGATCTCGATGCTGCGCCACTCGCGCGACATCGCTCACCCCGAGCTGGTGTGCCTCATCGGCGCCGGTCGCACGCTGGACGAGCTGCCGTACGCCGACGAGCTGATGTCCGGGTGCACCGGTGTCGCGCTCTCACGCGAAGCTGCCCCCAACGGACGGCCCGCGGGCCGTATCCGTGCCGACGACCTGACCGACCACATCGCCGGCCGCGACGTGTTCTTCGTCTGCGGATCGGCGCGATTCGCCGAGACCGCGAGCCGGCTCCTGGTCGACCTCGGGATCCCCGCCAGTCGCGTCCGCATCGAGCGCTTCGGACCCAGCCAGTAACGACGACCCTCAAACTCCGGCTGCAGTACGTGTCGGAGATCGGCGGACTACGGCGGTGCGATGCGGCAAGGGACGACGCCCTTGATGTCCGTCCCACCGAGGTCGATCCCGAGCCACCGAGTCATGCCAGGTTCTGCCTGGCGCGCAGGTCGTCGATGATGGCGGCCGTCGCCGTGGCCCCGGTGCGGTCGATACCTGCGTTGAGGCAATCGATCAGGGCGTCCAGCGTGCGCACGCCACCGGCTGCCTTGATCTTGATCGCCGGAGACACGGTCGCCCGCATCAGCCGCAGGTCCGCCAGCGTCGCCCCGCTGGGCGCGAAGCCTGTGCTCGTCTTGACGTAGTCGGCCCCGGCGTCCTCGCTGGCGCGGCAGGCGGCCACCTTCTCCTCGTCGGTCAGGTACGCGTTCTCGAGGATCACCTTCACGATGGCTCCCCCCGCGTGCGCCACGCCCGCGACCGCCGCGACGTCGTCGCGCACGTACGCGATCTCCCCGGAGCGCAACCACCCGATCGGGAGCACCATGTCCAGCTCCACGGCCCCGTCCTCCAACGCACGCTGGGCCTCGAAGACCTTGGTGGCGGTCAGGTTGGCGCCGTGCGGGAATCCGATCACGGTCCCGACCAGCACGTCGGTCCCAGCCAGCTCCAGGACGCAGCGACGAACATCCAGCGGTCGCGCGCAGACGGACGCAACGTCGTACTGGGCCGCGACCCCGCAGCCCTCCACGACTTCGCTGATGGTGAGCTCCGGACGCAGGAGAGAGTGGTCGATGGTCTTCGCGATCTGGTGGACGGTGACGTTCTCGTCCGTCCAGCTGGTGGCAGTCATGGCATCCCTCGATGGTGGTGGTTCCTGTGATCCCGGAGCCCCTGGGCCCCAGAGGATCTCGCCAAGGGTGAAGCACAGCACGGCGGCACCGATCATGGCGAGAGAGGGAAGTAGGGCCACCGGGACGAAGCTCCCTCCCATAGCCAGCATGGGAACCTCGGCGTCGCACGATGTCCCGCGGGACACGGGTTCGGACAACGTTCGGGACTCAGCCACGGCATGCAGAACGGAGAGCGCTGGACTACGCCCGACCTTCGTCTCGTCGTTACGGGGTCGGGGAGGCCGCATCCCTGCCCGCCGGAGTCGTCGTCGTGACGACCGGGCTTGGCGCGCGAGTTGCCGGGATGCTGCGAGGTCGTCGGACGACGACGACGCCGATGACTGCTACGAGGCCGCCGGCGACAGCGAG
>DATCCY010000084.1:0-24973 GCA_036510975.1 Candidatus Nanopelagicales bacterium
TACAAGAACAACACCGACAACAAGGGCGCCTCCTACGGCACCCACGAGAACTACCTCATGCGGCGTACGACTCCGTTCTCCGACATCGTGAGGCACCTGACGCCGTTCTTCGTCTCCCGTCAGGTCGTGACCGGTTCGGGACGCGTCGGGCTCGGGCAGGAGGGCCGTCGTCACGGCTACCAGCTCTCGCAGCGCGCGGACTTCTTCGAGGTCGAGGTCGGCCTCGAGACGACGTTGAAGCGTCCGATCATCAACACCCGGGACGAGCCGCACTGCGACCCCGAGAAGTACCGCCGGCTGCACGTCATCGTCGGCGATGCGAACCTCGCCGAGATCTCCACCTACCTCAAGCTCGGCACGACCTCGCTCGTGCTCGCCATGCTCGAGGACGACTTCCTCCGCCTCGACCTCGTGATGGACGCACCGGTGCGGGAGATGCACCAGGTGTCGCACGACCCCTCGCTTCAGCACCTCGTCACCATGACCTCCGGACGCCGGATCACCGCCGTGCAGATGCAGCTGGAGTACCTCGAGCAGGCCCGCAAGTACGTCGAGGACCGCCTCGGCTCCGACGTCGACGAACAGACCGCCGACGTCCTCGACCGGTGGGAGTCGGTCCTCACCCGGCTCGAGACCGACCCGATGGACCTCTCCCGCGAGCTCGACTGGGTGGCGAAGCTCGCGGTCCTGCAGGGCTACCGCGACCGTGACGGGCTCGACTGGGACCACGCCCGGCTGCACCTGGTCGACCTGCAGTACAGCGACGTACGACCGGACAAGGGCCTCGCGCAACGCATGCAGTCGCGCGGCTCGCTGGCCCGGATCACGACCGACGCGCAGGTCGATGCGGCCGTGGCGACCCCTCCGACGGACACCCGGGCCTGGTTCCGTGGCGAGTGCATGCGCCGCTACCCCGAGCACGTGGCGGCGGCGTCCTGGGACTCGGTGATCTTCGACGTGCCCGGCCACGACGCGCTGCAGCGGGTCCCCACCCTCGAGCCGCTCCGGGGCACGAAGGCGCATGTGGGCGACCTGCTCGACCGCTGCGCGACGGCCGGCGACCTGCTCGCGGCGCTGGGCGACCGGGCCTGACCGCGACGCGCCGCGGGCACTCGCCCGGCGCGGGGCCGGTGGCGTGGGTAGGGTCGTCGCAAGCCCGACGCACCGTCGGGCCGCACGTGAGGAGGTCGTCATGCCCACTCGTGACAGCGGCGAGCAGCAGCACAAGGCGCGCTCGGCCGACGACGAGCAGGTCGACGAGGCGGCAGCGCCGTCGACGGACCTCGCGGCGCGCAAGGAGGCCCTGGACGCCGACATCGACGCGATCCTCGACGACATCGACGAGGCGCTCGAGACCAACGCCGAGGAGTTCGTCCGCGGCTTCGTCCAGAAGGGTGGCCAGTGACCAACGGCCGTCGCTCCGGTCTCGGGGTCTCGCTGTCGCAGGCGTACCTGCAGCCCGGGTCGTCCTCGTTCGCCGAGTTCCTCGCGATGCACGACCCCTCGCTGCTGCCGGCGGGCCGACCGCTGCCGCCGGGCACGACCGTCGACGCCGTGCACGGCACGACGATCGTGTCGCTGACCTACGCCGGTGGCGTCGTCATGGCCGGTGACCGCCGCGCGACGATGGGCAACGTCATCGCGCAGCGCGACATCGAGAAGGTGTTCCCGGCCGACGAGTCGAGCTGCGTCGGCATCGCGGGGACCGCCGGGCTCGCCGTCGAGATGGTGAAGCTCTTCCAGGTCGAGCTCGAGCACTACGAGAAGATCGAGGGCGCCCAGCTCTCCGTCGACGGCAAGGCCAACCGGCTCGCCACCCTGATCCGCGGCAACCTCGGCATGGCCATGCAGGGCCTCGCGGTCGTCCCGATGTTCGCCGGCTACGACCCCGAGACCGGTGGCGGACGCATCTTCAGCTACGACGTCACCGGCGGCCGCTACGAGGAGCACCGGCACCACAGCGTGGGGTCCGGGTCGATGTTCGCCCGCGGCGCGATCAAGAAGCTGTGGCGCGAGGACATCACCTCGGCCGAGGCGATCTCCATCGCCGTCGAGTCGCTCTACGACGCCGCCGACGACGACGCGGGCACCGGTGGACCCGACCTCGCCCGCGGGATCCTCCCGGTCGTGGCCGTGGTGGACTCCGACGGCTACCGGCGCGTGCCGGAGTCCGAGCTCGAGCCCGTGGTGCGCGCCGTCGTCGCGGCCCGCCAGACCCGTCCTGACGGCCCGGTCGCCCCGGTCACGGGCTGAGGGGGAGCAGCGCCATGAGCATGCCGTTCTACGTCTCGCCCGAGCAGGTCATCCGCGACAAGGCCGACTACGCACGCAAGGGCATCGCCCGCGGCCGCAGCGTCATCGTCCTGCAGTACTCCGGTGGCCTGCTGTTCGTCGCGGAGAACCGGTCCCGCGCCCTGCACAAGATCTCCGAGATCTACGACCGCATCGCGTTCGCCGCGGTGGGCAAGTACAACGAGTTTGAGAACCTGCGGGTGGCCGGCGTGCGGCTCGCGGACCTGCGCGGCTACTCCTACGACCGTCGCGACGTCACCGGCCGCTCCCTGGCCAACGCCTACGCCCAGACCCTCGGCACCATCTTCACCGAGACCCAGAAGCCCTACGAGGTCGAGATCGTCGTCGCCGAGGTGGGGGAGTCCACCCACGACGACCAGCTCTACCGCCTCACCTTCGACGGCTCGGTCGGCGACGAGCACGGCTTCGTCGCGATGGGCGGCTCCGCGGACGCGATCTCGGAGAAGCTGCGCGAGCGGTGGACCGAGGGGCTCGACCTCGGGGACGCCGTACGCCTGGCGGTCGAGCTGCTCGGGTCGGCGCCGGAGAACGGCACCGGGTCGCAGGAGTCGCGGGTGCTGACCCCGGCGCAGCTCGAGGTCGCGGTCCTCGACCGCGCGCGACCGCGCCGCAAGTTCAGCCGCATCACCGGCCCGAGGCTCGCCGAGCTGCTCGGCGTCGACGACGACAGCGACGACGAGCCCGACGAGAGTCCTGGCTAGACCGTGGACCGGCGGATCTTCGGCATCGAGACGGAGTACGGCGTCACCTGCACCTTCCGCGGGCAGCGACGCCTCTCGCCGGACGAGGTCGCCCGCTACCTGTTCCGCCGCGTGGTGTCTTGGGGCCGATCGAGCAACGTCTTCCTGCGCAACGGGTCGCGGCTCTACCTCGACGTCGGCAGCCACCCGGAGTACGCCACGGCCGAGTGCGACCGCATCGAGGAGCTCGTCGCCCACGACAAGGCGGGGGAGCGGATCCTCGAGGGCCTGCTCGTCGACGCCGAGAAGCGCCTCCAGGAGGAGGGGATCGCGGGCGACGTCTACCTGTTCAAGAACAACACGGACTCGGCCGGCAACTCCTACGGCTGCCACGAGAACTACCTCGTGGGACGCCACGGCGAGTTCTCCCGTCTCGCCGACACCCTGATCCCGTTCTTCGTCTCCCGCCAGATCGTGTGCGGTGCGGGCAAGGTGCTGCAGACGCCACGCGGCGCCGTCTACTGCGTGAGCCAGCGCGCCGAGCACATCTGGGAAGGGGTCTCGAGCGCCACGACCCGCTCGCGACCGATCATCAACACGCGCGACGAGCCGCACGCCGACGCCGAGCGCTACCGCCGCCTCCACGTCATCGTCGGCGACTCCAACATGAGCGAGACCACGACGATGCTCAAGGTCGGCGCGACCGACCTCGTGCTGCGCATGCTCGAGCACGGCAGCGTGATGCGCGACATGACCCTCGAGAACCCGATCCGTGCCATCCGCGAGATCAGCCACGACCCCACCGGGCGCAAGACGGTGCGGCTCGCGAACGGGCGGGAGCTGTCGGCGCTGGAGATCCAGACCGAGTACCTCGAGCGGGCCTCGGACTTCGCCCGGCGTCGTGGCCTGCTCGACGACCCGGAGTCCATCCACTCGCGCGTCGTCGACCTCTGGACCCGCTCGGTCACGGCCGTCTCCACCGGGGACCTGTCGCTCGTCGAGCGCGAGATCGACTGGGTCATCAAGCTGCGGCTGCTCGAGCGCTACATGGCCAAGCACGACATGGACCTGTCCAACCCCCGCATCGCCCAGCTCGACCTGGCCTACCACGACATCACGCGCTCGCGCGGCCTGTACTACCTGCTGGAGTCGCGAGGGGCCGTGGCCCGGGTGACCCGCGACCTCGAGGTGTTCCAGGCCAAGTCGATCCCCCCGCAGACCACCCGGGCGAAGCTGCGCGGGGAGTTCATCAAGAGGGCCCAGGAACGGCGCCGGGACTTCACGGTCGACTGGGTGCACCTCAAGCTCAACGACCAGGCGCAGCGCACGGTCCTGTGCAAGGACCCGTTCCGTGCCGTCGACGAGCGGGTCGAGAAGCTCATCGCCTCGATGTGACGCACGTCGCGTGGGGAACCTCACCGTCCCCCGAGGCGTCAGGCAGCTGTCATCTCCTCGTGATCGCACGTACGCCCTGGCGTCCGGAGCGCTCCTCCGACCAGGTTAGGGTCGATCCTCGTGAACCACCGCCTCCCCAGAACCCTCGCCCCGGCCGCCCTCGTCGCCGTCGCCGCTCTGGCACTGACCGCGTGCGGCTCGTCCTCCGGCGCGACGTCGTCCTCCGGGAGCCCGGCGGCCTCCGGCTCGTCCTCGAGCTCGGGATCCTCCGCCGGTGGCAGCACCGACTGCCCGCCCGGGACCCCGGCCAGCGCCGACTACACCGTGGGCACCGAAGGCGTCTCGGTCACGGGCGACCTCGGCAAGGCGCCGACGGTCAAGCTCGGTGCCGACACCTCGAAGGTCACCAAGCTCACCGTGTGCGACCTGGTCCCGGGCACGGGTGCGGCGATCGCGGCCGGCGCCTCGATCACGGCGCAGTACGTGGGCATCGGAGCGGTGTCGGGCAAGAAGTTCGACTCGTCGTGGGACCGCGGGAAGCCGGCCAAGTTCTCCCTCTCCGGCGTGATCGAGGGCTGGACCAAGGGCATCCCTGGGATGAAGGTCGGCGGTCGCCGGCTCCTCGTCATCCCGGGTGCGCAGGCCTACGGCGCCTCGCCGCCCTCGGCCGACATCGCGGCCAACGAGGCGCTCGTGTTCGTCGTCGACGCCGTGCCCACGCCGGTTCCCACCGTGGGCCCGCACGTGCAGGGCACCGCGGGCGTCACGGTCACCGGTGACCCCGGAAAGGCGCCGACCATCGCCGTGAGCCCCGAGACCGCCAAGGTGTCACAGCTGACGATCAACGACATCACAGTCGGGACCGGAGCCGAGGCGAAGGCCGGGGCCACGGTCACCGTGAACTACGTCGGCGCCGGTGGCACGACTGGCAAGACCTTCGACTCCACCTGGACGAACGGCAAGACCGCGAGCTTCGACCTGTCGCAGATCATCACCGGCATCGCCGACGGCGTCCCGGGGATGAAGGTGGGCGGTCGGCGCCTCATCGTGATGCCGGCGGCCCAGGGCTTCGGGGCGAGCGTCCCGTCCGGCCTGGACATCCAGGCCAACGAGCCGCTGGTGTTCGTCGTCGACCTGGTCTCGGTGCCCTGACCCGGACTCGCGCAGGTGCGCCGAGTCGGCCCAGATCGGTCGCTCTGCACTAGCGTCGTCCCCCGGACCGCCGAACCGCCGCGGACAGCTGCACGCCACCGAGGAGACAGGCCATGAGCGAGAAGCCCGAGATCGACTTCCCCGGCGGCCAGGCGCCGACCGAGCTCGTGATCGACGACATCGTCGTCGGCACCGGTGCCGAGGCCGTGCCCGGCGCCACCGTGCTCGTGCACTACGTCGGCGTGGAGTTCGAGAGCGGCGACGAGTTCGACTCGAGCTGGAACCGCGGCGAGCCGATCGAGTTCCCCCTGCGGGGGCTCATCGCCGGCTGGCAGGAGGGCATCCCCGGCATGCAGGTGGGCGGCCGACGTCAGCTCACGATCCCGCCGGAGCTGGCCTACGGCGCGGCCGGAGGCGGTCACCGGCTCTCGGGCAAGACGCTGATCTTCGTCATCGACCTGCTCGCCGTCCGCTGACCCGTCCGCCGACCCGTCCGCGCACGAGGGGGCACCGTGAGCCAGAAGGACCGCACCGAGCGGCTGCTGAACCTGCTGTTCGCGCTCATGGCCTCCGCACGGCCGGTCCCCAAGCACGTCCTGCGCGAGGCGATCGACGCCTACCGCGAGAGCCCCTCCGAGGAGGCGTTCGAGCGGATGTTCGAGCGCGACAAGGACGAGCTGCGCAGCATGGGCGTCCCGGTCGAGACGGTCGAGGGACCCGATGGGGTCGGGGGCATCGAGGGCTACCGCGTCGCGGCCGACGACTACGCCCTGCCCGCGGTCGACTTCACGGCCGACGAGCTCGCCGTGCTCGGCCTGGCCGCCCGCGTGTGGGAGCAGGCGAGCCTCGGCCCGGCCGCCCAGCGCGCCGTCCAGAAGCTCGAGGCGCTCGGCACGGGCGCCCTGGTCGACGGACCGGTGGGCATCGAGACACGGATCGCGACCGCCGAGCCGTCCTTCCCGGTGCTGCTCGAGGCGGTGCGCACCCGCCGCGCGGTGCGCTTCGACTACCGCAAGCCGGGCGACGACGCCCCCGGCACGCGCGAGGTCCAGCCGTGGGGCGTGGCGTCCCGTCGCGGCCACTGGTACCTCGTCGGCAACGACGTCGGCCGGGGCGCCGCACGCGTCTTCCGCCTCTCCCGGGTCGTCGGGGCCGCCACGGCCTACGGCGAGGCGGGGTCCTACGACGTGCCGGAGGGGATCGACGTGCCGGCGATGATTGCCGCATCGACACCGCGCCCCGGGGCGCTCACGGCACGCATCCGGGTCGCCGCCGGCCGCGCGCACGGGCTGCGGCGCCGGGCCACGAGCACCGTGCCGGACGGTGACGGCGACGTCCTGCTCGTGCCCTACTCCGACGACGAGGCGCTCGCGGCCGACGTCGTCGGCCTCGGCGCCGCGGCGGTCGTGCTCGAGCCGGAGTCGCTGCGAGCCGCCGTCGTACGCCGCCTGCTGGTCGCGGCGGGTGCACCATGAACGCCACGAAGCGGGCGCCGGACACGGCCGCGACGCGGCTCTCGCGGCTGCTCGCCCTCGTGCCCTGGCTCAGCGCCCACGACGGCGTCACGATCGACGAGGCGGCCGCGCACTTCGACGTCACCCCCGAGCAGCTGCAGAACGATCTCTGGCTGCTCATCTGCACGGGTCGGCCCGGGCACATGCACGGCGATCTCGTCGACATCCAGTTCTGGGACGAGGACGGCCGGATCACCGTCGTGGACGCCCAGACCCTCGACCGTCCGCTGCGCCTCTCGCCCGACGAGGCCGCGTCGCTGCTCGTGGCGCTGCGGGTGCTCGCGCAGGTGCCTGGGCCGCACGACCGGGTGGCGCTGGCCGGCGCCACCAGCAAGCTCGAGGCGGCCGCGGGGGAGGCGCTCGCCGCCGCCGACGGCGTCTCGGTGACGGTCGACACCACGCGCGACCCCGCCGTCTCGGCGGCCGTCACCCGCGCGCTGGCCGACGGTCGCCGGCTCCACCTGACCTACGTCGGCTCGCTCGACGAGCGCACCGAGCGCGATGTCGACCCGATGCGGGTGCTCACCCTCGACGGGCGGACCTATCTCGAGGCCTGGTGCCGGCGCGCCGAGGCGGTGCGCACCTTCCGGCTCGACCGCATCGAGCGGGCCGAGGTGCTCGACGTCGCGGCGGAGGTCCCGGCGGACGCCGCACCCGTCGACCTCGGCGCGGGCGCCCTGCGGCCCGAGGGGGACCCGGTCACCCTCGAGCTGGCCCCGGAGGTGGCCTGGATCGCCGAGGAGCACCCGGTCGACTCGGTCACCGACCTCGGGGACGGCCACCTGCGCGTCGTGATGCCGGTGGCCGACGAGCGCTGGCTGGTCCGCCTCCTGCTGCGGCTCGGGTCGTCGGTCACCGTGCTCGACCGTCCGGACGTGGTCGAGACCGTCCGCGCCGAGGCGCGGGCCGCGCTCGCGGCGTACGGCACCGACGCCTGACCCGGCCTCCGCCCAGGACCTTCGCGGGCGCGTCGGGAGCGCGGCGGGGTCCCGGCGGGGTCCCGGCGACGCCGTTCGGGTGACGCCGCGCTGACCGACCGCGCACATCCGTGCCCACGGATCGCTCAAGAACCCCCCGGGAACGTGCCGACACCTGCTGTGTCAGTCCGCTTGAGACGTCCGGGAGGAGGATCCGATGGCCACCATCAAGGCGACCTGTCCGATGTGCGGTGATGTCGACCTCACCCCGCGCGACGTGCGGGTCCACGTGGTCGAGGCGCTCGAGGAGAGCCACTCGCGCCGCACGTACGCGTTCGGCTGCCCGCTGTGCCACGAGGACGTCGAGAAGCCCGCCGACGAGGAGGTCGTGCGCCTCCTCACCTCCGCCGGTGTCCGGGTCGACCGCGTCCCGGTGCCCGCCGAGGCTCGCGAGCGGCACTCCGGTGGCCCGATCGGCTACGACGACCTGCTCGACCTGGTCCTGTGGCTCGAGACGCACGACGCGATCGCCGAGGACATGGCCCTCTCCCACGGTCGCTGAGCCCCGGTCTCGGGTTATCGTGGTCCTGTGACGCCGGGAGACCGTCCGCGGCGCTGACCAGCGTGATGTGAGGACTGCTCGATGGGTGCGTTGTTCGAGAAGCCGGCCTTCCTGATCCTGATCCTCATCGTCCTGCTCCTGTTCGGTGCCAAGCGGCTCCCGGACCTGGCGCGAGGGCTGGGCCGCTCCGCGCGCATCCTCAAGTCCGAGACCGAGGGCCTGCGCACCGACGAGACCCCCGCCGCACCGCCCGCGCCGGCGCCCGCCGTCACGGCCGCCCCCGCAGCCCCTGACGCCCCCGCAGCTCCCGCGGTTTCCGCTCCCGCTGTGCCGGACGGTGCTCGCTACCTCGTCGACCCGGTCACCGGCGAGCGGATCCTCGCGCAGCCGGTGACCCCGCCGGCTGACGGCGCTCCGCGCGCCTGAGGGAGAGCCCGCCGTCGTGGTCGCCGGTGACGTGAGCGCCGGTCGCCGCGGGAGGAGGTCGGGCAAGCCGTCGAACCCGGACGGCGCCATGACGCTCATGGAGCACCTGCGGGAGTTCCAGACGCGGCTGTTCCGCGCCGTCCTGGGCATCCTCGCCGGGTCGATCATCGCGTGGATCTTCTACGACCAGCTCTTCCACTACGTCGAGGCGCCCTTCAACCTCGTCGTCGAGGAGGCGAAGGCCCAGGGCAAGACGGTCGTGCTGTCGGTCAGCGGCGTCACCGACGCGTTCACCCTGCAGCTGCAGATCGTCGTCGTCGCCGGCCTCGTGATCTCCGCACCGATCTGGCTCTACCAGCTGTGGCGGTTCCTCGCGCCGGGTCTGCAGGGCAACGAGAAGAAGTGGGCCTACGGCTTCGTCGCCGCGGCCACGCCACTGTTCCTGTTCGGGGCCGCCGTCGCCTACAAGGCGATGCCGCAGCTGCTGCACCTGCTGCTCGGGTTCACGCCCGAGAACGTCGCGAACATCATCAACGTCAACGACTACCTCGGCTTCATCATCCAGACGATGCTGTTCTTCGGCATCGGCTGCCTGATCCCGCTGATCCTCGTGATGCTCAACTTCGCCGGGGTGCTGTCGGCGAAGCGGGTGCTCAGGTCCTGGCGCTGGCTGGTCGTGTTCTGCCTGACCTTCGCCGCCGTCGCGACCCCGACGCCCGACCCGTTCACCATGCTCATGGTCGCGCTGCCGTTCATGGCGATCGTGTTCGTGGCGCTGGCGGTGATGCTCGTCAACGACGCCCGTCGCGCCCGCAGGGCACGACGCGACGGCTTCGGGCCCCTCTCCGACGACGAGGCCTCCACCCTGCCCGAGCAGATCATCGACCCCGACGACCTGCGCCCCAGCGCCCTCGACGACGACACCACCTGACCCGCCCCCTTCCCGCGCAATGTGCCCTGACGCGCGATAGAAGCACGTCAGGAGCCCCACACCGCCGTGCTCCGGCACCTGGATGTCCCGTCAGTTGCCTCTATCGCGCGCTGGGGCACATCCAGCGGACTAGAGTCCGGCGGCGTGACTGGTGCTGGGCGTGTCGTTCTGCTGTTGAACCCGACCTCGGGCAAGGGGAAGGCGTCCAAGGCGGCGCCGATCGCGGTGGCGCGGCTGCAGGACCGCGGGTTCGAGGTGGTCCAGGTCGTCGGTCACGACGGCGCGGACGCCCTGGCCCGGTTGCGGGTCGCGGTCGAGAAGGCGCCCACGGCGGCCGTCGTCGCCTGCGGGGGTGACGGGACCGTCCACCTGTGCCTGCAGGTGGTCGCGGGCACCGACGTACCGCTCGGGATCCTGCCGTTCGGCACGGGCAACGACAACGCTCGGGGGCTCGGGCTGCTCAAGGAGCCGGCCGAGGTCGCGGACGTCATCGCCGACGCGCTGCTGCAAGGACGTCGCCGCCGGGTCGACGCCGGCAAGGTGGTGTCGGCGGACGGGGTCGAGCGCTGGTTCCTCGGCGTGCTCTCCAGCGGGTTCGACTCGATGGTCAACGAGCGCGCCAACGTCATGACCTGGCCGTCGGGGCAGGCCCGCTACCTGCGCGCGATCCTCGCCGAGCTGCGCAGCTTCAAGGCCGTCCGCTACACGATGGTCGTCGACGAGGGGCTCGTGACGGAGATGCGCGAGGAGAAGACCGGCATGCTCGTCGCGGTCGGCAACGGCACGTCGTACGGCGGCGGCATGAGGGTCTGCCCGGGCGCGCTCCTCGACGACGGCCTGCTCTCCTTCATCTTCCTCGACGGGGTCTCCACGCCCCGCTTCCTGCGCGTCTTCCCGCAGGTGTTCAAGGGCACCCACGTCGAGATCGACGAGGTGCACGAGTACACCGCGACCACTGTGCGCCTCGACGCTCCGGGCCAGATCGCGTACGCCGACGGCGAGCGCGTCGGCCCGCTGCCGATCGACGTCCGGGTGGTCCCCGCCGCCGTGAGCCTCCTGGTGCCGTCGTCCTGGGAGCCCACGACATAGCCTTGCGAGCATGACCTCGCCCGCCGAGCGCTACGCCGCCTCACGTCGACGGGCGGCCGACGACAAGTCCGCGCTCGGCGAGTTCCGCGGCCTCTACGACTTCGAGCTCGATGCGTTCCAGCTCGACGCCTGCCGGGCGCTCGAGGATGGTGCGGGAGTCCTCGTCGCTGCGCCGACCGGCGCGGGCAAGACGATCGTCGGCGAGTTCGCGGTGCACCTCGCGCTGCGCGAGGGACGCAAGTGCTTCTACACCGCACCCATCAAGGCGCTGTCGAACCAGAAGTACCACGACCTCGTCGATCGCTACGGCGCCGACCGGGTCGGGCTGCTCACCGGCGACAACTCGGTCAACGGCGACGCACCCGTCGTCGTGATGACGACCGAGGTCCTGCGCAACATGATCTACGCCGGTTCGCAGACCCTCGACGGTCTCGCCTACGTCGTCATGGACGAGGTGCACTACCTGGCCGACCGCTTCCGCGGGGCCGTCTGGGAGGAGGTGATCATCCACCTGCCGGAGCACGTGGCGGTGGTGGCGCTCTCGGCGACCGTGAGCAACGCCGAGGAGTTCGGCGAGTGGCTCTCGACGGTGCGCGGCGACACGCGGATCGTCGTGGAGGAGCATCGTCCGGTGCCGCTGTGGCAGCACGTCATGGCCGGCCAGCGGCTCTACGACCTCTTCGTCGACGACGCGCAGAGCCGGGTGAACCCCGAGCTGGTCCGTCTCGCGCGCGAGGACGAGCACATCGCCCGCCTCACCCGCGACGCCAGGCGCGACGGCGACCCCCGCGCCGAGGGCCCGCGTCCCGCGCGCGGCGGACGCCGGCCCCGCAGCGCCAACGTGCCGCTGCGCCATGAGATGGTCGAGCGGCTCAACCGCGACAAGCTGCTGCCCGCGATCACCTTCATCTTCAGCCGCGTCGGGTGCGCGGCCGCGGTCGAGCAGTGCCTCGCCGCCGGGCTGCGGCTCACCTCGAACGAGGAGCGTGCGCGGATCCGCGAGATCGTGCAGGAGCGGTGCGCCGACCTCCCGCAGGAGGACCTCGCGGTGCTCGGCTACGAGGAGTGGCTCGACGGCCTCGAGCGGGGGTTCGCCTCGCACCACGCCGGGATGCTGCCGACCTTCAAGGAGACCGTCGAGGAGCTGTTCCAGCAGGGCCTGGTGAAGATGGTCTTCGCCACCGAGACCCTCGCCCTCGGCATCAACATGCCGGCGCGCACGGTGGTCCTGGAGAAGCTCGTGAAGTGGAACGGCGAGACGCACGCCGACGTCACGCCGGGGGAGTACACCCAGCTCACCGGCCGCGCCGGGCGCCGTGGGATCGACATCGAGGGCAACGCCGTCGTCGTCTGGCACCAGGGTTTCGACCCGTCGGCGCTGGCCGGGCTCGCCTCGACCCGCACCTATCCGCTCAAGTCGTCGTTCCGCCCGTCGTACAACATGGCGGTCAACCTCGTCGGGTCCGTGGGGCACCATGCGGCCCGCGAGCTGCTCGAGACGTCGTTCGCGCAGTTCCAGGCCGACCGTGCCGTCGTGGGCCTGGCCAAGCAGGTGCGCAAGCAGGAGGAGGCGATCGACGGCTACAGGGAGGCCATGACCTGCCACCTCGGCGATTTCGAGGAGTACGCCGAGCTGCGCCGAGCGCTCACGGATCGCGAGAAGGAGCTGGCACGGGACGGCGCGGTACGTCGCCGGGCCGCGGTGGCCGGCTCGCTGGCCGCGCTCAGGCCGGGGGACGTCATCGTCGTGCCGAGCGGTCGTCGGTCCGGTGTCGCCGTCGTCATCGACCCGGGGCTTCACCCCCGCGACGAGCCGCGCCCGACCGTGCTGACCCTCGACCGGCAGGTGAAGCGGCTGTCGGTCGTGGACTTCCCGGCGCCCGCGGAGCCGCTGGAGAACATCAGGATCCCCAAGCTGTTCAACCCGCGCTCGGCCAACTCGCGCCGCGACCTCGCGGCCAAGCTGAAGGAGACGGTCGGCGACGTCCGCGTCGACCGGCCCAGGAGGACGAAGGCTGGCACGGGGGAGGACGCCCGCGTCGTGGAGCTGCGCCGCCTCATCCGCCAGCACCCGTGCCACGGCTGCGACGAGCGCGAGCAGCACGCCCGCTGGGCCGAGCGCTACCAGCGGCTCCAGCGCGAGACCCACGGCCTCGAGCGGCGCGTCGAGTCGCGGACCAACTCCATCGCGCGGCAGTTCGACCGGGTGTGCGCGATCCTCGCGCGGCTCGGCTACCTCACCGCAGAGGACGACACCGCCACCGTGACCGACGCGGGCCGGATGCTGCAACGGCTCTACAACGAGATGGATCTCGTCGCCGCCGAGTGCCTCCGTCAGGGGGTCTGGGTGGGCCTCAGCGCTCCGGAGCTCGCGGCCTGCGCCTCGGCCCTCGTCTTCGAGGCACGCTCCGCCGACGACGCCGCACCGCCGAAGCTGCCCGGGGGGCGGGTCGGCGAGGTGCTCGCCGAGACCGTGCGGCTCTGGGGTGAGCTCTCCGAGCTCGAGTCCCAGGAGAAGGTCTCGTTCCTGCGCGAGCCGGATCTCGGCTTCGCCTATGCCGCGTTCCGATGGGCCTCGGGGCACCGGCTCGAGTCGGTGCTGCGCGACGTCGACCTCGCGGCCGGCGACTTCGTGCGCTGGTGCAAGCAGCTCGCCGACCTCCTCGGCCAGGTCGCCGACGCCGCCGGGTCGCACCAGACTCCCGAGGGGAACGCGCTCGCGAGGACCGCGCACGAGGCCGTCGACGCGGTCAAGCGCGGCGTCGTGGCCTTCTCCTCGGTGTGACGCGGGTCAGAACGAGGTCGACCCGCTGTCGCGGACAACGCCGTCGACCGTCGTGAACGCCCAGGAGAACGAGCGCGACCGAAGGACGAGGTCCAGGACGCCGTACCTCCCGGCGACGACCTTGCGGCTCCACGACGACGGTGTGGGCCGAGGGACGGGCCGCAGCTCGGCGCCACCCGTGCCGACGACGAACGCGGTGAGCCGCGCCCGGGCCCCGCGGGCGAGCGACATCCGCTGGTAGTCGTGGTCGTGGCCCCACAGCACGATGCGCACGTCCGGGTCGGCCGCGACGAGGGCGTAGAAGGGTTGGGTGTCGGAGGCCCCGCCGTGGGCTCCCGACGACACCCGGGGTCGGTGCCAGACGACGATCGTGGGACGTCCTCGGTCGGCGGCGAGGGCGGCGGACAGGAAGCGCAGCTGCGCCCGGCTGGTCACCTGCTCGGAGTCCAGGCCGATGACCGTCCAGGCGCCCGCGCGCCGGACCCACCAGGTGGGACCCGCGACATCGAACCAGGCGCGGTAGCCGGCGGCGCCGGTGGTGCCGTACTCGTGGTTGCCGGGCACCGGCCACGAGATCGACCGGAACCGGCCGTAGTACGGCGCGAAGTACGCGGCGAAGTCGGTGGCGGACCCGGAGTCGTAGGCGAGGTCGCCGAGCAGCACAAGCGCCTGCGGCCGGTGAGCGGCCACCAGCCGCGCGGTCGCCGCCTGCCCACCGCCCGCGCGCGCGATGTCGCCCACGGCCACGAGGTGGACGGGCGGCACGGGCGTGGACCCGCCGACAGCGGGGGCGCGTCGCGCGTCCGCGGCTCCGGGCAGGGCGAGGACGGTCGACGCGACGGCCACGCACGCGGCCAGGAGCACCGTCGCGCGCCGGGTGCGGCGCAGGGACACGGGCACCTCCTTCGACGGTGAGTGTGGCATCCGCCGCAGACCGTGGAACGCCGCTGGGCGCCGTCGGACGCCACCCGACGGTGACGCGACCGTGCCGGCAGCAGGGGGCGCCCGCGGCCGGGGTACCGTCACGGTCTACCCGAGGAGAGCCTCCGTGCACGCTCGTAGAACCCTCCGCGCCGTCCTGGTCGCCGCCGGGGCCGCGTTCCTGCTGGCCGCGTGCGGCACTCCGTCGGGCGCGCCGACGGCCGTGGCGACGGCCTCGGCACCGGCGTCGTCGCCCGCGGCCGCCTCCTCGAGCGCGTCCCCGACCGCCGCGAGCTCCTTCGCGCTGCTCCCGGAGTCCGTCCTCGCCGACATGAGCCCGCTGGTCTACACGACGCCATCCGGCGCAGACGCCTCGATGGTCGCCCAGGGCGCGAACCCGGCGGTCAGCTCGGTCTTCGACGGGGGGATCTCGCGCGAGTTCAGCTACCAGGGCAAGTCGGTGGGCGGCGTGGAGCTCTACCGGTTCCGCGCCGACGTGCCCGCCGATGCCCGCGCCAAGTTCGTCCCGCTCATGGTGCAGAGCTTCGCGCAGGTCACCCCCACGGCGACCACGCTGGGCGGCACCTCGGTCCAGGTCGCAGACGGTGCGCGCGGGACGACGGTCACGGCCGTCGGCTGGACGAAGGGGGACGACGTCGTCCTCGTGTGGGCGCAGGGTGTCCCGGCAACCCAGCAGATCGCCCAGCAGTACCTCGCCCAGAGCCGCTGACCGACCGGGTCCGAGCCGAGTCGGTTCGTCCCCTCGTGCCCGCCGGGGCCGCGCGGTACCCTGAAGAGCGGCACAGCAGGTCTAATGGCGCGGATTCGGGGCTGGGATGAGGCTTCACGGACACCTCGTGGAGATCGACTGGAACGGGAGCCTCCTCGCTGCACGCCCCACCAACAGCGACGGTCGCGCGCTGGTCAACGTGAGCCCCGACCTGGCCCGGCTCGAGCTGACTCCCGCGGACATCGCCGACGTCGTCTTCCGCGACGCCCCCAAACACGTCGGCGGCGTCGTCATCGTCGTCGACGCAGCGGGTGGCGAGCACCGGCTGCACTTCCGCCGGGACACCCGTGAGGACTTCTACCGGTTCTCGGTCGAGCTCGGCGAAGCCGTGGAACGCGCCCACGAGCAGCTCCCGTTGGTCGTCGACCTGACCGCGACGGGCGTCGACGCCGAGGAGCGCGGGTCCGACGCAGAGCGGCGCGCCCCTGACGCCGACGCAGGTCCGGCGACCGACGACCTCCCCGGCCGTCGGCCCGTCCGTGCCACGCCGTCAACGCCGCAGCGCGGCCTCGAGCCGTCGTACTGACGTCGTCAGGCCCCACCGCTCGGTGAGCTCGGCGAGGCGCGCAGGATCCGCGGGCGTGCTCGGGAGTCGGTCGTCGAGGTCGGGCAGCGGGCAGTCCAAGGCCACGTGCACGACCGCGGGTGCCACGGCCAGGTAGTCGCGGGCAGCGAGCACCTTCGCGTGCACGGTGGCGCGCACGGCACCGTCACCCTCCCCGGCAGCGCGCAGCACCCCGTCGAGGCTCCCGTACGTCGTGATCAGCGCGGCGGCCGTCTTCTCGCCGATCCCCGGGACGCCGGGCAGCCCGTCCGAGGGGTCGCCGCGCAGCGCGGCGAAGTCCGCGTAGGAGCGGCCCGGCACGCCGTAGCGCTCCGTCACGACCGCCTCGGTCACCGGCTCGGCCCGGGCTACTCCGCCCTTCGCGGTGTAGAGCACTCGCACCCGGCGCACGTCGTCGACGACCTGGAACAGGTCCCGGTCACCGGTGACCACGTCGACCGGCACGGTCGCGCGCGCCGCGAGCGTGCCGATGACGTCGTCGGCCTCGTAGCCGGCGGCGCCGATCCGGGCGATCCCGAAGGCCGCGAGGACCTCGGCGATCACGGGCACCTGCGGCGACAGCGCGTCCGGCACCTCTTCGGCGTTGCGGGCCGGGTCGGCGACGCGGTGCGCCTTGTACGACGGGATCGCGGCGACCCGGAACTCCGGGCGCCAGTCGTCGTCCCAGCAGCAGACGAGACGGGTCGGCTCGTGGTCGCTGACGAGTCGCGCGATGAAGTCGAGGAAGCCGCGGACCGCGTTCACCGGGGTGCCGTCAGGGGCCGCGATCGACTCCTTCATCCCGTAGAACGCACGGAAGTAGAGGCTCGCGGAGTCGAGCAGCATGAGCTTCTCGGGGCGCGTCGTCATGCGCCGACCCTAGACGGAACGGGCCAGCACGACCCGCATCGCGCGCGGCCCGGTGACGGCTCGCGTCCGGACCGGTGCCGGCGGCCGCGTCGGCGTAATGTCGTCGCCGTGACCGCACCCCACCACCCGCCGATCGCCGACCTCGCCGACCGCCTGGCGCGCGCCGCTCGGGCCGCGCGCTCGCGCGAGGTCGACGCCCTGCTCGTCTCGCCGGGGCCGGACCTGCGCTACCTCGCCGGCTACGACGCGATCCCGCTGGAGCGGCTGACCTGCCTGGTGGTGCCGGGCGAAGGCGACCCGGTGGTCGTCGTGCCCGGGCTCGAGAAGCCGGCGGCGCTGGCCAGCCCCATCGGCGAGCTCGGTCTCGAGATCCTCGCGTGGGGCGAGACGGACGACCCGTACGCGCTGGTGGCCTCGTTGCTGCCGGCGCACGCCCGGACCGCCGTCGACAACCACATGTGGGCGGAGAAGGTGCTGCGGCTGCGCGACGCCATGCCCGATGCCGAGCAGCTCCTCGCGGGCACGGTGCTGCGCGAGCTCCGGCTGCGCAAGACGCCCGAGGAGGTGGCTGCCCTGCGCCGTGCGGGTGCGGCCATCGACCGGGTCCACGCACGCGTGCCCGAGTGGCTGCGCGCGGGGCGCACCGAGCGCGAGGTCGGCAAGGACATCGCGGACGCGATCCTCGCCGAGGGCCACGTCAGCGTGGACTTCGTCATCGTGGGGAGCGGCCCGAACGGCGCGAGCCCGCACCACGAGCTGTCCGACCGTGTGATCCAGGACGGCGAGCCCGTCGTCGTCGACATCGGCGGGACCATGCCCGACGGCTACTGCTCGGACGAGACACGCACCTACAGCGTCGGACGGCCACCGGCGGAGTTCCTCGAGTACTACGCGGTGCTGCAGGCGGCCCAGGCCGTGGCGTGCGAGCACGTGCGCCCGGGTGTGACGGCGGAGAGCGTCGACGCCGCGGCACGCGAGGTCATCACCGCAGCCGGCTACGGCGAGTACTTCGTGCACCGCACCGGTCACGGCATCGGGCTGGAGACCCACGAGGAGCCCTACATCGTCAGCGGGAACACCGAGCTCCTCGAGCCGGGGATGGCCTTCTCGGTGGAGCCGGGCATCTACCTGCCGGGTCGCCACGGCGCGCGGATCGAGGACATCCTCGTGTGCCTCGGGCACGGCGGCGAGCGGCTCAACCTCCGACCGCGGGACCTGGTGATCCTCTGATGTCGCTGTCCGTCACGCCCGCCGAGCGCATGCTGCCCTGCGACGACGCGGTGGAGCTGCTCGGCCTCGTGCGCGAGATCTGTGACGCCGAGCTCGCGCCGAAGGTCGCGGCGTACGAGCACGACGGGACCTTCTTCCGCGAGGAGCTGCGCACCCTCGGGCGTTCCGGGCTTCTCTCGCTGCCCTACCCGGAGGCCGACGGGGGAGGGGGGCAGTCCTACGAGGTCTACCTCCAGATGCTCGAGGAGCTCGCCGGGACCTGGCTCTCCCTGGGGATCTCGGTGTCGGTGCACACCCTGGCCTGCTTCCCGGTCGCGGTGTACGGGACCGACGAGCAGAGGTCCCGCTGGCTGCCCGGGATGCTCGGCGGTGAGCTGCTCGGCGCCTACTGCCTGTCCGAGCCGCAGTCCGGGTCGGACGCCGCGGCGCTCGTCACGCGCGCGGTGCGCGACGGCGAGGACTACGTCGTCACCGGGACGAAGGCGTGGATCACCCACGGCGGCGTCGCCGACTTCTACAACCTCATGGTGCGCACGTCCGACGACGGCGCCCGTGGCATCAGCTGCCTGCTCGCGGACGCCTCGACACCGGGACTGACCAGTGCTCCGCCGGAGCGGAAGATGGGGGCCAAGGCCTCGCGCACGGCGCAGGTGCTCCTCGACGGTGCGCGCGTGCCGACCGACCGGCTCGTCGGTGCCGAGGGGCAGGGGTTCAAGATCGCGCTCGCCGCCCTGGACGCCGGGCGGCTCGGCATCGCCGCGTGCGCGGTCGGCCTCGCGCAGGCGGCGCTCGACGCGGCCACGGCGTACGCCAAGGAGCGCCGGCAGTTCGGGCGTGCCATCGGGGAGTTCCAGGGCATGCAGTTCCTGCTCGCCGACATGGCGACGCAGGTGTCGGCGGCGCGGGCGCTCTACCTCGAGGCCGCTCGTCGCAAGGACCGCGGGATGGCGTTCTCCGTCGAGGCGGCGAAGGCGAAGCTCTTCGCGACCGACGCGGCGATGCGCGTGACCACCGACGCCGTCCAGGTGTTCGGCGGCTACGGCTACGTCGAGGACTTCCCGGTCGAGCGGTACATGCGCGAGGCGAAGGTGCTGCAGATCGTGGAGGGCACCAACCAGGTGCAGCGCATGGTGATCGGCCGCTCGCTCACGTCGTGACCACGGGGCCTCCGGCCCACGACATCCGCCAGGCGATCGAGAACTCCCTGCGCGCGGCCAGCAGCGCCCCCGCACCCCCGGCCGCGGTCGGCGACGGTTGGGTCACGTGACGCGCGAGCGTCGGCCGCGGTGGATAGGTTGGAACCACGTCGGCCGATCGCGGTCGGCGCAGGGGAGAGGAACGTGCAGGTGGAGGAGATCGACCAGGCGATCGTGCGTCTGCTGGCCGCCGACGGGCGGATGTCCTACACGGACCTCGGCAAGGCCACGGGGCTCTCGACGTCGGCCGTCCACCAGAGGGTCCGTCGGCTCGAGCAGCGCGGCGTGATCAAGGGCTACACGATCGTCGTCGACCACGACGCCCTCGGACTGCCCCTCACCGCGCTGATCTCCATCAAGCCGATCGACCCCGCAGCCCCGGACGACGCACCGGCGCGGCTCGAGCACATCGCGGCGATCGAGGCCTGCCACTCGGTGGCCGGCGACGAGTCCTATGTCGTGAAGGTGCGCGTCGAGAGCCCGGTCGCGCTCGAGCACCTGCTCGCCGAGATCCGTGCCGCGGCGAACGTGTCCACCCGCACGAGCGTCGTGCTGTCCACGCCGTACGAGAACCGCCCGCCCGCCCTCTGACTCCCGCCAGTGACCGCCGGCGATAGCCGCAACGCGTCGTCGAGAGCGCGTTCCGGCTATCACGACCGGCGACGCCTCAGCTGTGGACCTCGCGGCTGGGGTCGGCGAACGCGTCGGCGCTGTGCCGGCGCCACCAGTCCTGACCGGCCGTCGGCAGCGTGTGGATCGGGTCGTAGTACTCGTAGGTGCGCTCGAGGGCCGCGGCGTCCTCGGTCTCGATGCCGGTGCGATAGTTCTTCGTCCAGTAGGAGATCCCGCGCTCGCGGTCGTAGTCGTGGATCTGGTGCACCCAGCGCTTGCCGACGTAGGGGACGTCGCAGACGATGCGCGGCGTCGCGAACCCCGGCAGGTAGCCCATGATCCCGTGCTGCAGCGCCTGCGCCTCCCAGACCGAGAGCCGCCAGTGCTCGGCGTTGGGGATCATGTCGCACATGTAGAAGTAGTAGGGCATGATCCCGGCGCCGTCGAGCAGGCCGAAGCAGAGGTCGAGCAGGTCGGTCACGGTGGCGTTGACGCCGCGCATGAGCACGCCCTGGTTGCGCACGTCGCGCACGCCCGCCTCGAGCATGGCGCGGGTCGCCTCGGCGACGAGCGGCGTCACCGTGCCGGCGCTGTTGACGTGGGTGTGGATCGCCAGCCCCACGCCCCGCTTGCGCGCCTTGGTGGCCACGCGCTCCATGCCGGCGCGCACGTCGTCCTGCAGCCAGTGCTGCGGGAGCACGGCGAACGCCTTGGAGGCCAGGCGGATGTCGCGCACGTTCTCGATCTCCAGCAGGGCATCGACGAACTGCTCGAGGCGCGCCCACGGCATGTTGGCGACGTCGCCGCCGGAGACCACGACGTCGCGGACGCCGGGGGATCGGCGCAGGTAGTCGAGCATGTCGTGCAGCCGGGTGTCGGGCTTCGCGAGGAACTTCAGCTTCTCGACCTGAGGGGTGGAGTTGCCGACGAGGTCCATCCGGGTGCAGTGCCCGCAGTACTGAGGGCACGTCGTGAGCAGCTCGGCGAGCACCTTGGTGGGGTAGCGGTGGGTGAGGCCCTCGACCGCCCACATCTCGTGCTCGTGCAACGAGTCGCGGGTGGCGTGCGGGTGCGACGTCCAGTCGGTACGACGGTCGCTGAGCACCGGCAGCATGTAGCGACGGATCGGGTCGGCGTAGAACGCGTCGGTGAGCGAGCCCGCACCGGACGGCTCCACGTACCGGGCCATCGTGTTGACCATCTGCGGCGGCACGAGCATCGACATGGTCGCCGCCTGCGCGATGTCGGCCTCGAGGTCGGCGTAGAACCGGTCGTCGACGAGGTCGCCCAGCACGTCGCGCAGCTGCGCCACGTTCTTCACGCAGTGCGAGCGCTGCCACTGCGCGGAGCGCCAGTCCGCCGCGGTCACGTCCCTCCACCCCGGGAAGCGGGTCCAGTCCGGCTCGACGACGGGGCGGTGGGAGTACTGGTAGGGCTGCGGCAGCGTGCCGCCGTCAGCGGCCTCGACTGCGGCCTCGAGGGTCTCGGTCACGGTGCCTCCGGGTGGGTGGTGCGCCGACGCGCAGCGACGATCGACCGCCCCGGTCGAGGCGGTTCCGGAGAGGATACGGGATATCCTCCCGGTCTGGCACTATTGCTCCGCAGGATTTGCGTCCGATCGGACGTAAGCACGCAAGGACTGCTGTCCACGCCGGTCGGGGGAACTTCGCCCGACCGGACCCGGCAGCGATGACGGCAGGGAAGGATCTGGCAGCGTGAGCGACCGCCACCCCGTCAGCCCCGTGGGGCTGCACCGCGTGCTCGAGCCGCACGGCGTCCTGCCGCAGGCCGCCTGGAAGCTCGACCCGAGCCCGGTGCTGGTCGCGGGAGAGATCCGCGTGCGGGTCCGCCGGCTCAACCTCGACGCCGCCAGCTTCCGCCAGCTCTCCGACAAGCACGTCGGGGACGGCGACGCCGTGCGCGCCGAGGTCCTCGACATCATCGCCACCCGCGGCAAGATGCAGAACCCGGTCACTGGCTCGGGCGGCATGCTCGTCGGAGTGGTCGAGGAGGTCGGCCCGAACAGCCACCACCACGAGCTCGACGTGGGGGACGCCGTCACCACCCTGGTCTCGCTGACCCTGACCCCGTTGCAGGTCTACGACGGCCTGCGGGAGTGGGACGGGCTCTCCGAGCAGGTCCCCTGCGACGGTCACGCGATCCTCTTCGACCGCACCATCGTGGCGAAGGTGCCGGACGACCTCGACGGCACGCTGGCCATGGCCGTCATGGACGTCTGCGGTGCGCCGGCACTGACCGCGCGTGTCGTCCGCCGCTACGTCGATGCCGGCCACGCCCCGACGGTCGCCGTCATCGGCGGCGCGGGCAAGAGCGGCTCGCTGTCCCTCGCCGCGGCACGCCGCGCGCAGGCAGCCCGCACGGTGGGGATCGTCCCCGTCGTGAAGGAGGCGGAGGCGCTGCGGCGGGCCGGTCTCGCGGACGTCGTCGCGCTCGCCGACGCGCGCGACCCGGTGGGGCTGTCCGACGCGATCCACAAGGCACTGGGCGAGTCGGCCGACATCGTCGTCGTGTGCGTCGACGTGCCCGGCTGCGAGCACGGCGCGATCCTCTCGTGCGGCGACGGAGGCACGATCATCTTCTTCTCGATGGCGACGTCGTTCTCCACCGCCGCGCTCGGCGCGGAAGGCCTGGCCGCCGACGTCACCATGCTGATCGGCAACGGCTTCACGCCCGGTCACGCCGACCTGGCGTTCGACCTGCTGCGCTCCGACGCCGGCGTCGCGCAGCTGTTCACCGAACGGCTCGTCGCCGACGGACACCTGTGAGCGGAGAATGACTGCCACCCTGCTGCGCGGCGGCCGCGCACTCCTCGCCGGTGAGGTGGTCGACGCCGACGTGGTCGTGGTCGGCCCCTCCATCGGCTACGCCGGCCCAGCGGGCACGGTGCCGGAGACCGACCGCGTGGTGGAGCTCGACGGAGCGCTCGTGCTGCCGGCCTTCGTCGACGGCCACGTGCACGCGACCGACACCGGCCTGGCGCTGAGCGGCCTCGACCTCTCGGGCGTCCGTTCGAAGTCCGAGCTCCTCGACGCGGTCGAGCGCCGGACGAGGGCGCTTCACGGCAGGCCAGTCCTCGGGCACGGCTGGGACGAGACGACCTGGGCGGATCGCACGGTTCCCACGGCCGCCGAGCTCGACCGTGCGTCCTACGGCTCGCTGGTCTACCTCGCCCGGGTCGACGTCCACTCCGCGCTGGCCAGCAGCGCGCTGATGCACTCGGTGCGTGGTCTCGACGCACTCGACGGTCACGACCCCGGCGGGTGGCTGCGCCGCGACGCGCACCACGCCGTGCGCGCGGCGGCCCTCGGATCGCTCACCGCGAGCCAGCGCATGGAGGCGCAGTCGCGCATGCTGCGCCACGCGGCCGCGCTCGGCATCGGCACGGTGCACGAGATGAACGGTCCGGACATCGGCGGCTACGACGACGTCCGCCAGCTGCAGTCGCTGGTCGCCGAGGGCGGGCTGCCCGAGGTCGTCGTCTACTGGGGTCAGGTCGCAGCGCAAGGCGGCCTGGACTGCGTCCGCGATCTCGGCGCCCGCGGGGCGGGCGGCGACCTGTTCGTCGACGGTGCCCTCGGATCGCGTACGGCGTGCCTGCGCGCGCCGTACTCCGACGACACCGGGACGAGCGGCGCGCTCTACCTCGACGGGGACGCGGTCGCGGACCACCTCGTGCGCTGCACCGAGGCGGGTGTCCAGGCGGGCTTCCACGTCATCGGCGACGCGGCGATGGACGCCGTGGTGCACGGTCTCCGGATCGCCGAGGCGGCACTCGGCGCCGGCCGCGTGCGGGCGGCCGCGCACCGTCTCGAGCACGCCGAGATGGTGGACCCGGAACAGATCGCCGTCCTCGCCGACCTCGGCGTCGTCGCGTCCGTGCAGCCCGCGTTCGACGCGGCCTGGGGCGGTCCCGAGGCCATGTACGTCGACCGGCTCGGCCCCGACCGAGCCGCGCGCCTCAATCCCTTGGCCGCCCTGGCCGCGGCCGGCGTGCCGCTCGTCCTCGGCTCCGACGCCCCGGTCACCCCGCTCGATCCCTGGGGCACCCTGCGCGCCGCGGTCCGCCACCGCACGCCCTCGCACGCTCTCGACCTCGCGACGGCGCTCGAGGCGCACACGCGGACCGCGCACGCGGCGGTCGGCGACCACAGCTCCGGCAGGCTCGTGGTCGGGGCGCCTGCGACCTTCGCCGTGTGGGCGGCAGACTTCGACCCGACCGGCTGGCCCGACCTGTCGACCGGTGCCTCGCCGTCCTGCCTGCGCACCGTGGTGCGTGGCGCGACCGTGCACGACTCCGGCCAACTCGAGGAGGTGGCGGCGTGAGCCGCACCACGACCGATCCGCGTCGCATGCTCGACCTGGATCCCGTCACGATCCGCAAGGCGCGGGCCTTGGCGCGCAAGGCCGGCGCGCCCGTGGTGTCGCTCGCGAAGCGGCACACGACCGTGTCGGTCGAGCGCGCGGTGCTCCGGCTCGCGGGGCTCGAGGGTGCCGACGTCGAGGGCATCCCGTGGGTCAACCGGCTCGTTGACGTCGTGCGCGACGAGGCCGGGCTCGAGCACGGCGTCGCGCTGCCGGTCTGGGACGCGATGGCGCGGACCGGGGACGACCTGCTCACGCTGGCGCAGAAGGCCGCGGCGGGGTCGGTCACCTTCCGGGTGCCGGAGGGTCGGGACGCGGCACGCGCGGCGAAGGCCGCGCGGGCCCAGGTGGCCGCAGGGGTCCGGCGTGTCGACGTCAACCGCAGGCAGCGCGACCGCCTCATCACGAGGTTCGGCCCGCAGCCGGCGCCGTGGATCTACCTGATCGTCGCGACCGGCGACATCTACGAGGACATCCCGCAGGCCCAGGCGGCCGCGCGCGAGGGCGCCGACGTCATCGCCGTCATCCGCTCCACCGGCCAGTCGCTGCTGGACTACGTGCCCGAGGGCCCCACCCGCGAGGGCTACGCCGGCACCTACGCCACGCAGGCCAACTTCGCGCTCATGCGCGCAGCTCTCGACGAGACGAGCGCCGAGCTCGGCC
>DATCCY010000085.1:0-21867 GCA_036510975.1 Candidatus Nanopelagicales bacterium
GCTTGCGAGACCAACCGCCCCGCGGTTGCTCGTGGTGAGGAGAGTGCAGATGTTCGAGAGGTTCACCGACCGGGCTCGCCGGGTCGTCGTCCTGGCCCAGGAAGAGGCCCGGATGCTCAACCACAACTACATCGGCACCGAGCACATCCTGCTGGGTCTTATCCACGAGGGGGAGGGTGTCGCGGCCAAGGCGCTCGAGTCCCTGGGCATCTCGCTCGAGGCGGTGCGCCAGCAGGTCGAGGAGATCATCGGCCAGGGCCAGCAGGCGCCGTCGGGCCACATCCCCTTCACGCCGCGCGCGAAGAAGGTCCTCGAGCTCTCGCTGCGCGAGGCGCTCCAGCTCGGCCACAACTACATCGGTACGGAGCACATCCTGCTCGGCCTGATCCGGGAGGGCGAGGGCGTCGCCGCCCAGGTGCTGGTCAAGCTCGGCGCCGACCTCAACCGGGTCCGTCAGCAGGTCATCCAGCTGCTCTCGGGCTACCAGGGCAAGGAGCCGCAGGCCGCCGGTGGTGGCCCTCAGGAGGGCACGCCGTCGACCTCGCTGGTCCTCGACCAGTTCGGTCGCAACTTCACCCAGGCCGCCCGTGACGGGAAGCTCGACCCCGTCATCGGCCGGGAGAAGGAGATTGAGCGGATCATGCAGGTCCTCTCGCGCCGTACCAAGAACAACCCGGTGCTCATCGGCGAGCCCGGCGTCGGGAAGACCGCGGTCGTCGAGGGTCTGGCCCAGATGATCGTCAAGGGCGAGGTGCCCGAGACGCTCAAGGACAAGCAGATCTACTCCCTCGACCTCGGCGCGCTCGTCGCGGGCAGCCGCTACCGCGGTGACTTCGAGGAGCGGCTCAAGAAGGTGCTCAAGGAGATCCGCACGCGCGGTGACATCATCCTGTTCATCGACGAGATGCACACGCTCGTGGGTGCCGGGGCTGCCGAGGGCGCGATCGACGCGGCCTCGATCCTCAAGCCGATGCTCGCCCGCGGTGAGCTCCAGACCATCGGCGCCACCACGCTCGACGAGTACCGCAAGTACGTCGAGAAGGACGCTGCGCTCGAGCGCCGGTTCCAGCCGATCCAGGTGCAGGAGCCGACCCTCGCCCACACCATCGAGATCCTCAAGGGCCTCCGCGACCGCTACGAGTCCCACCACCGCGTCTCGATCACCGACGCGGCCCTCGTCGCGGCGGCGACCCTCGCCGACCGCTACGTCTCGGACCGGTTCCTGCCGGACAAGGCGATCGACCTCATCGACGAGGCCGGCGCCCGCCTGCGGATCCGGCGTATGACCGCTCCGCCGGACCTGCGCGAGTTCGACGAGCGCATCGCCGACGTGCGGCGCGAGAAGGAGAGCGCGATCGACGCGCAGGACTTCGAGAAGGCTGCGTCGCTGCGCGACAAGGAGAAGAACCTGCTCGGCGAGAAGGCCACCCGTGAGCGAGAGTGGAAGGCCGGTGACATGGACGTCGTGGCCGAGGTCGACGAGGAGCTCGTCGCCGAGGTCCTCGCGACCGCCACCGGCATCCCGGTCTTCAAGCTGACCGAGGAGGAGAGCGCGCGCCTGCTGCGGATGGAGGACGAGCTGCACAAGCGCGTCATCGGCCAGGAGCAGGCGATCAGGTCGCTGTCGCAGGCGATCCGTCGCACCCGTGCGGGTCTCAAGGACCCGAAGCGTCCCGGTGGCTCGTTCATCTTCGCCGGCCCGTCCGGCGTGGGTAAGACCGAGCTGTCCAAGACCCTCGCGGAGTTCCTGTTCGGCGACGAGGACTCGCTGATCTCGCTCGACATGAGCGAGTACTCCGAGAAGCACACCGTCTCGCGGCTGTTCGGCTCGCCTCCCGGCTACGTCGGCTACGAGGAGGGCGGACAGCTCACCGAGAAGGTGCGCCGTAAGCCGTTCTCGGTCGTGCTCTTCGACGAGGTCGAGAAGGCCCACCCCGACATCTTCAACTCGCTGCTGCAGATCCTCGAGGACGGCCGGCTGACCGACTCGCAGGGCCGCGTCGTCGACTTCAAGAACACCGTCATCATCATGACGACCAACCTCGGCACGCGAGAGCTGTCGAAGGGCCAGAACCTCGGCTTCTCCAACTCCGAGGACACCAAGTCCTCCTACGAGCGGATGAAGAACAAGGTCAACGACGAGCTCAAGCAGCACTTCCGCCCTGAGTTCCTCAACCGCGTCGACGACATCGTCGTGTTCCACCAGCTCACCGAGGACGAGATCGTCACGATCGTCGACCTGATGCTGGCCAAGCTCGACCAGCGGCTCAAGGACAAGGACATGGGCATCGAGCTCACCCGTGCGGCGAAGGACCTCCTCGCCCACAAGGGCTACGACCCGGTCCTCGGGGCTCGTCCGCTGCGGCGCACCATCCAGCGGGAGGTCGAGGACGTCCTGTCCGAGAAGATCCTCTTCGGCGAGCTGCGTCCGGGCTCCATCGTGGTGGTCGACGTCGAGGGCGAGGGCGACGAGCGGAAGTTCAGCTTCCGCGGCGAGACCAAGTCCGAGGTCCCGCCCATCGACGAGATCGTCGAGGCCGTCGGCTCCGGAGCCCCCGAGGAGCTCCCCGGAGCCCAGGAGCCCGGCACGACCGGCATCGCCTAGGGCGCCGACACGCACGAACGAACGCCGAGGGGGGCACCCAGCCGGGTGCCCCCCTCGGCGTAAGCCATGAAGGACGCCTTGGTTCCTTAGAGGACAGCAAACTCCGCCTTCATCCCGGAGCGGGAGCCCACGTCACCCCGAGACGGCAGGCGCTACTTCGTGGCGGGCGAGCACGCGACGCCGCCGTCGGCGCTAGCGGAGCAGTTCTGGTCGACGACGGCCGCGCGGACCGCCGCGGGGATCTCGTCGACGAGCGTGCGCGTCCACTCCGTCGTGCCGGTCACCGTCCCCGCGGGGATGCCGTCGAGCGCCTCGACCGCCACGTACCGCTCGCCGACGAGCTCACCGTCGGTCGGGTCCACGACAATCTCCTGCCGGGTGCCGTCGGCGGCCTCGTCGTAGCCGAGTCCCACTCCCGTGGCGTCGCCGATGGTCGCGCGGCTCGAGGTGATCTCCACACCGGGGACGGTCGCGAGGACGCGGTAGAGGGCGGCGCGCAGGTCGGCGGGTACGACGCCGGAGCGGAGCAGGTCGGCGACGTAGACGAAAGCCTCGCCGTCGACCGACCTGCCGTGGCCTGCTGTGTCCGCATAGAGGCGGTCGCGCAGCGCCACGGGGTCGAGGGGCAGGGACGCCAGCCACGTCGGCGACGGCTGCTGCCAGCTGGCGGGGACATCGGCCGGTGCGAGGCCGGTGGTCCAGGTCCCCGTCGTCGGGCCGAGCGGCGGCACCGTGACGTCGCTGGGACCGGCCAGCTTGCGGACCACGCGCGTGGGCGAGTCGACGAACACCGAGGGTCGGGTGCCGTCGACCGCCGCGTACTCGATCCGGCTGCTGGTGACCAGCCAGGTCGCGGTGACGCCGCCGCCGGACGTGGTGTCGGCGACGGCCGCCCCCATCAGGTTCGTGCCGCTCGACTCGATCCGCCACCACTGCCCGGGCGCGGCCGCGGGATCGGTCGCGCGGATCGCGTCGGCCACGTGGGTGAGCAGCGAGGCGGCCTCGGCCGAGGCGGTCGGTGCGTGCAGGGCCGACGGGAGTACGACGACGGCCGCCGTCACCGCGGCCACGAGGCCGACGGCCACGAGGCCGCGACGCCGTCCGCGGTGACGGGTCGCGGGCACGGGGTCGAGCTCGTCGAGCGTCGACTCGGCAGCGACCACCGCGACCGCCTGGTCGACGGCGGCGACCGCGACGGGAGCGACGGCGCCGGAGGCGTGCACGGCGTCCCAGCCCGGCAGGTCGTCGTAGGCGGCGAGGACGTCGTCGTCGGTGATTAGGTCGGGAGTCGGGTCGGTCATGAGGTCACCCCTCGGGTCGAGTCTGATGCGAGGACTCCCACTTGCGCGGTGTCGGCCAACCGTTCGCGGATGCGCTCACGGGCGCGGAACAGGCGCGTCCGCGCCGTCGGAGCGGGTACGCCGACGACCGCGGCCGCCTCGGTCGGGGTCAGGCCGTCCCACGCGACGAGCAGGAGCAGCTCGCGCTCGACGGCGGGGAGCTCGGCGATGGCCGCGCGCAGGGCGGGGGCGACGGCTGCGGCCGCGAGACGGTCGTCGACCTCCGGCCACGGGTCGGACGTCCCCTCGTGCGCGGCTCCGTCGTGCGGAAGGTCGACGACGCGCCGCCAGTGGGCGAGAAGCACGTACCGTGCGATCCCGAAGGACCAGACCCGGACCGTGCCGCGTGCGGGGTCGAACGTGCGCCGCGCGGCGTAGGCCCGCACCCAGAGCTCGGCGAGCAGGTCGTCGGCGTCGCGGGCGGCGCGTCGGGCGAAGTAGGCGTGGATCGGCGGGCTCAGGGCGCGCACGACGTCGGCGAACGCCTCGGGCTCGCGGCACGACCGGGCCAGCGTCGCGGCGAGGTCGTCGTCGCAGCCCATCGGGTCTCCCACGCTCCTCACTTGTCGTCGCAGCGGCGCAGCGTTCGCGATGAAGGCGGAGTTTGTTGTCCTCTATAGAACCAAGGCGTCCTTCATGGATACGTGGGGAGGGTGTAGGTGCCGTCGAGGAGGGGGGTGACGAGGCGGTCGGACACGAGGGTGTCGAGGGCGCGCTCGCGCTGGACGGGCTCGTCCCACACGGCGTCGAGCAGCTCCTTCGGCACGGGACTGTGGGCCTCGCGCAGCACGGCCATCAACCGGCCGCGCACCTGGCGGTCGGTGCCGGCGAACCGCTGGACCTTGCGCGCGGGGCCGTCGTAGGCCGGCGCTCCGGCGGCCAGCCACGCGCACGACCCCGCGACCGGGCACGCCCCGCACGACGGCGAGGCCGCGGTGCACACGAGCGCCCCGAGCTCCATCACCGCGACCGACCAGGTCGCCGCGGTGGCGTCGTCGTCGGGCAGCACGCCGTCGGCCGCCGCACGCTCGGCGACCGTCACCGACGGCCGGGGGAGGGCGTCGCCGGCCAGCAGCCGCGCCAGCACGCGCCGCACGTTCGTGTCGAGCACGACCGCGCGGCGGCCGTGGGCGAAGGACAGCACGGCGGCGGCCGTGTAGTCGCCCACCCCGGGGAGCGACCGCAGGTCGTCGTACGCCGACGGCACCCGTCCGTCGAACCGGTCCACGCAGTCGAGCGCGGCCGCGTGCAGGCGCAACGCCCGCCGCGGGTAGCCCAGCCGACCCCACATCCGCACGGCCTCGCCCGGTGGTTCGGCGGCCAGCGCGGCCGGTGAGGGCCACCGGGCGAGCCACGCCTCCCACGCCGGGACCACGCGGTCGACCGGCGTCTGCTGGAGCATGACCTCGCTCACGAGCACCCCCCAGGCGTCGGACGTGGGCCTGCGCCAGGGCAGGTCGCGGGCGTGTCCGGCGTACCACGCGAGCAGCGGCGCGTGCAGGGGAGAGGCGGGCATCTCGCGCGCATCCTCGCACCCGGGCCGCCTGGGCGCGCCACGCCCGGTAGCGTCGGGCCCGTGAGCACGCTGATGCACCCGACCGGACCGCAGTCCCCGGGCGTCTACTGGGTGCGTCGCGCCCTCGTGGTGGTGGTGCTGCTCGTGCTGCTGCTCGGGGTCCGCTGGCTGCTCACCGGTCGCGGCGGGGGTACGCCGACGGCCTCCCCGACCCCGTCGTCCACGCCGAGCGGCGCGTCCTCGAGCGCCTCCTCCGGCCACACCGCCACGCCGTCCACGAGCCCCACGACGTCGCCCAAGCCCACCTCGACGGGGCCGACGGCCTGCACCAAGGACCAGATCACGGTGACGGCGTCGACCGACGCGGCTAGCTATCCCGTCGGTGCCACCCCCCATCTGCGGATGAAGATCGAGAACACCTCGACGACTGCGTGCACCCGGGACATCGGCGCGTCGCAGAACGAGCTGGTCATCACCTCGGGCTCGGTCCGGGTCTGGTCGTCCGACGACTGCAGCCCCGGCGGCGGCTCCCAGGTCGTCACGATGGCGCCGGCGCAGTCCTACTCCGTCGCCGTCACCTGGCTCGGCAAGCTCTCGAAGAAGGACTGCCCGGCCAACCAGCCCTCGGCCACCAAGGGCACCTACAAGCTCACTGGCCGCAACGGCGACGTCACCTCCGCCGCCGCCGTCTTCGCCCTGACCTGACCCGGTCCCCCCGGCCACGAGCACCTGGTCCAACCGTCGCCGACAGACCTCCGGCAGCGACCGTTGGACCAGGTACTCGCGCCTCGGCGGTGGGATCCGTGCGGTCGGCGACCTCAAGGTTCGCGGCGATCGTGACGAACCTCGAACCACGGGCAGCGCCTGCGTGGCATGCCGCCGAACGGGGTCAGCGTGAGGAGGCAGGGCGTGACGTCGTCGCTTCAGGACGCCGGCCTGCCGGTGGAACCCGCACGCCCGGTCACGGCGGTCGTCGTCGCGGGCACCCATGTCCGGCTCACGCGCCTCGGCCAGCTGCTCGCGAGCGCCGGCATCGACGTGGTCGCCGCGGTCCGCACGGTCGACGAGGGCGTCGACGCCGTCTGCGAGCACGAGCCCGACACGGTGCTGCTCGACCTCGCGATGGCGGCCGGCGGCCTCGAGCTCGTCGAGCGCGTGATGGGCCGCTCCGCGACGCCCATCGTGCTCACCGGCGCTGCCGCCGAGCACGCCGACATCGCGCTCGCCGCCGGCGCGGTCGACCTCGTCACGCCGGGCACCGAGGGCCTCGGGCCGGTCGCCTACTCACGCGCCCTCGCACGGCACCTCATGGTCGCGAGCCGCGTACGGGTCATCACCCATCCGCGCGGCCGGCTGCGCGAGCGCGGCCTGGCCACCGGCACCGAGCCCGCCGGGACCCTCGGACGTCGCCGTACGCCGGACGAGGGTCGATCCGCTCGTCCGAGCGTCGTCGTCATCGGCGCCTCCACAGGCGGGCCGCCCGCCCTCGCCGTCATCCTCAGCGCCCTGCCCGCCGACCTCGACGTGCCCGTCGTCGTCGTGCAGCACATGGCCGAGGGGTTCGTCGAGGGACTCGCCCAGTGGCTCGACGGCGTCGTCGCGATGCCGGTGTCGGTCGCCCTCAACGGTGACCGGCTGCGTCGGGGCCACATCGTGCTGGCTCCCAGCGACGGCAACCTCGTGATCGAGCAGGGGCTGCGCCTGTCCATCGTGGACCCGCGACCTGACCAGTTCCACGTGCCGGAGATCGACTCGACGCTGCGCTCGGTGGCCGAGGTCTGCCGCGAGCGTGCCGTGGGCGTACTGCTCACCGGCATGGGCCGTGACGGTGCGGCGGGGATGCTGGCGATGCGCCGGGTCGGAGCCTTCACCATCGGCCAGGACGAGGGCACGAGCGCGGTGTGGGGCATGCCCGCCGCCGCAGCCGCGCTCGACGGTCTCGACATCGAGCTCCCGCTGCCGGATATCGCCGCGGGCATCGTCGACGCGGTCCACCGCCTGCGCGTCACCAAGGCGGTGTGAGGTGACCTCCGTCGTCCTGCGGTCGCGCACCCTCACCGACGCGGAGTACGCCGCGCTCGCCGGCTTCCTCGCCCAGCAGGCGGGGCTCGTGTTCGACCAGAGCCGGCGCCCGGCGCTGGCCAGCATCGTCGGCGACCGGATCGCCGCGACCGGCGCGGCCGACCTCGGCGCCTACCTCGCCCGGATCAGCGCCCCTGCGGGGGCCGACGAGCGGCAACGGCTGCTCGACGACGTCACCATCCCCGAGACGCACTTCTTCCGGAACCCGCCGCAGATGGACGCGCTGCGTCGGCGCCTGCTGCCCGAGCTGATGCGCCGTGCGGTCGCGCGCGGCCGCACCCTCACGGTGTGGAGCGCCGGCTGCTCGACGGGGGAGGAGCCCTACTCCCTCGCCATGCTCGCGGCCGAGGTCGCGGCGAGCCTGCCCGAGGCGCCGAAGGTGCGCATCGTGGCCACCGACCTGTCCTCCGTCGCCGTCGCGGCGACGCAGCGCGCGCGCTACTCGGGTCGCTCGGTCGCGCTGGTCGACCAGCGGGCCTTCGACCGCTGGTTCACCGAGGACGAGGACGGGTCCTACGCCGTCGTGCCCGAGATCCGCGCGACGGTCGACGTACGCCTGCACAACCTCGTGACCGACGAGCCGCCCTTCGAGCCCGGCGAGGTCGACCTCGTGGTCTGCCGAAACGTCACGATCTACTTCTCCCGCGACACGATGCGCGATCTCGTCGGGCGCTTCCACGGCGTGCTGGGCGCGGGCGGCTACCTCGTCGTGGGGCATGCCGAGACGCTGTGGCAGGTCACCGACGCCTTCACCCTGGTGACCCTCGGCGATGCGTTCGCCTACCGCAAGGACCTGCCCGCCGTGCCCGAGCCGGTGGTCGCCGGGCCCGAGCCGGTGGTGCACGCGGCGCCGCGACGCGAGGTCCGGCGTACGCCGCTGCAGCGGGCGCGCGAGTCGTGGCCCGAGGCGCCGTCGGCCGCGCACCGGTCGACCGACGCGATGCCCGACCCGGACCATGCGACCGAGCTGCTGCGCCAGGCGCGCGAGGCGCTCGCCCAGACCCGGTACGCCGAGGCCGCACGGCTGGCGGCCGCAGCGTCCTGCGCGAGCCCGTTCGAGGTGGACGCCTACATCGTCGAGGGCCGGGCGCGGGCGACGGTCGGCGACGACGAGGGGGCGCTCGTGGCCCTGCGCAAGGCCGTCTACCTCGCGCCCAAGGCCGGTCATGCCCGGTTCCAGCTCGCCGGCGCCCTCTCGCGCTGCGGCGAGCACGGCGGTGCCGCGCGCGAGTACCGCGCGGCCGCTGTGGCCCTGCCCGTCACCGACCAGATCGAGCTCGACGACCTGCTCGACGGGTGCGATGTGCAGCAGCTCGTCGTGCTGTGCCGTCGGCTCGCCGACGAGTGCGACCGCCGAGTCGCCGAGGCCCTGCCGTGACCGCCGTCTTCGTCCCGGAGATGCCGTCGCGCTTCACCCGCAGCGAGGCGTCGCCGTCGCCCGAGGTGCCGACCGGCGGCACGACGCCGGCCACCCCCGAGCAGGCGACGGCGGTCGAGGTGGCGCCGCGGCGTCGACGCTCGCCGGTCGCGCCCTCCCCGCGCCCGGTCGCACCCGAGGCGGTGTCACCGGATGCCGTCGCACCGGCTCGGCCGCGCCGCGCCGCCTCGTTCCGTCCCGCGGCCGCCGCCGCACCGGAGCAGGTCGAGGCGTCGACGCCCGCGCCGTCCTCCGAGGTCACCGAGACCGCCGCGGTCGTCGCCGCCGAGGGCTACGTCGTCTTCCAGGTCGGCACCACGGCGTTCTCGGTGTCGGTCGTCGAGGTGCGCGAGATCGTCCGTGCGGCGCGGCTCGAGCTGCTCCCGGACTCGCGCGCCTCCTACGGGCACGGTGTCGCGCTCGTCGACGCCCGCGGCCGCTCGGTGCCCGTCGTCGACCTGCGCTCGGACCGGTCCCGGACGGGGGACGTGCTGCTCCCGATGTGGCGTCACCAGGTCGGCCTCGTGGTCGATCGCGTGCTCGCTGTCCAGACGCCGCGCGAGCTCGTGCGTGAGCACGACGACGTGCCGGCCGCGCTGCCGTCGTACGCCCGCGGGGTGCTGCGTCCGGTCGACGGGGGCGCTCCGGTGCTGCTCATCGCCCTGCCCGACGCCGCGGAGCTCGACGCCGACGCCGCCCGGACCGAGGAGCCTCGGCTGGGCTCCGACGTGCTCGCCGTCCTCGGCCTCGACAGGCCCGAGGCACCGCAGCCGCAGGCTCCCGACACCGCCTGAGGCAGCCCGGAGGCCGGCGGAGCCGGCCGCCTCCAGGAGCGACCTCAGGACCCGTTGCGCAGGGTCGTCGCGTACTTCGTCCACGGACGCTGGATGAGGAGCGGGTAGAGCAGCCGGACGGGCGCGGGCAGCGTCGCCTTCATGTAGGCACGGTCGGAGTCGTCGAGGGGCTCGAGGAGCATCCCGAACGCGATGGCCATCTTGTTCCGGGGGATCTGGGACCGGGAGTGCTCGCCGATGGCCTCCCACTCCTCCTGCGTCAGCGTCACGGCGGCGAGCGGCACGATGTCGCGCTCCTCGTCGTCGAGGTGCGGCTGGAGCTGCGCGTTGAGACTGTCGAGCGCTGCCGCGAGCGCCTCGCCCGTCTCCGCCGTGGGCCGGCGCCGCCACCCGGAGCATGCAGTGCTCACGGCGTCGATCGCGCCGGCGACGAGCTGGTGCTCGTGCTCGACCTCCTCGGTGTGCGCCGCCTGCTCGGGCACCTTGGCGATGAGGACGGGGTAGAGCAGCTCGTCCTCGCCCTCGTGGTGGTGGTGCAGCATCCCCACGCCGAAGTCGATGTGGTCGGCCAGGAACCTCACGCGCGCGGCCGACGGCGTGGGGGTGGCGCGGACCAGCCGAGTGCTCTCGCCGTAGGCCCTGCGGAAGGTCTGGTGGACGATCGCCATGTCGCGCACGTCGATCGGATTCGTCGCTGTCATCGTCGCCCCTCTCTGTACCGAAACGAACCGAACCGGTCCGACCGGGCTCGTGGACGGATTCTGCTCGTGCATCCCCTCGCAGGACCAGGGGTTCGGCCCGACCTCGAGGGTCGGCCTCCTGACGTTGCGCCGGATGACACGCGCCGCGACCCTGAGCAGGATGGACGCATGGCAGTCATCCGGACGAGAGCGGCTCTGGCGCTGCAGCACGAGTCGCTCGGCGCAGCGCACGTCTCCGAGACCCTCGGCGTCGAGCCGACGGAGTCCTTCGAGATCGGGGACAGCTTCGCCCACGGCACGCGGGTGCGCGAGCACTCCCACTGGGCGCTCGACAGCCCGGTCGAGGGCGACCTCGAGATCCAGCTCCGCGCCCTGCTCGACCGCCTCGCGCCGCTCCACCTCGCCCTGCGGGAGCTGCGTCACGACGGGTATCGCCTCACCTGGACCTGCTACGTCGAGGAGCACGACGGCGACGCGGCGATCAGCCTGAGCGCCGCGATCCTCAACGACCTCGGCACGCTGCCGATCGACCTCTGGGTCGACACCTTCGCCGACGCCGAGCCCTCCTGACCCCGGCCCGTCACGTCGGTCAGCCTCGGGTGACGACCCCGAGGGCCGCGGCGATCCCCAGCACGGAGCGCGGCGCGTACGCCGAGCGCCACAGTCCTCCGTGCGCGGCCTGATACGACCAGGCGTCGTCGGGGTGCGCGAGGTCGGCGCCGGGACGCGCGACCGCCGACGGCGACCGCAGGTCGTGCACGAGCAGTGCGGCCATCAGGGTGTTCGACGTCGCAGGCTCGAACACCTCGACGCCGAAGCGGTGCGCACCGGCGTAAGCCGCCGCGAGGGCGCGGTTCTTCACGACCGATCGGGTGCGGGTCGCCGGCGCGATGTTGAGCGAGGCCCACACGCCGTCGCGACGCGACTGCGTGGCACGCCAGCGCTGCAGCCGCTTCGCGAGGGCGTAGCTCGGACCCTGCTGCAGGACGAGGCAGTCGGCGATGCCGACCGGGCCGCGCTCGGCCTCCACGGTCTCGGGGTAGTTCGGCGCGAACCGGCCCACCGCGCGCAGCGGCAGCTGGGCGAGCCCGGACAGCCCGCGCGCGCCCCAGCGCCGTCGCGACTCCTCGACCGCGCTCGCAGGCACGGCGTAGACGTCGGTGGGGGTGGCGAGGAACGCCAGGCCGACGTCGGACCGCACGGCCAGCAGCGCCTGCGCGAGCGCGTCGGCCGCCAGGGCGACCCGCACGTGGGTGGCGCCGTCGGCGTAGGTGTAGGTGCCGAGGGTGAACGGTGCCTGCACCTCGGAGACCCAGGCGTGCAGCTCGGGGAGCTGGCGGATCAGGTCGATCCCGGCCACGGCGGCGAGCGCGCGGTCGTCCTTCGGGTTCGACCCGATCGGCACCGGGACGCAGAGCGTCCCCGACGACGACCGCGCCGTCGCGATCACGCGAGCCCACACCTCGGGCCGAGGCAGGTCGACGGCCACCACCGTCGCGCCCCAGCGCAGCAGCGAGCGCAGCGGCCCCATCTCGGCACCCGCGCCGAGCACCACGACAGTCACGTCGGACAGGTCGAGCCACTCCGGGTGGTCGAGCAGGGTGTGGATCGACGTCGCGAACCCGCGCTCGACCACGCCCTCCGCGACCCAGGCGTCGAGCCGGCGGCGTACCTCGGGACCGAACAGGCGCTTGCCGCGGAAGGGCACCGACAGGCCGGTGTCGCGACTCGCGGCGCCCACGATGGTGACCGACTCGAAGGCCGGCTCCGTCCAGGTCGTCGTCGCGCTCAGCAGGGGTACGGCGTCCCCGCGGTGGAACGTCGACCGGGCGTGCAGCTCGGCGAGCCCGGCCCGTGCCACCGCGTCGGCGGAGTCCGCGTCGCAGGTCCCGACGACGACGAGGTCGCGATAGGGCGCGAGGTAGTCCTTGCGCCACTCGCGGACCGACGCGGCGCGGTCGGCGGCGACCGGGTCGACGGCCTCGAGCGCCGTCGTCACGACGGCCTGAGCCACGGCCGTCGTGCTGACCCGACCGGAGTCGGTGCCCGACGCCAGATCCACCCCGCGGTCCCGCGCGGGCCCGGGCGGGCGCTCCGGTCCGGGGTCGGCGGTCAGGGTCACGGCCCACATCCCACCAGATAGCAGGCCGACGCGGGCACGGTCAGCGCGACGTCTCGGCCAGGACGATGCCGACGAGCACGACGACGCCGCCGACGATCTGCACGGGTGTGAGGATCTCGCCGAGGAACACCCACGCGATCACCGAGGCGATCACCGGCTCGGTCATGCCGACGACGGAGGCCTGCGTGGCGCGGAGGTGGCGCAGCGACTGCAGCACGAGCGCGAACGGCACGACGGTGCCGAGCACGACCATGTAGCCGATGTAGACCCACGACGAAAGCACAGGACCGCCCTCGCCGAACGCCTGGCTGAACGAGAGCTCGTCGAAGGGGAACGACCACCAGGGGCAGACGACCGCCCAGAACAGCGTCGCGGCGCCGAACCCCCACATGGTGAGCGAGACGGGGTCGCGGTCCACGACGAGCTTCTCGCCCTCCACGTAGTAGAAGGCGAGCGCCGCCGCGGCGGCGAGCGCGGCGAGGACTCCGACGAGGTCGAGGGAGAGCCCCTGCCACGCCTGCGCCACCATCGCGAGTCCGACGAGCGCGAGGACCAGCGCGGCGAACACCCGGTCGCGCACCGGCTCGCGCAGCACGAAGCGGAACCACAGCGCCACCATGATCGGGGCGGTGAACTCGAAGAGCAGCGAGACCCCGACGGGCAGCCGCAGGATCGCCACGAAGTAGAGCGACTGGGTGGCGGCCACGCCGAGGATCCCGTACGCCGCGATCCGCAGCACCTCGCTGCGCCGTAGCCGCAGCGCCGCGCGGTTCGTGACCGCCACGACCGCCAGCAGGATCACGAACGCGGCCGACACCCGCAGTTGCGAGAGGCGGTACCACGGCACGCCCTCGAGCAGGATGTACTTGCTGACCGTGCCGTTGAGCGCGAACAACGTGGCTGCGACGAGGTACGTCGCGTAGCCGAGCAGCGGCCGCCGGTCGACCTGCTCGACCGGCGGGGTCTCGAAGACGGTCACGGGGCCAAGGCGCCCGGAACTGCCCCCGCAGCGAGATAGACCTCGATCGTCTTCTGCGCCACGACCTGCCACCCGAAGTGATCGACCGCGCGCTCGCGTCCGCGGTCACCGAGCGCGCGCGCCCGAGCCGGCTCGGCGGCCAGCGAGTTCACCGCGTCGGCGAACCGGCGCTCGAAGTCCGCGGCGTCGTGCGGCGTGTAGGGCACGACGATCCCGGTCTCGCCGTCCGCGACGACCTCGGGGATCCCGCCGACGTCGGAGGACACCACGGCAGTGTGGCAGGCCATCGCCTCGAGGTTGACGATCCCGAGGGGCTCGTAGACCGAGGGGCAGAGGAACGCGAGCGCGTGGCTGAGCAGCTGCGCAACGACGTTGCGCGGCGCGTGCTCCTCGATCCAGACGACGCTGCGACGCTCGCGCAGCACGGTGATCTGCGCCTTGGTCTCGGCGGCGATCTCGGGGGTGTCGGGCGCGGACGCGCAGAACACGAGCTGCAGCTCGGGGTCGAAGTGCTCGGCGGAGCGCAGCAGGTGCGCGATGCCCTTCTGCCGCGTGATGCGCCCCACGAAGACGACGTAGGGCCGCCCGGGGTCGACGCCGTACTGCTCGAGCAGGTCGGTGGACTCCTGCGGCTGCCACTTCACCGTGTCGATCCCGTTGCGCACGACGTGGACCCGGTCCGGGTCGATGAAGGGGTAGGCGTCGAGGACGTCGAGACGCATCCCGTCGGACACCGCGATGATCCCGGCGGCCTCGCGGTAGGCGGAGGACTCGAGCCAGGAGGAGATGCGATAGCCGCCGCCGAGCTGCTCGGCCTTCCACGGGCGCCGCGGCTCCAGGGAGTGGGCGGTGAGCACGTGCGGGACACCGAGCAGCTCGGCCGAGAGGTGGCCGGAGAGGTTCGTGTACCAGGTGTGCGAGTGGACGACGTCGACGTGGTCGAGGGCCCGGACCATGTCGAGGTCCACGGCGATGGTCTGCAGCACCGCGTTCACGTTCTCGTACCCGGGCGGCACGGTGTGGCCGTGGGCACCCGTCCGGGTCGGCCCGAAGGCGTGCACCCGGACGTCGGCCAGCGGTCGCAGCTCGCGCACCAGCTCCTCGACGTGGACGCCGGCACCGCCGTAGACCTCGGGCGGCCATTCCTTGGTGAGGATTCCTACTCGCAACACGGGCGCCAGCGTAGGCCCCCGGCTACGGTGAGCACGTGGCCAACCGCGATGTGCTCGGAATCGTCCTCGCCGGCGGCGAGGGCAAACGGCTGATGCCCCTGACGGCCGACCGGGCGAAACCGGCCGTGCCGTTCGGCGGTGCCTACCGCCTCGTCGATTTCGTCCTCTCGAACCTGGTGAATGCCGGCTACCTGCGGATCTGCGTGCTGACCCAGTACAAGAGCCACTCCCTCGACCGCCACATCACCACCACCTGGCGGATGTCGACCCTGCTCGGCAACTACATCACCCCCGTGCCGGCCCAGCAGCGCCTCGGTCCGCGGTGGTACACCGGCAGCGCCGACGCCATCTTCCAGAGCCTCAACCTCGTCTACGACGAGAGCCCGACCTACGTCGTGGTCTTCGGCGCCGACCACGTCTACCGCATGGACCCGCAGCAGATGGTCGACCAGCACAAGGCGTCCGGCGCCGGGGTCACGGTCGCGGGCATCCGGGTGCCGAAGGAGCAGGCGAGCCAGTTCGGCGTCATCGAGACCGGCGCCGACGGTCGGACCATCACGCGCTTCCTCGAGAAGCCGAAGGACCCGCCGACCATCCCCGGCGACCCCGACCACTGCTACGCGTCCATGGGCAACTACGTCTTCACCACAGACGTCCTGGTCGAGGCGCTGCGCATCGACGCCGGCGACGACGGCTCGGTCCACGACATGGGCGGCAACATCATCCCGATGATGACCGCCCAGGGCATGGCGCAGGTCTACGACTTCGACGACAACCTGGTCCCGGGGTCGACCGACCGCGACAAGGGCTACTGGCGCGACGTCGGGACGCTCGACGCCTACCACGACGCGCACATGGACCTCGTGTCCGTGCACCCGATCTTCAACCTCTACAACCGGCACTGGCCGATCCTCAGCCACCTGCCCCCGCTGCCGCCCGCCAAGTTCGTCGAGGGCGGCAACAGCCACGAGTCGATGGTCGGTGCGGGCTCGATCATCGCCGGGGCGCACGTGCGCAACTCGGTGCTGTCCTACGACGTCAACATCCGCGAGGGCGCCTACGTCGAGGGCGCGGTGGTCATGCCGGGCGTCAAGATCGGGCGCGGGGCCGTGGTACGCCGGGCCATCCTCGACAAGAACGTGCAGGTGCCCGACGGTGCACAGGTCGGTGTCAACCTCGAGCTCGACCGCGAGCGCTACACCGTGAGCGACAGCGGGATCATCGTGGTGGGCAAGGGCCAGAAGGTCGAGCCGGCGTGAGCCGACCGGTCGCCGTGGTGACCGGAGCGGCGGGCGGCCTCGGCCGCGTGCTGGTCGAGCGGCTCGACCGGGCCGGCTACGACGTCGTGGGTGTCGACCTTCAGGGCACCGACCGTGTCCTCGACGTCACCGACCCGGCCGCGTGCCGAGCCCTGGCCACCGAGCTGCGGCCCGCGGTCTGGGTCAACAACGCGGGCGTCCTCGGCGCCGGCGACGCCGCGACCCAGCCCGACGAGCTCGTCGAGCGGGTCGTGCGGGTCAACCTCCTCGGCGTCATCCACGGCACCCGCGCGGCGGTGGCGTCCATGCGCGAGCACGGCGGCGGGCACGTGGTGTCGATCGCCTCGCTGGCGTCGTGGGTACCGGTGCCGGGCGAGGCGGTCTACGCCGCCACGAAGGCGGGGGTGCTGTCCTTCACCCTCGGCCTGCAGGCCGAGCTCGCGGCGTCGGGTGTGAGCGACGTCCGGCTCAGCGCCGTATGTCCTGACGGCATGCTGACGCCGATGCTGACCGATGTGCTCGACGACGACGCGGTGGCGCTGTCGTTCTCGGCCCCGCGTGTCGCGGAGCCGGCCCAGGTGGCCGACCGCGTGGTGGCGGTGCTCCGGCGACCGCGGCTGGTGAGCAGCGTGCCGCGGTGGCGGGGCGCTCAGGTGCGCCTCATGTCGTGCGCACCCGACCTCATGCTGCGGTCGGCACCGATCTTCACCCGGATGGGACTGCGGAACCTCGCGCGGGTCCGGGCTCAGGCGTCGGCGCGGTCGGCGTCCGGGAGCACGACGTCCGGCAGCGCGACGTCCTCGGACGGCGCGCTCGGCACCGCTGCGGCCAGCTCGCTGCCGTCGGCGTAGAGCAGGGCGTGGTCGCGGGCCTCCTCCCGGGCCGTGGCGCGGTTGCGGCGGCCGGCGCCGTGCCAGCCGCACGAGCAGACGGCGGTGGTGAAGCGACCGTCCTCGACGCGCACCTCGTGTCCCGGTGCGTCGGGCAGGGCGGGGTCATGGTGACGCCGGTGGCGGGGGAAGCTCACCGGGCCACGCTAGCCCCCGTGGCCGGGAGACGCAGGGCGGAGTCCTGAGATCGGCCCAGGGCACGCCGTGCGGCCGGGACGCCCGGACGGGCTGCCCTGGGCCTGGTCAGCCCGTGAAGTCGACCACGGCCTTGTCGGCGAGCAGGGGGCGCACCCAGGCCCCGAACTCCTCGTGCACCGGGTGCTCCTGGTAGGCGCGCAGCCCCGCCACGTCGTCGTGGGTGGTGATGAGCACGAGGTGTGCGGCGCCCGGGTCGCCGAGCTCGTCGAGACCCGTCCGCAACGAGCGGATGGCCTCGATCAGGGCCGGCAGCGCCTCGAGCCGGGTCCGGGCCTCGTACCGGTCCTCGGCGTCGGTGAACGTGAACGAGACGACGTGGGTCAGCACCGTGCGGCTCCGATCGGGGGCTCAGCCGAAGCGGCCGGAGATGTAGTCCTCGGTGGCCTGCTGGGTCGGGGTGGAGAACATCACCGGGGTGGTGGCGATCTCGACGAGCTTGCCGGGCTTCCCCACGCCGGCGAGGTTGAAGAACGCCGTGGTGTCGGAGACGCGGGCCGCCTGCTGCATGTTGTGCGTGACGATGACGATCGTGAACTGCTCCTTGAGCTCCTCGATCAGGTCCTCGATGGCCAGGGTGGAGATCGGGTCCAGGGCCGAGCAGGGTTCGTCCATGAGCAGCACCTGCGGCTCGATGGCGATGGCGCGGGCGATGCACAGCCGCTGCTGCTGACCGCCGGAGAGCCCGGCGCCGGGACGGTCGAGGCGGTCCTTGACCTCGTCCCACAGGTTGGCCCCGCGCAGCGAGCGCTCGACGATCTCGGTCTGGTCGCCCTTGCTGCGCCGACCGCCCTCGAGCTTGAGCCCGGCGAGCACGTTGTCCTTGATCGACATCGTGGGGAACGGGTTCGGGCGCTGGAAGACCATGCCGATCGTGCGTCGCACGTTGACCGGGTCGACGTCGGAGCCGTAGATGTCCTCGCCGTCGAGCAGGACCTTGCCGTCGGTGTAGGCGCCCGGGATGACCTCGTGCATCCGGTTAAGGCTGCGCAGCACCGTGGACTTGCCGCATCCCGAGGGGCCGATCAACGCGGTGACGGAACGTGGCTCCACCGAGAAGGTGACGCCTTCGACGGCCTTGAACGAGCCGTAGTAGATGTCGAGGTCGGTGACGTCGATGCGCTTGGCCATGGGTGGTGTCTCTCGTCGAGGAGCGCGGTCAGGAGTTCTTCACGCCGGTGAAGCGCGAGATGATCTTGGCGGCGAGGTAGAGGACCATCACCAGCACGATGAGCACCAGTGCGGCGCCCCACGCACGGTTGACCGAAGCGTCGGTCGCACTGGTGAACTGGTCCCAGATGAAGGTCGGCAGGGCAGCCTGCGGACCCTTGAACGGGTTGGCGTTGATCGACTGCGACAGGAACGTCGTGAGCAGCAGCGGAGCGGTCTCGCCGGCCACGCGGGCGACGGCAAGCATCGAGCCGGTGATGATCCCCGCGGTCGCCGTGGGAAGGACGATCTTGAGGATCGTGCGCCACTTGGGGATGCCCAGCGCGTAGGACGCCTCGCGCAGCTCACGCGGCACGATGCGCAGCATCTCCTCGGTCGAGCGCACGACCACCGGCAGCATGAGAATCGTCAGCGCGATCGACCCGGCGAAGCCCGAGCGCTGCATGCCCAGAGTGAGGATGAACGCGGTGTAGACGAAGAGGCCGACGACGACCGACGGCACTCCTGTCATGACGTCGACGAAGAAGCTGATCGAACGGCTCAGCCGCCTCGTCTTCGACGACGGGGCGTACTCCACGAGGTAGATCGCGGTGAGGATCCCGAGCGGGATGCCGATGAGGGCGGCGATGCCGACCTGCTCCAGCGTCCCGATCAGCGCGTGGTAGACGCCACCTCCCTCGGAACGCGGGGAGATGTTGCGCATCGAGGTGGTGAGGAACTCGGCGGAGATGACCCCGATGCCGCGCACGATGACCGTGGCGAGGACCGCGACGAGCGGCGCCAGGGCGATGAGGAACGTCGCGTAGATGCCGGTGGTGGCGAGACGGTCGACCGCGTGGCGGCGGCCCTCGACGGTGAAGCTCCACGCGGTCTGTCCCACGAGGAACAGGAGCACGGCGACGATCAGCGTGCCGGCGACCCCGTCGACCGAGGTCGTCACGTTGAGCAGCATCGCGACGAGGAGGGCGCCCACCGCGACGGCGGGAACGGCCCACCGGGGGAGCTTGCCGCCGGCGAGCGCCGAGTGCAGCAGCGCCTCGGACTCGTCGCGCTCGGTCCGGGTGAGGCCCGACATCAGTTCGCCCCCGAGAAGTCGGAGCGGCGCGCGATGATGATCCGCGCGGACATGTTGACCGCGAGGGTGATCACGAAGAGCACCAGCCCGCTCGCGATCAGGGCGGAGAGCCCGATGGTGCCCGCCTCGTTCCACTTGAGCGCGATGTTGGCGGCGAAGGTGATGCCCCCGGGCTCGGTGATGTGCCAGTTGATGTCGTACGTCGCGCTGAGCATGAGGGCCACCGCGATGGTCTCGCCGAGCGCGCGGCCCAGGCCGAGCATCGACGCGGAGATCATGCCGGGGCGGGCGAACGGGAAGATCCCCATCCGCACCATCTCCCAGCGCGTGGCCCCGAGCGCCAGCGAGGCCTCGATGTGGGCCCGCGGCGTCTGCACGAACACCTCGCGGCTGATGGCGGAGATGGTCGGGAGCACCATGATCGCGAGGACGATGCCGGCGTTCATGATCGAGCGGGAGTAGATCCCCAGGTCGTTCTTGAAGAGCGGGATGAAGCCGAGGTAGGTGGTGAGCCACTCGCCGAGACCGGTCAGGTGCGGCGTGAGGAACTCGATGCCCCACATGCCGAAGATGATCGAGGGCACTGCGGCCAGCAGGTCGGTGATGAAGCCGAGGACGGTGGCCAGGCGGCGCGAGGCGTAGTGCGCGATGAACAGCGCGATGCCGATGCCGACCGGGACCGCGAGGAGCATCGCGATGAGCGCCGTCATGAGCGTGCCGAAGGTCAGCGCCGCGATGCCGAAGAATGCGGGGTTGGCATCGGGTGACCACTCGCTGGTCGTGAAGAAGTTGGCCGTGTTGGCCTGCAGCGACGGGATCGCCTTCCACACCAGGAAGACGGCGATCGCCGCCATCGTCACGAGGATGACGATGCCGCTGCCGCGAGAGAGGCCGAGGAAGACGCGATCTCCCCGGCGGACCGCGGCACCCTTGATGCCCGCCGCCGCAGTCGCGGGCGCGGGGGCGCCAGGGGGCTCGACTGTTGTGCTCATCTGGTCAGACCGCCGAGGTGTCGGAGCGGGTGCAGGGGTGACGGGACGTGTCCCGCCACCCCTGCAGACACTAGCGTCAGGAGATCGAGGAAACCGCGGTTCGCACCTTCGTGAGCAGGTCGCCGGTGATCGCGACGTAGCCCAGGTTGGTGAGCTTGCCCTGCGCCTCGTCGCCCGCCGTGTAGGTCAGGAACGACTTGGTCAGCGGGACCAGAGCGGCGTCGAGGCCCTTCTCGCAGGTGATCTCGTAGGTCACCAGGACGATCGGGTAGCCGGTCTTCGTGGTGTAGTCGATCTTGAGCGCGAGGTCGTTGCCGGTGCCGGTCACGGTCGCCGAGGCGATCGTGGACGCGGCGTTCTGCGAGGTCGCCTCGATGGCGCCGCCGCCGTTGTCGACCCACGCGGTGGAGAGCTTCGCGTCCTGTGCGAACGACAGCTCCATGTAGCCGATCGAGTTGGCGGTCGACTTCACCGCGCTGGCGACCCCGTCCGAGCCCTTGGCGCCCTGTCCGCCCTTGACGGCTGCGGGCCAGTCCTTGGCGTGGGGGTAGGTCCACGAGCTGGCCGACACGGTGCCCAGGAACTTCGTGAAGTTGTCGGTCGTGCCCGACGAGTCACTGCGGTGGAAGGCCGCGATGGTGGCGTCCGGAAGGGTGACCCCGGGGTTGACCGCGGCGATCTTCGGGTCGTTCCACTTGGTGATCGTGTTGTTGTAGATGCCGGCGATGACGTCAGGCGTCAGGATCAGCTTGGCGACGCCGGAGACGTTGTACGCCATCACGATCGCGCCGCCGACCATCGGGATGTCGATGGCCGGGCCGGTCGAGCAGCGCGCGTCGGCGTCGGTCTTGTCCTGGTCCTTGAGTGCGGAGTCCGAGCCGGCGAAGGCGGTCTGCTTGTTGATGAAGTCCTTGATGCCCGCGCCCGAGCCGTTGGCCTGGTAGTCGATCGTGGCCCCGGAGCAGTTCGTCTGGTAGGCGTTGATCCACTCCGCCATCGCGTTCTTCTGCGCACTCGAGCCGGATGCCTTGATCGAGCCGGTGACGCAGTTGGCGTTGCCCGAACCGCTGGCGGAGCTGCTGGAGCCCGAGCCGCTGTCCGAGCCGCAGGCGGCGAGCGCGAGCGCTCCGATGATGGCGACGGCCGTGAGGCGCGCCTTCCCCGTGATGTTCACCCTGGTCCTCCAGGAGGTAAGTGATGTGCGGACGCCTCCGACGCTAGGAAGGCGGGTTGACCGTCCCGGGGGTCGAAGGTGAACGACAGGTGAACGACAGCCGTACAGATGGGTGTTTCTGCCTCCGGAGCCCGCTCATCCGTCGAGGCGGTCGACCGCGACAAGCGTGCCGCCGGCGTCGCGGTGCAGCACGATGGCCGCCCCCGGCTTCAGCCGCGGGTCGAGGGCGTCGGACATCGGCCCGTGCCGGCGGTCGACGTCGAGTGCGGCGGCGACGGCCGACAGCACGATCGGCAGCACCGGCCGATGTGTGCACCAGACGGCAGCGGCGGGCTCGCCGAGCAGCTCGGTGACGGCGGTCCTGGTGGTCGCCGGGTCGTGGGC
>DATCCY010000086.1:0-44759 GCA_036510975.1 Candidatus Nanopelagicales bacterium
CCGATGGGCGCGCTGGTCCGAGGCACCGGGTTGCGGACAGTCGTGGCGGTGCGTCCTCGTCGGCGCGAGAGTCCGGCCGGACGGTCCTAGCCTGGAACCGGCGGACGCGGGTCGGCCGCGCCACCTCCTGTCGCGGGGTGATCGCGCTGGTGGACGTCGAGCTCGGACCCACGACCAAGGTGGGTGCGACCCGAGGGACCCGGCGACCGCGCTCGTTCTGGGTGGCGACCGCGCTCGCGGCCGTCCTCCTGGCGGTGCGGACGGGCGCGTTGCGCCTCCATGTGGACTCGCGCCCTGGCGAGGTCCCGCACGAGGTGGCCGCCGTGCTGGCCTACCTGACCGCGGTGAACTCCGGTGCCGCCGATCGACTGCGGCACGTCGTCGCCCCGGACGTCGTGTGGATGGCCGCCGGCGCGGACCGTGTCGGCACGGGCCCCTTCACGGGCGAGAAGTACATCGACTGCCAGATCTCGCTGCGGTCGTTTCGGTGCGAGCTGCTCGGCGACCCGGAGGTGCTCGGCAACCAGGTGGCCGTGCCGACGCGGATCTCGGCCCAGCTGCCCGGCGCCTACGGCGAGGGCATGACGGTGTTCACCCTCGTGACGGTGGGCGGCACCACGATGATCACCGAGATCCTGTGGGATCCGGCGCCGCGGTACCGGTAGCGAGCACGGCCGCGGTCAGCTCGCGGCGACCGGATCCACCGGCCGACCCGATCCGCGGGTGCGGGTCGCCAGCAGCAGCTGGACCGTCGCCCACCAGATGACGGTGGCGAGCAGGACGTGCACCGCCACGAGGGCCCAGGGCTCGGCGGTGAAGAACTGGACGTAGCCCACGAGGCCCTGCGCCAGGAATGCCGCGAGCAGGTGGGTCCCGGCGCGGGTCGGCCGGGCGGGCGCGTCGGTGGCGCGCAGCGCGACGAGGAGACCCGCGAGCAGTCCGACGCACAGCACGACGATGTCGGCGTGCAGCCAGGCCATCGTCTGCGGGTCGAGGCCCAGGCGCTGGGTGCGCTCGTCGCCCGCGTGGGGACCGCTCGCCGTGACCAGCATCCCGACCACCAGCACCACGGCCATCAGCGCGGTGAGGACACCGACGCCGGCGCGGATCTCCGGGCGGACCACGACGACGAGCGGGTCGTCGCCAGGCTCGCCGGCGCGCTTCACCAGCACGGTCACCAGCCCCACCAGGACGAGGGACAGCAGCAGGTGCGAGCCGACCGCGATCGGGTTGAGCCCGGTGAGGACGGTGATGCCGCCGAGCGGGATCTGCGCAACCGTGCCCAGCAACGGGACGGCTGCGAGCCAGGTCAGGACGCGGCGGTCGGGCAGGCCGGCATCGCGACGACGTCGCGCGTCCCACACCGCGGCGGCGAGGGCCGCGACGGCGAGCGCCATGAGGACGACGGTGAGCAGCCGGTTCCCGAACTCGACGTACTTGTGCCAGGCCTCGGCCTGGCCGGCGACCGGCGTGATCGAGGTCCCCGTGCACCTCGGCCAGGTCGGGCAGCCGAGCCCGGAGCTGGTGAGCCGCACGACCGCGCCGGTGACGACGATCCCCATCTGCGCGACCAGGTTCGCGAGGTAGATCCGGCGTACGACGAGGGGCGCGGTGCCGTCGGTTCCGAGCACCGGCCCGGCGCTGGTCGCCGGGAGCTGCGTGGTCACCCGCCCAGGGTAGGCGGGCCCGGGAGCGAGAGCGCGGTCAGTGCACCCTGCGCGACGCGCGTCACAGGCTCAGGTCGGCAGGGTGCCCCGCACCAGGCTGTGGTGGGAGTGCGACGGGTCGCCGTTGGGGGCCTGCAGCGAGACGTCGACCACGGGGTAGTCGGTCATCGCGATGCCCTGTGGCATCGCGAAGCTCCCGCGCGCGCCGCCGTCGAGCGCGCCGAGCGCGACCAGCTTCTGGCCGTTTCGGTCGAGCAGCCACACCTCGTAGTAGCCGTCGACGGGCGCGAGCCCGGTGACATCGACCTCGACCCGGGGACCGGACGCGGTCGAGACGACCTCGACATTGCCCCTCGCGGTGGATCCGGGCAGCGGGGCGAGCGACGCCGACGCCACGACCGCCGCCGGAGGGGTGGTCGCGCGCTGGGGGGAGGTGGCCAGGTACATCGCGCCGCCTCCGACCACGAGTCCCACGCAGGCGGCCGCAGCGGTCGCGGCCCACGAGACACGTCGCCGCGGAGCGAGGACCACGACATCGGCGGTCGGGGCCGCCTGCGCGGCGACCTCGGCGACCACCGCGTCCCACACGTGCGCCGGCGGCGCCACCATCGGCTCGGCGCCGCCCGACACCTGGCGGACCTGTCGGGTCACGGCAGCCAGCTCGTCCAGCTCGCCGCTGCACTGACCGCAGAGCGCGAGGTGCCGCTGGGCAGCCGCGAGCTCGTCCGGCGTCCCCGGGCTCTCGCCGAGCGCGAGCAGCCCGATCAGCTCCGGGTCGAGGTGCAGGTCGTCACGCGGTGACACCGTCGACCTCCAAGCGGGTGCGCAGCCGGTCCAGCGACCGACGGATGTGGCTCTTGACGGTACCGAGCGGGAGGCTCAGCAGGCTCGCGATCTGCGCGTGGGTCAGGTCGTGGAAGAACGCGAGCTCCATGATCCGCTGCTGCGGGTCGCCGAGTCGGGCCAGCTCGTCCGCGAGCAGGATGCGGTCCGCCGACGCCACCTCGTGGCCGTCTGAGGCATGATCCGGCGGCGTCACCCCTGCGAGGGCCTCGACGGCGCGGCGGTCTCGCGCGCGGGTCTCCCAACGGTCGGCGATGCGGCGTCGGGTGATGGTGACGAGCCAGCCGGGCAGGGTGCCGGCGGCAGGGTCGAAGGAGGACTGCCCGCGCCAGGCGGCCACGAACACCTGCTGGGTGACGTCGGCGGCGTCCTCGGAGCTGCCCGTCGAGCGCAGGGCCATGGTGTGGACGAGCGCCGACCAGCGACGGTAGGCCTCCGGCAGCGCCTCGGGATCCCCTGCCGCGAACCGCCGCCCGAGCTCGACGACCTCGGGGTCCGTCGACGTCCGCGGGGACGGCACGACCTGCAGGCCGGGCTCGGCGTCCGGTGCCGGGACAGCGGGTCGCACGGATCCCTCCTCGGGAGTGGGTGCCATGCCCACGAGGGTGGCGCGGGTCGGCGGATCCCGCACTCCGGGACCCGACCACTCTTCGCCCCGGAGGGTCCGTACGGATGCACCCTGCGGCGTCCGGTCCGCTCAGGACCAGCGGAACGTGCGCGCGGTGGCGACGGCGCCCACGGCGGCCCACACGAGCAGGACCGCCACGCTGGGCAACGGCAGGCCCTGGCCGTCGAGGAGGACGTCGCGCAGTCCCTGACCGAGGGCGGCGGAGGGCAGGAGCGAGACCACCGGCTCGAGCCACGAGGGCAGCCGGTCCGCCGGGATCACGACCCCGCCGAGCGCGATGAGCAGCAGGTAGAGACCGTTGGCGACCGCGAGGGTCGCCTCTGCCCGCAGCGTCCCGGCGAGCAGGAGGCCGAGCGAGGAGAAGGCGGCGGTGCCGAGCACCAGGAGGACGACGGCGTAGACCCAGGACCCGACGGGATGCCAGCCGAGCCCGAGCGCCACGGCCACGATGAGCAGCACCTGCACCGCCTCGACGACGAGCACCCCGAGGGTCTTGGCGCAGAGGAGGCCGGAGCGGCCGAGCGGGGTGGCGCCCAGGAGCTTGAGCACGCCGTAGCGGCGCTCGAAGCCCGTGGCGATGGCCTGCCCGGTGAACGCAGTGGAGATCACCGCCAGGGCCAGGATCCCCGGGGTCACCGCGTCGATCGCCGGGGAATGGCCGACCACGTCGGCGGGCAGGTGCGACAGGGCGACCAGCAGGACCAGCGGGATCACCAGGGTGAGCAGGAGCTGCTCGCCGTTGCGCAGGGTCATCACGACCTCGGCGCGCGTCTGCGCCGCGAGGACGCGACGTCGCGGCGCGGCACCGGGGCTGGGGGCCAGGCCGCCCGGCGCGGCGGAGGCGCTCATGGGCGAAGCTCCCGTCCGGTGAGCTCGAGGAACACGTCCTCGAGACTGCGCCGACCGGTCGCCAGGTCCCGGGGGAGGATCCCGTGCCCCGAGCACCAGTCGCCGATCGCCGACAGGGTCCGCGGCCCGGCGTCACCCTCGATCCGGTAGCTTCCGGAGGGCGCCTCGACGACGGTGCACCCGCCGGGGAGCCGGGTCGACAGCTCGGCGAGGTCGAGCCCGGCCGGTGCCGTGAAGGTGATGACGTCGGGGCCGGCGGTGAGCTCGGCCGGCGAGCCCTGCGCGACGACTCGGCCGTGGTCGACGATGACGACATCGTCGGCGAGCCGCTCGGCCTCGTCCATGAGGTGGGTCGTGAGCACCACCGTGACGCCGTCGCGGCGCAGCTGCTCCACGAGGTCCCACGCCGCGAGCCGGGTCTGTGGGTCCATCCCGGCGCTCGGCTCGTCGAGGAAGACCAGGTCAGGACGACCGACGACCGCGCAGGCCAGCGCGAGGCGCTGCTTCTCCCCGCCCGACATCCGCCGGTACGTCGCGCGCACCGAGTCCAGGCCGAGGCGGGACGCCAGGTCCGCGACGTCGAGCGGGTCGGCGTAGAACGAGGCCAGATGCCGCAGCATCGGGAGGGCGCGGGAGCTGGCGTAGATCCCGCCGTCCTGCAGCATGACGCCGACCCGGGACCGCAACGGCGCCCCGTCGTGGGCGGGATCGAGGCCCCAGACGCGCACGGATCCCGAGTCCGGGCGCAGGTAGCCCTCGCAGATCTCGACCGTCGTCGTCTTCCCGGCACCGTTGGGTCCGAGCAGCGCCGTGATGGAGCCGGTGGCCACCGTGAACGACAGTCCGTCGAGCGCCGTGGTCGCCCCGTAGCTGCGGCGGAGGTCCTCGAGCACGACGGCGTCGGGCGAGGTCACGCGGTGAGTCTAGGCACGCCACCGGTGGGCCTTCGGAGCGGTGCCGGCGGCGTTGGCCGCACCCGCGCTCGCGCGCGGCGGGCAATTAGGCAACAATGTCGTTGTGAAATCGACTGGACGGCTCACGGGCGCTCCTGCCCGGGTCGCGCAGGCGCTCCTCGAGGGAGGCCCGCAGACCGCCGCGGCCCTCGCCGAGCGCCTCGGGCTGTCGACCACCGCCGTGCGTCGGCATCTCGACGCGCTCGTCGAGTCGGGGCACGTCGAATCGGGGGAGCGGGCCCCTTACGGCCCGCAGGCGGGCCGCGCCGTCACCCGAGGGCGAGGGCGCCCGGCCAGGGTCTTCAGCGTCACGGCCGCCGGCCGCGAGTCCTTCGAGTCCGCCTACGACGACCTCGCGGTCGGAGCCCTGCGGTTCCTCGACCAGACCGGCGGAGCCGCGGCGGTCGAGGCCTTCGCCGCGCACCGTGTCGCCGAGCTCGAGCGCCGCTACGCCGAGGCCGTGACCCGGATCCCGTCCGACCAGCGGCCCCGCGCGCTCGTCGCAGCCCTGTCGGCGGACGGCTACGCCGCCTCCGTCGTCGACGGCGCCGCCGACCACACGGTGCAGATCTGTCAGCACCACTGCCCGGTGGCGCACGTCGCGATCGAGTTCCCCGCCCTGTGCGACGCCGAGGCCGAGGCCTTCGGACGGCTGCTGGGCAGCCACGTCACGCGGCTCGCCACGATCGCGCACGGCGACGGCGTGTGCACGACTCTCGTGTCCCGCCCCGGCTCCGCCGTACCCATGTCCACGTCCGCTCCGCACCGCGCGACCACGGAGGTCCTGTCATGACGACCGAGATCCACGACGAGCTCGAGGGGCTGGGTCGTTACGACTTCGGCTGGGCCGACAAGGACGACGCCGGGGCCAACGCGCGCCGGGGCATCAACGAGGACGTCGTGCGCGACATCAGCGCGAAGAAGAACGAGCCCGAGTGGATGCTGGAGACGCGGCTCAAGGCGTTGCGGCTGTTCATGAAGAAGCCGATGCCGGCCTGGGGCTCGGACCTCGGCGGCATCGACTTCGACAACATCAAGTACTTCGTGCGGTCCACCGAGAAGCAGGCCGCGACGTGGGACGACCTCCCCGACGACATCAAGAACACGTACGACCGCCTCGGGATCCCCGAGGCCGAAAAGCAGCGCCTGGTGTCGGGGGTGGCCGCGCAGTACGAGTCCGAGGTCGTCTACCACAAGATCCGCGAGGACCTCGAGCAGCAGGGCGTCATCTTCCTCGACACCGACACCGCGCTGCGCGAGCACGAGGACGTCTTCAAGGAGTTCTTCGGCACGGTGATCCCGAGCGGCGACAACAAGTTCTCGGCGCTCAACACCGCGGTGTGGTCCGGGGGCTCGTTCATCTACGTGCCCAAGGGCGTCCACGTCGACATCCCGCTGCAGGCCTACTTCCGGATCAACACCGAGAACATGGGCCAGTTCGAGCGCACCCTGATCATCGTCGACGAGGACGCCTACGTTCACTACGTCGAGGGCTGCACCGCTCCGATCTACTCGAGCGACTCCCTGCACTCGGCCGTCGTCGAGATCATCGTGCGCAAGGGGGCCCGCTGCCGTTACACGACGATCCAGAACTGGTCGAACAACGTCTACAACCTGGTCACCAAGCGTGCGGTCGCGCAGGCCGGCGCGACGATGGAGTGGGTCGACGGCAACATCGGCTCCAAGGTCACCATGAAGTACCCCGCGGTCTGGATGGTCGGCGAGCACGCCAAGGGCGAGACCCTGTCGATCGCCTTCGCGGGCGAGGGCCAGCACCAGGACGCCGGCGCGAAGATGGTCCACGCGGCCCCCAACACGTCGTCCTCGATCGTGTCCAAGTCGGTCGCGCGTGGCGGTGGGCGCACGTCCTACCGCGGGCTGATCCAGATCAACGAGGACGCCCACGGCTCGAAGAGCACCGTCAAGTGCGACGCCCTGCTCGTCGACGACATCAGCCGCTCTGACACCTATCCCTACGTCGACGTCCGCACCGACGACGCGTCGATGGGCCACGAGGCCACGGTGTCGAAGATCAGCGCCGACCAGCTGTTCTACCTCATGTCCCGCGGCATGACCGAGGACGAGGCCATGGCCATGATCGTCCGCGGCTTCGTCGAGCCGATCGCGCGCGAGCTGCCCATGGAGTACGCGCTCGAGCTCAACCGGCTCATCGAGCTGCAGATGGAAGGAGCGGTGGGCTGAGTGTCCGCCAGCACAGTGACGACCCCAGCGCGTGAGCGCGAGGTGTCCCTCACCGCACCCGCGAAGGACCACGCGCCGCGCGTCCTCTCGCGCGACCCGGCCGACTTCCCGGTGCCCACGGGGCGCGAGGAGGAGTGGCGGTTCACCCCGCTGCGTCGCTTCGCGCGCCTGCTGGAGGGCTCGCCCTCCACCGAGCACCTGGCCTGGTCGTCGGAGACACCGGTCGGTGTCGTCGTGGAGGAGCTCGCCGCCGACGACCCGGCGCTGCTCGGCCTCCCGCTGCCCGTCGACCGGCTCTCGGCGCTCGCCGTCGCGAACGCCGACGGCGCCGTGCGCGTGACGATCCCCGAGTCGGCGGCCGGAGAGCCGGTCGTGCTGCGCCTGCGCGGCGACAGCGCCGACGCGCTCGTGTGGGGCCACGTGCTCCTCGACGTGCGTCCGTTCGCGCAGGCCACGGTCGTGCTCGAGCACACGGGCTCCGCGCACTACGGCGAGCACCTCTCGGTGCTCGTCGGCGACGGCGCGACCCTGCGCCTGGTCCACCTCCAGACCTGGGACTCCGACGCGGTCCATGCCGCGCACGTGTCCGTGCGTGTCGGTCGCGACGCGACCTTCCGCTCCTTCCAGGCGAGCCTGGGCGGGTCCGCCCTACGCATCCTCGAGACCGTCGAGTATGCCGCGCCCGGCGGCGATGCCGAGCTGCTCGGCATCTTCTTCTCCAAGGCCGGCCAGCACATCGAGCACCGGATGCTCGTGGACCACGCGGTGCCGCACTGCAGGAGCAACGTCCTCTACAAGGGCGCGCTGACCGGCGACCCCGAGGCCGGCGGGGCGGGTGTCGCGCGCAGCGTCTGGATCGGCGACGTGCTGATCCGCGCGGCCGCCGTCGGCACCGAGACCTACGAGCTCAACCGCAACCTGCTGCTCTCGCCGGCCACCCGCGCGGACTCGGTCCCCAACCTCGAGATCGAGACGGGCGAGATCGTCGGCGCCGGTCACGCCAGCGCCACCGGTCGCTTCGACGACGAGCAGCTGTTCTACCTGCAGTCGCGCGGGATCCCCGCCGACATCGCCACGCGGTTGGTGGTGCGCGGGTTCTTCGCCGACGTCATCACGCGTCTGGGCCTGCCGGAGTGGGAGTCCATCCTGTCCGACCGGATCGACTCCGAGCTCGGGTTCGAGACGGGCGAGGACGACCGGGAGGGCGGGCAGTGAGCGCCGTCCAGGTCTGCAAGCTCGCCGACGTCCCCAGCCCGGGCGCGCTCGGCGTCGTGGTCGACGGCGTGCCCGTCGCCGTCGTCCGCGACGGTGACGGCGGGCTCCACGCGATCCGTGACATCTGCTCGCACGCCGACGTCGCCCTGTCCGAGGGCGAGATCGACGGTTGCACGATCGAGTGCTGGCTGCACGGCTCGCGCTTCGACCTCCGCACCGGTCTGCCCTCCGGGCCGCCGGCCACCACGCCAGTCCCCGTCTACGCGGTGAGCGTCGAGGGCGAGGGCGACGACGCCCTCGTCCTCGTCGACGTCACCGTCAACGCCGCAGCACGCTGAAGGAGCACCTGTTCATGGCAACCCTCGAGATCCGCGACCTGCACGTCACCGTCGAGTCCGACGGCGGCCCCCGCGAGATCCTGCGCGGCGTCGACCTCACCGTCCGTGCCGGCGAGACCCACGCGATCATGGGTCCGAACGGCTCGGGCAAGTCCACCCTGGCCTACTCCATCGCCGGTCACCCCAAGTACACGATCACGCAGGGCACGGTGACCCTCGACGGCGAGGACGTCCTCGCCATGACCGTCGATGCACGGGCGCGCGCGGGCATCTTCCTGGCCATGCAGTACCCGGTCGAGGTGCCCGGCGTCTCGGTGTCGAACTTCCTGCGCACCTCGGTCACCGCTGTCCGCGGCGAGGCGCCGAAGCTGCGCACCTGGGTCAAGGAGATGCGGACAGCGATGGAGAGTCTCTCCATCGACCCGGTGTTCGCCGAGCGCAGCGTCAACGAGGGCTTCTCGGGCGGCGAGAAGAAGCGTCACGAGATCCTGCAGATGGAGCTCCTCGAGCCGAAGATCGCGGTGCTCGACGAGACCGACTCCGGCCTCGACGTCGACGCCCTCAAGATCGTGTCCGAGGGCGTCAACCGCGTCGCCGCGTCGGGGGAGGTCGGGGTCCTGCTGATCACCCACTACACGCGCATCCTGCGCTACATCAAGCCGGACTTCGTGCACGTCTTCGTCGATGGCCGCATCGTCGCCGAGGGCGGCCCCGAGCTGGCCGACGCGCTGGAGGCCGAGGGCTATGACGTCTACGTGAAGGCGGCGGCGTCCGCGTGACGGCGGTGCACGCCCCGGTGACCGGCCTCCTCGACGTCGAGGCGGTCCGGTCCGACTTCCCCATCCTGACGCGCACCGTCCGCGGTGGGAACCGCCTGGTCTACCTCGACTCCGGGGCGACGTCGCAGAAGCCCGTCCAGGTGCTCGACGCCGAGCGGGAGTTCTACACCCGGCACAACGCGGCGGTGCACCGTGGCGCCCACCTGCTGGCGGAGGAGGCGACCGACGCCTACGAGCAGGCCCGGGCCACGATCGCCGCGCTGATCGCTGCGGAGACCCGCGAGCTGGTGTTCACCAAGAACGCCACCGAGGCGCTCAACCTCGTGTCGTACACCTTCAGCAACGCCACCGCGAAGGCGCAGCACGGACGTCCGCTGCCCGAGGGCGCGGAGCGGTTCGTGCTCGCGCCGGGCGACGAGATCGTCGTCACCGAGATGGAGCACCACGCGAACCTCGTGCCGTGGCAGGAGGTCTGCGACAAGACCGGAGCGGTCCTGCGCTGGATCGGTGTCGACGACGAGGGCCGCCTCGACCTCGACGACCCCGTGCACGGTCTCGACGCCGTCCTCGGCGAGCGAACCCGTGTGGTGGCCCTGACCCACCAGAGCAACGTGCTCGGCACCGTGACGCCCGTGCGCCGGGTCGCGGACGCCGCCCACGCGGTCGGCGCGCTCGTCGTGGTCGATGCCTGCCAGTCGGTGCCGCACATGCCCGTCGACCCGGCCGCCCTCGGCGCCGACTACCTCGCGTTCAGCGGGCACAAGATGCTCGGTCCGTCCGGCATCGGCGTCCTGTGGGGCCGCTTCGACCTGCTCGAGTCGATGCCGCCGTTCCTCACCGGCGGCTCGATGATCGAGGTCGTCCGGATGGAGGGGTCGACCTTCGCGCCCCCGCCGCAGCGCTTCGAGGCAGGCGTCCCGATGGCTGCCCAGGCGGTCGGCCTCGGTGCTGCCGTCGACTACCTCCAGGGGCTGCTCAGCGCGGACGGGTCGCTCGCAGGGCTGGCCGCCGTCGCGGCCCACGAGCACGCTCTGACCGCGTACGCCCTCGAGTCGCTCGCGCAGGTGCCCGGGGTCCGCATCGTCGGTCCGTCCGACACCGCCGGACGGGGCTCGGCGGTGTCGTTCGTCGTCGAGGGGATCCACGCCCACGACGTGGGCCAGGTGCTCGACGACCGGGGCGTGGAGGTTCGCGTCGGGCACCACTGCGCGTGGCCGCTGCACCGACGGTTCGGCGTGGCAGCGACCACCCGCGCGACGTTCTACGTCTACAACGACCCGCGCGACGTCGACGACCTCGTCGCCGGGGTGCGACACGCGCAGTACTTCTTCGGGGTGGCGTGATGGACCTCGAGTCGCTCTACCAGGAGATCATCCTCGACCACTACAAGCACCCCCGCGGGCGTGGACTGCGCGAGCCGTTCGCGGTCGAGGTGCACCACGTCAACCCGACCTGCGGCGACGAGCTCACCGTGCGGGTGGCGCTCGACGGCGACGTCGTGACCGACATCTCCTACGACGGCCAGGGCTGCTCGATCTCGCAGGCCTCGGCGAGCATGCTCCACGAGCAGCTCGTCGGCGGGACCGTCGCCCACGGGCTCGCGACGACCGACGCGTTCCTCGCCCTCATGCAGGGTCGCGGGCAGGTCGAGCCCGACGAGGACGTCCTGGGCGACGCGGTGGCGTTCGCCGGGGTCGCGAAGTACCCGGCGCGCGTCAAGTGCGCGCTGCTGGGGTGGATGGCGTGGAAGGACGCGGTCTCGCAGGCCGTGGCGGGCGAGACACCGGAGGTAGCACCGTGACCGAGACCACCGCACCCATCGCCGGCGGCGGGGACATCACCCCGGACGACGACGTCATCGAGGCGCTCAAGGACGTCGTCGACCCCGAGCTCGGGATCAACGTGGTCGACCTCGGCCTCGTCTACGGGGTCGCCGTCGACGACTCCAACATCGCGACGATCGACCTCACGCTGACCTCGGCCGCCTGTCCGCTGACCGACGTGATCGAGGACCAGACGCGGGCCGCGCTCGACGGCGTCGTCAGCGACTACCGGATCAACTGGGTCTGGATGCCGCCGTGGGGACCGGACAAGATCACCGACGACGGCCGCGAGATGCTCCGCGCGCTCGGGTTCAACCTGTAGCGCCGGCACGGCGTCCCGACCGGCGGAGGTCGGGACGCCGTCGGGCACTCAGACCTGACGGACGAGCCCGGCGACCACCGTCGCCGCCTCGGGGTTCCCGGCCAGCTCCGGATGGGCGTTGCTGGTGTGCATCTGGAGGTGCTCCAGGAGCTCCTCCTTGCTCTCGGTGGTGAACGAGCCGGGGCAGGACGCACCGGTGTCGGCGCAGGCGAACGAGTAGGCCATGACGATCTCCTTCGATGTGCGGGCGGGACGTCGGGTGCCACCTGCCCTGTGCAGGGCCGGTCCGACGGCTGCTGACACCCCACCGACGAACGGGACGTCCCCGGATCGACACCTCGGGGCATACGGACGTGACCGCCGGGTCCGGGCGAAGCGCCGGTCGTCGAGCGAGGCGCGCTGCTAGCGTCCGACGCGGGAGCAGGGGGCCGCCGACGGATTCACGGGGGTACGCATGCACGAGAGCCCGTCGGCGCGGGTCCGGCGCAGCGACCAGCCGAGCCGGTCGCCGTGGATCGCGCAGCTCGACGCTGACGGGCCGCCGCGACCGCTGACAGGCGACGTCACCACCGACGTGGTGGTCGTGGGCGCGGGCATCGCCGGCGTCGCGACCTCGTTCTTCACCCTGCGCGGCACCGACCTGCGGGTGGTCCTGGTCGAGCGGGACCGGGTCGCCCGAGGAGCCACCGGGCGCAACGCCGGTCAGCTCACGACCTACTTCGAGCGTCCGCTCATCGACATCGCCGCCGAGTTCGGGGAGACGCAGGCACTCGAGGCGCAGGCCGCGTTCGACGGCGCCCACGACCTGCTCGACCTCATGGCGGCCGAGGCGGGGACGACCGTGCGAGTCGAGCGGTTCGTCGGGCACATGGGCATGTTCACGCTGAGCCAGCTGCTGGTCCACCTGCGCAACAGCCTGCTGCGCCGTCGCGGAGGGCTGCCCAACGAGGCGTGCGTCGTGTCCGAGGAGGCGGAGTTCCTCGCCGACATCCCCGACGAGTTCGACGGGCTCTACGACGTCGTGCCCCAGGCCCGCGTGCGCGAGCTCCTCGACACCGAGGACGACACGTACTGCGCCGTCCTGTCCGACCGCAAGGGCTGCGCCAACAGCGGCGCGCTGTCCCAGCAGGTCCTGGCTCACCTCGAGGCGGCCCACCCGGAGCGCTTCCACTACGTCGACAGCACTCGCGTGGAGCGCGTCGTCGTCGGCGACGGCCACGCGCGGGCGCACGCGCTCGGACACACGGTGGACGCCCGGCACGTGGTCATGTGCACCAACGGATTCGTTGACCACGTGGTCGAGGACGCCTCGGGCCGGGTCGTGCACCTCGCGCAGTCGCAGCGCGTCGCAGGGATCGTGGGCTACATGGCCGCCATCGCCGAGGCCGAGCACCGCACGCCGGCAGCCATGAGCTTCATCCGCAACACCAGCATCGGCAGCGGGGAGACGCCGTACATCTACGTGACGCGGCGGACGTACGACCGGCCGGAGGGCACGGTGACGCTGACCTGCATGGGCGGGCCGGAGAAGGACCTCGAGGGTCCGACGTACGATCCGTCGATGCCGGTGCCCGGGCACGTCCTGGACACCATGGACGACGAGATCCTGCCCTTCGCCCAGCCGGCGAGGCCGCACGGGCTGCCCTTCGACTTCCAGTGGCACGGGCTCATGGGCTACTCCGAGGGTCTCGTCCGGGTGGTCGGGGCCCACCCGCACCATCCGGCCCTGCTCTACAACGTGGGGTGCAACGGGGTCGGGTTCCTGCCCTCGATCTTCGGTGGCGAGCGGATCTCGCGGATCCTGGCGGGCGAGCCTCTCCGGCCCAGCATCTTCGACCCGCGGGTCGACTGACCCCGGGCCCGCGCCGGTCGACCACACGCAGGCGAAATCCGCGCGATCCGAGCTGCCTCGCCCTACCCTGACGCCCAGGCCGCGCGGCGTTCGCGTCGCCACCGGAGCCGACCGAGGGAGCCACCATGCGCACGCGACCCGTCCTGCTCGTGTCCGCCGTCCTGTCCCTCGCCCTGGTCCTCACCGCGTGCGGCGGCGTCGTCGACAGCGCGAAGTCGCAGGTGGGCGCGGCGGTCAACACGGCCACCTGCTCCCTCGTCGCGCAGGCCAAGACCCAGGTCGCGGCGCTGGGCGACGTCGACCCGGCGAGCCTCGACGGCGTGAGCAGTGCGGTGGGCAAGGTCACCGACGGCCTGTCGGCGCTCGGCAGCAAGGTGCCGGCCGGACTGCAGGACAACCTGACCGCCGCGAAGGCCCAGCTCGACGAGGCCATCGCGCAGTCCAAGACCGACCCGACGAAGGCCAAGGCCGCTCTCACGGCTGCCGGCGACAAGATCACCGCGGGTCTCGACCAGCTCTCCACCGCGCTGTCCTGCTGAGCGGTTCGCGCCCGGGTGCGTGGTCCGGGGGGCGGTCGAGCAGCACGTAGAATCCTGTCCTTGTGACCATCTCCGCCCAGGGCATCGAGCTTCGTGCCGGCGCCCGCCTGCTGCTGGAGGGCGCCACCTTCCGCATCGGCCCGGGCGACAAGGTCGGGCTCGTCGGGCGCAACGGCGCCGGCAAGACGACTCTCACGCGCGTCCTGGCCGGCGAGGGGGAGCCCGCCGCCGGCACGGTCGCACGGGGCGGCGAGATCGGCTACCTGCCGCAGGACCCGCGCGACGTCGACCTCGAGGAGATGGCCCGCGACCGGATCCTGTCGGCCCGTGGCCTCGACGAGGCGGTCCGCCGGATGCGCGCCGCCGAGCAGCGGATGGCGGCCGCCGACGATGCCACCCGCGACAAGGCGATGCGCCGCTACAGCAATGCCGAGGCCGACTTCCTCTCCCAGGGTGGCTACGCCGCCGAGTCGGAGGCCGCGTCCATCGCGTCCAGCCTCGGGCTCCCCGAGCGGGTGCTCGAGCAGCCCCTGGGCACGCTGTCCGGCGGCCAGCGTCGCCGGGTCGAGCTCGCGCGCATCCTGTTCTCCGGCGCTGAGACGCTGCTGCTCGACGAGCCGACCAACCACCTCGACGCCGACTCCATCGTCTGGCTCCGCGATTTCCTCAAGACCCACCGTGGTGGGCTCATCGTCATCAGCCACGACGTCGAGCTGCTCGAAGCGACGGTGAACCGCGTCTTCCACCTCGACGCCAACCGCTTCGTCATCGACGTCTACAACGTCGGGTGGAAGGCCTATCTCACCCAGCGCGAGACCGACGAGCGACGCCGCAAGCGCGAGCGCCACAACGTCGAGAAGCAGGCCCAGCAGCTCAGCGACCAGGCCAACCGGATGCGTGCCACGGCCACCAAGGCGAAGGCCGCGCAGAACATGGCCAGGCGCGCCGAGCGGCTGCTCGGCGGCCTCGAGGAGACCCGTCGCAGCGACAAGGTCGCCAAGCTGCGCTTCCCGACGCCCGCGCCGTGCGGCAAGACCCCGCTGCGTGCCCAGGAGCTCTCGAAGTCCTACGGGTCCCTGGAGATCTTCACCGACGTGGACCTCGCGATCGACAAGGGCAGCCGGGTCGTCGTGCTCGGTCTCAACGGAGCGGGCAAGACCACGCTGCTGCGGATCCTGGCGGGCGTCGACTCGCCCGACACCGGCGAGGTCCAGCCCGGTCACGGTCTGCGGCTGGGCTACTACGCCCAGGAGCACGACACCCTCGACCCGGCGCGCACCGTGCTCGACAACATGCGCTCGGCCGCGCCCGACCTGCTCGAGCCGGAGATGCGCAAGGTGCTCGGCACGTTCCTCTTCTCCGGCGACACCGTGCACCAGACCGCAGGCACCCTGTCGGGCGGCGAGAAGACCCGCCTCGCGCTGGCGACCCTTGTGGTCTCGGCCGCCAACGTCCTGCTGCTCGACGAGCCCACCAACAACCTCGACCCCGCCAGTCGCGAGGAGGTGCTCGGCGCGCTGCGCTCCTACGAGGGCGCGATCGTGCTCGTCACCCACGACGAGGGCGCGGTCGAGGCGCTCGACCCCGAGCGGATCCTGCTCCTGCCCGACGGCGTCGAGGACCTCTGGAACCCCGACTACGCCGACCTGGTGTCCCTGGCCTGACGTTCCGCTCTTGATCAGGATTCTCCGGAGTCGCTTGCGAGCGCATTCCTGGTCGGTACCGTGGCTGTGCGGTGGGGACGTCTCGACTCGGTGGTGCGCGGGAGGCAGCTGTGGCGGAGCTCGGTAAGGGTCGTCGCGTGTCGGGCGGTGAGCGGGACAAGCTGACCGCCGACCTGAAGAAGAGGTACGCCGCCGGCGCCAGCATCCGCGAGCTGGCCGCATCGACCGGACGCTCCTACGGCTTCGTGCACCGCATCCTGAGCGAGTCCGGGACGAGCCTGCGTGGGCGCGGCGGGGCGACCCGCGGCAAGAGCTCGAAGGCGTCCTGAGATCAGCGCCTCACCCGTCGATCCCGACGTCCTCGCGCTCGGTGGTCTCCGCGCGTCCTGGGCCGGTCCCGCCGGCGAGCCCGTCGTCACCCTCACCCTCGACCGGCCCGACACCCGCAACGCGCAGACCCGCACGACCTGGCGGGCCCTGGAGGCCGTGGGCGCCGCGCTGCCGTCCTCGACCCGGGTCGTGGTGCTGCGCGGAGCAGGGACGGTGTTCTCGGCCGGGATCGACCTGCGGTCGTTCGCACCCGAGGGGATCGACGGCGACCGGATCCTTGGCGACATCGCAGCGACCGACGACGCCGGCACCGCCGAGCTGATCGCAGGATTCCAGCGCGGGTTCTCCTGGCTGCACGACTCCGACGACGTGATCACCGTCGCCGCCGTGCAGGGGGCCGCGGTCGGTGCCGGGTTCCAGCTCGCGCTCGCCTGCGACCTGCGGGTCTGCTCCAGCGCCGCACGCTTCTCGATGCGCGAGACCTCGCTCGGGCTCGTGCCCGACCTCACCGGCACCCACCCCCTCGTCCGAGCCGTCGGGTACGCACGGGCCCTCGAGATCTGCGTGACGGGTCGGTGGGTCGCGGCGGACGAGGCTCTTCGCCTGGGCCTGGCGAACGCCGTCGTCAGGCCCGACAGGCTCGACGCGGCCGTCGTCGAGCTGGTGGCCTCGCTCCTCGCGGCGCCGGAGCGCGCCGTCCGCGCGACGAAGGCGGTGATCCGCGGCGCGCTGGCGAACGACCCCGAGGAGCAGCGTCGCCTCGAGCGCGAGACGCAGGTCCCGCTGATCCGCGGCATGCTGGGTGCCGGGTAGGGGATCCGGGAACAAACCCGACACCGGGGACCTTGTACCTGCGCTGTCGTCAGAGAGGTCCCACCCGAGTGTCCATGGGCAATCCGCACGCCGTGCTGCGGTCCTACCGCACCGACGGCAAGGTGACCGACACGAAGCTCGCCGACGGCACGCTGCGCCGGATCCTGGGCTACGCGTCTCCCTACCGCGTGCTCGTCATCGGCTTCCTGATCACCCTGGTGCTCGACGCCGTCCTCGTCGTGGCGCAGCCGCTGCTCTTCCGCCGGATCATCGACCAGGGCGTGACCCCGGGCAACAGCCAGGTCGTCACCACGACCGCGATCCTCATCGCGCTGCTCGCCATCGTCGACAGCCTGTTGACGCTCCTCGGGCGCTGGTACTCCTCTCGCATCGGCGAGGGTCTCATCTACGACCTGCGCACCCAGGTCTACGACCATGTCCAGCGGATGCCCGTCGCGTTCTTCACCCGCGCGCAGACCGGCGCCCTGGTGTCCCGGCTCAACAGCGACGTGATCGGCGCGCAGCAGGCGTTCACGAGCACGCTCTCGGGTGTCGTCGGCAACGCCATCAGCCTGGTCGCCGTCGTCGTCGCGATGATGTGGCTGTCGTGGCAGATCACCCTCGCCTCGCTCGTCCTGCTGCCCGTCTTCCTCATCCCGGCCCGCTACTTCGGCCGCACCCTGCAGTCGATCACCCGCGAGCAGATGCAGCTCAACGCCGACATGTCCACGCAGATGACCGAGCGGTTCAACGTCGCGGGCGCGCTGCTGGTCAAGCTCTTCGGGCGCCCGGACGAGGAGGCGGAGGCCTTCTCCGGCAGGTCCGGACGGGTGCGCGACATCGGCATCCGCATCGCGATGATGAACCGGATCTTCTTCACCGCGCTGACCCTCGTGGCCGCGCTCGCCACGGCCCTGGTCTACGGCGTGGGCGGCAACCTCGCCATCGCGGGCACGATCACCGTCGGCACGCTCCTCGCGCTCGCTGCCCTCCTCGGCCGGCTCTATGGCCCGCTGACAGCGCTCGCCAACGTGCGCGTCGACGTCATGACCGCGCTGGTGAGCTTCGAGCGGGTCTTCGAGATCCTCGACCTGGAACCGATGGTCAAGGACGCCGACGACGCCGTCGCCATCCCCACGGGACCGACGACCATCGAGTTCGACCACGTGCGCTTCCGCTACCCGTCGGCCGACGAGGTCTCGCTCGCGTCGCTCGAGTCCGTCGCGCGCCAGGACGCCTCGCCGGTCCGCGACGACGTCCTGCGCGACATCGCCTTCACGGCCCGACCGGGCGAGATGGTCGCACTGGTGGGCCCCTCCGGCGCCGGCAAGACGACGATCACCGCGCTCGTCTCGCGCCTCTATGACGTCTCCGACGGCAGCATCCGGATCAACGGTGTCGACGTCCGTCGTGCCACGCAGCAGTCGCTCCACGACCTCGTGGGCGTCGTCACCCAGGACGCCCACATGTTCCACGACACGATCCGGGCCAATCTGCTCTACGCCCGCCCCGACGCCACCGACGACGAGCTGCACGCGGCGTTGCGAGACGCCCAGGTCCTCACCCTCGTCGAGAGCCTCCCCGACGGTCTCGACACGGTGGTCGGCGACCGCGGCTACCGGCTCTCGGGCGGTGAGAAGCAGCGGATGGCGATCGCGCGGCTGCTGCTCAAGGCCCCCGACGTCGTGGTGCTCGACGAGGCCACGGCGCACCTCGACAGCGAGTCCGAGGTGGCCGTGCAGAAGGCGCTCGCCACGGCGCTCGAGGGACGCACGTCGCTGGTGATCGCGCACCGTCTCTCGACGATCCGGGAGGCCGACACGATCCTCGTCGTCGAGAACGGTCGGATCGCACAGCACGGACGTCACGAGGACCTGCTGGCCCAGGGCGGCACCTACGAGAACCTCTACCGCACCCAGTTCGCCTCGCAGGACGCCGACGGCACGGTCGCCGGCGTCTGAGCATCCCGCCCCCGCCGGGACGCGCGGTCGAGCGCGACAGGGCAGGGAAGCCTTGCCAACGTCATCGTGGGCGTATCGCCCTGCGCTGCAACGGATCTCTGGCGCATCCCGGTTGAGCGAGAGCATCATGGAGGCGCGGGCAGGTCCCTGCCCCACCCGTCGTGGGCGTCGTCGCGCGACCGAGCCGCGGTTCCGCGAGCGCTCGATCAGCCGCCGGGAGGTTGTCATGGCGACCGATGCACAGTCCGGGATCCCCGGACCGATCGACTCCAGCCCCACGTCCAGGGAGCTGGCGCGCAAACGACTGCAGGCGAAGCGGGAGTTCACGGGGAACGTCGCGGCCTATGTCGTCGTCAACGCGTTCCTCATCGTCATCTGGGCACTCTCGGGCGCAGGCTACTTCTGGCCCGGGTGGGTACTCGCGGGCTGGGGGATCGGCCTGCTGCTGCACGGCTGGGACGTGTACTTCCGGCGTCCCATCACCGAGGCAGACGTGGAAGCGGAGATGCGCCGCTCCGGCCTGGGCTGACGCCCGGTCCGACGATCCGGTCCGAGCGCCTCAGATCGAGCGGGACGCGCCGCCGTCCACCGGGAGCAGCACGCCGTTGAGGTAGGACGCCGCCGGCGAGAGCAGGAAGGCGGCGGCGCGGCCGAACTCCTCGGGCTCTCCGTAGCGCCCGAGCGGGATCGCCGCCTCGTTGCGACGGCGCACCATGTCCGGTGCGCCGTAGCGCGCGTCGAGGGCGAAGATCCGGTCGGTGGCGATGCGTCCCGGGAGCAGGCCGTTGACGCGCACACCGCGCGGGCCGAGCTCGTCGGCGAGGTCCTTCACCATCATGGCCAGACCCGGCCGCAGGCCGTTCGAGGTCGTGAGGCCGGTGACGAGCTCGCGAGCGCTGCTCGACAGGACGAACGCGAGGGCGCCGCCGACGCCGGCGGTGTCGGCCGGGTCGCCGCTCATGGCGTTGGCCGCGGCGCGGGCCACGCGTAGCGACCCCAGGAAGACGGTCTCGAACGCGACCCGCCACATGTCGTCGTCCGTGGTCATCGGGGTGCCGGCCGCAGGGCCGCCCACGCTGATCAGCGCGCCGTCGAGGCGGCCGAAGCGCGCGACCGCGGCGGCGATCACCCGCTCCGCGGTGGGGGTCTCAGCGAGGTCGGCCGACAGGCCCACCGCGTGCTGGCCGCCACCGAGCCGCCCCACGGCCTCGTCGAGCCCCTGCTGGTCCCTGGCGACCACGACCACCCGGGCGCCCTCGTGGACGAGTGCCTCCGCGCACGCGAGGCCGAGGCCGCGCGACCCACCGGTGACGACGAAGACACGATCCGAGAGGCCGAGGTCCATGGCCCGATTGTGCCCGTACCGAGCGGCTACGGACAGTTACGCCACGTCCGTACGGGTGGCCGCCGGCTCGACGGAGTCGTCGGAGTCGCCGTAGTCGCGCTCGCGGCGGGCGAGCAGGACGAATCCCGTCACTGCCACCACCGCGAAGAAGACCCATTGCACGGCGTAGGACAGGTGCGGGCCCTCGTCGAGCTCGGGGAGCGGGATCGTCGTGAGCCCGGCGGCCTGCGCCGGGTCGGACGACACCAGGTCGACGTAGCCGGGGTAGACGTCGGCAGAAGCGCCGACGAGGGCGACGTCGAGGTCCGTGACCTGACCCGCGGGCAGGTCGGACGGCTGCGGGGAGGGTGCCTCCTGCGAGGGCTGCACCCGCCCGACCACCGTCACGGCGCCGACCGGGGGAGCGGGCACCTGCTGGACGGCTCCGGCGCCGCCCTGGGCAGCGATCCAGCCGCGGTTGACCACGAGGACCGCGCCGGAGTCTGTGACCAGCGGGGTCGCAACCCAGAATCCGTTGGCGCCCTGGAGCGGGCGCTTGCGCACGAGCACCTGCCGCGAGGCGTCGTAGTGCCCCGTCGCCGTCACCTGCCGCCACATCTGCTGGTCGCCGATCGAGGACGGCGGGCTGCCGGGCGTCATGACGCCGTCCACCGCGACGGGCGCCTGCTGCGCGTTCGCGGTGACGTTCGCGTTGTAGTGCCGTCGCTGGTCGAGTCGGCTGAGCTGCCACCGGGAGAGCAGGAAGAACGACGGAACGATGAGGACGACCAGGAACGCCAGGGCCAGCCAGCGTGGCTGGCGCAGGAAGGCGTACCGGGTCATGGGGGCAGGGTAGGCGTCGCGGACTCGCCGTCCGAGCACGGGTCGCGGCCGGGAGACCTGGGCCTCAGCGACCGCGTCCCAGGCTGCGGCGGTTCGGACGCAGCACCAGCCGGACGCCTTCGTCGTCGCTGCGCTCGCGGCCGGCGTTGGCCATGACGACGGCGAGGTAGGGCAGCCCGATGGCTCCCACGGCGAGCACCCAGCGCCACGGCGACGGGGCGAGCACCGCGCCGAGCACGCACGCCGTGCGGATCCCCATGGCCCAGAGGTAGCGGCGCGTCCGGGCAGCCTGGTCCTCCGACAGCGGGGTCGCCGCGTCGGTGATGCGGTGCACCTCGGGCTGGGGTACGGCGGTCACGACCTCACGGTACGTCGCGGCCGGCGGCCGGGCATCCGCGGGCGCGGTGGGACCGGGGCAGCCGATGCGCGAGGATGTCGCCATGAGCAACCGCACCTACCGGGTCACCGAGATCGTCGGCACGTCGGACAAGGGCGTCGACCAGGCGATCCGCAACGGGATCGCCCGTGCCAACGAGAGCCTGCGTCACCTCGACTGGTTCGAGGTCACCGAGATCCGCGGTCACATCCGCGACGGCGAGGTCGATCACGTCCAGGTCGGGATGAAGGTCGGCTTCCGCCTCGAGGACGCGTGACCCGGGTCGACCACCCCGGGCCCGGAGTCCGCGCGGTCGTCGTCACCGACCTGGAGATGACGAGCCCGGACCGACTGCGGCCGGCCCGGGAGCCGAAGGTGGAGGCCAGCCTGGTGCGGGCCGGCCGCCCCGCCCCGGAGCTGTCTCGGTTCTTCTACCGCGCGGTCGGCGGGGACTGGTACTGGCTCGACCGCATCGGCTGGACCCGCGACCAGTGGCTGGCGTGGGTGAGCTCACCGGGCTACGAGCTGTGGACGTGCTGGGTCGACGGCGTCCCCGCGGGCTACGTCGAGCTCGACCGGCGCGACGACGGGTCCTGCGAGATCGCCTACTTCGGCCTGCTGCCCGACTTCGCCGGCCTCGGCCTCGGCGGCTGGCTGCTCACCAGGGCGACCGAGCGCGCCTGGGCGGTCGCGGGCACCCGGCGCGTCTGGGTGCACACCTGTGAGCTCGACTCGCCCGTCGCCCTGGCGAACTACCGCGCCCGCGGCTTCGAACCCTGCGGCACCTCGGTGGAGCACTGGGACACGAGCTCGCCCTCGCCCGGACCGTGGCGCGGCAGCCGGGTGTAGGCCCGGCCGATCAGTTGGCCTGCGACACGGTGGAGAAGTTGAAGTCGCGGACCACCATCGGCGGCATCGCGGCCCGGTTGAAGTAGTCGCCCATCTCGCGCGCCAGCGTCGCGACGGGGCTGCCGGCGTCGTCGACCCGGTTGAGCACACCGACGGGGGAGTCGTTGAACCGGAAGTTCGTGACAGCGCCGACGACCTCCCCTCCCCGTACGGCGTAGACGCCGTCGCGGGTCAGCCCCGTGAGCAGCAGCGTCTGCGGGTCGACCACGCGGTTGTACCAGAGGCACGTGACGAGCAGTCCGTCCTGCGTGCGCGCGACGACGTCCTCCAGCGACCCCGTCCCGCCGGCGAGGTCGAGCCTGAGATTCTCGACTCCGGGCCGGAACGGGAGCCCGGTCTCGACGGCCGTGTGCCGGGTGGTGATCAGGTTCTCGAGCAGGCCGTCGCGGATCCAGCTGACCGCGCCCACGGGCAGCGCGTTGTCGAACACGCTCGAGGAGCCCGACGAGCCGGTGGTCACGACGAAGGGCACGGCCTCGAGCCCGGCCATGAGCGGGTCGGAGTGCAGGTGCACCCGCGGGTCGGCGACCGTCTCCCCGCGGCGGGTACCGCCGCCGGCCTGGCTCCACACGCTCTGGCCGTCGGCGGCGTCGCGCGCGACCGAGCTCCAGTAGAGCTCGATCATGAGGTCGGCCACGGCGCTCGGGGTCAGTACCGCGGTGTGCCGACCGGGGGCGACGTCGACCCGGTTGGCCTGCCACGCGAGCCCCTGACGCACCTCGCGGTCGACCGCGTCGAGGTCCATCCCCGCGAGACTCCGCGCCGCGCGTCCGGCCCAGGTGGACCGGCTCCGCGCGTGGCTCTTCGCGGTGAGCTCGAGACGCCCCTCGGGGTCGGCGAACCGCAGGCGTACGCCGCTGCTCGTGCCGAGGTAGTACGTCGTGACCGACTGCTCGGCGTAGCCGAAGTGCTCGATGCCGTCCGCGCGACCGGACTCGAAGAGGGCGCCGATCTGCGGGGCGAGCACCGCGAGGTCGGCGCTGGTCGCCACGGTGGGCTCGTCGCCCCAGTCGGGGGAGGCCTCGATGCCGGCGGCAAGGTCCCCGGCGTCGTCGGCGGGACCTTCCTCGACGGCGACCCGTTCCGCCCGGCGGACGAGGTCGACGATCCCCTCGGGGCCGGGGTTGTTGAGCGTGACCGACCCGGCCGCGACCCCTCCGGGGACGTCGACGAGGGCGACGACCGACACGGCCGTGGCGAGGGTCTCGCCGTTGGTGGTGAGGGTGTTGCGGGCCCACCGCACGTTGGCGATGCTCTGGCTGCGCACGAGGACGACGCAGCCCCGCGAGGCGGAAGCCTCGAGCGCGCGCTCGACGAGCTCCTGAGGGGTGCTCATCGACCCGCCTCCTGGGCGCTGTTGAGGACGTTGACCGCCTCGAAGACCGCGACCGGTGCGCCGTGCGAGACCGCCGCGACCTGTCCTGGCTGGCCCTTGCCGCAGTTGAAGGCACCGCCGAGCAGGTACGTCGACTCGCCGCCGACGGCGCGCATCGACCCCCAGAAGTCCGTCGTGGTGGCCTGGTAGGCGACGTCCTTGAGCTGGCCCACGAGCTTCCCCGCCCTGATCCGGTGGAAGCGCTGTCCGGTGAACTGGAAGTTGAACCGTTGCATGTCGATCGACCAGGACTTGTCGCCGACGATGTAGATGCCGTCCTCGACGCCGCCGATGAGCGACTCGAGGCTGGGGCCGTCGACCGCAGGCCGGAGCGACACGTTGGGCATCCGCTGGATCGCGGTGTGGCCCGCGCTGTCGGCGTAGGCGCACCCGTTGGACCGTGCGAGGCCGAACTCAGCGGCCATGCTCCGGTCGAGCTGGTAGCCGACGAGCACGCCGTCCTTGACGATGTCCCAGCTCTGCGCGCCGACTCCCTCGTCGTCCCAGCCCACGCTCGACAGGCCGTGCTGCACGACGCGGTCGCCGGTGACGTTCATGACCGACGATCCGTACTGCAGGGTGCCGAGCCGGTCCGGGGTCGCGAACGAGGTTCCGGCGTAGTTGGCCTCGTAGCCCAGGGCGCGGTCGAGCTCGGTGGCGTGACCGATCGACTCGTGGATGGTCAGCCACAGGTTCGTCGGGTGGATGACCAGGTCGTAGCGGCCCGGCTCGACCGACGGGGCCAGGGTCTTCTCGTGCAGGTTGTCCGGGAGCGCCGCGAGCTCGTCCGCCCAGTCCCAGGCACGAGCGCCTCCGACGGTGACGGCCGCGCCGGTGACGTACTCCCAGCCGCGGCCCGCGGGAGGTGCCGTCGTCGCCATCGTCTCGAAGGAGCCGCTCGTCGGATTCACCGCGATCGCGGTCAGGTCGCTCTCGATGCGGACCCGCTGCTGCGTCGTGCGGGTGCCCGCGAGGTCGGCGTAGTGGACGCGCTCCTTCACCGCGTGCAGCGACGCCGTCGAGTGCGACACGGCCGGGTGCGCGTTGAGCGCCGCGCTCCGGCTGGTGAGCAGGTCGAGGCGCTCGGCCTCGTGCACCTCGAACGGGTCGATGTCGTAGGCCGACACCCAGGTGCCGACGTGCACCGGTTCCGGCGCCAGCTCCACGCGCGTCGTGCGCAGCGGTGCGCTGATCCGGGCCAGCGCGACGGCGCGCTCCGCCAGCGAGCGTGCGGTGTCGACGTCGATGCGGTCGGAGGCGGCGAAGCCCCAGCAGCCGTCGACGACGACGCGGACCGCCAGCCCGCTGTCGTCGTCGAGGAGAGAACCCTCGATGCGCGCATCGCGCACCCGGGTGTACACCGTCAGGATCGAGACCACGCGCACGTCCGCGTGCACCGCGCCGAGGTCCCGCGCCCGCGACAGTGCGGCGTCGGTGCAGGCCTCGAGCGGCAGGGCCAGGAAGTCGGCGTCGACCCCCCGGCTCATGCGTGGACCTCGTCGAGGCGCGGGTCGAGAACGACCTTCCCCGTGGTGCGTCGCGCGCGCATGTCCTCGTGCGCCTGACGCGCGTGCGAGAGCGGGTAGGTGTGGCCGGCGAGCGGCGTCAGCCGGCCCGAGGCCACCTCGGCCACGAGCTCGTAGAGCGGGGCTCCGACCATGGCATGGACCTTGTCGGCGCGCATGCAGTCCATCAGCCAGAAGCCGATGACCGAGTGCGACCCCACCATCAGCGCGGAGGGCGTCACCGGCGTGGGCGGCGTCCGTGAGGCCATGCCGAAGGTGACGAGGCGGCCGAAGGGTGCGAGCGCGTGCAGGCTGCCGTCGAACGTCGTGCCGCCCACCATCTCGAAGACGGTGTCGACCCGGTGACCTCCGTTGGCCTCCTTGAGCCGGTGCGCGACGTCGTGCGAGGTGACGTCGGCCTCCAGCAGGACCCCCACGTCGGCGCCGAGCGACGCCGCGAGGTCGAGCTTCTCCTGCGAGGACGCGGTCGCGATGACCCGACCGGCCCCGGCGTGCTTGGCGAGCTGGACGGCGAGGTTGCCCACGCCGCCCGCGGCGGCATGCACGACGACGCTCTCGCCCGGCTGCACGCGGGCGCAGGTGCGGACGAGGTGCCAGGCCGTGAGGCCCTGGACGAGCAGCGAGAGCGCCGCGGCGTCGGAGACGTTGCCGGGGACGTCGAACGACAGCCCGGACCGGACCACCGCGAGCTCGGCGTAGCCGCCGCCCCTGCTGACGAAGCCGCAGACGCGCCGCTGCCGCCCGCCCGGGTCGACGACGAACCCCACGACCTCGGCACCCGGGACGAACGGGAGGTTGCTGCCCGACAGGTACGTGTTCTCCGCCTGGTGGGTGTCGGCGTAGTTGACACCGACACCCGTGACCTCGATGAGCAGCTCGTCGTGGGTCGGGACCGGATCGGTGAGGACAGCGGGCTCGAGGACCTCCGGGCCCCCGAACTCGCGCACCTGGATGGCTCTCATGGCACGACCCTAGACCGACACGGCACGGCGCGTGGTTCGGCTCTACCGGTCGGTAACGGATACCGTCGCGGGGCGCGCCGACGCCCGGCGCCGCGACGACGAGGAGGCGGGCCCGTGAGCCGCGTAGTGCTGGTGACCGGGGGCAACCGCGGGATCGGGCTCGCGATCGCCCAGGCGTTCCTCGCGCAGGGCGACCGCGTCGCGATCACCGCGCGATCCGGCGAGCTCCCCGCCGAGCTGGACGGGACGGACGTGCTCGTGGTCAAGGCCGACGTCACCGACTCAGCGAGCATCGATGCCGCGTTCGACCGGATCGAGGCGGAGCTCGGACCGGTCGAGGTCGTGGTGGCCAACGCCGGTATCACGCGCGACGGACTCATCCTTCGGATGACCGACGACGACATCGACGCCGTCCTCGACACCAACCTGGTCGGCGCGATGCGCGTCGCTCGCCGCGCCGCCAAGGGGATGGTGCGGCTGCGCCGCGGCCGGCTCGTCTTCGTCTCCAGCGTCGTCGGGCTGCTGGGCTCGGCCGGGCAGGTCAACTACGCCGCCTCGAAGGCGGGTCTCGTCGGCGTCGCCCGCTCGCTGGCCCGCGAGCTCGGCAGCCGGGGAATCACCGCGAACGTCGTGACCCCGGGCTTCGTCGACACCGACATGACCGCCGTGCTCAGCGAGGAGCGCCGCGCCGAGATCACCGGCGCCGTGCCGCTCGGGCGCTACGCGTCGCCCGCCGAGGTGGCCGGTACGGTCGTGTTCCTGGCCAGCGATGCGGCCGCCTACATCACCGGAGCGGTCATCCCGGTCGACGGCGGCCTCGGCATGGGCCACTAGAGCGCAGGCTGGCAGAAGGGCTGACCATGGGAATCCTCGAGGGCAAGAGCCTGCTCGTGACGGGTGTGCTCACCGACCAGTCGATCGCGTTCCACGTCGCGCGCCTGGCGCAGGAGCAGGGCGCCACAGTGGTGCTGTCCTCCTTCGGGCGGGCGCTGTCGCTCACGAGCCGCATCGCGGGTCGCCTGCCGTCCCCGGTCCCGGTCGTCGAGCTCGACGTCACGGACCCCGAGCACCTGGCGGCGCTGCCCGAGCGGCTGCGCGCGCACGTCGACCGCATCGACGGCGTCCTGCACTCGATCGGCTACGCACCCGAGGCCGCTCTCGGCGGCAACTTCCTCAACACCGAGTGGGAGGACGTCGCCACCGCGATCCATGTGTCGGCGTTCTCCTTGAAGTCGCTCACGATGGCCGCGCTGCCGCTGATGACGGGCGAGGGGCGCACGTCGTCGGTGGTCGGTCTCACCTTCGACGCCACGGTCGCGTGGCCGAAGTACGACTGGATGGGCGTCGCGAAGGCCGCCTTCGAGTCGACGTCGCGCTACCTCGCCCGCGACCTCGGGTCGCGGGGCGTGCGGGTCAACCTCGTCGCGGCCGGACCGATCGGCACCATGGCGGCGAAGTCGATCCCGGGCTTCGAGGAGTTCAAGACGATGTGGGACGCCCGCTCACCCATCGGCTGGGACATCGCCGACCCCGAGCCCGCCGCCCGCGCGTGCGTGGCGCTGTTCTCCGACTGGTTCCCCAAGACGACCGCGGAGATCATCCACGTCGACGGCGGCGTGCACGCCATCATGGGCTGACGCCCGGCCAGCCGGACCAGGTGCCGCGTCACACCACGACGCGTCTGGGACCTCGGCGTCGCGCGACCATCACAGCGGTCGGGCATGCTGGTCCCGTGCCCAGGTCCTCGCGACGCAGCTACGCCCGCGTCGCCGTCCGGCCGCTGAGCTACCACTCGCGCAACAACCGTCGGCTGGTGCTGGCGCTGGTGGCCCTCACCTCGGTCCTGGTGTTCGGCACCGTCGGTTACGTCCTGCTCGGCATCGACCTGCTCGACGCGGCGTACCAGACCGTCACCACGGTGACGACGATCGGGTTCCGCGAGGTCGTCGACTTCGACACCCGGCAGAAGATCTTCACGATGGTGCTCGCGCTCCTGGGCGTGGGCACGGTGCTCTACACCCTGACGCTCACCCTCGAGCTCGTCATGGAGGGCCAGCTCGGAAACCTGTGGGGGAGACGACGCATGCAACGCGACATCGACAGCTACGAGGGTCACGCGCTGATCTGCGGCTGGGGGCGTGTGGGCCGGGCGGCCGCCGAGCAGATCGCTCGCACGGGCCAGAACGTGGTGGTCATCGACAAGGACGAGGACCGGCTCGGGACCTGCGACTTCCCGCACGTCCTGGGCGACGCCACGGACGACGAGGTCCTCCGTGCCGCCGGCATCCGCACCGCCTACACGCTGGTGGCCGCGCTCGACAACGACGCCGGCAGCGTCTACGTCGTCCTCACGGCGCGCACCCTCAACCCGGCGCTGTTCGTCATCGCGCGGTCGCGCACCGACGACGCGGAGCCGAAGTTCGTCCGCGCCGGCGCCGACCGCGTGGTGAACCCGCAGCGCATCGGCGGCAACCGCATCGCGGCGTTCGCCGAGTCGCCCGACGTCGTCGACTTCCTCGACGTCGTGATGCACGACGGAGGGCACGAGTTCCGCCTCGTCGACATCGAGGTGCACGACGGCTCGTCGCTCGTGGGATCGACGATCGCCGAGACCCGGGCGCGGGAGGGCGGCGGGGCGATCCTGCTCGCGCTGCGCAGCGACGGCCGGTTCACCACGAACCCCGATGCCGCGACGGTCCTCAAGGTCAGCGACGTCCTCATCGTCGTGGGGACCGACCCCCAGATCAACGACCTGCACCGGCGGGCCCGGACGTGAGCCGGCGCCTCGTGGTGCTCCGCCACGCGAAGTCGGCGTACCCGCCGGGCGTGCCCGACCACGACCGTCCGCTCGGGCCGCGTGGAGTCGCCGACGCGAGAGCCGCGGGGGAGTGGGTCCGCGACCACGTCGGACCGCCCGACCACGTCGTCGTCTCGAGCGCGCGCCGGGCCCGTGGCACGTGGACGCTGGCCGCCGGTGCTATCGGCTACATCGGCGCCGCGGGGTACGACGTCGCCTCGCCCGGCCCGCTCACGATCGACCCACGCGTCTACGACGCGTCCGCGGCCGCCCTCGTCGAGGTGCTGCGCGAGCTGCCGGAGCGGGTGCGCACGGCGCTGCTCGTCGGGCACAACCCCGGCTGCGAGGACCTCGTGGACCTCCTCGCGGCGGCGCGCGAGCCCGAGGCCGCCCGGCTGCTCGCGGTGAAGTACGCGACGTCGGGCATCGCCGTCCTCGACGTGCACGTCCCATGGGCCGAGCTCGGCGCGGCGAGCGCGACGCTGCGGCGATTCGCCGTCCCGCGCGGGTGACGGCCCGTCAGCGCACCGGCGGCGCGGGGGTCGGCGTACCCGCCTCCTGGTCGGCCTGCTCGACCTCCTCGCGCGTGATGCCGAGCAGGTAGAGGACGGGGTCGAGGAACGGCACGGTGAGCCCCGTGTCGGCCTGCGCCCGCACCACCGGCTTGGCGTTGAACGCCACCCCGAGACCCGCCAGCGAGAGCATGTCGAGGTCGTTGGCGCCGTCCCCGATCGCGATGGTGCGCTCGAGCGGGATTCCGTCGAGCGCCGCGAACTCGACGAGCGCCGCGGCCTTGGCGGCCCGGTCGATCACGGTTCCGCTCACCCGGCCGGTCAGGCGTCCGTCGACCACCTCGAGCACGTTGGCCCGGCAGTGGTCGATGCCGAGCTCGGCGGCCAGCGGATCCACTACGGCGCTGAAACCACCTGACACGACGGCGATCCGGAAGCCGAGCCGCTTGAGGGTGCGGACCAGAGTGCGCGCTCCGGGGGTGAGCCGGACCTCGCGCCGCACCTCGTCGAGGGCAGCCTCGGCGACGCCTTCGAGGAGCGCTACCCGCTCGTGCAGCGACTCCGCGAAGTCGAGCTCGCCGCGCATCGCCCGCTCGGTGATGGCCCGGACCTCGTCCTCGCAGCCCGCGCGACGGGCGATCAGCTCGATGACCTCGTCCTGAATCAGCGTGGAGTCGACGTCCATCACGACGAGGTGAGTGCCTCGCCCGCGCAGACCCGCACGCTGCACGGCGACGTCGATCCCGAGGCTTGCCGACGCCTCGGTGAGCGCCGCCCGCAGCAGCTGATGGTCGGCACCCGAGACCGTGAGCTCGATCGCGGTCACGGGGTAGGAGGCCGTGCGAACGATGCGGTCGATGTTGCCGCCGAGCTCGGAGATCCGGCGCGCGAGCCCCGAGACCGCCGCGGGGAGCAGCGGGTGCCCCAGCGCCGTCACCAGCAGGCGCCCGCGGCGCCGAGGATCGTGCTCGGCCGCGCCGAGGGTCACGTCGACGTCCATGCCGAGGTCCTTCGCCACCCGTCGCGCCGTGGCGGCGGCGTCGTCGAGGACGAGCGCCGCACCGTGCTCGAGGGACGCGGCAGGGCCGACCAGGATGCCGAGGGTCAGCCGACCACGGATGACGACCTGCTCGACGTCGAGCATCTCGACCTCGTGCCCGGCCAGCGCCTCGCTCAAGGTGGCCGTCACGCCGGTGCGGTCCGGACCGGTGAGCGTGATCAGCAGGGTGCGCGCAGTGTCGTCGGCGTCGGCGCTCATGGTGGGTCGAGCCTACCGACGCTCCGCCGCCGCCCCGTCCTCGGCCGCGGCGGAGTAGGCCGCGCAGAGCGCGTAGCGCGTCGCCGTGCGCAGAGGTCTCAGCGCCGCCGACCGTCGCAGCGACTCCGACGCGGTCACGGCCGCACCGTCGGTCTCCTCGGCGATGTCGAGGACACCCAGGAGCCGCGACGCGGTCGCCACGAGCCGCTGCGCCCGGGGCGTCAGCGTGGGCGGCAGGTCGATCTCGCGGAGCGCACGGTCCAGGCGGCGCAGCGGGCCGGCGACGTCGTCGCGCCCACGGGCCACGTCGAGGGCCGCCAGCTCCGCGGTCGACGCCGTCATGGTCTCCGTCAGCGAGCGGTCGGCCTCCGACAGCGTGGGAAGCCCGGCCGGCGCGAGGGCGAAGTCGACCGGTACGACGTCCCAGCGCACCGCGTCCCCCGATGCGGCCGTCGCCACGCGGGCGGCGACCAGGGCGTACGCCGGGGCCTCGGGCGGGCCCACCGTGACCACCGCGGCGCCTGCGGCCACGGCAGTCGCCGTGAACGAGGTGGGCCCGGGCAGACCCGTCGGGTCCCCGGGCTCCGGCAGGACCAGCCGCAGCCCCGTGACGCCACGCGCGCGGAGGCGTCCGAGCGCGATCGAGACGGGAACGTCGGCGTCCTCGCCGGGCACCCCGCGCACCCGGTGCAGCGCGTCGGGGCCGACCGTCGAGGCGTCGGCGTCGTCGAGGCTCACCACGCCGGCGAGGTAGGCCGATCCCCAGGCGGTCAGGGCACCGGCACGTCGGGTCTCGGGCACCCCGCAACCCTAGGACGACGCGCCGACTCACTAGTGTTCGCGGGGTGAGCGACGTCCTGAGGTTTGTCGACGTCGACGTGGTCCGGGGCGGCGTCCCGATCGTGTCGAAGGTCTCGTGGGACGTCGCCGAGGGGGAGCGCTGGGTCGTGCTGGGCGCCAACGGCGCCGGGAAGACGACCGTCCTCGCGCTCGCCGCCACCCTGATCCATCCCACCCGGGGCAGCGTCGAGGTCCTCGACGAGCTCCTCGGACGCACGGACGTCTTCGAGCTGCGGCCGCGTATCGGCCTGGCCAGCGCCGCGCTCGCGGAGCGCATCCCGCCGTCCGAGCGGGTGTCCGACGTCGTGGTCACCGCTGCCTACGCCGTGACCGGTCGCTGGCGCGAGGGCTACGAGGGCGGCGACCACGCGCGCGCCGCGGAGCTGCTCGAGCAGCTCGGCGTCGGCGGGTTCGGGGACCGCACGTTCGGCACCCTGAGCGAGGGCGAGCGCAAACGGGTGCAGGTGGCCCGAGCGCTCATGACCGACCCGGAGCTGCTGCTGCTCGACGAGCCCGCTGCGGGCCTCGACCTGGGCGGGCGGGAGGACCTGGTACGCCGCCTGGGCCAGATCGCCAGCGACGACGAGGCGCCCACGACCGTGCTCGTCACCCACCACGTCGAGGAGATCCCGGTCGGCTTCACCCACGCGATGCTCCTGCGCGCGGGTGCGGTCGTGGCCCGCGGCGAGATCGGCGACGTGCTCACCGACGACCTGCTCGGCGCGACGTTCGGCCTCGCCCTCGCCGTCGATCGGCGCGAGGGACGCTGGTCGGCGCGCGCCCGCTGATTCAGCGCGGCACAAGGCTCGGCAGGACATACGATCCGAGCATGGACCCGTGGGTGTGGTGGCTCGTCGCGACCGGGGTGCTCGTGGTGGCGGAGGTGCTCACGACGAGCCTGTTCTTCGGGCTCATCGCCGGTGGCACGGCCGCCGCAGCCGTCGTCGCCGCGCTGCACGCGAGCCCGGCCCTGCAGGTCGCGGTGTTCGCGATCGTGTCCCTCGCTCTGGTCCTCGGCGTCCGACCGGTCGCCCGGCGTCACCTGCGCACCCCGAACAAGATCCGCACCGGCGTCGCCGCGCTCGTCGGCGCCGAGGCCGAGGTGCTCGCTCCGGTGACGGGCAAGGACGGCCGGGTGAAGCTCTCGGGTGAGATCTGGTCGGCCCGTGCCTACGACGGCGAGAGCGAGTACCAGATCGGCAGCACGGTGCGCGTGGTCGAGATCTCCGGCGCGACGGCCCTCGTCGCCTGACCGGTCAGCAGGGAAGGAACACCATGGGAGACTTCTCCGGCGGAACGATCGCCGGGCTCGTCATCGGTCTGCTCGTCATAGTCATCGTCCTGGTGACGATCGCGAGAGCGGTCCGCATCGTGCCGCAGGCACGAGCCGGCATCGTCGAGCGGCTCGGGCGCTACAACCGGACGCTCGTGCCCGGGCTCTCGCTGCTCATCCCGTACATCGACCGGCTCAAGCCGCTCGTCGACATGCGCGAGCAGGTCGTCTCCTTCCCGCCGCAGCCGGTGATCACCGAGGACAACCTCGTGGTCAACATCGACTCGGTCATCTACTTCCAGGTGACCGACCCGAAGGCCGCGATGTACGAGATCGCGAGCCCCATCACCGGCATCGAGCAGCTCACCGTCACCACGCTGCGCAACGTCATCGGTGGCATGGACCTGGAGAAGACGCTGACCTCGCGCGAGGAGATCAACAACGCCCTGCGCGGCGTCCTCGACGAGGCCACGGGGAAGTGGGGCATCCGCGTCAACCGGGTCGAGCTCAAGGCTGTCGACCCGCCGCAGAGCGTGCAGGAGACCATGGAGAAGCAGATGCGCGCGGAGCGGGAGAAGCGCGCGAACATCCTCACCGCCGAGGGGCTCAAGCAGTCGCAGATCCTCACCGCCGAAGGCGAGAAGCAGTCGGCGATCCTGCGGGCCGAAGGTGACGCCCAGGCGCGCATCCTGCGTGCGCAGGGCGAGGCACAGGCCATCCAGAAGGTCTTCGACGCCATCCACGCCGGCGACGCCGACGCCCAGGTGCTGGCCTACCAGTACATCCAGGCGCTGCCGACCATCGCCAACGGCACGTCGAACAAGGTGTGGGTGATCCCGGCCGAGCTGACCCAGGCGATGACCAACCTCGGCACGGCGTTCGGCATGTCCAACCGGCCGCCGGCCGGGTCCGCGGCGGCGGACGCCCAGGCGGTCGAGGGACCCGCCGGCTGACGTGAACCTCCTGCTCCTCGCCGGGGCGGGAGTCGTCGCCGGGGCGGTGAACGCGGCCGTCGGCAGCGGCACCCTGCTCACCTACCCGTTGTTGCTCGCCTCCGGGCTGCCGCCGGTGGTCGCCAACGGAACGAACTCGTTCGGGGTGGCACCGGGAGGGCTGTCGGCGGCGTGGGTCTACCGCGGCGAGCTCGAGGGGCGCCGGCGGCAGGTGCGACTCATGGCGCTCACGGCCTGCGCCGGCGCCGCGGTCGGCGCCACGCTCGTGATCGCTCTGCCGGCGCAGGTGTTCGAGGTCGTGGTGCCGTGGCTCATCCTGTCCGCCTGCCTGCTGGTGCTGGTGCAGCCCTCGATGCAGCGCTGGCTGCGCAGCCGCGGCATCGACCCGACGTCGCTGCCGCGACGGGCGCTCATCCCGGTCCTGCTCGGCATCGGCTGCTACGCCGGGTACTTCGGAGCGGCCCAGGGCGTCATCCTCATGGCGGCCCTGGGCACGATGTACGACACCGACCTGCAGCGGTCCAACGCCGTCAAGAACGTCCTCGGCGGCCTGTCCAACGTCGTGGCCGCCGGCGTGTTCGCCCTCGCGGGCGTCGTCGTGTGGCCACAGGCGCTCGCGCTGGCGGTGGGAGCGACCGCGGGCGGCTTCATCGGCGCACCGTTCGCCCGTCGCCTCCCCGAACCCGTCCTGCGCGGGCTGATCGTGGCGGTCGGGCTCGTCGCCGCCACCATCAGCATCGTCCGCTACTAGGAGCCGCGCCATGCCTTCGCTCGTCCGCGTGGACGATCCCGCCGACCCCCGGCTGCGCGACTACACCGACCTCACCGACGTCGCTCTCCGTCGGGTCCGGGAGCCTGCGGAGGGGTTGTTCCTCGCGGAGGGCGAGAAGGTCGTGCTGCGGGCGCTCCACGCCGGTTACGCGCCGCGGTCCGTCCTCACCGAGGCCAAGTGGCTCCCCGGGATCGAGGGCGCGCTCGCGGCGCACGACTGCCCCGTCTACCTCGCCGACGCTGACCTCCTGCGCACCGTCACCGGCTACCGCGTCCACCGCGGCGCACTCGCCTCGATGCAGCGACGCGCGCTTCCCTCGCTCGACGACCTGCTCGCCACCGCGCGCCGTGTCGTCGTCCTCGAGGACCTCGTCGACCACACGAACGTCGGTGCGGTGTTCCGCAACGCCGCCGCGCTCGGGATCGACGCCGTGCTCGTCAGCCCCGAGTGCGCGGACCCGCTCTACCGACGAAGCGTCAAGGTCAGCATGGGTGCCGTGTTCGCCGTCCCGTGGTCGCGGGCCGATCCGTGGCCCGGCACTCTCGATCTCCTGCGCGACAAGGGCTTCCGCACGCTGGCCATGTCACCGGATCCCAGCGGCGGATCCCTGCGCGACGCCGACCTCGCTCCGCCCGTCGCCGTGGTGCTCGGCACCGAGGGGGAGGGGCTCACCGCGGCCGCCCTCGCCCGGTGCTCGGCCAAGGTCCGCATCCCGATGGCCGCCGGCGTCGACAGCCTGAACGTCGCAGCAGCGAGCGCCGTCGTGTTCTACGCCGTCGGCACGGGCCTTCAGGCGTAGCGGCCGCTGTTGTCCGAGGTCGCGCCGGTGGCCAGGACCTCGGCGTACGCCGAGTCGACGTCCTCGAGCAGCTGCGGGAGGACGGCGCCGTGCGCGGGCGACACCATCACGTGGAGTCCGGGCTCACCGCCGCCGGTGCCCGTGAGCCGGTTGAACCACCAGCCGCGTCGCTCCAGTGCGTCGCCCAGGGCGAACAGGTCGAGGTCGGGCCGGTCCGATCGCCAGGACAGGATCGTGCCGACCGGATCACCGTTGACCGACACCCCGTCGTGCGAGGCGACTCCGTCCCGCAGGGACTCCGCGGTGGCGAGCAGGTCTCGCACGATCTCGGTGTAGCCGTCGAGGCCGAGATGGCGCAGCACCGCCCACGCCGCGAGGGCGGGCGCGGCGGACTTCGCGCCGGCGACGGCGGGAGAGCCGTACAGCCCCGCCGGCCACTGGTCGTAGACGAACCACTGGTGCCCTGCCCAGTCGGCCTCGCGGTGCAGGACGACGGAGCAGCCCTTCGGCACGTAGCCGTACTTGTGGAGGTCGATCGACATGCTCGTGACGCCGGGAACACGGAAGTCCCAGGTCTCGAGCCTGCGGACGCCGGCGCGCTCGGCGAAGGGCAGCACCATGCCACCGACGCAGGCGTCGACGTGACAGCCGGCGCCGACCTCCTGGGCGAGGGCTGCGACGGCGGCCACGTCGTCCATCACGCCGTGGGGGTAGGAGAATGCCGACGCCACCAGCAGCGCCGTGGAGCCGTCGACCAGTCCGCGCATCGCCTCGACGTCGGCGTCGAGCGACCCCTCGCGCAGCGGCGCGGACCGGTAGTCGAGATCGAGGAGGTGCGCCGCCTTGGCGTAGGCCGGGTGCGCCGAGGCGGGGGCCACGATCACCGGCCGCTCGACGCCGCGCGCCCGCGCCCGACCGCGGGCCACGAGGCAGGCCATGAGGATGGACTCGGTGCCGCCCGAGGTGGTGCTCCCGCCGCCGCCGGCCGGCAGGTTCACGAGGGAGCCCACGTCGGTGACCAGCTCACCCACCAGCCGCGCCTGCTCCGGGAAGCGGAAGGGGTTGAGCGCGTTGGAGTAGAGCATCCGATCGTGCACGGCATGGGTGAGGCGCTCGATGTCCTCGCGCCCCGAGGGGTAGGTGAGCCCGAACAGGTGCGCACCGTGCGGGTCCGGCTCGCGGCCGCGGGCAGCGTCGAGCTCGGCGAGAACGTCGTCGACCGGGAGTCCCTGCGCTTCCATGGATGGCAGGCTAATGCGCATGACTCCGGGAACCGGGCGCATCCTCGTCGTTCGCCACGGCCAGACCGAGTGGAGCCGCGACGGGCGCCACACCGGTCGCACCGACCTGCCCCTCACCCCGGAGGGGCGCGAACGCGCCGCCCGGCTCGCGCCCCTGCTCCGCGACTGGCGGCCGGCGCTCGTCCTGTCCAGCCCGTTGCAGCGCGCGCGACGCACCGCGGAGCTCGCCGGGCTCGTGCCGGAGATCGACCCCGACCTGCTCGAGTGGGACTACGGCGTCTACGAGGGCCGCACCACGCCGGAGATCCGGGAGACGACCGACGACCCGGAGTGGACCGTCTGGACCACCGCGACCGGGCTCGGCGAGTCGCTCGAGTCCGTCGGCGACCGGGCGGCGCGCGTGCTGGCCCGGTGCCGACCGCTCCTGAGCAGGGGTGACGACGTCGTCCTCGTGGCGCACGCGCACCTGCTGCGCATCCTCACGGCGACGTGGCTGGGGATGCCGCCTCGTGCGGGAGCCAGCCTCGTGCTCGCGCCCGCCGGCACCGGTGTCCTCGGCTACGAGGGCGACACCCCCGCGCTGCTGCGCTGGAACACCTGATCGTCAGCGACCCCGGCGCAGGGACAGGACGGCACCGGTCAGGAAGGCGCCCACGAACGCGCCGACACCCGACTGGAAGGCCGCCTGGTCCCCGGGCAACCAGCTGAGCAGCACCGTGCCCACGAACACCCCGACGCCGCACACCGCCCCGGCGACGACACCGGTACGCACGGCGGTGCCGGTGCGCGACGGCTCGACGGAGGAGTCGGCCGGGGGCTTGCGGGACACCTCGGCCCCCTTCGGCGCGACGGCACCGCCGGACGCGCCGGACCCGCCGGACAGGGAGGCGTCGACCTCGCGGAGGAGTCGCTCGAACTCGTCGTCGCTGCTCATGCCCCCATCCTGCCTCCGACGCGCCGTCCTCGGGCAGCCGACGGAGGTGCGCGTGCGGGTGCGGCCGTACCCTGACCAGATGTCCCGTCGCCTCGTCGCGCTCCTCGCCGCCACGGCGCTGTGCGCCGGCTGCGCGGGCGCCTCGCCCGCACCGACGGTCCCGCCGTCCTCGGGCGCGTCCTCGACCGCGAGCAGCGCCCCCGCCGTCCCGATCTCCTCCATGCCGCCCGTGCCCGCACCGACCGGGACGCTGCGCCCCGCGGAGAGCTTCCTGACCGTTGGCGTCGCCGACACGCTGCCCGGCGGCGTGTACCTGCCGGCAGCTCCCAACGGCGGCACCGACGACTACCGCTGCTTCCTGGCCGACCCGAAGCTGACCAGCGACGCCTTCGTCACCGGAGTGCAGTTCCTGCCCGGCAACCCGAAGGTCGTGCACCACTCGATCCTGTTCCGGGTGGAGCCCTCCCAGGTGTCGGCGGCCCTCGCCAAGGACGCCGCCGACCCGCGGCCGGGCTGGGAGTGCTTCGGCGGCCCCGGGCTCCCCTCGACCTCGAGCAATGCGCTCGACGGCCTCGACGCCGCACCGTGGCTCGCCGGATGGGCGCCCGGCGGCAAGGAGAACGTCTTCGCGTCCGGGTACGGCGTACCCCTGCCTCGGGGCAGCCGGATCGTCATCCAGATGCACTACAACCTGCGCGCGGCACCGTCCGGGCAGCCGCAGGACGACACCCACGTCCGGCTGCGCATCTCGCACGCGAGGCTGACCCCGCTGAAGACCATGCTGCTTCCCGGTCCGGTCGAGCTGCCCTGCCCCCAGGGCGTCACCGGGCCGCTGTGCACGCGCGCGAACGCCGTCGCCGACGTCACCGCACGCTTCGGTCCAGAGTCGGGTCGGACCATCGCGGGCCTGCAGCTGCTGTGCGGCGGCGACCCGATGAAGCCGAAGCCGGGCGCCACCCAGTCGTGCATCCGCTACCTGCGGGCGCCCGTGACGGTCCGAGCCGCGGCCGGCCACATGCACCTGCTGGGCAAGAGCATCAGGATCGTCGCGAACGCCGGGACCGCGCGGGAACGCCTCATCCTCGACATCCCGGTGTGGGACTTCGACAACCAGTCGGCGGTCCCGCTCGCGACGCCGGTGGCGCTGCGCACCGGTGACACGCTCACCGTGACCTGCACCCACGACCCGACCCTGCGCGACAAGCTTCCCGCGCTGCAGGGCACGCCCCCGCGCTACGTCGTGTGGGGAGAGGGCACGACCGACGAGATGTGCTTGGGGATCCTCATCACGAGCTGACGTCGCGCGCGCTGCACGATCGCACGCACAGCCCTACGGTGGTCGCCATGACGGAAGCCACCGCGACGACGAACGCGGCCGCGGGCAAGACGCACTGGACCCCGATGCTGTTCATCGGGCTCGGCACCGCGCTCATCATCATGGACGCGACGATCGTCAACGTCTCGCTGCCGTCGATCATCCGCGAGCTGCACATCACCTCGGTCGACGCCGAGTGGGTCAACGCGATCTACTCGCTCGTCTTCGCCGCGCTCCTGATCGTGGCGGGGCGCCTCGGCGACCGGGTCGGACGCCGGCTGATGTTCATCTCCGGTGCGGTCGTGTTCGGCGTCGCCAGCGTCATCGCAGCCCGCACGGGTGACGGGCAGGCGCTCATCGCGGCACGAGCGCTCCAGGGTGTCGGCGGCGCCATGATGTCGCCGACCTCCTTGGCGCTGGTGAACTCGATCTACGTCGGACGAGCACGCAACATTGCCTTCGCGATCTACGGATCCATCATCGGCGGCATGGCCGCGGTCGGCCCGCTGCTGGGCGGCTGGCTGACCGAGCACCACTCCTGGCGCTGGGCGTTCTACATCAACGTGCCGGTCGTCATCGTGATCGTCATCGGCTCGCTGCTCGTCGTCCCCGAGAGCAAGGACACCCACTTCGACCCCGGGTTCGACGTCGGGGGAGCGGTGCTCTCGGCGGTCGGCATCGGCTCCCTGGTCTTCGCGCTGATCGAGGGGCGCAACTACGGCTGGTTCCGCACGACGCAGGACGGCAGCCTCGCGGGCATCACGTGGGTCTCGGGCGTGATCTCGCCGGTCTGCTGGGCGCTCCTGCTCAGCGTGGTGGCGCTGTCGCTGCTCTACTGGCTCGAGACGACACGTGCCGCCGCGCGCAAGTCCGTCCTCATCGACATCACGCTGTTCCGGATCGCGACCTTCAGCTTCGGCAGCATCGCCGCGCTCATCGTGAGCCTCGGTGAGTTCGGGATCCTCTTCTCCCTCCCGCTGTTCCTGCAGAGCGTGCTGGGCTACACCGCCTTCGGCGCGGGCGCGCTGCTCGCGACCCTCGCGATCGGCGCCTTCCTCGCAGGGCCCACCGCGGCCCAGCTCGCGGAGCGTCGGTCGCCCCGCTTCGTCGCACGACTCGGGATGGGCCTGGAGATCGTCGGCATCCTCGGCCTCGGGATCACGCTGTCGACCAGCGTCAGCGGCTGGGTGATCTCCGGCTGGCTCATCGTCTACGGCGTCGGCGTCGGCTACGCGAGCGCCCAGCTCACCAGCCTCATCCTGGCCGACGTTCCGCGGCGCAAGAGCGGCCAGGCCAGCGGCACGCAGAGCACGGCGCGGCAGATCGGGTCCGCGCTGGGGACGGCGATCCTCGGCACGGTCCTGTTCGTGAGCCTGGCGCACCACACCGAGCAGAACCTGCAGTCCGTGCCGGGCCTCTCCGACCAGCAGCGAACCGCCATCAGCCAGGCGGTGGAGCAGTCCGCCGGCACGGTGATCCCCTCGCTCGGGGCCAAGCCCGGGGGAGAGGCGGTCGCCGAGGCGGCCGGTGAGGCCTTCGCGACCTCGATCAGGCTCGCGGCGTTCACCGCCTCGGGATTCGTCTTCCTCGGCCTGCTCGCCACCCTCAAGCTCCCGCCGGAGGGGCGCCACGAGGACGAGGAGCTGCTCGAGGCACCTGACAACGACCCCGTGCCCGCCTGATCCTCAGGACGTCGGCACGGGTGGCACAGCCGGTTGACGAACGGTTGACGACACTCCGCAGCCGTCGGTTGACAGACGGTTGCGCACCGGCGCTCTGCGGGCGCACACTGAGGGCATGACCCGGACCGTCTCCGCCCTGCGTCGACTCGACCCGGCAGCCGCCGCGCTCGCCGTCAGCAGCGAGGCGGACGACAGCTGGACGCTCGAGTTCCTCCACGCGCTCGAGTCGCGGGTGCGGACCCGCCCGCTCGAGCGGCTGATGGCCACCTGGGACCTCTCTGCCGCCGGCGCGGGCCGCGTCTTCGGCGTGAGCCGCCAGGCGGTCGCGAAGTGGCGGGGGAGCGGCGTGCCGGAGGACCGGGCGGTCGCGCTGGCGGACCTGGCCGCCGCCACCGACGTCCTCGAGCGCTACGTCCGTCGCGACCGCATCGCCGCGGTCGTGCGCCGCAGGGCCGAGATCCTCGGCGGCAAGTCCCTGCTCGAGCTCGCCGAGGAGGGACGTCACGACGAGGTCCGCAGGGCAGCGGTCAGCATGCTCGACCTGCGACGCGTGACGCCGTGACGCGCGATCCGCACGCCGTCACGCTGCCCGCCGACCACACCTGGTGGCGCGTCGCGGACACCGCATGGGCGGACCCGCTCGACCCGACCTGGGCGGACCGCACCGGTGGCCGGTGGAACGCACCCGGCGACGGCCCGACCCTCTACCTCAACGCCGACGTCGAGACCGCCCGGGCGCAGGTGCCCCGGATGCTGCTCGGGACCGCCGTCGACCCCGAGGACCTGCGCGACGACGCGCCCTTCGTGCTCGTCCCCGTGGCGCTGCCGGCCCGGCAACGGGTCGCCGACGCGACCACCGACACCGGCCTCGTCGCGCTCGGGCTCCCGCGCAGCTACCCGCGGCGCACCCGCGGTGGCGAGGTTCCCTGGTCGGCCTGCCGCCGGGCGGCCCGCGACGTCCGCGCGGCCGGGCTGCGGGGGGTGTCCGCGCGCTCCGCGGCCACACCCGACGGGTCGGGCCGCGAGCTCGCCTGGTTCCCCGCCTCGGGGGCGAGGGCCCGGGCGTCCGGACCGACGCTCGACTTCGCCGAGTGGCGCCACGGCGCCGCCGGCCCGGGATAGCCTGCGTAACCACGGGGCTACCGAGGAGAGTGCGACATGTCCAGCGGAACCGGCACGCCCGAGGACCCCTGGATCCTCGCGACCCCCAGCGGCGGGTCCGAGTACTCGATGCACCTCGACCCTGACGCCGACCCGCCGCTGCTGGTCTGCCAGGTCGGCAAGACCCGGCTGACCTACCTCGCCCGGGCCCTCGACGACCTGCACGCCTACCTCGTCGAGCAGGGCGGCTGGGTGCCGCTGGGCGCGTCCGACGAGCAGAAGCCGGCGGTCGAGGGAACCGTCGAGGCCTGGGGTCGCTCGGCGTCTAACCCGGTCGGCGGCTGGTACGGCCAGAAGAAGGGCCTGCGCGGCAGGTTCGGCGTCTACGTGCCGCCGGTGCTGGTGCACCAGGGGAGGGCGCAGATCGAGATCGAGAACCGCAAGGCCCGCATCCGCGCGCTGTGACCCGTGGTCCGCTGCGACCGACATGACATAATGTCCCTTATCGGCGATGTGTCAGGCTGGATCCGAGGGCCCCAGAACCCGCGCCCGGGACGCCAGCGTCCCCGCACCCCAGCAGGACACGACCTCGTGCGCGTCGTCGGACAGCCGGAACACCGCGTGCTGACCGTGCGCGCGGCCCCATGCCCGCACCTGCCCGGACGACGCTCCGCGCACGGCGTAGCACGCCTCGGACCACGAGCCGTCCGCCGCGCGCCCCACCAGCGGTGTCGTCGCGAACCCGGCCGCCCGGATCGACGCGGCGAGATGGTCGTTGGCCGCTGCGTTCTCCTCGGGCCGGCGCGGCTCGCTGAACGGGTTCTCGGCGGTGATCACCCAGCACGCCTCGAGCCGTTCCACGGCCCGGACGCCGGACCACACGACCCCGTCGTCGTCGACCACCTCGGTCGCGAGGTACGCCGCCAGGAGCTCCGGGGTCAGCCGCGGGAGCACCGGGTCGACCACGCCGGACTCCCCCGGCTCCGTCCGCGTCGTATCGCACACCTGTTCGATGTTGCTCACCCCGCGTGGACCTCGTGACCGGCGGCGCGTAAGGCCTCCACCGCGCGCTCGAGCGCAGCCGCGTGCACCAGGAGGTAGTCCGTGTCGTAGGTCGAGACGACGAACACGCTGACGTCCACGTCGGCCAGCGGGGCCGTGAGCGCGGCCATCACCCCGACCATGGCGAAGTCGAGCGGCCCGGCGACCTCCAGGGCACGCCAGTCCGGCTCGACCCGCACGTGGTCGCCGGGCGGGGTGGCGTCATCCGTGCAGACCACGGACATCTCGGCGTCGGTCCGGGTCACGGAGAAGAACGACGGCCCCGCAGGCGGTGTCGGCCACGGCGAGTCCGCGGGCATCCGGCACACGGACAGGCGGTCGGTGAGCACACGGAGGTCCATGCCCCCATCGTGCCGCACCCAGGGCTGCAGTCCGCCCTCCGCACGAGGTCGCCACGAGCACGGCGAGTCGCCCCCACGGCCCGCCGCGAACCGCCATGATCCCCGCATGAGCACCCTCGACGGCGCGCGCGTCTACGACGACGCCCCGACACGCAGGCGCGAGCAGAAGGCCTGGTACTGGTACGAGTGGGCGCAGTCGGCCTTCGTGACCACGATCTCCGTCGTCCTGGCGCTGCCGTACCTGACGGCGATCGCGAACAACGCGGCGGGCTGCCCGGACCTCGCGGACGGCGACACCTGCCCCCACGACCTGTCGCTGCTGGGCATCCCGGTGAACCCGGGCTCCGCCGTCTTCTACGTCATCACGGTGGCGACCGTCCTGTCGTTCCTGGCCATGCCGGTGGTCGGTGCGCTGGCCGACCGCTCGGACTCCAAGCGCCGCTGGCTCGCCGGCTACGCCTGGGTCGGGGCCGTCGCCGCCGCGCTGCTCTTCTTCGTGACCGGGACCAACTGGCTGCTCGGTGCCGCGCTCATGATCGTGGGCAACGTGTGCGTGATCGCGAGCCTCACCGTCTACGCCGCGATCCTCGTCGACATCGCCGAGCCTGACGAGCGTGACCACGTGTCCACGCGAGGCTGGGCCTTCGGCTACGTCGGCGGCCTCGTGCTGCTCCTGGTCTCCCTCGTGCTGCTCACCGTCAAGCCGGGCGGCCTCGAGACCGGGCAGGTCGTTCGTGTCTGCTTCCTGCTCGCGGGCGCCTGGTGGGCCGGCTTCACCGTGATCCCCTACCTCGGGCTCAAGGACCGCCCGTCGATCGAGAAGCGCGAGGCGGTGACCTTCTCCGGCAGCTTCGGCCAGCTCAAGGACACCTTCAACCACGCGCGCGACTACCCGCAGACCCTGAAGTTCCTGCTCGCCTTCCTGTTCTTCAACGACGGTGTGCAGACCGTCATCGCAGCGGCCGCCGTCTACGGCCAGTTCGAGCTCGGCATGAGCCAGACGATGATCTTCGCGGCCGTGATCCTGGTGCAGATCTTCGGCATCCTCGGCGCGATCGCCATGGGTCGGCTGGCCGCGAGCCGCGGCGCCTACCGCGTCATCCTCATGGCGCTCGTGGTCTGGGTGCTGCTCGTCGTCGTCGGGTACTTCGTCCCCTCCGGCAGCGTCGCGATCTTCCTCGCCCTCGCCGCCGGGATCGGGCTGGTCGTGGCCGGCACGCAGGCCCTGTCCCGCTCGCTGTTCTCCCAGCTGATCCCCCTGGGCCGCGAGGCGGAGTACTTCAGCCTCTACCAGGCCTGCGAGCGCGGGACGTCGTGGCTGGGCACGCTGGTGTTCGGCGTGGTCCACCAGCTCACCGGGTCCTACCGCTGGGCCATCGCGGCGTTGGTGGTCTTCTTCGTCATCGGCGGGCTCGTGCTGCGTCGGGTCGACATCGCGCGCGGCATCCGCGAGGCGGGCAACGAGATGCCCGCGGTCGTCTGAGCGCGGCCCGGTCCGGGGCGCACTCCCCCAGCGCTCGGGTGATCGCTGCGGCCCGCCGCGTCGCCGAGGTGATCTGCGTCATGCGCCGACCCCTCGGGCCGCCCCTGCCCCGCACGATCGACCGCCTGGGCGGCCCGACGCCTCTGCCCGCATAACGGACAAGTTTGCCGGTCGGGATCCGCGGGAACACCCGCTGCGTCCCGTCCGTTAGAACCACACGAGACCGGTCTCCCCCGACCGGCCAGCGACAAAGGCAGGCACACATGAGCGACGGCGCCCTCCGCGGCACCCGACTCGGCGCGA
>DATCCY010000087.1:0-11732 GCA_036510975.1 Candidatus Nanopelagicales bacterium
TCCCGAACCGGTCACGACCTGACGGGAGACGAAGAACGGCGTCAGGTGCCTCACGATGTCGGAGAACGGAGTCGTACGCCGCATGAGGTAGTTCTCGTGGGTGCCGTAGGAGGCGCCCTTGTTGTCGGTGTTGTTCTTGTACAGGTTGACCGGCTGGGCGCCGGGGATGCGCAGCACCAGCTCGGCCGCGCGCGCCATGATCCGCTCCCCCGCCTTGTCCCAGACCACCGCGTCGAAGGGGTTGGTGACCTCGGGGCTGGAGTACTCCGGGTGCGCGTGGTCGACGTAGAACCGCGCACCGTTCGTGAGGATGAGGTTCGCGAGCCCGGGGTCCTCGTCGGTGAGCTGGGAGGGATCGGCGTCGGCACGGGTGAGGTCGAAGCCGCGCGCGTCACGGAGCGGGGTCTCCTCGTCGTAGTCCCAGCGCGCCTTGACCCGACCCGCCTGGGTCATCGAGCTCGCGTAGGCGTTGACGACCTGCGAGCTGGTGAGCATCGAGTTGACGTGCGGGTGCCCGGGCACGGAGATGCCGTACTCCGTCTCGATCCCCATGACGCGGTGCACGGTCATGGTCCGAGCGTACGTCGCCCCCGGGCCTGCGGTCCCACGCGCGGCGCGTCGTGCCGTTCCGCGTGCGGAGCCACCACCCCGCCCTTACCGTGCGCGCATGGGTGCAGAGACGTTCGAAGCAGAGGTTCCGGGCGGGGTGCTGGTCGGCACTGTGAGCGGCGAGGGTCCGCCGCTGCTGCTCCTTCACGGGGGCCCGGCGCTCGGGGCGGAGTACCTCGAGGAGCTCGTCCCCGAGCTCGAGGACGGCTACCGGGTAGCCCGCTACCAGCAGCGCGGCCTCGCACCCAGCACGACCTCCGGTCCGTTCGACGTCGCGACGCAGGCGGCGGATGTCACCCTCGTGCTCGACGCCCTCGGCTGGGACCGCGCCTACGTCGCCGGGCACTCCTGGGGTGGGCACCTCATGCTCCACGTCCTAGCCGCCCATCCCGACCGCCTGCTCGGGTCGCTCGTGCTCGACCCGCTCGGCGGGGTCGGCGACGGCGGCGCCGCGGAGTTCGGCGCCGAGCTGACCCGCAGGCTCGCTCCCGAGCACCGGCCGCGCTTCGAGGAGCTCGACGCCCGCGAGACGGCCGGCGAGGTGCTCACCGAGGAGGAGTCCCTCGAGGCCCTCGAGCTGGTCTGGCCCGGCTACTACGCCGACCCGGAGCACGCGCCCGCCATGCCCCCGACCCGCATGGGGGTGGAGGCCCACCTCGCCACCTGGGCGTCGGTGAACGAGGAGTTGCCCGGCCTGCCTGCGCGGCTGGCCGGCTGCACGGTCCCGACCGTTTTCGTGCACGGGGCCGAGAGCCCGATGCCCCTCACCGCCTCGACCGACTCGGCGGCCGCACTGGGCGCCGCGGCCTCGGTCGTGGTGCTCGACGGCACGGGGCACTTCCTGTGGCACGAGAGCCCCGGCGCCGTACGCCGTACCCTCGACGACCTCCAGGTGACGCTGCCCTGACTGCTGCGGAAGGTCCCGCTTCCGCAGCAGCTGCGGCAGCAGGGCCTTCCCGTTACAGGTACTGGCCGGTGTTGGCCACCGTGTCGATGCTGCGGCCGGCCTCGGTACCCTGCTTGCCCTGGATCAGCGTGCGGATGAAGACGATGCGCTCGCCCTTCTTGCCGGAGATGCGCGCCCAGTCGTCGGGGTTGGTGGTGTTCGGCAGGTCCTCGTTCTCCCGGAACTCGTCGACGCAGGCGGCGAGCATGTGCTGCACCCGGATGCCCCGCTGACCGAACTCCAGCAGGTCCTTGATCGCCATCTTCTTGGCCCGGGCCACGATGTTCTCGATCATCGCGCCGGAGTTGAAGTCCTTGAAGTAGAGGACCTCCTTGTCGCCGTTGGCGTAGGTGACCTCGAGGAACCGGTTCTCGTCGGTCTCGGTGTACATCCGCTCCACCGCGCGCTGGATCATCGCCTGGCAGGTCGCGCGCGGGTCGCCGCCGTGCTCGGCGAGGTCGTCGGCGTGCAGCGGCAGGTCGGCGGTGAGGTACTTCGAGAAGATGTCGCCTGCGCCTTGCGCGTCCGGCCGCTCGATCTTGATCTTCACGTCGAGTCGACCGGGCCGAAGGATCGCGGGGTCGATCATGTCCTCGCGGTTGGAGGCGCCGATCACGATGACGTTCTCGAGCCCCTCGACGCCGTCGATCTCGCTGAGCAGCTGCGGGACGATCGTGTTCTCGACGTCGCTGGACACCCCGGAGCCGCGGGTGCGGAACAGCGAGTCCATCTCGTCGAAGAAGACGATGACCGGCATGCCCTCGGACGCCTTCTCGCGCGCACGCTGGAACACCAGGCGGATGTGCCGCTCGGTCTCGCCGACGTACTTGTTGAGCAGCTCGGGGCCCTTGATGTTGAGGAAGAACGACCGCCCCTGCTCGGTGCCGGTGCGCTCCGCGACCTTCTTCGCCAGCGAGTTGGCCACGGCCTTGGCGATGAGCGTCTTGCCGCAGCCGGGCGGGCCGTAGAGCAGGATCCCCTTCGGCGGCTTGAGCTTGTGCTCGAGGAACAGGTCGGCGTGCAGGTACGGCAGCTCGACGGCGTCGCGGATGGCCTCGATCTGCGCGGCGAGCCCGCCGATGTCGCCGTAGTCGATGTCCGGGACCTCCTCGAGGACCAGCTCCTCGACCTCGGCCTTGGGGATCTTCTCGAAGACCGTCTGGCTGCGCGCGTCCATGAGCAGCGAGTCGCCGGCGCGGATGTGCGTTCCGCGCAGCGGGCCGGCGAGGCGTACGACGCGCTCGTCGTCGGTGTTGCCGATCACGAGGGCGCGCTCGCCGTCCTCGAGGATCTCCTTGAGCATCACGATCTCGCCGTGCCGCTCGAACTCGCGCACGGCGACGACGTTCATCGCCTCGTTGAGCATCACTTCCTGGCCGGGCCGCAACGAGTCGGCCTCGACGTTGGGGCTCACGATCACCCGCATCTTGCGGCCGGCGGTGAAGACGTCGACGGACCCGTCCTCGAAGAGCTCGAGGAAGACGCCGTAGCCGCTGGGCGGCTCCGCGAGGCGGTCGACCTCCTCCTTCAGCGTGACGATCTGGTCCCGGGCCTCGCGCAGGGTCGCCACGAGACGCTGGTTCTGCGCTGCCGCGGCAGCGAGCTCGGCCTGCAGGGCGCTCACGCGCTGGTCGGACGGCCGGTCGTCGGAGTACGTCACGGTGTCACCTCCACGGTGCAGGGCTCCATCACGACACTACCCACGTAAGGCCACCCTGCGCGCGCACGAACCGCCCAACCCCAAGTCGCAACACACCCGTAACACCACGCCGGCAGCGGGAGCGGCCGACCCCTCGGGCGATCTCGACCAGCGGCGCCCTCGCTGCCGGGAGGCGGCCGAGACGACGGCGCAGACGAGCTGGCTCAGGAGGCGCCGGCGCTCGGAGGCGCGGGCAGCTCGTAGTCCTCGCCGTACGCGCCCTTGGCCGGCCGGGTCCGTCGCGGCGGCAGCACCGTGCCCTCGGCGAGGCGGCGGGTGCTCACCAGGAAGCCGGTGTGACCGTTCATCCGGTGGTCCGGGCGTACGGCGAGCCCCTCGAGGTGCCACGTGCGCAGGAGGGTCTCCTGGGACCGCGGCTCGGTCCAGCGGCCGTCGGTGCGCAGGGTCTCGACGGTCCGCGAGAGCTGGGTCGTGGTCGCGACGTAGACGACCAGGACGCCGCCGGGGGCCAGCACGTCGGCCACCACCGGCACGCAGTCCCACGGGGCGAGCATGTCGAGCACGACCCGGTCGAACTCGGTGTCGAGCCCCTCGGCGTTGCGGGCCCGCAGCGTCGGGGTGAGGTCGCCCACCGTGAGGCTCCAGGCCGGGTGGGGGCCGCCGAAGAAGGTCGCGACGTTGCTCGCCGAGACCTCGGCGAAGTCCTCCCGGCGCTCGTAGGAGGAGACGTGCCCCAGGTCGCCGACCGCGCGCAGCAGCGAGCAGGTCAGCGCCCCGGACCCGACGCCGGCCTCGAGGACGCGGGCCCCCGGGTAGAGGTCGGCGAGACCGACGATGATCGCGGCGTCCTTGGGGTAGACGATCGTGGCGCCGCGCGGCATCGACAGGACGAAGTCCTCGAGCAGCGGTCGCAGGGCGAGGTAGGGGACGCCCTTGCCGGTGGTGACGACGATGCCCTCGGGGCGGCCGATGAGGTCGTCGTGCTCGACGATGCCCTTCGACGTGTGGAACTGCTTGCCCGCCCCGAGCGTGATGGTGTGCATCCGCTTCTTGGGGTCGGTGAGCTGGACGCGGTCACCCTCGCGGAGCGGGCCGCGGCGGTGCTCGGCGCCGTGCGGGGCGGGGGGTGAGGTCACGGTCGGCAAGGTTAGTCGTACGCGGACCGGCACCGGTCACGGCGAGCGACGCCGCGGACCGGCCGCCCGGGTCAGCGCTGCTGGGAGCCGCTCAGCGCGGACTCGACGTCGGCCGTGGACAGCACCCCGACGAGCCCTCCGCCGGTGTCGACCACGAGGTAGTACGCCGACGGCACCGCCTGCATCGCGTGCAGCAGGGCCATGCCCTCGAGGTCGGCGGAGAGCGCGGCCCGCGGGTCGACCGACACCGACACCGAGGACACGGGCACCCATGGCCGGCGTTCCACCGGCACCGCGGTGACGGCGTGCTCCTGCGCGATCGCGGTCGGCCGACCCGTGGGGTCGACCACGACGATGCCCGACGCCTGCGCGGCCGCGACCTGGCGCAGCGCCTCCGCGAGCGGGACCTCGCCACCCACCACGACCGACCGGCGCGCGAGGGACCTGGCCGTGATGCCGGGCACGCGGGCGGTGACCTTGGCGCTCTTGAGGGTCTGCCACGCGCCCGAGAACAGGTAGGCCGAGATCATGCCGCCCACGGCCACGCTCACGAGGTCCGGTGCCTGCCCCGCGCGCAGGTCGGGCCAGAGGATCACGAGGAACACCAGGATCGCCACGACGCAGCCGGACCACGCCGCCACGATGACACCGCGGGTCTCGTTGCGGGTCACGCCCCAGATCAGCGACTTGAGCACGGCGCCGCCGTCGAGCGGCAGGCCCGGCAGCGCGTTGAAGATGCCCATCAGGACGTTGATGCTGCCCAGCGCCAGCAGGAGCACGTGGACCCGACCGTCGAGCTGCTCGGCGGGCCCGGCCAGGGCGTAGGCGCCCAAGCCGATGAGCACCGAGGTGATCGGACCGGATGCGGCGATGAGCGCCTCACGCGCGGCGGACGGCGCACGTCGCTCGTAGGAGGTGAAGCCGCCGAACGCCCAGAGGGTGATCCCGTGGACGGGGAAGCCGACGAGCTGGGCGACCCAGGCGTGTGCGAGCTCGTGGCCCAGGATCGTGACGTAGAACAGCGCCGCGAACGCGATCGCGAGGCCCGCTGTCTCGGTCTGCGACGTCGCGCTGTCGGCGAACCGCGGCAGCCAGAAGTAGGCGATGAGTCCGATGCCCAGCAGGCTGCTCCACGGCATGTGCACCGGGATGGACCCGAGCCGGAACGACAGGCCGCTGCCCCTGGTGCGTCCGCCGTCCTCGCTCACCGCATCACAGTAGGCGGAGCCGCCCACCGCGCCGCGACCCGGTGCCGTCGGACGACCCGGTGTCCCCCGTCCGCCGTAGGGTCGGCCCATGCCCGAGACCACCGAGACGCCGTCCCCGGCCCGGATCCCCGCCCTGGAGCCCGTGGCTGCCGCCACCGACCCGGGCGAGGCGTGGGAGACCGGCCCGAGGCTCGTCGCGTCGCTGTCGCCGTCGCGTGCGGGCGACTTCATGACCTGCCCGCTGCTCTACCGCTTCCGCGTCGTGGACCGGATCCCGGAGCGGCCGAGCCCGGCCGCGGTCCGCGGGACGGTCGTGCACCAGGTGCTGGAGGACCTCTTCGACCTGCCGTCGGCCGAGCGCACGCTCGGGCGCGCCGCGTCGATGCTGCCGGCCGCCTGGGAGCACGTCCAGGCCGACGAGGTCGACCTCGCCGCCGCGCTCTTCGACTCCCCCGAGGAGGCCCAGGAGTGGCTGGCCTCCGCGATCCCGCTGCTCGAGACCTACTTCCGGCTGGAGGACCCGACCACCCTCGAGCCCGCCGAGCGCGAGCTGCGGGTGGAGACCACGCTCGACGACGGCCTCGTGCTGCGCGGCTTCGTCGACCGGCTGGACCGCAACGCCGCGGGCGACACCCGGGTCGTGGACTACAAGACCGGCAAGGCCCCGGGCGAGGGCTTCGAGCAGAAGGCGCTGTTCCAGATGCGCTTCTACGCCCTGGTCCTCTGGCGGGCGACCGGCGTGGTCCCCCGCCAGCTCCAGCTGCTCTACCTCGGCGACGAGCAGGTGCTCCGGCACTCCCCGGACGTCGACGAGCTGCTCGCGACCGAGCGCAAGGTCAAGGCGCTGTGGGCCGCCATCGCCCGCGCGCACGAGACCGGGGAGTGGCGGCCCTCGCCCTCGCGGCTGTGCGAGTGGTGCGACCACAAGGCGCTCTGCCCCGCCTTCGGCGGGACCCCGCCGCCGCTGCCGGGCGTGGCGGAGGCCGTCGCGCCGCTGGGGACCGCGGCGGCAGGCCAGGGCGCCGCGGGTTAGCGTGGAGCGGTGACTTTCGCCGCACACGCCACCTCGCTGTCCAAGATCTACGGCACGGGTGACACCCGGGTGACGGCCCTCGACGCCGTCGACGTCGAGATCGAGACCGGTCGCTTCACCGCGATCATGGGACCGTCCGGTTCGGGCAAGAGCACGCTCATGCACTGCCTGGCGGGGCTCGACTCGGTGAGCGGCGGGCAGGTGTGGATCGGCGACGTCGAGCTCTCGGCGCTCTCGGACAAGAACCTCACGAGGCTGCGCCGCGACGCCGTCGGCTTCGTCTTCCAGGCCTTCAACCTGGTGCCGACGCTCTCGGCGCTGGAGAACATCACGCTCCCGCTCGACATCGCGGGCCGCGAGCCCGACCAGGAGTGGCTGGACACCGTCATCGACACCGTGGGGCTGCGCGACCGGCTCAGCCACCGGCCCAGCGAGCTCTCGGGCGGCCAGCAGCAGCGCGTCGCGTGCGCCCGCGCCCTGGCCAGCCGCCCGACGATCGTGTTCGCCGACGAGCCCACCGGCAACCTCGACTCCCGCAGCGGGGCCGAGGTGCTGGGCTTCCTGCGGCGCAGCGTCGACGAGTTCGGCCAGACCATCGTGATGGTCACCCACGACCCGGGCGCCGCCGGCTACGCCGACCGCGTGCTGTTCCTCGCCGACGGGAAGATCGTCGACGAGATGCACGAGCCGACCGCCGCGCGGGTCCTCGAGCGGATGACCGCCTTCGAGACCGGCCGGGGCTGACGACACCGTGCTCCGCGCCGCCCTCCGCTCCCTGCTCCAGCACAAGCTCCGGCTCTCGCTGACCCTGCTCGCCGTCGTCGTCGGCGTGGCCTTCGTGGCGGGCACCTACATCTTCACCGACTCCCTCAAGCGCTCCTTCGACGCGCTGTTCACCGCCCCGCAGCCCGACGTCACCGTGAGCGTCGACTCCGCGCTCGGAGCACCCGGCGGTGGCGGCGGCGGGCCGAGCTCCGACCAGGCCCCGACCCTGCCCGAGTCGCTCGTGCGCACCGTCGGCGCCGTCGAGGGCGTGGCCGCGGCGTACGGCGTCGTCGGTGCCGACGGTGCGCTCGTCATCGGCACCGACGGCAAGGTCGTCGGCCAGGCCGGTCCCCCGGCGCGCGGGAGCACGTGGGTCCCGGACCCCAGCATCAACGCCCTGACGATCAGCGCCGGCGCGGCGCCGGTCGGACCCGGTCAGGTCGCCCTGCTGGAGTCGACGGCCAAGGCCGCGGGCGTCGGCGTCGGCGACACGGTGCGCCTCGACACGCCGGGAGGACCGGTCAGCCCGCGCGTGGTCGGGCTCGTCACCCGGGGCATCAGCGGGAGCGACGGCAGCACCCTCGCCGTGTTCGACCTGCCCACGGCGCAGAAGCTCCTGCTGCAGACCACGGAACGGGTCACCGGGATCGTGGTGAAGGCCGACCCCGGCGTGTCGCAGTCCGTCCTCGCCGCCCGGATCAAGGCGGTCGCACCGACCGCGAAGGTGCAGACCGGCGCCCAGCGGTCCGCGGACATCGCCGACCGCCTCGCCACGACGTTCCAGTTCATCAACATCTTCCTGCTGACGTTCGCCTTCATCGCGCTGTTCGTGGCGATCTTCCTCATCTTCAACACCTTCTCCATGCTCGTCGCGCAACGCACCCGCGAGCTCGCTCTGCTGCGCGCGGTCGGAGCGAGCCGCGGACAGGTGCGCCGCTCGGTGCTCGCCGAGGCGTTCGTCCTGGGGCTCGTCGCAGCCGGGCTCGGCGTCGTCGGCGGCATCCTCGTGTCGCAGGGTCTGCGCCTGCTGCTCAAGGCGTTCGGCGCCGACCTGCCGTCCGGACCGCTGGTGATCGAACCCCGCACGATCGTCGTCTCACTGGTCGTCGGCGTGCTCGTCACACTCGTGTCGGCCTACGTCCCCGCCCGACGCGCCGCCGTCGTGCCCCCGGTCGCCGCGATGCGCGACGAGGTCGCCCTGCCGGCGACGTCGCTGCGGGTGCGCACGGTGGTCGGCGTCGTCCTGCTGATCGGGGCCGCGGTCGCCGCCCGGGCGGGGCTCGCCACCCCGGACGACGGCACCAGGGCCTCGCAGCTCGTGGGTCTCTCCGCGCTGTGCGCGCTCGTCGCCGTGATCGCGCTGGCGCCGATCCTCGGCAAGGCCGTCCTCCGGGTGCTCGGAGCGCCGTTCGGCGGCACCGCGATCGGCCGCCTCGCCCGCGAGAACGGGCGGCGCAACCCCCGCCGCACCGCGGCGACCGCCAGCGCGCTGGCCATCGGGCTCGCGCTCATGACGACCATCGGGGTGATCGCGTCGTCGACGAAGGCGTCGGTCGCCGATGTCATCGACTCGACGATCGGCGCGGACTACGTCGTGTTCGGGGCGAAGTTCCAGCCGTTCAGCCCCAAGGTCTACGAGGCGATCAAGGACACGCCCGGCGCCTCCGTGGTCACCTACGTGCGGCAGGTGCCGATCAAGGTGGCCGACGACCAGAACCTGCTCACGGGCGTCGAGCCGGAGAAGTTCACCCGGGTCGTCGACCTCACCTTCGTGTCCGGGTCGATCCAGTCCCTGGCCCTGGGCAGCGCGGTCGTCGACGACAAGACGGCGGCGTCGCTCAAGGTCACGGTCGGGCAGCAGGTGCAGGGGACCTTCGTCAACGGCAGGGCCACGCTCGCGGTGGCCGGCATCTACCGGGCCGCGGGCGCCTACTCCGGCTGGATCACGAGCATGCCGACACTGATGTCCATCGGCGCGCGCGAGCTCGACACGGCCGTCTACGTCAAGAACGCCCCCGGCGCCGACCCGGCGAGCGTGCGCGCCGAGCTCGACCGCGAGCTCGCCGCCTTCCCGAGCGTGACGGTGCTCGACCAGGCCAGCCTCAAGGACCAGATCAACGGCCAGTTCGACCGGGTCTTCGGCTTCATCTACGCCCTGCTCGCGCTCGCCGTCATCGTGGCGTTCATCGGCATCGTCAACACCCTCGCGCTCTCGGTCCACGAGCGCCGTCGTGAGGTCGGCCTGCTGCGCGCCGTCGGGACGAGCCGCCCGCAGGTGCGCCGCATGGTCGTGCTCGAGGCGGTCCTCATCTCCGTGTTCGGTGCGGCGCTCGGCGTAGCCCTGGGTCTGGTCTACGGCGCGCTCCTGCAGAAGGTGCTCGAACCCCAGGGCGTCACCGTGCTCGCGATCCCAACCGCTCAGATCGGGTGGTTCCTGGCCCTGTCGGTCGTTGGCGGCATGCTCGCCGCGCTGTGGCCCGCCTTCACCGCGAGCCGCCTCGACGTGCTGCGGGCCATCGCCAGCGAGTGACCCCTACGCCCGGGCCGACCGCCGGGGCGCCACCGGAGCCGAGCAGCCTCGTGTCGGCCGTCTCGCCGGGGGGTTCAGGGCCGCGGGCTCCAGGTGTGCGACCACGCCCCGAGCAGCTCGGGGGTCAGCTCCTCGAGGCTGCGCACCACGCGCAGGCCCGGCTCGGGGTCGATGTCGACGAGCGACGGCACGACCACGACGAAGGCACCGGCGGCCAGCCCGGCGCGCGACCCGGTGTGGGAGTCCTCCAGGACGACGCACTGCGAGGCGGGCACGCCGATCCGCGCCGCGGCCAGCAGGTAGGGGTCGGGCGAGGGTTTCGTGTGCTCGACCTCGTCGCCGGCGACCGTCGTCGCGAACAGGTCGTGACCCACCTCGTGCAGGACGGCGTCGTGCACAGCGTCGACGAGGGTGCGCCACGAGGCGGACACGAGGGCGCACGGCACCCCGGCCGCGACCAGGGCGACCAGCAGCTCCTGCGCCCCGGGGCGCCAGTGGACCGGCCTGGTGCGCAGCTGGCGCTCCATCGTGACCAGGAGCAGGCCCATCACCGCGTCCTGGTCGTGGCCGCCCCCGGACTGCTCGACGAGCAGCGCGACCGCCTTCTCCAGCGGTCCGCCGACCAGGGACTCCTGGTGCTGCGGGCCCCAGGTGCCGCCGAGCTCCTCGATCACCTCGAGCTCGGCGTCGTACCAGAGGTGCTCGGTCTCCACGAGGAGCCCGTCCATGTCGAACAGCACCGCCGCGGGCAGCAGGGGATCGTGCGGGGTCATGCGGCGTGGTCGTGGGACCGGGCACGCACCGCACCGGCGGGCGCCACCCACCACCGGGCGGCTCGTGACCTACGGTGATGCATCCGACCGACCCCCCTGTCATCCCGACGTCTCGCGATGAAGTGTGTCATGGACGGGTCAGGGCGCCGGGCCGGCCGACGGTGTGCGCGGCGCGGCCGGCGACGGAATGCCGGGCGCTCGCCCCGCGGCCACCCGAACCGTGACGGCGCGACCGCGAGTCGGTGGGCTGCCCACCGTGCCCGGTGGCCACCCGGTGGCGCGCCACCGCCACCACGCGCGGCAGGGTGGGCCCTGCTGCGCAGGAGCCGGGCTCGCACCCGCAGCTCAGGCACCCCCGTTGTGGCCCCCGGTCTGTCCGGAAGGGGCCGGCGCTCGCGCCGGGCCGACTGCGTGAGCGTGCACTTGGGCGGCCGGTCTACCCCAGCACACTGGCTGGAGCGAGTCGAACCCGTCGGCGGTGACGTCGCGGGGCACGTCACGAACCCGATCCCGGCCCGTGGACGCGATCTCGGCGATCGTCACCGCGTCCCTGCCCTGCGCGGATAGCGGCACCATTTGTGCTGGACGCCGGGTGAGGCTCGATCCGGTGCTTCGACGCACGATGCGCGGCAACGTGGTGTCCTCGGCGATGGTCCGGACCTGCACACGTGGCACCAGCTCGCGTCTCCTCGGGAAGTCCGGATCAGACACGACCAGCGTCAGACCCACCCGCACCCCGATCGAGCACCCAGCCCGGCGTGGCGTGGCGTCCGACGAGGCGGACGTTGCCAGCAGCGATGCTCGGTCAATCGGTGACGTGGCGTCGAGTCGGGGACTCGTTGCCTCAGGGGTCCGATCGCGACTCGGTGCTTCGTCGCAACCGGGCCCCATCGCGACGACGGCGCGGGCGAGGTGCCACTGGATGGTGAACCTCGCCTGTTCCCTCCACGCACCCGCTGGCTTCCTCGCGGACAACGGGTGCGAGTACTCGGCCGGGCTCGGCGTCGCCGGACTGTCCCCGGTACTGACCCGGACCCGGTGCCCTGCCGCCGGTGGCGTCGCCCCAGTCCAT
>DATCCY010000088.1:0-59747 GCA_036510975.1 Candidatus Nanopelagicales bacterium
CCCCACGCTGTGCTCCGGCTTCACCGACTCGGTCTACCTGCGCCGGGAGTTCGGCACCGTCGCGTACGGCTTCAGCCCCTTCGCGACCACTCCCGCGGGCGTCATCGACGCCGGCTACCACAACGCCGACGAGCGGGTGCATGTCGACGACATCGCGCTGTCGGCCGACTTCCACCTCTACGCCGCCACCCAGCTCCTGGCCTGAGCAAGATCACGACTTGCGGACGCCCCGATGAAAGGAACTCTTGGTCGTCCCTAAGGGACGATCAAGAAAGGGGGTGGAGGACCAGGCCGCTGGCGGGCTTGGGCTCGAACCAGGTGCTCTTGGGGGGCATGAGCTCACCGGCGTCGGCGACGGCGACGAGGTCGGCCGTCGAGGTCGGGCACAGGGTGAATCCGACCTCGGCGCGGCCCGAGGCCACCAGTCGCTCGATCTCCTTCGTGCCTCGGATCCCGCCGACGAAGGCGATCCGCGGGTCGGTCCGCGGGTCGTCGATCCCCAGGAGCGGCGCGAGCACCCGCTCCTGCAGGACCGAGACGTCGAGGCGGGCCAGCGGGTCGGAGTCGTCGACGTCGCGCGCGCGCAGCCGGAACCAGTCGCCGTCGACGTGGACGCCGAACTCGTGCAGCACCTTCGGGGCCACCGCGCCCGACGCCGGGGTCACGTCGAAACCGACCTCGTCGAGGGCCACGAGCAGCTCCTCCACGCTCAACCCGTTGAGGTCGGCGACCACGCGGTTGTAGGCCATCACGTGCACGTCGTCGATCGGGAACACCAGGGCGAGCATGTGTCCGTGGTCGCCGGGCGCAGCGCCACGCGCGGCGTGCACGCGCGAGGCGGCCGCGCTGCGGTGGTGGCCGTCGGCGACGTAGAGGTCGCCCGCCTCGGCGAAGGCGCGGCGCAGGGCCGCGATCTCCGTGGGGTGGTCGACCACCCAGAGCGTGTGGGCGACGCCGTCGCGCGTGACCACGTCGACCGCGGGGTCGCGCGACACCACCCGGTCCACGACGTGGTCGACGTCGGCCGAGCGACGCGAGAGCAGGAACACGGGCTCGTCCTGGGCATCGAGGGCCTCGATGTGGCGGACGCGGTCGTCCTCCTTGTCGGGACGGGTCAGCTCGTGGACCTTGACCCGGCCGGCGTCGTAGTCCTCGACGCCGACCACAGCGACGACACCGGTCTGGACCGCCTCGCCCATCACCTGGCGGTAAACCGAGTACGTCGGCACGTCGTCGCGCACGAGCACGCCACGCGCGAGGAACTCCTCGAGGTTGGCCCGGCCGCGGGCGTGGACCTCGTCGGAGTGCGGGTCCACCGACGTCGGCAGGTCGATCTCCGGCCGCGACACCCGCAGGAACGAGTCGGGATCGCCGGCGGCGTAGGCCCGTGCCTCCTCGACGTCGACGACGTCGTACGGCGGCGACATCACGCGCTCCGCGAGCCCCGGGGCCGGACGCAGCGCACGGAACGGACCGACCTCGACCACGCGCGTCTCCTCGAGGTGCTGGGCTGTCGAACGGGTCCCCTGAACCTACTGGCCGCTCAGGCCGTCGCGCGCGACCGTGCCGGTTCGCGGGCGAGCAGCACCCAGCCCGTCGTGATGAGCAGCTGCGCGATCGCGTAGGTGCTCATCACGAGGAAGCCGGAGGCCGGCAGGTGCACGTTGGCGGCGTCGAGACCGATGAGCGTGTCCGAGATCAGGAACAGCACGCCGCCCACCCCGATTCGGCGGTCGCCCGTGGCCACGGCGCAGGCGGCCATGGTCGTGAGGGCGGCCGAGTAGACCGCGATCGGGACCTGCAGGGTGCCGAGCGACGGGCCGAGCACCACGTTGAGCACCAGCCAGAGCAGCGCCCACGCGGCGATCATCCAGCGGCGCTCGCGGAGCCGGTCCGCCGCGCCGAGCCGCACGAAGCCGACCACGTAGCAGACCTGCATGACCAGGAAGGCACCCATACCGGCGATGAACCACACGGAGCCGTCCGGTCCGAGCAGCTCGTCACCGGCCAGCGCCGCGACGAGCCCGGCCAGCAGCAGCCCCGGCGGACGACGGTCGCAGGCCAGCCAGGCCCACACCAGGAGCAGCCCGCACAGCAGCGGCTTGGTCACGATCTCGAGCCACCGGACCTCGGCCGTCACCGACACCAGGTTGAGCCCCGCGGCGACGAGGAACGCGACGAGCACCGGTCGCGGTGCGGGCAGGACCTCGGTCATCGCAGCTCCTCCCGGGTCGCGGACGGCGCCACTCTAGGGCCGTCACGCCGCCCTCAGCGCGACGAACGGCTCGCCGACATGATCGCCGCGTAGCGCTCGAGGCTGCACGCCGACACGACCTCGGCCACGAGCCCGAGGTCGAGGTCCGACGCGCGGCGGAAGCGCAGGCACGCCTTGCCCAGGTCCGGCGGGCGGTCCGCCCGCCACCTCGCTCGGAAGTCCGCCTCGCTCATGGCGGCGCCCATGTAGAGCGGCATGAGGTGCAGCGACGAGTGACTCTTCTGCGCCGCGAGCCCCGCGAGCATGAGCGGCTTGCCGTTGTAGGTCTTCGGCACCACCTCGAGCGGGATCACCCACGCGATCATCCCGTGGGCCATGGTCTCCACGAAGCCCTCCGGCACCGCCGCGCCGACGGTGGAACGCACCACCGCGAGCTCGGCCGCCCGGTCGGGCGGGAGCTCGCGGAGGTAGGCGTCCGGCGTCGCTGCGGACGAGGAGACCACGAGCGATCAGGTCTGGTCGTCGATCTCGGCCTCGGCCGCGTGCGTCCGGACCGACGCGATCCCGCCCAGCGCGGAGTCCTTCTCCTTGTAGGCCTGCGACTGGGCGATGATCTGGCCGTTCCCGGCCACGAGGTTGAAGCGGTACTTGCCCTGAGCGTCGGTCTTGAGCACGAACTTGCCGGCCATCACTGCCTCCATGTGTCCAGGTGACCCCGGTTGTGGGGCGAGCCTAGGAACGCGAGGCGGTCCTGGGGCGAGGTTTCGCCGAATCGGCAGCGTCGAGTTCCGGGGCCTCAGACACCGGGTTCGGCGGTGATGCGCCCCGCGTCGATCGCCGCGACGAGCCCGGCATGGTCGCGACGGTTCTGCGCGGCGTACTCGAACGCGAACTCGGTGAGCGCATCGTCGAACGTGCGTCCGTTGCCGAGGTAGGCCGCGATCGCGATGCGCGCGCCCGATCGGGCGTGCGCCCGCGCGAGGGTCCAGGCACAGGCCTCGGCGTAGACCCGCATGCCGTCCGACCCCAGCAGCGCCACGTCGATGCTGCCCTTGCCGTCGCGCAGCTGCCGGACGTAGAAGTCGTGCTCGTCGCCGTCGAGGCCGCGCCCGCGGTACCAGCCCAGGAAGATGTCGCTGGCCGCCTGCATCACGCGCTGGCCGGCCACCACCCGGTGGCCGGGGCGCTCGTGCTCCGAGGCCCCGAGGTAGGGCTCGAGGACCGACGCCGTCGCCTCCTTGAACTGCAGGATCAGCGGGTCGCCGTCGTCGCGGCCGACGAGGAGCACCATCCAGGCGCGGGTCCCGACGCTGCCGACACCCACGACCTTCCGGGCCAGGTCGCGGTAGGCGTACTGCTCGGCCAGGAGCTTGCGGTCGTCCTCGAGCGTGGCGCGGTAGTCGGCCAGGATGCGTCCGGCCTCACGGCGCACCCACTCCCCGCCCTGCTCCCCGGCGAGCTCCACGATCGGCACCACGAGCGGCGGCTCCGACCGGAAGCGCGGCACGCCGTCGACCACCTCGGTCAGCTTCGAGAACGCCTGCAGGTTGTCGCGGGTGGCGAACTTGCTGACGTTGCGCTTGAGCGCGCGCACGCGCTCGCTCGGGACCTTGATCGACGCCGACGCCGCCCTGGCCTTGATCATCGTGAGGAGGTTCTCCACCTCGAGCCGGGAGTACCAGACCTCCAGGTTGGTCATCGCCGCGAAGGTCCCCATCGAGCTGCGATAGGCGCGCACCGCGTCGCGCACGACGTCGATCGTCGCGGGCTCGTCGAAGCCGTTGTCCTGGCAGGCGATGACCAGCGACGCCGCGAGCCGCTTCACGTCCCACTCCCACGGCCCGGGCAGCGTCTCGTCGAAGTCGTTGAGGTCGAACATGAGTCGCCGCTCCGGCGAGTTGTAGATGCCGAAGTTCACCAGGTGGGCGTCGCCGCAGACCTGGACGCGCAGCCCGGACGTCGGTGTGGCCGCGAGGTCCATCGCCATGACGGCGGCGGCCCCGCGGAAGAACGCGAACGGCGAGGAGGCCATCCGGCCGTAGCGGATGGGCAGCAGCTCGGACACCCGCGTGCGCCCCTGCTCCTCGAGCACGTCCAGCGGAGAGCGCCGCGCCTGCGATGGCTGGAACTCCGCGTGCGAGGACCGCGGCACCTGCTTGCGCGCCTGCCTGCCCAGGGCGGTGCGCTCGGCGACGGTCCCCTTCGGGATGTCCAGCCGCGACTCGACCCTCACGACGCTCCCCTCGCCCTCTCGAGCTCCCAGGCCCGGACGCCGCCGACGATCCCCGCGGTGTTCGGCACGACGACGACGTCGTCGCCGAGCAGGCCGAGGATCTCGGGGGTGATCACCCGCGCGTTGCCGCCGCCGAGGTAGAGCCGGTCCCACACGAAGACCGGCCGGAGGGCCTCGATGACCCGCCGCACCCGCCGCGACCAGAACGAGGGCCCGAGCCGCTTGCGCTCCCGGTCACCGATGTAGGTGTCGTAGGACAGCCCCCAGCGCACCGGCGCCTGCGAGAGCTCCAGGTGCGGGGCGAGGCGGCCGCCGTCGAACAGCGCGCAGCCCAGACCGGTGCCGAGGGTGAGGACGAGCTCGAGGCCCGCGCCGGTGACGACCCCCGCTCCGTGGACCTCGGCGTCGTTGAGCACGATCGTCGGCAGACCGAGCCGCTGCTCGAGCGCCGCGCGCGCGTCGTAGCCGGTCCACTGGTCGACGAGGTCCGGCACCACCTTCGAGCGCGGTCCGGCCTCGGTGACGTAGTGCGGGGTCGAGATGACGACACCGTGCCGGATCATCCCGGGGATGCCCACCGTGGCGCGGTCGGCAGGAGGGAGCTCGGCGGCGAGCCCGGCCACGGCGTCCAGGAACCGCTCGGTGGGCAACGGGTACGGCGTCGGCACGCGCACCGGCTTGGCGTGCAGCGTCCCCGCCTCGTCGAGCACCGAGGCCTTGAGGCCGGTGCCGCCGCAGTCCACCGCGAGGGTCATCGTCACCCGCACAGTGTGGCGGCCGCAGCCGCGCCACGGGCGCGGACACGCGAGGACGTGTGCTCGTACACCTGTACGACCTGGTGGTAGCGTGTCGTCATGCCCCTCGCGGTGCAGGCCTCCCTGCTCGACCTCGCCGACGACGTCCGGCTCGGCGCGCTCAGCGGCGCCGTGCGTCGCACCCCGCTCGCGCACGGCGCCTGGGTCGACCATCGGCCGGGCTGGGTCGCCGGCTCGGACTCCGTGCTCGACGCCCTCGTGCGCGAGATCCCCTGGCGTCACGAGCGGCGACGGATGTACGACCGGGTCGTCGCGGTGCCGAGGCTGATCGCCTGGTACGCCGAGTCCGCGCCGCTCCCGCACCCGGTGCTCGTCGACGCCCGCGCCTGCCTGTCCGCCTACTACCGCCCCGAGCTCGGTGAGCCGTTCACGACGGCGGGCTGCTGTCTCTACCGCGACGGGCGCGACTCGGTCGCCTGGCACGGAGACACGATCGGGCGCGCGGCGACGCAGGACACGATGGTCGCGATCGTCTCCTTCGGCTCACCGCGCGCGCTGCTGCTGCGGCCGCGCTCGGGCGGCCGCAGCCTGTCCTTCCGACTCGGGCACGGCGACCTGCTGGTGATGGGCGGCTCCTGCCAGCGCACCTGGGAGCACGCCGTCCCGAAGACCGCGGCCGCGGTGGGGCCGCGGGTCAGCATCCAGTTCCGCCCCCGCGGCGTCGCCTGAGCGGTCGTCGCGTGCATCCGTGCGTCAGCCCATGTGTGCCACGGGCGCGTCCTCGTCGTCGCTCTCCTTCACCGCGTCCTTGCCGATGGTGAACATGAAGAAGGACACGACAGCGGCGAGCACGAGGAAGCCTGCGCCCACCTGGAACGCCTTGGTGTAGCCCGCGGTGAGCGCCGGATTGATGCCGGCAGCGGTCTTCACGCCGTTGGCGGCGATGAAGGCGGTGGTCGCGGCGACCGCGACCGTGTTGAGCAGCGCGGTGCCGACGGCGCCGCCGATCTGCTGGGAGGTGTTGAGCAGCGCCGATCCCACGCCGGCGTCGGCCTTGCCGATGCCGTGCAGCGCAGTGGTCGACACCGGGATGAAGTTGAACGCCATGCCGAGGCTGATCAGCAGCATCGCAGGGAGCACGTGAGTGGCGTAGGCCGAGTCGTACTCGAGGCGGGAGAGCCAGAACAGCCCGGTGGCACCCATGATCAGACCAGGCACCATCAGCGGCTTCGGGCCGACGCGCGGAAGAAGCTGGCTGGCGATGCCGGCACCGATGATGATGCCCACACTGAAGGGCAGGAAGGCGAAGCCCGCGACGATCGGGGTGTAGCCCTTCACGACCTGCAGGTAGAGGCCGAGGAAGAGGAACATCGCGAAGAGACCGATGCCGACGATGAGCGACACGAGGTAGGACGCGCCGCGGTTGCGCTCGAGCAGGATGCGCATCGGCACCAGCGGGTTCGCGACCCGGTTCTCGATGACGAAGAAGCTCACGAGCATCACGACCGCCAGGGCGAACCACACCAGGGTCGACGGCTGGGTCCAGTGCGCCGACTCGGTGAACGAGTGCGGAGCGGCCTTGGTGAAGCCGTAGACGAGTGCCACCAGGCCCACGGACACGGTGATGGCGCCCAGGATGTCGTACTGCGCGGCGCCGTCGGCGCGGCTCTCCCGCACGAACGGCACGGCCAGCAGCACCGCGACGATCGCGATCGGGACGTTGACCAGCAGGCACCAGCGCCAGGAGAAGTACTCGGTGAGGACGCCGCCGAGGAGCAGCCCGATCGCGGCGCCACCACCGGCGATGGCGCCGTAGACGCCGAACGCGCGAGCGCGCTCCTTGGGCTCGTGGAAGGTCACCGTGATGAGCGAGAGGGCCGCGGGCGCGAGCAGTGCCGCGAAGGCGCCCTGGAGCCCCCGGGCCGCGAAGAGCAGGACGGCGGTCGAGGCGATGCCGCCGAGCGCCGAGGCGCCGGCGAAGCCGAGCAGGCCGATGATGAAGGCCCGCTTGCGGCCGATGTAGTCCGCGATGCGCCCGCCGAGGAGCAGGAGCCCACCGAAGGCGAGGGCGTAGGCCGTGACGACCCACTGCTGGTCGGCGTCGGCGATCCCGAGGTCCTTCTTGGCCGAGGGCAGCGCGAGGTTCACGATCGAGGCGTCGAGGATGATCATGAGCTGCGCGATGGCGATCACGAACAGGGCGCGCCACCGCAGCGGGTCGAGCGGGATGCCGGCGGACGAGAGGGCCCAGCCGTGCGTGTCGGTCGTCGTCGCCGAGACGGGGGTCTCGAGCGGGGCGTCGGGCGTGCTGGACATGCGAGGACCTTTCGGTCGGGTGCTGGGTAAGGGGAACCTGAGTTCAGTGTCTCCCGGACAACCGACAGTCGGCATTTCGGTATTCCCCGGCCGGTCGGCGACGAGGGGGGCCGATAGCGTGCCGTGCGTGACCGGAGCGCTACGACACGTGCGGGCGACCCGCTATGTCCTGGCCCTTCGCGAAGGGGGCTCGCTGCCCGGGATCGTCGAGGGCGACGACCTCGGCACCTACGTCGCCAAGTTCCGCGGCGCCGGTCAGGGCCGCAAGGCGCTCGTGGCCGAGGTCGTCGTGGGCGAGCTCGGCCGCCGGATCGGCCTGCCCGTGCCCGAGCTCGTCGTGCTGCACCTCGACTCCTCGATGGCCAGCGCGGAGCCCGACCAGGAGGTGCAGGACCTGCTCCGGGCCAGCCACGGCGCCAACCTCGGCATGGACTTCCTGCCCGGATCGCTCGGGCTCGAACGGCCCGACGGCGTGGACCCGGACCTCGCCGCGAGGGTCGTGTGGTTCGACGCCCTGACCCAGAACGTCGACCGGTCCTGGCGCAACCCGAACCTGCTGCGCTGGCACGGCTCGCCCTGGCTCATCGACCACGGCGCCGCCCTCTACTTCCACCACGACTGGTCCGCCCGGGCCGCCGCCGCGCAGCGCCCCTATCCGACCGCTCACGATCACGTGCTGCTGCCGGTGGCCTCCTCGCTGCCGGCGGCCCACGACGCGCTCGCGCCGCTCGTCACCCCGGCGCTGCTCGCCGAGGTCCTCGCCCTCGTCCCGGACGGGTGGCTCACCGACGAGCCCGGGTTCGCCACCCCGGACGACGTGAGAGACGCGTACGCCGACGTCCTGCAGCGGCGCCTCGCGGCGCCCGGGACCTGGCTCGACGCCGTGGAGGTGGCCCGTGGCGACCTATGAGTGGGCCGTGCTGCGCGTGGTCCCGCGGGTCGACCGCGGCGAGTACGTGAACGTCGGCGTCGTCGTCTACTGCCAGGCGCTGGACTACCTGTGCGCCGCGGTGACCGCCGACCTCTCCCGCGCCCGGGCCCTCGACCCGGGGCTCGACGTGGACGCGGTCCGCGCGCACCTCGAGTCCGTGGCAGCCGTGTGCGCCGGCGACCCGGCGGCGGGCGACAGCGGAGCTCGACCCCGCGGCGAGCGGTTCCGCTGGCTCGTCGCGCCGCGCAGCACCGTGGTCCAGCCCTCCCCGGTGCACACCGGGATCACCGACGACCCGCAGTCGGAGCTCGACGACCTCATGGACCGCATGGTCGGGGGTCCGCACGATCATCGCTGACGTTCACTAGGTTGTGCGCACCGACGACGACCTGGAGCGACGATGAGCGACCACCCGGCACCCGCGGCGCAGCCGCAGCTGGACGGGAGGGCCTACCTCCGCCTCATCGGCATCGGCGCCGCCGTGGGCATCCCCGCGGCACTCGTCGCGGTGACGTTCCTCGGCGTCGTCCACTGGGTGGAGGGCTGGCTCTGGACCGACCTCCCGAAGGCGCTGGGGCTCGCCGCGCCGCCCTGGTGGCTGATCGTCGGCCTGCCGGTCGTCGGCGCGCTGCTCGTGTGGGTCGCCCGGGCCCTCCTGCCGGGCGACGGCGGCCACGAGCCGCTGCACGGCATCAGCTTCGAGCCGACCCTCGTGTCGTACGCCCCGAGCGTGGCGCTCGCCGCGGTCGCCACGCTGGCGTTCGGGATCGTGCTCGGCCCCGAGGCGCCGCTCATCGCGCTCGGCTCGGTGGTCGGCATGGTCGCGGTGAAGTGGTGGAAGGTCACCGGCCCGGCCCAGCAGGTCGTCTCGACCGCCGGTGTCTTCTCCGCGGTCTCGGCGCTGTTCGGCGGCCCCGTCGTCGCCGGCGTGCTCCTGCTGGAGGGCGGCATCACCCTCGGCGCGCAGCTCATCCCCGTCCTGCTGCCCGGCGTGGTCGCCGCGGCGATCGGCTACCTCATCATCGTCGGCGTCGGCAGCTGGAGCGGCATCCCGACCGAGTCGCTCACCGTCCCCGACCTGCCCGCCTACCCGAACGCGCGGGTCGTCGACCTGGTGCTCGCGGTCGTCATCGGACTTGTCGTCGCCCTGCTCGTCGCGGTCGTGCGCCGGGTCGCCGTCCGCGTCGTCGACCTGCGACCGCGGCTCGGCATGGGCCCGACGCTCATCGCCGGCGCCGTCGTGGTCGGCGTGCTCACCCTGCTCGTCGACAGTGCGGGCGGGGTCTACGACGACGTCCTGTTCAGCGGCCAGACCACGCTGCCGCTGCTGCTGTCGACGAGCTCGGAGGGCCTCCTGCTGCTCATCGTCCTCGCAAAGGGGCTGGCCTACGCCGTCTCCCTCGGCGCCGGCTTCCGCGGTGGTCCCGTCTTCCCCGCGATCTTCCTGGGCACCGCTGTGGCGCTCCTGATCGGGCTGCCCTTCCACATGCCGACGACGGCGGCGCTCGCGATCGGGGCCGCGTGCGGCATGGCGGCCTTCACCCGCCTGATCTTCTCCTCGGTCGTCTTCGTGCTCCTCTTCGAGGGCACGGCCGGCACCGCGGCGATCCCCGCGGCCGTCCTGGCGGCCGCGACGGCCTGGGTCGTCGGCAAGGTCCTCGACTCCCGGGTCGCCGACGCCGCGGGTGCGGCGGCCGCCTCCGGGGAACCCGCCCCGGGGTCTGCGACCGGCTGACCGCTCCCTGTACCCTCGGCGCCATGACCGGTTCCGACGCCGCCCACGACCACGACGCGCACGCGGACCACCCGGTCCCCGCCACCCTGGTGCTGCTCGTCCTGGTCGCCGTCTTCTCCGCGATCTTCGCCGCGATGTCGTCGAAGAAGATCGACGGGCCCGTGCTGATGATCGCGGGACTGCTGACGCTGTGGGGTCTGGTGCAGATCTGGGTCCTCGACAAGGAGTGACAAGGCCGCGGAGCAGCCGCAGTCACCTCCGCGTGCTCAGTCCTTCGGAGTGTCGCGGCGCGCGAGCGAGGCCAGGTAGGCGTTGTACTCCGCGAGCTGGTCGGTGCCCTGGCCGGTGCTCACCGCGCGGTCCTGCGCCCGGTCGGCGCGACGGGCCTCCCGCTCGTCGGCGCCCACCCACTGGAAGAACATCGCGACCATCACGATGAGCATCGGGATGTCGCCCGAGGCCCAGCCGATCGAGGCGCCGAGGTGCTGGTCGGCGAGCAGGTCCGTGGCGTAGGGCCGCGCCAGCGCTGCGTAGAACGCCCCGGCCATCACCGTCGACGTGGCCAGCATCGAGATGGCGAAGAACGAGTGCAGGGGCATCACGACGATCATCACGATCATCCGCACGAGGTACGGCGCCCGCCTGGGCCCCGGGTCGACGCCGAGGAGCATCCAGAAGAACAGGAACCCCGAGAGCAGGAAGTACACGTTCATCGCGACGTGTCCCCAGTGGCTCGGCATCAGCCACGCGTAGAGCGGGGTGTAGTAGAGCCCCCAGAAGCCCGCGAGGAAGATCACCGACGCGACGATCGGGTTGGCCAGGACCGCCACGGTGCGCGAGTGCAGGGCCGCGGTCAGCCACTCGCGCGGGCCGAGCTGCCCCGGGCTGCGCGGCAGGGTGCGCAGCGCGAGGGTCAGCGGCGCACCGAGCACCAGGAAGATCGGCACGAGCATCACCAGGACCATGTGCTGGGCCATGTGGGCGCTGAACATGACGTGGCTGTACGTCGCCAGCCCGGTCTGCGTCGAGAGCGCCAGCAGCACGACGCCGACGTACCAGTTGACGGTGCGACCGGCAGGCCACGCGTCGCCGGAGCGCCGCATGACACGCAGCCCGGTGAGGTAGAGCAACGCGAGCAGCGCCACGACCACGAGCCAGAAGCCGTCGAGCCGCGCCTGTCCCCACAGCAGGTTCACCGCGTCGGGCGCCGGCGGGAGGTCGAAGCCGAGCAGGAGCCGCGCCGGCGTGAGCGAGGAGAGCGGGACGTCGCCCGACACCGGTGGCGGCGTCCGCGACAGCGCCACGGCCACCCCCACGGTCGCGGCCATCACGAGCACCTCGACCGCGGCCACCCGCAGGAACACCAGCCGGCTCGGGTCGGACGCCAGCCGCGGCAGGGACCGGCGCCGGTGCCAGAGCCCGAAGCCGGACAGCACCGCGAGGAGCGCCAGCTTGAGCAGCACCAGCCGTCCGTACGACGAGGTGACCAGCGCGGCGACGTCGCCGAGGCGCACCCAGGCACTGACCGCGCCGCTGAGCGCGACGGCGACCGCGCACCACAGGGCGAGGACGCTGAAGCGCGGCACCGCCACGGGGAACGGCCGGCGGTCGGCGGTGCCGAGCAGCACGAGCGCGGCCAGGCCGCCGCACCAGAGACTCACCGCGACGACGTGGACCATGACCGAGCTCACCGCGACGGTGTGGTCGGCCGACGTGCCGGCGTGGCTCGTGAGCGTCGGCGGCACCAGCGCCACGAGGGCGACGAGCGCGATCAGGGCCGCACCGGTGGTGGTGCGCACGAGGTAGGAGCAGACCCCGACCACCAGCACGAGGACGGCCTGCACGAGCAGCGCCCGGCCGAGCTCGATGTCGCGCACGAAGCTCCACAGCAGCGCCGGGTCGAGCACCGACGGGACCGGCTGGGCCAGGACGTCGGACAGGGTCAGCACGACCTGGGCGACGACGGCGCCCGCCCAGACCAGCGCCGACCAGCGCGCCGCCCGGGTCCACCGCAGCCGCGCGCCGCGCAGCTCGCCGTCGCGAGCGGGCACCAGCACGGCGCCGGCGAGCAGCAGCCCCACCGTGAGGATCGCGGAGAGGTCCCCAAGGACGCGCAGCAGCGGCAGCGCCCACTCGGTGCCCCCACCCGGGTCGGGGATGCCCGGGGGGCTCGCCACCGGGCGGCCGTCACCGGTCCAGAGCAGGAGCGCCGTGACGACGACGCCGACCGCGAGGGACCCGGCCAGGAGCGCCGCCGGGCGCACCTCGCGGCCGGTCGGGGTCGGGGTCGTCGTCACGGCGGTGCTCATGCGCCGCGCCGACGCAGCGCTCGAGCAGCGCCGAGCCCGGCCCCGACGAGGACGAGGACGGCCACCCCACCGAGCACCCAGGGCAGCGCCGACGACGAGTCGGCCGCGGCGGAGGAGCTCGTCGCTGCCAGTGCCGGCGTCACCGTCGTCGTCGCCGTCGCTGACGGCGTGGCCGAGGCGCCCAGCGCCAGGGTGAAGCCGAACGTCCCCGTCACCGGGTGACCGTCGTCGGCGACGACGCGCCACGCCACGGTGTAGGCGCCGCTCGCGGTCAGGGGCTCCAGGGCGACGGTGACGTCGGAGCCCGTGAGCACCGGGTCACCGGAGCTGACGAGGGACTTATCGGGTGCCGTGACGGCGACGGCGAGACCGGCGGCCAACGGCGGTTCCTCGAACGAGACCGTGACGCTCGTCGGGGCGGTGGTGAGGGTGGAGCCGGACTTCGGGGTCGAGCCGGTGAACGCGTCGTGCGCCGACGCCGCGGGGGCGAGGCCGATCGGGACGACGAGGGCGCATCCGGCGACCAGCAGGGCGGCCGCGCGGGCCACCGGTCGCAGACGGGTCGCGCGGGGACGGTGCGGGGACATGGGTCTCCTCGGGCCGGACGACGGGGTGGGGGTGCGCGTGCACGCGCACGGCCTTACCCCGCCGTCGACGACGAGGTTCAGCAGGGGGAGAGCAGCGCCGGCGGCCCGCGGCGCGGCGAGACCAGGAGGGCGAGCGAGCGCGGCCGGGCAGGCGGGGACGCGACCGGCATGAGGACGGGCGGCCGCGTCAGCGGCGCGACGGCGGGGCTGGCTCCCAGGACGGCGCGTCCCAGGCGCCACAGCACGAGGACGGCACGGTCGACGCCCGCGAGCAGCGCGGCGGCCACGAGCACGGCGACGGCGTGCGCCGCGAGCATGCCGGGGGCGCTCGACGATGCGCCGTGCTGGTGGGCAGCGTGGCTCGTCGCGAGCCCCGCCAGCCGCGGGTCGACCGGATGGTCGCCCGAGGTGAGCCACAGCGAGCCGTGCACGACGGCCTGCAGCGCGAGGAGGGCCAGCAGGAGGCGGCCGAGGGTCCAGGCGCGCCGCGCGGCGACCACGCAGCCGACGCTCAGCGCCAGCATGGGGAGGAGCACAGGGACGACCGGCACGCCCTCTCCGCCGCCGGCGACGTGCGCACCGACCGCGAGCGCCGTCCCGACACCGGCGACGGCGCAGCCGCGCACGATGCGGAAGGGGGCGTGGCGCACGACGGTCATGCTAGGCCGCCGCCCGACGCGCGCACGCGCGCCGGCCATGGTCGGGCGGGCGGGCGGTCTCGCCGAACCTCACGGGACGCTCTCCTTGCTGGACGCGGCACCGTGACCTCCCGGACACTGAGGGTGACACCCGTGCACGTGGAAGGACCCCCAGGGGCGACACCGGCGAGCTCGACCGGATGAGTAACGCGTTCATCACTCACTGTGACACCCCAGCGCACCTCATGCCGAGCGAGCGAGAACATTTCCTGAGGTGTTCCGAGGGGAGGTTCACGCCCCACGCGCCAGTGGACCAGCGCAACTTCTCGGGAACCTCACGGGCGGCTCTGGGCGCAGGCGCGACCTTCTCGACGGCGTCACCCGCCGGTCTGCCCCCGCGCGGCCCGAGAGGTCTACGCCCCCACCACGGGCGGCACCCGTCGTGTCAGCAGCCCTCCCGGAGCCCTCCCGCAGCCCTCCCGCACCCTCCAGCAGACGCCGCGGAACGGCCGGGCCGCCGATCCGTCCGCAAGATCACACGGTCATCGGCGGCTCCGACCCGCAGCGGTGGCCGTGGGTCGGTAGCGTCCCACCCGTCAGCCACGACGAGGTCAGGACTCGACCCATGCGCACGATCACCCTCGAAGAGCTCCCCGGCGTCCTCGGCCCGTTGCCCGCCGAGCCCCGCGTGGTGGTGAGCGGCAACTTCGCGACGCCGCACGCGACCCTTGCGGCCCTCGACGCCGCTCTCCCTGCGTACCGGCTGCACGCGCTCAACGCGCAGCCCGGGCTCCCCGACCGCGAGGGCGTCACGCTGGAGACCGCCTTCGTGGGCCCGGGCATGCGGCGCAGCCCGCGGCTGGTCTACCTCCCGTCCCGGCTCTCGCTCGTGCCCCGCCTCTTCGGCGCGACCTGCCCGCCCGACATCGTGGTGCTGCACACGTCGACCCCGGCCGACGGGAAGGTGTCGCTCGGCATCGAGGTGAACATCCTGCCGGCCGCCATCGAGGCCGTCCGGGCCCGCGGCGGCATCGTGATCGCCCAGGTCAACGCGCAGATGCCGTACACCTTCGGTGACGCCGAGATCGACGTCGAGCTCGTCGACTACGCGATCGAGGTCGACGCCGCCCTCACCTCCCCGGGCGCGATGGTCATCGACGACGTGAGCGCCACCATCGGCGAGCGCGTCGCGACCAGGGTGGCCGACGGCTCGACGATGCAGCTCGGCATCGGTGCGGTGCCCGACGCGGTGCTCTCCGGGCTGACCAAGCGGCGCGGGCTGCGCGTCTGGTCGGAGATGTTCAGCGACGGCGTCCTGGCGCTGGACCGCGCCGGCGCGCTCGATCAGGACACGGTGCTGACGTCGTCGTTCCTGTTCGGGTCGCCGGAGCTCTACACCTGGGTCGATCGCAACCCGCGCGTGGCCATGCTGCGCACCGAGACCACCAACGAGCCGTCGCTCATCGCCCGCCAGCCGCTCATGACCTCGGTGAACACCGCGCTGCAGGTCGACCTCTACGCGCAGGCGAACGCCTCACGCGTGAAGGGCCAGATCTACTCCGGCTTCGGCGGCCAGACCGACTTCATCGTCGGCGCGCTGCACTCGCCGGGCGGCCAGGCGATCCTGGCACTGCGGTCGTGGCACCCGCGGGCGAACGTCTCCACGATCGTGCCGATGCTCGAGGAGCCGGTCACGTCGTTCCAGGCGTCGGCCATCGTCACCGAGTACGGCCAGGCCTGGATCTGGGGCTACGACCAGAAGTCCCAGGCGCGCCACCTCATCCGCGACGCCGCGCACCCCGACGTGCGCGAGGAGCTCTGGGAGGAGGCGCGCGCCCTCAAGCTCGCCTGACCCTGGCGAGTCGCCGTACCCCGTCCGGGGCGTTGCGATCCGGGGCATGATGCGGGCAGCGACCCGCTGCGGACGGAGACGACGATGACCGACGACCAGATCGCCCTCGTGGTGGAGTTCCGTGCCGCACCCGGGCGCATCGACGAGCTGCGCGCGGCGCTGCTCGGCGTCGTAGCGCCCACGCGGGCCGAGGCCGGCTGCCTGCTCTACGACCTGCACGAGCACACCGACGACCCCGACGTGCTGGTGTTCTACGAGATCTGGGCGTCGCCCGCCGCGCACGCGGCGCACGACGCGACCGAGCACATCGTGTCGCTGGTGGCGGCGCTGCCGGCGCTGACGGCGGAGCCGCCGCGCACGCTGCGGCTCCGCCGGATCGAGCCGGACGGAGGATAGTCGAGCCATGCGCACACGCACCCTCGGGACGGACCTGCACGTCGGCGCCGTCGGGCTCGGCTGCATGGGCATGAGCGACTTCTACGGTCCGCACGACGACGAGGTGTCGGTCGGGGTGCTCGACCGGGCCCTCGAGCTCGGGGTCACGCTGTTCGACACCAGCGACATGTACGGCGTGGGCCACAACGAGGAGCTGCTCGGCCGCTGGCTCGCGCGCACGCGCGACCGCGTCTCGCTCGCGACGAAGTTCGGCATCCAGCGCGACCCGGCCGACCCGACGAAGCGTCGCATCCGCGGCGACGCGCCCTACGTGCACGAGGCGTGCGACGCCTCGCTGCGGCGCCTGGGGACCGACCACATCGACCTGTACTACGCGCACCGCATCGACCCGACGGTCCCCATCGAGGAGACGGTCGGGGCGCTCGCGGAGCTCGTCGCGGACGGCAAGGTCCGTCACATCGGCCTGTCCGAGGCGGCGCCGGAGACCATCCGTCGCGCGCACGCCGTCCACCCCGTCACGGCGGTGCAGTCCGAGTGGTCGCTGTGGTCGCGCGACATCGAGGACGAGGTCGTGGCGACCTGCCGCGATCTCGGCATCGGCATCGTGCCCTACTCCCCACTCGGTCGCGGCTTCCTCACCGGCACGATCACCTCGCTCGACGAGCTCGCGGAGAACGACTTCCGCCGCAGCAACCCGCGCTTCGCCGGCGACAGCCTCGGGCGCAACCTCGACGTCGCGACGGCGCTCGGCGCGATCGCCACGGAGCTCGGCGTCACGCAGGGCCAGCTGGCGCTCGCGTGGGTCCTCTCCCGCGGCGAGGACGTCGTCCCGATCCCGGGCACCCGGCGTACGGCGTACCTCGAGCAGAACGTGGCCGCCGACGACGTCGTGCTCGACCCCGACGTGCTCGCGCGGATCGAGACGCTCGTGCCGCGCGGCTCGTTCGTCGGCGACCGCTATCCCGACATGCGACCCGTCGCCGGGGTGAGCGCTCCGCTCGACGACTGAGCGTCGTCAGCCCGGCGAGATGAAGGCGTCGTTTGTTGCTCTCCTAGGAACCAAGGCGTCCTTCATCGCTCACGGGGCGGGGGTGGGGAGGTGGGGGTCGAGGCCGGTGGCGCGGCGCTTGGCCATGCCGGAGATGGACTCCCACAGGACTCGGTGGCCGTTGTTGGCGGTCGTGTCGGCGTGGTCGTACGCCGGTGCCACCTCCACGACGTCGACGCCGACCAGCCTCGTGTCGGTGGCGATGCGGCGCACGGTGCGCAGCAGGTCGATCGGGGTCATGCCGCCCGGCTCCGGCGTACCCGTGCCTGGCGCGAAGCCGGGGTCGAGGACGTCGATGTCGACCGAGAGGTAGATGTACTCCGGTCCGTCGAGCGCCTCGTCGATGACCCGGTCGATGACGGCGTGGATGCCGTCCTCCCAGATCTCCTGCATGAAGTGCGTGCGCATCTCCTGCTCGCGCATCCACGCCACGACGTCCGCCGGCGGCCAGTAGCCGCGCAGCCCCACCTGCACGAAGTTGCGGCCGTGGATCGCTCCGCTCTCGATCAGCCGTCGCATCGGCGTGCCGTGGCTCGCGAGGTTGCCGTCGACGTCGTTCGCGGTGTCGGCGTGCGCGTCGAAGTGGATGAGCCCGACCCGGCCGTGGCCGAGGACGTCGGCGACGGCGGAGGCGGACGGCCAGGTGATCGCATGGTCGCCGCCGAGCACGAGAGGCACGATGCCGCGCGATGCGACGGCGTGCACTCGGTCGTAGATCGCCTGCCGCGAGCGCTCCCACATCCCGTGCGTGCAGATGGCGTCGCCGTAGTCGACGACGTCGATGTGGTCGAAGATCTCGAGCTCGAGGTCGAGGTGATACGTGCCGGGCGTGTGCGCCGAGCGCAGCGCCCGCGGGCCGAACCGTGCGCCCGGGCGGTACGAGGTCCCCCCGTCCCACGGGGCACCGACGACCGCCGCGTGCGGCATGCGCGCGTCGAGCTCCTCGGGCTCGGTGAGGAACGGCCGGTGCCCGAAGGTGGCCGGTCCCATGTAGTCGTCGGCCGCGAGCTGCTCGCGCATCCCCGGCTTCGTCGCGTCGTCCATGCGCACACCGTAGGGCGACTCCGGCCGTGTCGTGGCGCTCCCCGAGCCGGAGCGACCGAGCGGGCCGGGGCGCGCCGAGCGCGCCCGAGCACACCGGCGCGACGTCGCGACTATCCTCGGCCGCGATCCCCGTTTCGCCGATCCCCCACGGATCCCGCCAGGAGGACGGCCATGTCGCCCGACGCAGCGCACCCCGACGACGCGGTGCTCGAGGTCTCCCCCCGTCCCGGCATCGGCCGGGACCGCGCGGCCCAGCTCGCCCGCGAGGTGTACGGCGTCGACGGGACAGTCAGCGAGCTCGGCAGCCACCAGGACCGCAACTTCGGGGTCGAGACCCCCGAGGGACGACGCGTCCTCAAGATCGCGAACCGCTCCTGGGGGCGACCCGCGATCGAGGCGCAGAACGCCGCACTGCTGCACATCGCCGAACGCGACACCTCGTTCCACGCGCCCGTGCCGGTGGCCGGTCTCGACGGCACGCACGTGCACGACGCGAGGGACGGCGACGACCTGCTCCCGCTGCGTCTGCTGACCTACGTCGAGGGCGAGCCGCTGTCCGACGTCGCCCACCTCGCTCCCGCCGTCGTCGCCGACCTCGGCTCGCTGGCGGCCCGCGCCAGCTCCGCGCTCGCCGACTTCGACCACCCCGGCCTCGACCGGGTGGTGCAGTGGGACCTGGTGCGGGCGGGCGACGTCATCGGTGCGCTGCTGCCCTCGATCGCCGACCCCGCCCGCCGCGCGCTCGTGGCGGAGGTCGCCCACGAGGCGACCACCCGGCTCGCCCCGGTGGCCCCTCGCCTGCGCGTGCAGGCGATCCACGGCGACGTCACCGACGACAACGTCGTCGGTGATCGCGACGAGGCGGGCCGGGTCCGACCCGACGCCATCATCGACTTCGGCGACCTGGCCCGCAGCTGGCTCGTCGCCGACCTCGCGGTGACCGTCGCCTCCGTGCTGCGCCACCACCCGGAGGAGCCGGCCCGCGTGCTGCCGGCGGTGCTCGCCTTCCACGGCGTCGTACCGCTCGACGACCACGACCTCGAGGCCCTGTGGCCGCTCGTCGTGCTGCGCGGCGCGGTCCTCGTGGCGAGCGGCGAGCACCAGGCGCTCCTCGACCCCGACAACGAGTCGGCCGTCGGTCCGCTCGAGTCCGAGTGGCGCATCTTCCACGCGGCGCGCACCGTCCCCTTCGACCTCGCTGAGGCGACCGTCCGTGCCGCGCTCGGCCTCGACCCGCCCGCCCGCGTGCGCGCCGCGCAGGCGGCCGTCGCGGACGCGGCCCCGCTCTTCCCGACGGTGCGCGAGATCGCCCTCGTCGACCTGTCGGTCACCAGCGACCAGCTGCACGCAGGTCGCTTCCTGTCGCCGTCGGCCGAGCGCGAGATCCTCCGTGCCGCGGCCGCGGCCTCGGAGGGGGCTGCCTCCACGAGGTACGCCGAGCCCCGCCTCACGCGGACCGTGCCGGACTCCGCGACGGCGCCGGCGACGTACGCGCTCGGCATCGACCTCGTGCTGCCGGTCGCCACCGTGGCCGTCGCGCCGTGGGACGCCGTCGTCGCGCGCGTCGAGGGCTCCGCCGTGGTGGTCGACTCCGCGGCGGGCCGGCTCACGGTGGCCGGTCTGCGCCCGGCCGTCGTCGAGGGCGACGCGGTCGCCGCGGGCGCACCGCTCGGCGCGGTCGGCGGCGGCGAGGTGCACGTCCACCTCTGCGTCGACCCGACCCTCGTCGCGCCCGCGTTCACCACGGCCGACGGCATCCCGGGGTGGAGCGTCCTGTGCCCCGACCCCTCACCGCTCCTCGGCGTCGACCTCGCAGCGCCGCACGACGACCCCGCGGCACTGCTCGAACGGCGCGACGACGTCCTCGCGCGCGTGCAGGAGCACTACTACGCCGAGCCGATGCGGATCGAGCGCGGCTGGCGCCATCACCTGCTCGACACCGACGCCCGCTCCTACGTCGACATGGTGAACAACGTCGCCGCGGTCGGGCACGGCCACCCGCGCCTCGCTGATGCCGTGAGCCGACAGATGCGGCTGCTCAACACCAACTCGCGCTTCCACTACGCCGCCATCACGGAGTTCTCCGAGCGGCTCGCCGCACTGGCGCCGGACGGCCTCGACACCGTGTTCCTCGTCAACAGCGGGTCCGAGGCCGTCGACCTCGCCCTGCGGATCGCGCAGACCGCGACCGGTCGACACGACGTCGTCGCCGTGCGCGAGGCCTATCACGGCGCGACGATGCTCTCCGACGCCGTCACGACCTCGCTCTACGACAACCCGACGGCGCTGGAGGACCGGCCGGACTGGGTTCACCTCGCGTCGGCGCCCAACGCCTTCCGCGGGAGGTTCCGCGGACCGGGCTCCGGTCCGGACTACGCCCTCGAGGTGCGCGAGCTCGTGGAGCGCATCGCGTCGGAGGGCCGACCGCCTGCGGCGTTCATCTGCGAACCCGTGTTCGGCAACGCCGGCGGCGTCCTGCTCCCCGAGGGCTACCTGCCCGCGGTCTACGACGCGGTGCGCGAGTTCGGCGGCCTGTGCATCGCCGACGAGGTGCAGGTCGGCTACGGCCGCCTCGGACACCACTGGTGGGCCTTCGAGATGCACGGCGTCACGCCCGACATCATCACCGTCGCCAAGGCGATGGGGAACGGCCAGCCGCTGGGCGCGGTGATCACGACGCGTGCCGTCGCCGACGCGTTCACCGCGCAGGGCTCGTTCTTCTCCTCGGCCGGCGGCAGTCCGGTCTCGTGCGTGGTCGGCTCGACGGTGCTCGACATCATCGGGGACGAGGGCCTGCAGGCCAACGCCGCCGCGGTGGGCGACCGCATCGTGGCTCGCTGCCTCGAGCTGATGGGGCGCTACCCGATCGTCGGCGCGGTGCACGGCATGGGCCTCTACCTCGGGGTCGAGCTCGTGCGCGACCGCGAGTCCCTCGAGCCGGCGACCGCGGAGTGCTACGCCGTCTGCGACCGGCTGCGCGAGCTCGGAGTGGTGGTGCAGCCGACGGGCGAGCGCGCCAACGTGCTCAAGATCAAGCCGCCGATGTGCCTGACCGCGGAGTCCGCGGACTTCGTGATGGAGTGCCTGGAGACGGTGCTGCGCGACGGCTGGTGACGAGCACGCGCTCAGTGCGTCGGCAGCGGCTGGCTCGGGCAGGTCGCCAGCACGTGCGCGATCGCGTCGCGCTCGGCGGCCGTCACCCAGAGGTGGTAGGCCGACTTCACGGCCACCTGCCGCGCGACGTAGGCGCACCGTGAGGACCGCGACGGCGGGAGCCAGGTCGCGGCGTCGCCGTCGCCCTTGCGCTGGTTGACCGACCCCGTCACCGCGAGCAGGTCGAGCGGGTCGTTCGCCATGGCCGTGCGCTGCTCGAGGGTGAGCGACTGCGCCCCCTTCTGCCAGGCGTCGCCGAGCGCCACCACGTGGTCGATCTGCACGGCCAGGCTCGTGCCGACCCCGCGCACGAAGTCGACGGTCGTCCCGGTGTAGGGGTCGACCAGCACCCCGCTCTGCACCCGACACCCGTGGGTGCCCGGCTTGAGCACGACGCCGCGCAGGTCGCGGCGCAGGATGTCGTTGCGCGTGTCGCAGCCGTTGCGGTCGACATCGGCCCACGCCGGGCCGAACTCGGCGCGCGAATACCCGGTCATCGGCGCGCGCCCCTTCACCGGCAGCCGTCCTAGCGCCGCGAGGGCGCTGCCCGCCGCCGCCGTGACGCTCGGCGACGGGGAGCCGCGCGGGGTCGACGCCGTGGGGACGCCCGGGGCGACGCCCGGTTCGTCAGTGGACGCGGACGACGACTCGGGGACCGGCTGCGTCACCGCGGGGCCGGTGGCCGCGCCGACGCCCGGGCCGACGGTGCAGCCCGCGAGGACGCCCGCGACGAGCATCGAGAGCAGCGCCCGCTCGACCGCTCCGCTCCCCCGTGTCGGCACGCCCCCAGTGTCGCCCCCGGGTCGGACCGTGCGCGCGGTCAGCCCGGTGTGACGACGTAGCGCTGCGGCACGAAGGTCTGGCTCTCGAGCGGCGGACGCACGTAGGCCCGGTTCTGCTTGGGCGGCAGCACGATCTCGTCGTGCTCGATCGGCTGGTACGGGACGAGCGAGAGCAGGTGGGAGATGAGGTTCAGCCGCGCCGTCTTCTTGTCCTCGGCATCGACGACGTACCAGGGGTTGTCCTTGGTGTCGGTGTAGGCGAACATCTGGTCCTTCGCCTCGGCGTAGTCCACCCAGCGGGCCTGCGCCTCCATGTCCATCGGCGAGAGCTTCCACCGACGAGCCGGGTCCTCGATGCGGGACTGGAACCTCTTGCGCTGCTCCTCGTCGGAGATCGACAGCCAGTACTTCACGAGCATGATGCCGTCGCGGATCAGCGACTTCTCGAGCATCGGGCACACTCGCATGAAGTACTCGTACTCCTCGTCGGTGCAGAACCCCATGACGCGCTCGACGCCGGCGCGGTTGTACCAGGACCGGTCGAAGATCACGATCTCGCCCGCGGCCGGCAGCTCGGCGACGTAGCGCTGGAAGTACCACTGCGTGCGCTGGCGCTCGGTCGGGGCGGGGAGCGCGACGACGCGGCAGTAGCGCGGGTTCATCTCGTAGGTCATCCGCCGGATGATGCCGCCCTTGCCGGCGGTGTCCCGGCCTTCCATGATGACGACGAGACGGTGCCCGCTGGCGCGGATCCACTCCTGCATGGCGACCAGCTCGGTCTGCAGGCGCGCGAGCTCGCGCTCGTACTGCTTCTTGGTCATCCGGACCGGACCGTCGGTCGCGTCGTTGTGCCTGCTCACGTCCGCCAACCTAGCGCCGCGCGCGCCACGTCGCCCCGCGATCGCGGAGCCAGACCGCAGCGGTCATGGACGACGTCAGACCGGATGGGCGACGTACTCCTCGTCGTCGCCGACCGGGCCGATCTCGACCGGGCGGTGGGTGTAGAAGAACTCGACGCCGTCCGGACCCACGTCGTCGACGGCGTGCGGCACGCCGGGCGGGACGTAGACGTAGGAGCCCTCGTCGACCCGTCGGCCGAGCATGACGCACGACCCGTGCGTGATGAGCATGTGGTGGTGCGCGCCGTGGTGCGTGTGCTCGGGCTTGGTGCGACCCGCCTCGACGCGGATGAGGCCGATGACGACGGCGCCGGACTGCCACAGCACCTTCTGGGTGGCGCCCTCGATGCCGGGCATGTCCTCCCAGGGCGTCTCGGCAAGCTCGGCCGACGTGCGGACGAGAACCTTGCCCAGGTCGTTGCGGCCGGTGTTGACCGGTGACGGACCCATGACGCCTCCCCTTGCCGTGATCGCCTGCTCCTGCACCGAACCTAGCCCGCGGACTCCCCGCGTGTCCCGGCTCGGACGCAGGTGGACCGCCGACCGTCGCGGCGATCGGCCATACGGGCGCCGACACTCCAGCCGTCGCGACCTACCATGGTGGTCGCACCACGGGGTGCGCGCGACCGCCCAGGGGGCACGGCTGTGACTCGCTCGACCCGCACGGTCGCCGCCGTGTCCGTCGCCGTCGCGGTGATCGCCCTGGTGACGCCGGTCCACGAGGCCGCCGCCGAGTCCGCACCCCGTCCCGCCCTCCACCCCGCGAGCGCCGCGCGCGACGCCCGCCTGGTGGGCCGTTTGATCGTGCGCACCAAGGACGGTCGCACCACGACCGCGTCGGTGCGCGACGAGGCCGCGTCCGTGGCGGGTGTCCCCTCCGCCGCCGAGGTGCGTCGGCTGGGAGACGGCTCGCACCTCGTCGCGCTCTCGCGCCCGGTGTCCGTCGACGACGCTCGCGCCGCGGCGAGAGCCATCGCTGCCCGACCCGACGTGCTGTGGGCCGAGCCGGACACCTGGCTCTACCCCTCCGACGAGCCGCTCCCGAACGACCCGCTGGTCGGCTCGCAGTGGGACCTCTCGGACGCCGCGCACCCCGCGTCCGCCGACGACTACTCCCTCCACACCCCGGCCGCCTGGTCGCGCACGCGTGGGTCGCGTGCGGTCGTCGTCGCGGTGATCGACACCGGCATCACGGCCCATCCAGACCTCGTGGGGCAGACCGTGCCGGGCTACGACTTCGTGTCCCTCGACCCTGTGCTGGGGGCCGACCTCCCCCTCACCGCCAACGACGGCAACGGCCGCGACCCGGACCCGTCCGACCCGGGCGACTGGATCACCGCGGCCGACGACGCGGGCCTGACCGCCGGCCGCTGGTTCCAGGGCTGCGGCGGCCAGTACCCGGACGGGCACTCGGACAGCAGCTGGCACGGCACGCACGTCGCCGGCACGATCGCGGCCCTGCAGGGCAACGGCGTCGGCATCAGCGGCCTCGCACCCGGCGTGCTCGTGGAACCGGTGCGCGCGCTCGGCAAGTGCGGCGGCGCAACCTCCGACATCATCGACGCGATCGAGTGGGCCTCCGGCGGCGCCGTGGCCGGCGTGCCGGCCAACCCCTACCCGGCCGCGGTCATCAACATGTCCCTCGGCGGACCGGGTACGTGCGACGCGGGGACGCAGCGGGCCGTCAGCGACGCCCGGGCCCGCGGCAGCGTCGTGGTCGTCGCAGCGGGCAACGACGGCAAGAACTTCACGACCCCGGGCGGCTCGTCGATCCCGGCCAGCTGCAACGGTGTCGTCGACGTCGTGGCCACCACGCGCGCCGGGTCCCTCGCGACCTACTCGAACTTCGGCGTGAACGCCAACCCGGCGTCGGGGTCCGTCACGGTCGCGGCGCCGGGCGGCGACCCCTCCGGCGGGGGCACCATCCTCTCGACGGTCAACCAGGGCACCACGGTCCCGACCGTGCCGGGCTACGGCAGCAAGGCCGGCACGAGCATGGCGACGCCGCACGCCTCGGCGGCCGTCGCGCTGCTGCAGTCCACCCGCGCCGGCCGCGGCTTCTACAGCCCCGACCAGGTCGCCTCGCTGCTCGGCGGTCTCACCCAACCCGTCGTGGGCTGCCCGCCCGCGGCGTGCGGCCTCGGCCTGCTCGACCTCGCGCTGCCGATGGCGGCGCAGGTGCCGCTGCCGGTCAGCGGGCTGCAGGCGGCCCAGGGCGACCAGCGCGTCGACCTGAGCTGGGCGCCGACGCCCGACAACCCCGGCGACGCCGTCACCTACGCCGTCGACAGCTCCGACGGGACGGCCTGGGTGCCGGTCCAGGCCGCGGGCGTGTCCGCGGCGACGAGCCTCGCGGTCACCGGGCTCACCAACCTCACGGCGTACTCCTTCCGCGTCACGGCGGTCGACTCGCTCGGTGCCAGCGCACCCGTGCAGATCGACGGTGTGGTCCCGACCGCCCACGCGGTCCAGGGGGTCACGGCCACCGGCGGCATCGAGCGGATCGCGCTCACGTGGACCCCGCCCGCCGACATGACCGGTGTCACCGAGTACACGATCGAGTTCCGTCCCGTGGGCGCGGGTGCGTGGACGACCGCGACGGCGCCGGTACCGGCGACCTCGACCACGGTGAGCACGTGGCCGCAGCAGATGGTCACGGGCGCGTGGGAGGTGCGCGTGTCGGCCGACGGCCCCGCGTTCGGCCCCTCGACGACCGCACTGGTCACGGGGCTGGCCCAGACGGTCGCGACGTCCACGAGGATCCTGCGACCGTACGTCGACCGGTTCCAGGACAACCTCGTGGTGGTCCCGACGACGAACGTGCCCGCGACCGGGCTGCTGCGGATCTACAACGCGCGCGGCGTCGTCGTCCGCGCCCTCGGGCTCCCCCTCGCCACGGCGTGGAAGTTCACCTGGAACGGCACCGACCAGCACCGCTCGCTGGTCCCCCCCGGCCGCTACCGCGTCGGCGTATGGCTGAGCGGCCGCACCGCCGAGCTGCGCCGGGTGGGGGCGCTGCGACCCGTCACCCTCGTCGCGAGCCAGGCCGCCCGCCCGTCGATCGAGCTCTCGTCGACGACCGTCTACCCCGCGCGAGACGGCTACCTCGACTCGATCACGATCCGCACGACCGCCGTCGTGCCCTCGACGATGGTCTGGAAGCTGACGAGCAAGGGCAAGGTGGTGTGGACCCGCGCCTTCCCGCGGCGCACCACCGCGGTCGCGCTGTTCGTGGGGAAGAGCAGCCGAGGTGCCCAGCTGCCTGCCGGCGCCTACGTGCTGACGGCGTTCGCCACCGGTGGCGAGGGGATCACGGTGGCGCGCGCCGTCACGCTCGTGGTGTCGCTGCAGCGGGTCGGGCCGAGCCTGTTCAGCATCACCGTGCCCGCGTCGAGCGCCCGGGCGGCCAGCACGCCCGGGGTCGTCTCCGGATCCGTCGGCGGGTCCATGCGGATCCCCGGCGACGGTGAGTTCGTCTCGTTCCTCCGCGCGCTGCCGGCATCGGCCCGGCCCGTCGTCGGGCTCCGGGCGACCGTCTGCTCGCACGCGACGCAGCCGACCGCCGCGGGCGCCGAGGCCGGCTACTTCACGGGCGACGCGCACGCCCCCAACTTCGGGGTGGCCGCGCGCCTGTTCCCGGGCTGCACGCTGGTCGGGGGGTCGGGCGTCCCCCGCGCCGCCGTCTACGACGGTGCGGTCCACTTCTTCGTGACCACCTCGCGGTCCACCAGCGCCTCGTGGCAGGTCGACACCGTGACCCTCACGGGCACGCGCTACGTGCCGCGCTGAGCTCGCACCTGCTGGCACGATCATGGGGTGACCGTGCAGGACATCGCGCGCCGGGTGCGCCATGCCGCGCCGTCGGTCGGCCCCGTCCGGCTCGTGTGCGTCGACGGCCCGGCCGGGTCGGGCAAGACCACGCTGGCCGCCGCGCTCGCCGACGCCCTGTCCGGTCCGGAGCACGCCGTCCCGGTGGTCCACGGGGACGACCTCTACGAGGGCTGGGCCGTGGTCGCCGACGTGCCCGACCGGGTCGCCGCCTTCGACGTCCTCGCCGAGCGGGTGACTGCCTGGCTGCTCGAACCGTGGAGGCGTGGGGAGGTGGCACGGCAGCCCGTGCGCGACTGGAGCGCCGACGCGTGGGGCGAGCCGGTCGACGTGCCCGCGGCCGACGTCGTCGTCCTGGAGGGGGTCGCCATGGCCTCGCGACGGCTGCGCGCGCACGCGGCGCTCGTGGTGTGGGTCGAGGTCGACGCGGCCACCGGCATCGAGCGCGTGGTCGCGCGCGACGGCGAGGCCATGCGCGCCGAGATCGAGGGCTGGCAGCGCGACGAGGCCTGCTGGCACGCCCTCGACGGCACCCGCGACGCCGCCGACCTGAGGCTGCGCGGCGGCTGAGCGACCCGCGCTCAGCCGGTGACGCGCAGGGCTCGTCGCGGGCACGCCGCGACTGCAGCATCCGCCTGTCGACGCTCACGGCCCGCAGCCAACGGCTCAGCCCGCACGACGGGGTAGCCCCAGGAGTCGACCGCGACGAGGTCCGGAGCCAGGTGGGCGCAGATGCCGACTCCGTCGCAGACCGACGGGTCGACGCGCAGCGCCGCATCTCGTGGCGCGGCTCCGCGCGCCTCGCGAGCGACCGCGTGGCGGGACACCTCAGGCCTGCCCGGGAATGGGCAGCACGGCGAAGGCGGGTGCGCCGCAGGTACGGCCGCGGCGGTGGCGGTGCACGTCGGCCTCGAACGCCGTGAGCGCGGACGCGAGCATGCGCAGGGCGCCGTCGGGGTGGCGGCACGCGCCACGGCCCGAGATCTCGCCCATGAAGCGGGCGAGGCGACTCCGACCCCCGCGGGTGAGCCGGCCGCCTGAGAGGTCGTCGGCCAGAGCCGACACGGAGGCGAGGCCGAAGACGCAGGGACCGCACTGCCGCGCCGACTGCCCGGCGAGGTAGCGCAGCAGCGACGCCGACTCCTCGAGCCCGCAGGCGCTCGCGGGCAGTGGACCCACGAGCCCCGCACCGACCGAGAGCCCGGCACGTCGCAGGACGTCGGCGTCGACCGGCAGGTCGCGCAGCCGGCCCCACAGGACCCAGGACCCGCCGTAGCCGCCGAGCAGGACGGCCTGGGGCTCGTCGCCGTCGGGCGAGGTCCAGGCTCGTGCGACGACCTCGCCGAACGTCGTCGCGGCGTCGGTCTCGACCACGACCCGGTGGGTCGCGCTGACGACCGTGAGCAGCGAGGTCGGGCGGTACGCCGCGACGCTGCCGGTCGCGAGCAGGCCGACCCGGGCGAGGGTCTCGACGTTGTTCACCAGCACCGGGCGGGCGCCCACGGACCACGGTCGGGCCGGGTCCTCCACGTAGCGCGGGAGCGTGGGACCGCCCTCGAGCGTGCGGATGATCCCGGTGGCCTCGCCGGACAGGTAGCGGTCCGGGGCCAGGACCACGCGGATCGGTGGGTCGAGGACCCCCGCTGCCGCCCGTTCGGTCAGCGCGCGCGACACCGACCTCGCCGTGGCCCAGGCACCGTCGTGCAGCCAGACGACGCCCTCCTCCGCGTCGACCGCCTCCATCGCGGACACGAGGCCGTCGAGGACGAGGTGCGGGCGGGTCTGGAGCAGCACGGCGTCCTTCGCGCTGCCGGGCTCGCCCTCGGCGCCGTTGGCGACGACGGTCGCGGCCGCGCCGGCGGTGCGGACCGACCGCCACTTCGCCGCGGTCGGGAAGTGGCCGCCGCCGCGACCGGTCAGGTGCACCTCGTCGATCGCGGCGAGCAGTGTCCCCGCCGCCGCTCCGACGCAGGCGCGGCGCACGCCGACGAGGGCGCGGTGCGCGTCGAGGTCGTGGCGCTCGACGCCGGTGAGCGACTCGGTGCCGTGCCGCGGCACGACGACGGCGCCGTCGAGCAGCAGGGCGCCGGCCCCGGCGCCCGCATCGGCATCGGCATCGGCGGAGCGCTCCTCGACGAGGCGCAGGTGCGGGCTCATCCGGCGCTCCGGCGGGGGGCGGCGTCGACCGTCACGGCCGTCGCGAGGGCCCGGACCGGCTGCGACGCGGAGGGCGCGGGGGCGACGCGCAGCGCAGCCGACGCCTCGCGCACCGGCACGGTGGCCAGCTCCTCGACCTCGGACCGCACGGTGCTGGTCGTGTAGCGGCTGACGGCGACCGCGAGGACGACGCCGCCCGACACGACGTACATCGCGAGCAGGAGGGGCGTGTCGATGCCGGCGAGGACGCCGTGGAACCAGACGAGCACCAGCGAGACGATGGCGACCTTGTGCACCGGCCACCAGGCGCGCCTGGCGATGCGCCCGGCGAGTGCCGCGGTGACCCCCGCGGCAAGCCCGGCCCACAGCGCCACGACGCCGAGGGTCACCGGCAACGGGCGGTACGTCGAGCCCATCGGGACGAGCGCGCCCCACCAGCCGACGCCGGCGTAACGGTCGGTCGCGAGCACGACGACGTGCAGGACGGTGAAGACCAGGGTGAAGACCGCGAGGCTCACGTGCGCCCGGATGCGCACGGCCGCGCTCGGCCCGCGCAGACGGGCCCGCGCCGGGTGCGAGAGCAGGAGGCCGAGCAGCACGAGCGCGACGACGAGCAGGTAGGACGTGATGCCGGCGGCACGACCGACGATCCACGGCGCCGTGCGCTCGCCGACGACGCGCGACACCGCCGCACCGACGCACCAGCTGGTCAGGCCCGCGCTGGCAGTGACGAGCACGACGAGTCCGACGCCCGAGGCGACCGAGCGCAGCGGTGAGCGGTCAGCCGGCATGGGACACCTCCCACGCGACGTGGGGCCGCAGGGCGCGGCTGGTGCCGACCCGGCCGGAACCGTCGACCCAGAGGGCGGCGAGCCCGTGCTCCTCGGCGGTGGCGCGGATGGCCGCGCGGCCCCCCACGAACAGCGCCTTGCTCCACACCTCCGCCCAGGCCGGGTCCTCCCCCACGACCGTGACCGAGAGCAGGTCGGAGTCGGCGGAGCGGCGCGTGCTCGGGTCGATGAGGTGGTGCACGGCGGTGTCACCGACGGTCCAGGAGCGCACCCGCGTGGACGAGGTCGCGCAGGCGCGGTCGTGCAGCCGGAGCACGGCGACGGGCTCGGTGCCGCCCACCGGGTTCTCGACCGCCACCGACCAGCCGTCGCCGTCCGGCCCCGAGCCCGTCGCCATCAGGTCCCCGCCCGCCTCGACGAGCGTGGCCTCGCCGGCCTCGCGCAGCAGGTCGGACGCCCAGCGGACCGCGAGGCCCTTGCCGATGCCGCCGAGGTCGACCGGCTCGCGACCCACCCGGACGGCGAGGCGGTCGACGTCGAACCGCGGACGCCAGGTGCGACTCCGGAAGCCGCGGGCACGGGCGATCCCGCCGGCGGGGGCGGCCAGGATCAGCCGTCGGGTCTCGAACGGGAGCGAGGCGTCGTAGCCGTACGCCGTCAGCACCCGCAGCACCCGCGGGTCGAAGCGGCCGGAGGTCGCCAGGTGCGCGTCGTGCGCCGCGACGAGGGCGTCGAAGCACTCGCGCGACACGACGGCCCAGCGCGACCCGGCGTCGTTCGCGCGCATGAGGTCGCTCGTGGGGTCGAACCTCGTGCAGGTGGTGGCCACCCGCTCCACGACGGCGCGCGCCTGCGCCACCCGGTGATCGGCGTCGGCACCCGGGCGGACTACCCAGAACCTGACGTCGCTGGCCATCGACCGGAACTCGGTGCGCAGGTCGCTGCGCACCGAGGGGTCCACGACCTGTGCCGAGCTCACTTGACCGCCCCCGACGCGCCGGTGGTCGTGTGGGTGGCCGGTGCCTGGACCGGTGCCGGCGCAGGCGCGGCCGAGCGGACGACGGGAGCCGGACGCGACGCCGGGGCAGCGGCCCGCGGCGCGGAGGCCTTCGGGGTCGAAGCGGTCGACGACGTCCGGGCCGACGATCGCGACGAGCCGGGCGACGTCGAGGTCCGCACCGACGCCGCCGGGATGCCCTTCGCGATGGCCGCTGCCTGCGCCTGCAGGTCGGCGACGGTACGGCGCAGACGCGCCACCTGCACGCTGTTGGCGTCCACGGCTGCCTGCAGGGACGCGATCACCGGGTCCGGCTGCGCGGGAGCCGGGTCGGCCGCCGCGACGGCCGGGGCCGTGGACGTCGTGGACGTCGTGGTCGTGGCAGCCGCGCTCGCGGGCTCGTGGTCGGCGGCCCACACGGTGGTGCCGGTGAAGACGGCGGCGGCCGCGGGCGCGACGAGCGCGGCGGTGGTCCAGCGGACCCGGGTGCCTCGGTCAGTCATCGCTGCCGCCCTCGGTCTCGTGCTCGCCCGAGGTCCCCGACGCGGCGCCGCTCGCACCGGTGCTGGTGTGCGTGGCGGGTGCTGCCGGGCGGCTCTGCGGTGCCGGTGCGGCGGTCCGCACCGGCGCGGCCGGGCGCACGGGGGGCCGGGTCACTGCCGCGGCCGCCGCCGCGGACGCAGCGCTGCGGGCGGCCTTGGCCGCCGCCGCCGCGCGGGCGGCGCGCCCGGACTCGGCGTGCCGGAGGGCCGTGGACGCGGCCGTGACCTCACCGGTGAGCCGGACGGTGTCCGACTGCAGCTGCGCGAGCCGGTCCTGCAGCGCGGCGATCGAGGGGTCGTTCGACGGCGCCGCCGCGTGAGCCGAGCCGAGGCTCGCCGCTACGGCGATCCCACCGGTCAGCACGACACCGACCGTCGCCACCCCGGTCGCCACGATCCGTCCGGTCCCGGACATGTGGTCCTCCTCGCCTCGTGCCTGCTGTGTCGGGTCCCAGCATCGGCGGGGAGCACCCCGGTTACCTCCGCGCGGCGTCCAAGGTTCGGCGGGCCACGTCCAAGATCCGTCCAAGCGCGGGCGGGGCCACCGCTGGGCGGACGCCCGCCGCCACCTGACGGGCGACGCCGGGTCGGCGTATACCCCTCTCCCCCGTGATACGCAGTGACGACACGCCGAGGGAGATGGATCAACCGGCTCAGCGAACTCAGGCCGGGCGCTCCCGAGCCGATAACCCTCGAAGAGCAGTCAGCCGTCGTGCCCGTGCGCCGTGAGGAGAGCCGTGAACCCCCCAGCAGTCCGGGTGCCCCGTCGCGGGCTGCTGCGGACCTCGGCCGGGGTGGCGCTGGCCCTCCTCCTCGCACTGCTGGCTCCCGTCGGCGTGGCCGCACCCGTGCTCGCCCAGTCCACCGTGGCGCCCGCCGCGACGGCCACCGACGTGGGTCGGCCGAGCTGGTGGGTCGGCGACTGCGACTCCTCCCGCTGGGGCCCGATCGCGGCGTCGATGGGGTGGACGGGCGTGGGCTCCCACCGGATGGGCGCGACCTACCTCGGCGTCCCGGTGTGCGGTCCCCGACCCGCCGTCGACGGCTCGCCCGACGTCATGTGGGGTCGCGGCGGCTGGGGCGAGTCGGAGTGGCAGTGCGTGGAGCTCGCCCAGCGGTTCATGGCCCAGGTGTACGGGACCACGGCCTACGGCGCGAACGGCAGCGACGTGGTCAAGAACTACAGCACCGCCTATGGCGGCAACCTGGTCAAGATCGCGAACGGGACGGTGGGCAAGGCACCGATCCCGGGCGACGTCGTGTCGTTCACCACGCCCAACAACCCGTTCGGCCACGTCGTGGTCATCACGTCCAGCACGGTGGACGGCAACGGCAACGGCACCGTCACCATGCTGAGCCAGAACGACACGCTGAGCGGCTGGCGCACGCTGCCGGTGGTCGCGTGGCGGCTGCAGGGCTTCGGCTCGTTGACGCCGTACGGCTGGCTGCACGACCCGGCCGGCCGCGGCAACCCGCTCGGCGACGGCAGCTTCGTCCGGGTGACCGGCACGACCGACACCTTCCGCATCGTCGGCGGCGCCCCGGTCAAGGTCAGCTCGTGGACGTCGTACGGGTCGGTGCAGCAGGTCTACCTGATCGAGCAGGCCCAGTTCGACCGGCTGCGTGCCCTGCCGAGCGACGGCACCTACCTCAGCGACTCGAGCACCGGTGAGGTGTTCCGCATCGCCGGTGGGGCGCCGCTGCGCGTCGCGGCGGCCGACGCCGCGGCGATGCCCGGCTGGGGCAGCGCGCCGGTCTGGTCGGTCGACCACTGGGCGCTGGCGAACTTCGACCACCTGCGCCCCGTCCCGGCGGACCGCACCGAGTTGTGCCGGGCCGACACGGGGGCCTGCTTCGTCGTGGCGGGCGGCGCCCCGATGTACACGCCGGGGGCGGACCTGCCCGCGGTCGGGTGGGACCCGAAGGCGGTCACCGTCGTGTCGGGCGACGAGTTCTCCTCCTACCTGCACCTGCGTGCGACACCGGCCGACGGCACGTTCCTCTGCGACGTCGCGAACAGCGCCTGCTACAGCACGGCCGGCGGCGCGGCGCTGGCGCTCCCGCCGACCGACGCGGCGCGCATCCCCGGCTGGAGCGCGTCGCGCGCGATCCGCATCTCGCACTGGGAGCTCGCCAACCACGCGCACCTGCCGCGCTACCCGCGCGACGGCACGGTCGTCTGCCCGCTCGACGACACCACCTGCTACGTCGTCGCCGGTCACGCCCCCCTGCCGATCGCGCCCGCCACCGCCGCCGCCGTCGCTGCGCTGCGCACGGTCGGTGCCCCGCGCATCTCGTCGGCGGAGATGCTCCGCCCCGTGCACCTGGCTCCCCGTCCGGTCGACGGCACCGTGCTCCAGGCCGCGCAGAGCGGCGGCGTGTTCGTGGTCACCGCGGGCGTCGCGACGTTCCAGGCATCGACGACGCCGGCGCCGGACGCGACGGGCGCGGTCGCCGCGACCGCCACCACCGCCGCCGCCACCACGGCACCGGTCGTCGTCGACCAGACGGCCATCGACAACGCCGGCATGACCGGTCCGTGGTCGCACCTGGCCAGCAACCCGGCGCAGATGCGGCTCACCTCGCCGGTCATCGCCGTCACCGCGAAGAGCAAGGTCGGCCTGGCGTGGGACCGTCCGGTCGCGTCGAGCGCGGTGACGTCGTACACGATCCGGATGCGCACGGCGACACCGGCGTCGGCCTTCACACCGTGGGTCGTGCCCGTCAAGTGGCAGGCGTACAGGCTCACGAGGATCACGACCGCGATCGCGCCCGGGACGACCGCCTGCTACGCGATCCGCGCCACCAACCGCGCGGGCCAGGTGGGCCCGTGGTCGCCGGCCCGCTGCACCGCGCGCGTGGTCGACGACCGAGCCGCGACCCTGCTGTCGCCGGGCTGGCGCCTCATGCCCTCCAGCGCGCTGTACCTCGCGACCGGCATGGCCACGACCAAGCACGGCGCCTCGTGGACGATGACGGGCGTCACGACCGACCGCGTCGGCGTCCTGGCGACCATGTGCCCGACCTGTGGCTCGATCAACGTCTACCTGGGCAAGAAGAAGGTCGGCACGGTGGACCTCACCGGCCCCGCACTGGCCTACCAGCAGCTCGTCGTGCTGCCGCGCTTCGCGGTGACGACCGACCGGCTCACTCTCGTCGTCGGCAGCGCCGACGGGAAGCCCGTGCAGCTCGACGGCGTCGCGATCTCGCGGGGCTGACCACGGCTCTAGACGAGTCCGATCGTGACCTCGCCGCCGCCCGGGTCGGCGGCCGCGAGCAGCGACCAGGGCGCGCGGAAGACCCGCCCGGGCGCGACCGGCCACGGCAGGCTGCGGCGTCCGACCTCGCGCCCGTCCTGACGTGCGACCAGACGCGGGACCGCGCGGTGCTCGTCCGCCCACATCAGCAGTCGCCGTCGCGACGGAGCTGCTGGCCCCGCGGTGAGCAGCGACGGCGCGACCCAGCGGAACGGCGCGAGCGCGACGATCGGCGCGCCCGGCCCGGCGGGGGCACCGGTGTCGAGCCAGCGGCGCACGTGGTCTGCGGCGTGACGGCCGTCGAGCGCCGCGACGTCGGCGGTGTCCACCGGGTGCACGACGTTGCCCGCGGCGAAGATCCCCGGCTGCGAGGTGCGCAGTGCGGCGTCGACCCGCGGGCCCTTCGTGGCAGGGTCGAGGACGAGGCCGCCGAGCCGAGCGAGCTCGTGGTCGGGGATCCAGTCGCCGGTGAAGACCACGGTGTCGCACGCCACGACCCGTGTCCGGCCCGTGCGCAGGTTGCGGATCTCGACCCCCTCGACGCGGTCGCGCCCCACGACCCGTGCCACGGCGGTGCGCGTGGCGACGGGGACGCGCAGCGCCAGCCGAGCCGGCCCGCGCAGCGCGGCGTAGGACTCCCCGCGCTCGTGCTCGGTGGTCATGAGGACGGTCTCGCACCCCGCCTCGCGCAGGGTCAGCACGGCCGACCAGCTCACCAGCTCGGCTCCCACGACCACGGCCCGACGACCCGGCGACCGTTGCTGCAGGTGCACGAGGTTCTGCAGCTGGCCGGTCGTGACCACGCCGGCCGGTCGGTCGCCGGGCACGAGCCGCGCCGGGCGCGGCCGCTCGCGCGCGCCGGTGGCGAGGACCACCGCACGACCGGTGACGGTGAGCCGACCCTCGGGGCTCGTCACCTCGAGGGTGCGCTCCCCCGCCCAGCCGGTCACCGCGGCCTCCGTGCGGATCGCCGCACCCGCCGCCTGTGCCGCGTCGACGAGGCGCCGGGCGTACGCCGGCCCGCTCGTCACCCGGTGCAGGTCGCGCAGGCCGTAGCCGAGATGGTTGCTGTGGCGCGGGATCCCGCCCGCCTCGACCTCGCGGTCGAGGACGAGCACGGACCGGTCGCGCGCGAGCTCGCGCGCCGCCGTGAGGCCCGCCGGCCCGCCGCCCACGACCACGACGTCGACGTCGACGTCGACGTCGACCGTGCCGTCGGTGGCCGTCATGAGACACCTCCGCCGGTCGACTCCTCGAGCAGGCGGGTGACCTCGGCGCCGCAGTAGAAGCCCTGGCAGCGACCCATGAGCGCGCGGGTGCGCCGACGCAGCCCGTCGACGTCGGACGGCGGCACGCTCGAGGCGAGCGCGTCGCGCACCTCGCCGCGCGTGACCCGCTCGCAGAAGCAGACGAGCCGGCCGTACTCGGGATCGACGGCGATGCGCTCGGCGTCGGCGTAGGGGCGCAGGAACGCCTCGCCGATGTTCGGCATCCGCGGCGTGGCCGGCAGCTCGTCACGCTGCGCGACCTCGACGCCGCTCGCCGCCAGCAGCTCGACGACGTGCTCGGCGAGGGCCATCGACGCCGTCAGACCGGTGGAGCGGATGCCGCCGAGGAGCAGGTAGCGCTGGTCGGCGTCGCCCGCGACGACGTAGTCGTCGTGCTCGGTCGCGGCCCGGAGCCCGGCGTAGGTGGCGGTCACCTCCTCCTCGAGCAGGCGGGGCATGAGGGTGCGGCCCTTGTCGAGGAGGAGGTCGAGGCCGACGGCGGTCGTCGCGGTGTCCGTGCGGTCCTCGATGTTCTCCGACGTCGGTCCGAGCATGACGTTGCCGTAGATGGTCGGGCTCACCAGCACGCCCTTGCCTCGCGAGGTCGGCACCGGCAGCACGATGTGGTCGACGAGCGGACGCGCGAGCTTGTCGAAGACGATGAGCTCGCCGCGGCGGGGCATGACGGTGAACCGGTCGTGGCCGAGCATCCGGTCGAGCACGTCGGCGCCGAGACCGGCGGCGTTGACGACCCAGCGCGCGGTGACCTCGCCCCGGTCGGTGCGCAGCACGGTCCGCTCCGCACCGACGTCGATCCCGGTGACGCGGTGGCGCAGCATCAGCGCGGCGCCGCGCTGCACGGCCTCGGTGGCGAACGCGAGCGCGCTCGTCCACGAGCAGACGATGGACTCGTCCGGGATCACGAGTCCGCCCAGGGCACCCGCGCCGAGATGCGGGAGCCGGCGGTAGACCTCGTCCACGTCGATCAGCTCGCCGCGCTCGTAGCCGTTGGCGACCGCCTTCGCGAGCAGCGTCGGCAGGGTCGCGAGCTGCTCGTCGTCCCACGCGACGAGCACGGCGCCGACCCGCTCGACCGGGATGCCGGCAGGGACGGCGTACGCCGAGAGCAGGTCGTAGCCACGACGGACGAGGCGCGACTCGAGCGTGCCCGGCGTCGCGTCGAACCCGGTGTGCAGGATCGCGGTGTTGGCCTTGCTCGTGACGTCGCCGATGTCGCCCCTGGCCTCGAGCAGCGCCACCGACAGGTGCCGCCCGGAGAGCTCGCGCGCCACGGCGCAGCCGACGATCCCGCCGCCCACCACCGCGACGTCGACGACGGTCATGAGCGCGCCCCCTCGAGGTCGCGCGCCACGGCGTCGCGGAAGCGCCCGAGGTGGTCGGCGGCGCGGTCGGCCGACCACTGCGGCTCGTAGGTGGCTGCGGGCGTCCACCCGCCGACGACGTCGGCGACCGCGCAGGAGGGATCGAGGCCGATCGCCGCGGCCGCAGCGGCTCCCAGGGCCGTCGCGTCGGACGACGGGTAGACGTCGACGGGCAGCTGCGCGAGGTCGGCCTGCGCCTGCATGAGGGCGCGGGACCGGGTGAGGCCGCCGTCGACGCGCAGGCGCGGGACCGGTCGACCGAGGTCGGAGGCGACGACGTCGAGCAGGTCGACGACCGTCGCGGCGATCCCGCGCAGCACAGCGCCCACCACGGCCCCGCGACCCGTGGACAAGGTCATGCCGCGCAGCGACGCGGTCGCGTCCGAGCGCCACCACGGCGCGGCGAGCCCGGCGAGGGCGGGGACGAACAGCACGGTGTCGTCGGACCCGTCGGCGACGTCGTCGACCTCCTGCGAGCTCGCGATCACGCCGAGCCCGACGAGCCAGCGCAGCGCCGATGCCGCCGTGTAGACCTGGCCGTCGAGGCAGTAGGACGTCTCACCCCGCAGGCGCGACGCGACCGATGTCGTGAGGCCCGAACCCGATCGCGTGGGGGTGGCGCCCGTCGCCGACAGCAGGAAGGCGCCGGTGCCGAACGTGCACTTCGTCTCGCCTGCCGCGCGGCAGTCCTGCGCCAGCAGCGCCGCCTGCTGGTCGACCATCAGCCCGACCACCGGCACGTCGGCGCCGAAGGCCCGAGTCGTGCCGACCACCTCGTCGCACGCGACCAGCCGTGGCAGCACCTCGCGCCCGAGGTCGAAGACCTCGAGCAGGTCGGGCGACCAGGTCACGGTGTCGAGGTCGAGCAGCAGCGACCGGCTCGCGGTCGTCACATCGGTGACCAGCTCGCGGGTCAGCGCGTGGAGCAGCCAGGAGTCGGTGGTCGTCACCACGCCGTCGCGCGTCAGGTGTCGGCGTATCCAGGCCATCTTCGGGGCGCTGAAGTAGGGGTCGAGCACGAGTCCGGTCGCGGCGGCGATCCGGTCGCGGTGCTCCGCGAGCTCGGCGCACACCGACTCGGCCCGGTTGTCCTGCCAGACGATGGCCGTGGTGAGCGGCTCGCCGGTGACCGGGTCCCACGCCAGCACGGTCTCGCCCTGGTTCGCGAGCGCGACGGCGTCGACGCTGCCACCGGCCTCGGCGACGGCGCGGCGGCCCGCGTCGAGGACGGAGGCCAGCAACCGCGCGGGGTCCTGCTCGACCCGGCCGTCCGGGAGGTACGCCGGCCGCACGGGCTCCTCGGCCGAGGCCACCACGGCGCCGTCGTCGACCACGACCGCCTTCGTGCCCGAGGTGCCCTGGTCGATCGCGAGCACCCGCACCGGAGCACCTCCACCGATCGCGGGACTGGGACGCGAGGAGTCAACCACGCGGCCTAGGGTCGAGCCATGCGCAGACGGCTTCCCGGGACCGACCTCGACCTGTTCCCCCTCTGCCTGGGCGGCAACGTCTTCGGCTGGAGCGCGGACGAGGAGTCGTCGTACGCCGTGCTCGACGCCTACGTCGAGGCGGGCGGCAACGTCGTCGACACCGCCGACGCCTACGCCCGCTGGCTGGGCAACGGCGGCGGCGAGTCCGAGGCGATCATCGGGCGCTGGATGAACGAGCGCGGCAACCGCGACGACCTCGTGATCGCGACCAAGGTCGGGAAGAACGAGGGCCTGGACAACCTGCGTCCCGAGACGATCCGACGGGGCTGCGAGCTCTCCCTGCAGCGCCTGCAGACCGATCGCATCGACCTCTACTACGCCCACCAGGACCACCCCGCCGACGACCTGGCGGCCGCGCTCAAGACCTTCGACGACCTCGTGCGCGAGGGGAAGGTCCGTCACCTCGCCGCGTCGAACTACACCGGCGCGCGGCTCACCGAGGCCCTCGACCTGCAGGCGGCCCGAGGCTGGTCGCCCTTCGTCGCGCTGCAGCCGGAGTACAACCTCGTGGTGCGCGAGCAGTACGAGACCGAGTACGCCGGGCTCTGCGTCGAGCGCGGCATCGGCACGCTGCCGTACTACGGCCTCGCCCGCGGCTTCCTCACCGGCAAGTACCGCGGCGGGGCGACGGTCGACAGCGTTCGGGCGCGTGCGGTGTCGGCGTACGACGACGCCCGCGGCCGCTCGGTCCTCGCCGCGCTGGCGACCGTGGCCGACGCGCACGCGGTGCCGATGGCCGCGGTCGCGCTCGCCTGGCTGCGCACCCGGCCCGCGGTCGTCGCGCCCATCGCGAGCGCCCGTACGCCCGAGCAGCTCGCCGACCTCCTGCCCATGGCCACCCTGAAGCTGGCGGCCGACGAGCTCACCCTCCTCGAGCAGTCCTCCGGCCGAAGGGCGTAGCGCTCTCCCTCCCCACAGCTCGTGCGCTCGCTTCACCCCGCCAATCCTCGGATTCACCGCCCGGAAACCCGGGATTCAGGCAGGGAAGCGGTGCCCAACACCAGCTAGGGCAGCACGGCTCCTGCGGCCCCGCGGGTCAGGGTCACGACGCGGTCGGCGACGAGCGCGGCCTCGGCCTCGTCATGCGTCACGTGCAGCGCGGGGATCCCCTGCGCGCGGAGCAGGTCGCGCACCTCGACGCCGAGCCGCTCGCGCAGGTCGCGGTCGAGCGCGCCGAACGGCTCGTCGAGCAGCAGCAGCCGAGGCCGCGGCGCCAGGGCGCGCGCCAGCGCCACCCGCTGAGCCTGCCCGCCGGAGAGGGTGTCGACGGCGCGGTCCTCGAAGCCCTCGAGGTCCACGAGACCGAGCAGCCGCGACACCTCCGCGCGGCGCTCGGCGGCCGAGACACCGGCCGCCTCCAGCCCGTAGCCGATGTTGCCCGCGACGTCGCGGTGCGGGAACAGGACGGCGTCCTGGAAGACCAGCCCGATGCGGCGCCGGTGGGCGGGTACGCCGAGCAGGTCCTCGCCGGCCCAGGTGACGCTGCCCTCGTCCGGCGTCACGAGGCCGGCGATCACCCGCAGCAGCGTCGACTTGCCCACACCGCTCGGACCGAGCAGCGCGACGGCTTCGTCCGGTGCGACGCGGAGGTCGACGCCGCCAAGCACGGGGTGGCCGCCGAGCGCGACCTTCACCCCGCCCACCGCGAGCCCGGCGCTCACAGCGCACCGGCCGACGGGTGTCGCCACCGCTCGGTCGCGAGCACCACGAGCGCCGTGACCACGACGAGCACCACCGACAGCGCGGCCGCCCGCCCGGAGTTCACCTCGCCCGGTCGCGACAGGAGCCGGCCGATCTCCACCGGCAGGGTCGGCGCGTCGGCGCGGGCGAGGAACGAGGTCGCGCCGAACTCGCCGAGCGAGACCGCGGCCGCGAACCCCGCACCGACGCCGAGCGCCCGCGAGAGCACCGGGAGATCGACCGTGCGCCAGGTGCGGCCGGGCGACGACCCCAGGGTCGCGGCGACCTCGCGCAGCCGCGGGTCGAGGGAGCGCAGCACGGGCAGCACGGTCCGCACGACGAGCGGGATCGCGACGAGCGCCTGACCGATCGGGACGATGATCCAGCTGCCCCGCAGGTCCACCGGGGCGACGGCGAAGGTGATGAGCAGCCCGAACCCGATCGTCACGGCGCTGGTGCCCAGCGGCAGCATCAGCCCGGAGTCGAGCAGGTCGCTGCCCCTGCGCGTGTAGGCGATCGCGCACGACGCCGCGCCCCCGACGACCACGGCGATCAGCACCGCGACGGCGGCGTACGACAGCGAGACGCGCACGGAGTCCCAGGCCGAGACGTCACGCGTCGTCGGGCCCTCGACGCCCAGGGCGCTCCACCAGTCGAGCCCCCAGTGGTCGCCGACCCGTACCGACTGCAGCACCAGCGCGAGCACCGGCAGCGCGACGAGCGCCGTCTCGACCAGGGTGAGGCCGAGCACCGCGCGGTCGCCCCACGAGCGCACCGGGTGCGTCGCGGACGACGCGCGCACCAGCCGCTGGCGCACGGAGAGGCGACGCTGCAGCCGCCCCGCCACGACGAGGACCAGCAGGACCGCCACGACCTGCAGCACGCACAGCGTGGCCGCGCCGGGCAGGTCGAAGAGCTGGACGGTACGCCGGTAGATCTCGACCTCCAGCGTCGTGGTGGTCGGTCCGCCCAGGACGAGGACGACGCCGAACGACGTGAAGGTGAACAGGAACACGAGCGCGGACGCGGCGAGCACCGCGGGGCGCAGCAGCGGCCAGGTCACGGTGCGCCACACCGTGACCGGACCCGCGCCGAGCGTGCGCGCGGCCTGCTCCCAACGGTCGTCGAGATGGGTCCAGAAGCCACCGACGACCCGGACCACGACCGCGAGGTTGAAGAACACGTGCGCCACCACGATGGCGGTCAGGGTGCCGCTCCACGACTCCGGCAGGAGCGCGCGGAACGCCGCTCCCACGACCACGGTCGGCAGCACGAACGGCACGGTGAGCAGCGCGAGCAGGAGGCGACGACCGCGGAAGTCCAAGCGGTGGACGGCGTACGCCGCCGGCAGCCCGAGGCCCACGGTGAGCGCGGTGCTGAGCAGCGCCTGCACGGTCGTGAAGCGGACGACGCGCCAGGTGGCGCCCGAGCGCAGCACGTCGAGCCCCTCGACGCTCAGTCCACGGTGCAGCACGGTGACGAGCGGCCAGGCGAAGAACACGCCGACGAACACGACGGGGAGGACGGCGAACCACCGCGCCGGCGGCGGCTGGACGGGCGCACGTCGCGACGCCGCCGCGACGTCGGGGGGTCGCGGAGGTGTCCGGAGGTCGCCGAGGAGGGTCAGCGCAACGTCACCTGGTCCCAGGCGTCGATCCACGCGCTGCGGTTCTTGTCGATGAGCGCAGGGTCGAGGGTGAGCGGGTCGGCGGGCACCGCAGCGAAGTCGGTGAAGACCTTCGGCAGCGGCGTGCCGGGGACGGCGGGGTCGACGAACATCGAGAGCGGGACGTCGCCCTGCACGGCTGGTGAGAGCAGGAAGTCCACCACCGCGCGGGCCGCGAGCGGGTTGGCAGTGCCCTTGAGCACGCCGGCGTACTCCACCTGGCGGAAGCAGCCGTCGGTCATCACCGACGTCGAGGGCGTGGTGGGCTTCGGTTCCGCCGCGTAGACGATCTCGGCCGGCGGGCTCGAGGCGTAGGAGACGACGATCGGCCGGGTGCCCTTGCCACCGCCGCCGGAGAACGTGTCCTCGTAGGCCTCGGTCCAGCCGTTGACGACCTTGACGCCGTTGGAGCGCAGCTGCTGCCAGTAGCCCTGGTAGCCGTCCTCGCCGTAGCGGGCGATGGTCGCGAGCAGGAACGCGAGACCGGGTGAGGAGGTCGCCGCGTTCTCCACGACGAGCAGGTCCCGGTAGACCGGCTCGGTGAGGTCGGCGAGGGTGGCCGGCGGTGCGACCTTGTGCTTCGCGAACCAGGTGTCGTCGAGGTTGACGCACACGTCGCCGTAGTCGACCGGCGTCACGGCGTCGCCCGTCGCGACCTTGAGCGCGGCGGGGACGCTCGCCGCCGCCGGCGAGACGTAGGGGTCGAAGACGCCTGCCTCGAGCGCCCGCGAGAGCAGCGTGTTGTCGACGCCGTAGAGCACGTCGCCCTCGGGGTTGCCCGCGGTCAGCGCGGCCTTGTTGACCAGCTCCCCGGCGTCGCCGTCGTTGACCACCTTCACGGTGATCCCGGTGCGGGCGGTGAAGTCGGTGAGCAGCGTCTTCGTGAGCGCGAACGAGTCGTGGGTGAGGAGCGTGACCGTCGTCGGCGCGAACGACGACGGCACCGGGGTGGCGGGGGCTGCCGACGACGAGCCGGCACCGGTGGGGCCGCCCGCGGAGCTGCCGCAGGCCGCGAGCGCCGCGGCCGCCGCGACCAGGACCGCGACGAGACCTCGATGACTGGTGACACGCATGGTGGGGACCGTCCCTCCGCCGGCATTACCCGGATCAGGTTCGAGGGTCGGTGGCGGTCGGCCACCCTCTCAGCCCGGCGATCCTCCGAGCTCCCCTGGTATCGAGTTGTGGTCGCAGCCTACGCCGGACCCGCCAGCTCAGCGACGAGCCGGGTCAGGACTCCTCGGTGCCCTCGGCGGCCTCCGCCGCACGCGCGGCGCGCTCGCGCTCGGCCCTCGCCTTCACGACGAACGCGTACTGGTCGCAGTAGTCGAGCTCGCCGAGGGTGAGGAGGCGGTCGCGGATCACTTCGGTCATCTGCTGGCCGGTCATCGTGCGAGCGTCGATCGGCAGCCGCTCGGAGATCCGGATGCGTGCGTGGGTCCGACGTCCGTGCGGCGTGTAGCGCACGGCCACGGCGTGCACCGGGACGTCCGGGCTGCCGGTGAGCAGCGCGACCAGGACGCGCTGGTGCAGGCGGTAGAGCGTGGAGTCGCTGGGGCCGCGGGTGCCCTCGGGGTAGATGCCGACCTTGCCGCCGTCGGCCAGGGCCCGAGCCGCCATGTCGAGGGCCCACTCGGTCGAGACCTCGTCGCCGCGACGAAGCGGGATCTGCCCCACCCACCGGAAGAAGGGCGCCGCCGGCCCCTCGAACCACTCGGCCTTCGTGAACGCCGAGACGCGCCAGCCGGTCGACATCACGGTGACGACCGGGTCCCACGTGGCCTGGTGGTTGGAGACGAGGATCGCCGGGCCCGGGGCCACCAGGGACGCGCCCTCCTGGTCGAGGGACAGCTTGAGGCGCAGCACGTTCATCAAGCGACCCATGACCGGCCATCCCCGTGACCGTCCCGGTCGACCGACCCGCACGCCGGGGTAGATCCCCGCCGCCTGGGCGAGGGCGGCGTCGTAGCCGTTCGTCGAGGTCATCGCGCCATCATCGACCTCGGCCGCACCGAAAGCGACACGGCGTCCCCGTAGCGCGGGATCGTCGCGACCGACGAGCCGGCACGGATCAGCTACGACGCTCCTGGACCGCCCTCTTCACGATGAAGAACGGCAGGATCCAGGCGGCCAGGGCTCCGAAGAGCCACACGATGATCGCCGCGGCGATCCACGTGCCGATGCCGCTGATCGTCAGGGCACCCGAGATGAGGTTGGTGACGATGAGCGCGATCAGCGTCGAGAAGATGCCGACCCCGCCCATGAACATCTTGGCGTTGCGCTCGGTGTACTGGTTCATCAGAGGCGCGATCAGCGACTGGATCACGGCGTAGATCGCGGCGACGACGACGTACGACGTCCAGCCGCTGACGCTGAAGCCGGACAGGATCAGGTCGGCGGCGATGATGCCGATGAACGCGGCGAGGAACCAGATCACCAGGCGGATCAGGAAACGGATCATGGTCCCAACGGTAGCGGCTCGGCGCTGGCCGGCGAGCGAAACCCGGGCGTTCCCCGATGACGCCACGACGGTGGCTAGCCTTGGCGCCCATGGGCTCCCCCGCGCGCGTCGTCGTGCTGCTCCGTGGCGTCAACGTCGGGCGTGCGAAGCGGATCGCGATGGCCGAGCTCGCCGCGATCCTCTCCGACCTCGGGGCCACCGACGTGCGCACGCTGCTCAACTCGGGCAACGCGGTCTGCACCACGAGGCTGGCCCCCGCGAAGCTGGCCTCGGCCGTCGAGACCGCGATCGAGAAGCGGCTCGGATTCGGCTGCGACGTCGTCGTGCGCACCCGCGGGCAGGTCGCGGCCGTCGTCGCGCACGACCCCCTCGCCGACGTCGCCACCGACCCGAGCCGCTACCTCGTCGTCTTCCTCGGCTCGACCCCGTCGGCCGAGGCGCTCGCGCGGCTCCGCGAGGTCGACGCCGCTCCCGAGCAGTGGGTCCACGAGGGTGACGAGCTCTACCTCTGGATGCCGGCCGGAGTCGCGGACAGCGTGGTCTCCAAGCACCTGGCCAAGGGGGTGCTCGGCGTCACGTGGACCGGCCGCAACGTCGCGACCGTCCGGAAGATCCTCGACGCGATGTGAGGCGTGCGCCGAGGCCCCGCGTCAGAGCAGCTCGGTCGACTCGTTCGGCTCGAGCAGGAGCGCGACGGCGTCGCCCTCGCGCAGCTCGACGCTCCCGTCGCCCGTCACGACGACCTTCAGAGGCCGGTCCAGGGCGCGGTGCAGCCGCTGCTCCTGGTCCATCGCCTCGGGCGGCCCGGCCATCATCGTGCCGGCCAACGGTCCGCAGGTGAGGGTGGCGCCGTCGAGGGTGTAGGGACCGAAGAGCCGGTTGACGGTCGCGCAGCCCACCACCCGGCCGTCCGCCCCGAACTCGAGGTCGGCGACAGGGGTCGGGAGCGTGGGCACGCCGTCGATCGCGGCGACACGGAACGAGCGACCGAGCAGGGCGGCGACGCTGTCAGGGGCCATGGCCGAGAGTCTCCCACCCCGGTGGTCGACCCCGCCGGGTGAGGGGCGCGGGTCAGCCGGTGGCCTGGAGGGTGGCCCAGGTGCGGTGCTTCACGCCGGTCGTCGTGGTGATCCTCACCCGCATCGTGCGGGCCGGCACGTGCGCGATCCAGACCACGTGGTGGGCGACGGCGTAGGGCGCGGGAGACCAGAGGTCGCTGCCGGCTTCGACCGCCTCGATCGAGAGCAGCCCCGCGCCACCGGTCAGCAGGCCCATGAGGTGCACCCCGGGGTGCCCCGGCTCGCTCACCCGCAGCACCTCGTCGAGCGGCCACGGGCTCCCGATCGGGTCGTTGCTGCGGAACCGGTCGCAGATCCAGTCGGCGTAGCGACGCTGGAGGCTCGTCCGGTCGACCGGGACGGCGAGGTCACCGCACGAGATCGTCCACGCGTCGTCGGCGGTCGGCACGAAGGGTCTGGCCATGTGACCCCCTGTGATCGCGACGGACGGACCGAACGGGACCAGGATGCCCGTCGATCGGGCGGTCCGCACGGTTGCTGACCCAACGTCAGCGACGAGTCATCCGTACGGCGTAGCCGGAACCCGGACCATGCACCGCGACACGGCGCGACATGCCGGACCGCAGCGGCCGGAACGGGACGAGGGCTCCGTTCGTCGTCGTACTGTGGACTCAACCCGCAGGCAGGTGCTCGTCATGGCCGCGTCGAGCGGGCTGGTCGCCGCGTGCGCGGGCCGGACAAGCGTGCCCCAGTCCGACTCGACCCGGGCGGTCGCTGGGGCGGGGGTAACCCCCACGACCTCCGTCCCAGCAACGACCAGCGCCGCCGCCTCCCTGGCCGCGGTCGCGGCCGCCTCCGCCCTGCCGGCGGCGCACCCCTGGGTGGCGCGACGCGGCGAGGTGCAGCCAACCGTGAAGGCGCGCGCGACCTCCCTGCTCGAGGCGGTCGGCACCTGGACCGCCGGACAGGGCGACCTCGCCTCGGCCCGGCGCCGCGCGGCCGCCGCGGGCCACGCGCCGACGCTCGCCGACGGTCTCACCGTCCTGCTGGGCAACGCCGAGTCCGCGGTCACCGTCGTGCGCGACGCGCAGTACGGCGGGATCCTGACCGGCGCGGCCAGCGTCCTCGTCCTGGCCGACCAGTGGCGTGCCGCTGCGGGGGCGGCCGTCGTCGCGGGTGGCACGACCGTCGACGTCCGCCTCGTCGCCGCGAGCCCGCACTGGCGGGTGACCGAGGTGCTGCCCGCCCGACCCGGATCGGCGCTCCCGGCCGCCTCGCTGTCGAGCACGGCACGCCGGGTCCTCGCCGACGCCCGCGTGCGGCTGCCGTATGCCGCGAGGGCCGACGTCCGCGCCGGCCGCATCCACGACTCGGTGCTGGCGCTGCTGCTCTCGATGTCGCAGGGGCACGTCGTCGACGTCAGCGTGCTGCGATCGGGACACCCGCTCCTCGTGTTCGGGACGTCGCGCCCGAGCGACCACCCACGCGGGCGGGCCGTCGACGTGTGGGCGCTCGACGACCGGCCGCTCGTGCTGCCGTCGAACCACTCGCTCGCGATCGTGGGCATGCGCTACGCCGCGGCCCACGGCGCCTACAACGTCGGCGGTCCGGTCCTGCTCTCCGGCCGTCAGTACTTCAGCGACCGCACGCACCAGGATCACATCCACCTGGGCTTCTCGAGCTGAGCGACGGCCTCAGCCGCGACGCAGCACGTCGTCGACGGCCGCCACCGTGCCGGCGTAGACGGCGTGGGTCCCGAGCGCGGTGGCGAGCACGTCCGGCGGCCACCTCCAGGGGGGCGGCGTGCGACCGAGGACGGGGAACGCCGTGAACGTCGCCGTCATGAGAGTCGTGCCGAAGGCCGCGAACGCCCAGGGCTCGGGCAGCACGCTGCGCAGCGCGACGTGCCACAGCCCGAACGCGGAGCCGTAGCCGATCCGCAGTGCCATCCCGAGCTCGGCGTCCTCCTTGGGCGAGACGTTCCGCCAGTGCAGGATGCCGGCCACGATCTCGCCGGGCACGAGGCTGTCGTCGTAGTCCAGCGGCGTGCGCTCGCCGCGGACCCGGCGCTCGGTCTCGTAGGCGAGGGTCATCAACGCCGTGCCGGCCGCGCCCGCGACCACACCGCGCCCGAGCCACGGGATCCTCATGCCGCGCATCGTGTCAGGGGTGCAGGCCCCGCGTCAGCCCATGGGGTCAGCGGCCCGGCGGCAGGGTGAGGTCGGTCGCCACGCCGTCGACGACCACCACGGCCGACGACAGGGACACGGCGTCATCGTCGTGCCCGTGCACGACGACGCCGGACACGAGCGACCAGTCGACGACGGCCTGCGGGGTCGAGAGCCCCGAGAGCAGGAGGGACAGCTCGCCGACCGCGGCGCGGCGCACCAGCTCGGTGACCTCCGGCAGGGCGGGGACCTCCGCGCTGCCCAGGGTCCGGCGCAGCCGCTGCACGAGGACGGACTCCTCGACGTCGTGCGGGTCGAGGACCACGCCTGAGACCCCGGACATCAAGGCCTTCCGAGCGACCTCCACCGCGCCGCAGGCCGCGGTGGTTCCGGGGACGCCCGGACGGTGCACGGCACCGATCTCGCCGTCGGCGCCGATGTGCGGGAAGGCGAACACCACCAGGCGGTGCCGGCCGTCGTCGTCGGGTGCGTGGCCGAGCGCCGCCCCGAGCCCGGTGCGCCCCATGAGCGGGAGCCCGGCGAGGCTCGACAGGTCGAAGCAGTGACCCCAGTGCCCCGTCACGGCGTCGACGAACTCGAACATCAGCTCGTCGCGGCACACCGACACCAGCGGCAGCGACGTGTGCTCGTGAAACCCGAACGGCGCCAGCGCATCCCGCGTCCAGTCGAGCAGCGTCGACACGTCGAGGAGCTCGGCGTAGGGCTCCGGGCCCTCCCCGCTCATGCTGCTCACCGTGCCAGCGCCGGCTCGTGCAGCACGCGGTCGAGGGTGGCCAGCAGCCGGTCGGCCTCGAGCTCCGTCCACACCAGCGGCGGCTTGATCTTGAGCACGTTGTGGAACGGGCCGTCGGTGCTCACCAGGACGCCGAGGTGGCGCATCCGCTCGATGACGTACGCCGCCTCCTCGGCCGCCGGCTCCAGCGTCGCCCGGTCGCGCACCAGCTCGATGCCGAGGTAGAGCCCGAGTCCCCGCGCGTCGCCGACGAGCTCGTGCTCGACCGACAGCTCGACGGCCCCCGCGAGGATGCGCCGGCCGATCCGCTCGGCGTTGGCCGCGAGGTCCTCCTGCTCGATGACGTCGAGCACGGCGTTGCCGATCGCGGCTGACACGGCGTTGCCGCCGAAGGTGTTGAAGTACTCCATGCCGTTGGCGAACGCCGCGGCGATCTCCGGCGTCGTGACGACCGCGGCCAGCGGGTGGCCGCCGCCGGCCGGCTTCCCGACCGTCACGACGTCGGGCACCAGCCCCTGGGTGGCGAACCCCCAGAACGCCGGCCCGACACGGCCGAAGCCGACCTGCACCTCGTCGGCGATCACCAGCCCGCCGCGCGCGCGCACGGCCTCCGCGCCCGCGACGAGGTAGCCGTCCGGGAGGACGACCTGGCCGCCGCAGCCGATCATCGACTCCACGATCCAGCCCGCGAGCCGGCCGTCGCCGGCCGCGGCGGCGCAACGGGCGACGTCGTCGGCGTAGGCACGGCCCACGGACGGGTCGTAGCCCCGGTGCTCGCCGCGGTAGGGGTCGGGCATCGTCGCGACGTGGACCCAGGGCGGTGCCCCTCGGCCGCCGGGTCCAGCGTGCTTGTAGGGGCTGACGTCGATGAGCGCCTGGGTGTGGCCGTGGTAGCCGTGGTCGACGCAGACGACGTCCCACGCCCCGGTCGCCGCGCGCACGAGACGCAGCGCGAGGTCGTTCGCCTCGCTGCCGGAGTTGACGAAGAAGCAGACCGACAGCGGGTCGGGCAGCGTCGCCGTGAGCCGCTCGGCGTAGCGCAGCACCTCCTCGTGCAGGTAGCGCGTGTTGGTGGCGAGCACCGCCATCTGGCGCTGCCCGGCGGCGACGACGTGCGGGTGCGCGTGCCCGACGTGCGCGACGTTGTTGACCGAGTCGAGGTAGTAGCGGCCGAGGTCGTCGACGAGGTAGGCACCGACGCCGCGGGTGATCCGCAGCGGGTCGTCGTAGGAGACGCTGAGGTTGCGCCCGAGCAGACGGTGCCGGTCGGCGAGCGTCTCGGCCACGGCGCGGCGGGGAGTGGCGGCGACCGACGGCGGCAGGCCGAGCAGGAGCGCGGGATCGGGCGAGAGCCCGAGGAAGGCCGACGCCTGCGAGGACAACGCGACGCCCGGGAAGTCGACGTCGAGGCCGAGCAGGTCGAGGATCACCTGGCAGTGCACGTGCGGCGCCCAGCCGCCGTTGCGCGGCGGCGACCCGATCCAGCCGATGACGTCGCCCGCGGCGACCTCGTCGCCCGCCTTCAGGTGCGTGAGCGTCTCGAGCGACAGGTGGCCGTAGAGCGAGAAGTACGGGACGCCGTCGACGGTGCGGTGCTCGAGCACCACCACGGGGCCGTAGTCTAGCGGTGCGGCGTTGTCCTCGACCCGGTGCACGCGACCGGCCCGCGGGGCGTGCAGCGGGGTGCCGGCGCGGGTCCAGAGGTCGGTGCCGAGGTGGACGGTGCGCCGTTCGGCCGCGGGGTCCTGCGCCGTCGCGTACTCGGGCGTGGAGTAGAGCAGCCGGGCCTCGCCGTAGCCGCCGACCGCGATGGCGTCGGGGTCGCCGCCGACGTCGCGCCGGATCAGCGCGTCGAAGCGCTCGGGACCGGCGCCGAGGTCCTGCGCGGCGAACAGGTCGCTGCCCACGGACAGGTCGAGGGGGAAGATCGGCAGCTCGTCCCACGGGCGGCCGAGCAGCGGTGCGGCCGGGGTCGACGCGAGGTGGTCGCGCACCGCGGCAGCACGCGGGTGCGGCTCGAGACCGCACGCGTCGCGCAGGCGGTACAGCGCGAAGCCCGGGTCGATCGCGAGCAGCGCCTCGAGCGCCCGCCAGGCCGGTCCCTCGCTCACGGTGAGGTAGGGGTCGTCGGGGCGCTGCGCGGACTGCGCCGCGGCGTGGACACCGGACAGCGAGAGCCGCGCGAGCACGAGGGTCCAGAGCACGTCGATCTCGTCCTCGCCGAGCGGGTGCTCGGCGTGGAACCCGGCCACGAGGTCGGCCACCGCGCCGACCGGGTCGTCGGACCGCGCGACGACGTACGCCGCCGCCACGGCCGGCTCGGCCACGACCAGCGAGTGCACGACGTCGCCGAAGTCGAGCAGGCCGCAGACCCGCACGAAGCGCTCGGCCGGCGCCGAACGGCTGCCCGGATCCACGAGCACGTTGTGGTCGTTGGCGTCGCCGTGGATCACCGCGCGGCGCAGGCTCGGCAGCCTCGGTGCCACCACCGCGTCGAAACGCTCGAGGACGGCGTCGACCAGGCTGCGTCGTGCCGGGTCGGTGACGACGTCGCGCAGCTCGCGGACGACGACGTCCGCGCGAGCGACGTCCCAGTGGAAGTCGCGGTGGGCCTCGGGCGGGTCGTAGCCGGTCAGGGCGGAGGCCAGGCGGCCGAGCACGCGCCCGAGGTCGCGACGCAGCGCCGGGCTCGGCGGGGCGTCCGCCGCCAGCACGCCCGGCAGGTGCTCGAGCAGCCGCACGAGGTGGCCGCCGACGGCCACCACCGTCGCGCCCGTGCGCGCCGGGTGCAGCCGCTGCACCGGCACTCCGGCCGCCGCCGCGAGCGCGGCGGCCTCGGCCTGCACCTCCAGGACCGCCCGGGTCTCCAGGCTGTTCGACACCTTGAGGACCCAGGTCGAGCCGTCCTCGGCGTCGAGCCGGAAGTTGCGGTCGCGCTCGCTCGGCAGCCCGGACGCCGTGGCACGCACCCCGAACACGTCGAGCGCGATGCGCTCGGCGTCCGCGGTGCCGGTCGTCGGCGTGTGGTCGAGCAGCGACATGCCAGAACCCTAGGGGCAGGGCCGCGACGACCGGGCTCCCGGGACCGACCGACGACGCAGCGCGCTCCCGACCGTGTCACCGGCGCGGTCGCCGACTGTCACCAAGACGTCATGGACGGGTCCTGTCGCGACTGAGCAGGTCTGGCTAGCCTCGACGCATGTCTCGCGTCCTCGGGCTCGCCGCCGTCGGTCTCGGTCTCGTCCTCACCACCAGCGCGTGCGGCGGGAGCGCCAGCCCCAGCAGCGTGGCGTCGAACGCGATCAGCCGCGCGCAGTCCGTGGCAGCAGCGGCCTCGTCCGCCGCAGCGGCCGCGGGGGGCGACAGCTCGAGTCCCGCCGCCGCCGGCGGCACCGTGGACTGCTCGGCGCTCACGAAGGACGACCTCGCCAAGTTCCTCGTCTACACCCAGGTCCTGGCGCAGATCCGCACCCCCGACACCCTCGCGGCGATCAAGGCCAAGTCCATGACGGACTACACCCCGGAGTCCTTGGCCGCGATCCTCGACAAGCTCCAGGTGCTCGCCGGCCATCCCGCCCCGGGCATGGGCGACCCCGGCGCCGCGGTGGACTTCTACGTCAAGGCCAACGACAGCGTGAAGGCGATGCTGGACTCGGCCTCGGTCACGCAGGCTCAGCTCGACGCCTACCAGGCGCAGGTCGGCGGAGTGGCCTCGATCCTCGGCAAGCAGGTCGCGATCAACGCGGCCATCGGGACGGACTGCCCGAAGATCGGCTGAGCGCAGCCCGCGCGGGTGCGGTCGTACGCTGCTGGCATGGTCGCGCCCGGAGTCGTCGCGAGCGTGCGGGCCGACGCCTGGACCTGGGCGGTCCGCGTCTACCCGACCCGCGCCGCGGCGAGCGCTGCGTGCAAGGCCGGCCACGTGCGGATCAACGGCGACGGCGCGAAGCCGAGCTCTCCGGTGCGCACCGGTGACACCGTGCGCGCCTACACGCCCGCGGGCGAGCGGATCCTCGTGGTGACGGGCCTCATCGTGAAGCGCACGAGCGCGACGCTCGCGGCCCAGAACTACGACGACCGGACTCCCCCGCCACCGCCGAAGGAGGAGCGCGTCGTGGTGGCGCGCCGGGAGCCGGGGGCGGGCCGCCCCACCAAGCGCGAGCGCCGACTCACCGAACGCCTGCGCGGGCACTGACGACAGCGACGCCCGGCCGGGGGGTCTGGCCGGGCGTCGCTGTCCTCGGACCTCGTTCAGCAGGACTGGTAGACGTAGCCACCGGATCCCGCGGGCACGACCTGGACGTCCCTGAGGATCACCGAGGTCGTGGCGCCACGGGCGCTGCACGCAGAGGTGAAGTCGGCCGAGCGGTACTCGATCTCGACCCAGGTGGCGCCGTAGACGTCGGAGAAGCCGGAGCACTCACTGTAGCGCTGGCACTCCTCGGCGACCGCGAAGTCGGCTCCAGCTGCGTGCGCCTGGACCGAGAGCTCGACGGTGTTCTTCTGCGCCACGGCGACGCCGGCCGCGTGCCCGACGGCGACGAGCCGCTGGAAGAACGCGAGGTTGTTGGCCTGGGTGAGCAGGCCGGCGGACCGGCTGAACGAGTCGAGGTTGTCGAGCTCCACGGCCTGGAAGCCCTTGGCCGCGCAGTCGGTGATCCAGCCGCCGACCAGAGCCGTCACACCGTCGAGCTGACGGGTGTCGACCATGTACTCACCCGGCCAGCCGGGGTCCTGCACGAGGGCGCCGTTGTCGCGCAGCAGGAGCGTGCCCCACACGCCCGACTCGCCCGGCTGGGACTGGAAGGCGTTGATGTAGCAGACGTTGTACTTGCCGGCCACGGGAGAGTCCGTGCGGTCCCGGTCCACGACGGTGACGCCCGACGTCGGCGAGTAGGCGCCGCCGATCTGGTAGTCGAACGTGCCGTTGGCGGGGTAGTTGGCGAACACGCCAGGCGGGGTCGGCGCCGGCGTGGTCGGGGTCGGCGCCGGCGTGGTCGGGATCGGCGTCGGCGTCGGCGTGGTCGGCGTCGGCGTCGGGGTCGCGGTGCGCGTCGGGGTGGGGGTCGGCGTGGTCGGAGTCGCCGTGGGTGTCGGCGTCGGCGTCGAGGAACGCGTCGGCCTCGGCGTGCGGGTCGACGTGGGCGTGGGAGTGGGCGTCGGCGTCGGGGTCGGCGTCACCGTCGGCGCGGGCGCCGGCGGGGCGATCGGCGCGGGTGCGATCGGGACGACCAATGTGGCGACGTGGGCGAGCAGTGCGGCGTGCGCGCCGTTGGTCGCGGCGGCGACGGCTTGCCCGTACGAATCCTGGGTGGCGGTTGCGATCGCGGCGTTGCGCGCGGACTGTGCGGAGCGCGCGGTGGCACGAGAGGTCGAGAGGCGCAGCGCCAGGGTCGACGCGCTCGCTCCGGCCCGGCTCAGGGCCCGGACCGCGGACGGCGCCGAGGAGCGGCCGGTGGCCGGCGTGTCGACCCGCGACTGCGCGGACACCGCGACGGTGCTGGCGCCGGTGGCGGCGAACGCCGACGACTCGGTGGTGGAGCCTGCGCCGCACGTGACGGGGGCCGACGCGGTCACGGTGACCCGCTGGCTGACCGAGACGCTCACCCGCGAGGTGACCTTGGAGATGGCGGCGCTGCGCACCGAGGCGGTCCACTGACGGCCCGCGCGGACCGTGCGGCCCGAGGTCACGAGCGCCTTGGCGAACGTGCGGCCCGAGGCCGTCGACACGGTCGTGACAGGTGCCTCCACCGACGTCACCGCCGTGGTCACGACCCCCACTTCGCACCCGGCGGCGGACGCGGAGGCCCCCCATGCGGTGAGCCCGGTCGCGGTGAGGGCGAGGGAGAGGACGACAGCCAGGGGGAATCGCGGGACGCGGGGCGCGCGCGGAGCGGCGCGGTGCTGAGGAGTTCGCATGCCCGCCGTATCGGCGGCGGGGATGGCCGTCTGGAGGATCCTCTAGCCCGATCGGGGGACGTTCGAGAGCCGATACGGAGGAACGAGATCGACGTCACACACCCCGTTCGGCCCAGCCGGGCGCAGGGCGGGCCGCTCGCCGCGCGAGACGCGGGGCTCAGTCGGTCGCGGACGACAGCCTGTCGGTGGCATCGCCGACGTGCCGGAGGGCGGGCGGCAGGCCGGCCCACGGGTTGGGCAGCTTGCGCGTGCTCAGGACGATCGTGCCGACGTGCCGGTCGCCCACGGCCGCCGGCGGGTTGTTAGCGAACGCGCTCGGCACCGCCCAGACGTAGTGGGCGATCCGCGGCGCCGGGATGCGCAGCGACCAGTCCGGGATCTCCATGTCGCGGTACTGCGCCCAGGTGCCCTCGAAGGCGACGATCTGGTTGGCGATGCGGAAGTAGCCGCGGTGCGGATAGGTGCCGGGGTTCATCACGATGAAGCGGGTGCCGATCGTCCGCAGCGCCACGGCGTAGTTCTCGAAGTGCGTGAGCTTCTCGATGGCCGACGACGTCTGGTCCAGGAAGATCCCGGTGATCGCATACCGGTCGCGGTAGAGGCGGGCGTCGGCGATGACGTCGTCGACGCTGCGGCTGCCGTAGTCGGTGTCGATGTAGCCGAGCATCCGGACCCGGGCCCGGTTCAGGCGGGAGGTGACGGTCACGTAGGCGGGGTCGACCGCGGCGCCGGGACCGTCGTGCGGGTTGACGACGACGTAGCGCAGCGGGTGACGCCCGGAGGTGAGGATCTGCCAGTCCTCCTCGTGCCCGACCGGGTAGAAGTACGCGGGGACCGCGAAGTCGACGGCGGGTCGGCTCACCGGTGCCGAAGGGGGGATACGAGGTCCCGGAATGCTGTCCACCACACGACCACGATAAGGCCCGCGAACACGACCACGTGCGCGGTGGTCAGCTCCTCGAGGGTTCCGGACGCCGGCAGGCGCACCAGCACGTCGACGACGAGGCCCAGCCCCAGCAGGCTCGTGGCCTTGCGGGCGAGCCCGCAGCTCACGAGCATCATCGCCCCGAGCAGGGCGATGCCGAGCTCGCCGTAGGCCACGTGGCGCAGCATGGTGATCGAGTCGATGCCGACCGCGAGGTAGCGCGGCAGCAGGACGATCACGGTGAGCGCCACGAGCGTCGCGGCGTAGGCGAGCAGACGACGGGCCAGGATGTGCCGGGCCTCGGGCTTGAACTGCTGCCTGCTGTACGAGCGCGCCATGGCCGTCGAGCACTCGCTGCGGAAGCCGTAGACGTTGGCCTCGGCGAAGCCCAGGCTGACCACCAGCGGGAGCATGCCGACGCCGATCAGGTTCTCGCCGTCGATCACGTTGCCGAACTGCAGCACGTCGACGACTGCGAAGGTCATCAGGGCCGCCGCGACCGCGCCGTAGAGCGCGTGCAGGCCTGCTGCCGCAATCTCCGCCCGGGCGAGCGGCATCCACTTCGGGCCGCGCGGGCGGGCCTCGTCCCAGAGCACCCAGGAGGCGACCGACACGACGGCGACCACGCAGACCACGAGGAAGGAGCAGATGACGACCGGGTAGCCCAGCAGGTGACCGGGGGCCAGCAGGACGACGACGGACAGCAGGATGGCGGGGGTGAGCGACGCGAGCAGCAGCCGTTCCCGCTTGAACACCATGAGGACGGTGGCGGCCACGGTGTAGAGCAGGACGCCGTAGGCGATGCCGGCGACCAGGACGCCCGCGCCGGTCGCCAGCCCGATCCAGACGGCGATGAGCCCGCCGACCACGATGACGCCGACCAGTGCGAGACGCAGGACCCGCACCGCCGCCTTGGTGACGCCGTAGCCGAGGAACAGGTGGGCGAAGTGCGCGAGACCCTGGGTGAACGCGGTGGAGATGACGCACGCGATGAGCAGCACCCAGATGCCCGCGGCGGTGACATGGGTGAAGCTGATCGCCACGACGTAGGGCAGGGTCGGCAGGGCGTAGAGCAGACCGCGCGAGAGGTGGTTCCAGAACGGGCGGCGCCACGGGTTGTAGTCGTAGGCGAGGGGGTCCGGCAGCTCGACCGGGACGAGCTCCAGGACGAGCTCGGCGAGGCGGAAGACGCTCTCCTCGTTGTAGAACTCGCGCGCGATCCGGTCGTTGAATCCGGCGGCCTCCATGCCCGCGGCGAGGTCCGCGGGGTCGACGGCCTGGCGGGCGATCTCGTCGAACTCCCGCGAGAGCCGCTTGATCGGGTCCCGGCTCCTGCGGTCCGCCTGCCAGTCGCGCAGCTCACCAGGCTTCAGCGGCGAGCGCTGCGCCTTGAGCCTCAGGGCGCCGTTGAGGATCGCGACGCGATCGGCCTCGGTCTCGGCGCTCATCCCCCACCCCCCTGCGTCCCGCTCGCGACCTGGGTGCCGACGCCCTGCGAGGGGATCGGGACCGGGCGCCGCCAGGGCTGCGCCTCGGGGTCCCCGCTGGACAGTGTCCCGTCGACGTCCGGCATCGCGTCGTCGTCGTCGGCCAGCTGCGGCCACTCGCTGAACTCGGGCGCCTGCGGCTCGATGAGCATCGCGTACTCCGAGCGGAAGGTGCCGAGCATCTGGTCGAGGGGGAAGTAGGAGCGTCCGCGGACGGCGGCGCGCCGGGCGAGGTCCGCCCGCAGCTCGTCGTCGGACAGCACCCTCTCGAGCGCGTCGGCCAGCGCCTTCGGGTCGCGCGGGGGGACGAGCAGGCCGGTGTCGCCGACGACCTCGCGCACGCCGCCGACATCGGTGGAGACCGTGGCGCGGCCGCTCATCATCGCCTCGATGACGGTGTAGGGCAGGCCCTCGCTGATGCTGGAGAGTGCGATGACCCGGGCGTTGTGGTAGGCCTTCGAGACCGGCGAGACCGAGCCGCGGAACTGGACCCGGGCGCCGAGGTGCCGGCGCGCGACGAGCTCGCGCAGCTTGCGGTAGTACTTCTCGTTGCCGACCGGCACCGGGCCGTAGAGGTCGAGCCAGGCGCGGGGCATCCGGCGCTGCAGCCGGGCGAACGCCTCGATGAGCGTCTCGAGGTCCTTGAGCGGGTCGATGCGCCCGACCCAGGCGATGATCTGGTCGGTCGGCTCGTCCTCGGCCACGGGGTACTTCTCGACGTCGACGCCGTTGAGGGCGGTGACGATGATGTCGGGGTCGGCGCCGTGCTCGATCTCCCAGCGCTGGTTGTAGACGTTGACCGGGGCGATGACGGAGGCCTCGGCGTACGCCAGCCGGGTGAGCCGGCGGTAGAACGACAGCACGAGGTACTTCACCGACCACGGGGCGTCGTAGCCCTGGAAGGCGAGGTAGCGCTCGCGGAGGTAGACGCCGTGCTCGGACATGATGTACGGGGTGGCGTAGCGCCACTTGGCCATGAGCGCGAGCAGCGACGGGAGGCCGTTCGACGTGGCGTGGCACATGTCGGCGCGGACGACGGGCGCGGACAGCGGGCGCAGGCTGTGCTCGAGCAGCTCGAGGGCCTTCATCACCTCGTAGACGCTGACCTTGTCCGCGCGGCTGAGCTCCCACTCGGCGCCGAGCAGCTCGGCCGCGTCGTCGGACATCAGGGCGGAGGTCAGCGAGTGCCGCTGGGCGAACTCGAAGAGCCCCATGAGGCCGAGGGAGAAGCTCGCGTCGTCGAGGTCGGGCTCGAGCACGGCTCGGATGAACGGCCGCAGGGCGTCGAGGAACTCGTGGCGGTCGGCACCGCGGGGCAGCCGCTCCTCCGCGACGAATCCCCACAGCGCGACCGAGGAGACCCCGACCACGTTGTCCGGCAGGCTCCAGGCCAGCGGGTGTCCCGCGGTGGCGACGACGGCCACGATCTCGAAGTCGTGCTCGGGCATGCCGCGGATGATCTGGTCGCACCAGGTGCTCACCCCGCCGGTGACGAAGGGGTAGGTGCCCTCCGCCAGCATGGCGACGCGCGCGCGGGGGCGGGCCGCCCCGGGCGTGAGCCCGGAGCGGCCGGCCGCCGCGTCGTTCACGTGCCGTCCCATGGTCCTTCCGCCGATCAGCGCAGTGCGCCGACGCCACGGAGGCGGACCAGCTTGCCGGCCTTGCCGACCGTGACGATCACGGCGCCCTTGAGATGTGCCGTCTGCTTGGCCGTGAGGACGACCGTGAACAGCTTCGCTGCGTTGGGCTTGGCCTTGATCTTGCCCTTCGTGGCGACGGCCAGGTTGAGCGTCGTGATCTTGGTCTTGCCGATCCACACGGTCGCCGTGCCGAACCCGACACCGGTGGCAGCCTGGACGTAGATCCGACGGATCTTCGCCACCGTCGGCGTGACTGCCGCGGCACCGAGCTTGGTGGCCTGGTAGTCCAACTTGCCGAACTTCTTCCACTGCTTCTTGGTGAGCGACAGCTTCGCGACCGGCACCAGGACGGTGACCTGCTGCGAGCTCGGTGCGTAACCGGACACGGCGCCGACGGCGTCGGTCGCACGGACCGAGACGAACAGCGTCTCACCCGGCTTGGTGGCGATCGCCAGCTTCGTGGCCGAGGTCGTGGCCAGCAGGGTCCATGCCCCCGGCACGACCTTGCCGAGCCCGGCGCGCCGTACGAACACCTGGTAGCCCGTGATCGGGGCGCCGTTCGGCGTCGCCGTCCACGAGTAGGTGACCTTGGCCGCCGACGTGACCGGCGTGATCGTGGTCGCGAGCTTGCTGACGACCACGGTCGGGAGCCCGCTCGGGGTGACCGCGTTGCTCGTCGCCGGCGTGCCCGGACCCGCCGCGTTGGTGGCGGTGACGACGAAGGTGTAGCTCACGCCGTTGGTGAGCCCGGTGATGTTCACGCCGAGCCCGCTCGGGGCGAGCGGGGTCTGTGCGACCCCGGCCGCGTACGGCGTCACGGTGTAGCCGGTGACGGCCGAGCCGTTGTCCGCAGCAGCACCCCACGAGACGTAGGCGCTGTGGTCACCGCGCGTCGCGGTGACTGCCGTGGGCGCCCCAGGTGCGCCGTAGGGCGCCAGCGCGTTGCTGGCGGCCGAGGGGACGCTGCTCGACGGCGCCGAGTTCACGGCCGTGACCGTGAACGTGTAGCTGGTGCCGTTGGTGAGCCCGGTGATGGTGGCGGTGGTCGTGGTCTGCAGGAGGGTGACGGGTGTCTGCCCCACGGCCCCGACGTACGGCGTCACGACGTACTTCACGATCGGGAACCCGCTGCCGTTTGCCGGCTGGGTCCACGACAGGTCGACCGACCCGGAGCGCGGGTTGCTCGCGACCACGTTGGTCACCGCGGGCGGCGCCACCTGCGGCGTCACGACGTTGCTGTTGACCGACGCCGGTCCGGTATTGACGGAGTTGTGCGCGGCGACAGTGAACGAGTAGGCCGTTCCGTTGGTGAGACTGCCGATCAGGGCGGACCGACGACCGCCGATCAGGGACGTGTTCGACAGGAGAACCTGCACCGGTGCCTGAGCGGTCGCGCCCTTGTATGGCGTCACGACGTAGGAGTCGA
>DATCCY010000089.1:0-21898 GCA_036510975.1 Candidatus Nanopelagicales bacterium
GATTCCTGCCTTCCAGGGCTGGCGGGTGGTGGGCCTAGATGGACTTGAACCATCGACCTCTTCCTTATCAGGGAAGCGCTCTAACCGAGCTGAGCTATAGGCCCGTGCGTCGTGCCGGAGAAGGTTACCTCAGGCCCGCCGAGCCGCCCAAACCATCGTCGGCGGCCAGGGTCTCCGGGGCGCTCAGGCGTCCTCGGACAGCGTCACCTCTAGGCCGCCGGTGAGCCCGACGGAGAGGTTGTAGAGGAACGCGAACAAGGTCGCGAGGGCCGACCCGAGGACGATCTCGATCGCGGTCAGCACCAGGCCGATCCCCATGATGCGACTGAACCCGACGAACGACAGGAAGTCGAACGACGAGCTGCCCGAGCCGGCGACGTCGTCGATCGTCCGACCGATCGCGGCGAACACCCCGGTGACGTCGAGGGTCCACCAGAGCAGGGCGGTGGACATGAGCAGCACGATGCCGATCGAGACCGACAGCATGAACGCAGTCTTCATGACCGACCACGGGTCGAGCCGCGTGACGAGCAATCTCGCGCGGCGCGGGCCGGCTGCCGGACGGGGTGCCGGCGCAGCCGCGGACGCTGCCGGGGCGGGCACCGGCACGGGAACCGGCGCCGCGGGCTGCGCCGGGACGCTCGCCCCGGCGCGCGCCTGGCCGGTCGCGGGCACCGGTCGAGCTGCTGCGGGCGGGACCGAGACGGGTGCTGCGGACGAGGCAGGCCCGGCCTTCGCAACCGGCCGGGCGGGTGACACCGGCGCCGCCTTCGCAGCCGGCGCGGCGGACGACGCAGGCGCGGACTTCGCATCACGCGCAGGGGCCGAGACCGGCCCGGCCTTCGCGGCCGGCGCGGTGGACGACGCGGGCGCAGCCTTCGCAGCCGGCGCGATGGGTGAGGCGGGCGTGGCCTTCTTGGCCGGGGGCGGCGCCGGACTCCCAGCGCGCGCTGCCCCGGCCGGTCCGGCCGTGCCGTCGGTGTCCACCGAGCCTGCTCCTTAGTCCTGCTCCGCCGGGCCGTCCTGCGGCTCGTAGGCCGCATCCTCCACGGCCACGGTAACGGACTCGTCCGGCGCAGCCTCGTCAGCACCACCCTGCGGGGTGCTCGCGTCGTCCGGGCTGCCGGGGTTCTCGACGTCGGGAGCGTCGACGTCGTCGGCCTCGTCGTCGTCGTCTGCGTCCCCGAGGGCGACCGCGACGATGGCGTTGTCACCGCTGACGTCCATGAGCGAGACGCCCATGGTGTCGCGACCCGTCGAGCGGATGTCGGCCACCCGGGTGCGGATCACGACGCCGTCGGACGCGATGGCGTAGAGCTCGTCGTCCTCGAGCGCGACGAGCGCTCCCACGAGCGAGCCGCGCTCCTCGACGAGCTTCATCGCCCGGACCCCGAGGATGCCGCGGCCCTTGACGCTCCAGTCGTCGACCGGCGTCCGCTTCGCGTAGCCGCCGTCGGTGATCGTGACGAGGTAGGCGCCCTCGCGCACCGTGTTCATGGCGAGCAGGTGGTCGTCCCCGCGGAACTTCATGCCGATCACGCCCGAGGTGTCTCGGCCCATCGGCCGGAGCGTCTCGTCGTCGGCGGTGAAACGGGCTGACATGCCCTTGGCGCTCACGAGCAGGAGGTCGGCGCCGTCCTCCACGAGCTGAGCGCTGATGAGCTCGTCCCCCTCGCGCAGGTTGATCGCGATGATGCCGCCGCTGCGGTTGGAGTCGAAGGCCTCGAGACGGGTCTTCTTCACCATGCCGTCGCGCGTCGCGAGCACGAGGTAGGGAGCTGTGGCGTAGTCACGGACGTCGAGCACCTGCGCGATCTGCTCGTCGGGCTGGAACGCGAGCAGGTTGGCCACGTGCTGGCCGCGTGCGTCACGACCCGAGTCGGGCAGCTCGTAGGCCTTGGCGCGGTAGACGCGTCCCTTGTTCGTGAAGAACAGCAGGTAGTGGTGCGTGGTGGTCACGAAGAAGTGCTCGACGACGTCGTCCCCGCGCAGCGCCGCACCGCGCACGCCCTTGCCGCCGCGTCGCTGCGCGCGATAGAGGTTCGTGAGGGTGCGCTTCGCGTAGCCGCCGCGGGTGATCGTCACGACGACGTCCTCCTCGGCGATGAGGTCCTCGTCGGTGACCTCCCCGTCCCAGGGGATGATGATGCTGCGTCGCTCGTCGGCGTACTTCGCGGTGATCTCCGCGAGCTCCTCGCTCACGATGCTGCGCTGACGCGGCTCGTTGCTGAGGATGTCGTTGTAGTCGGCGATCTTCGCCTGCAGGTCGTCGAACTCGTCGATGATCTTCTGCCGCTCGAGGGCCGCGAGGCGACGCAGCTGCATGTCTAGGATGGCGGTCGCCTGGATCTCGTCCACCTCGAGCAGCTCCATGAGCCCGGTGCGCGCATCGTCGACGGTGGCGCTGCCGCGGATGAGTGAGATGACCGCGTCGAGCGCGTCGAGCGCCTTGAGCAGGCCGAGCAGGATGTGCGCGCGCTCCTCGGCCTTGCGCAGCCGGTAGCGCGTACGACGGACGATGACCTCGATCTGGTGGCTGACCCAGTGCCGGACGAAACCGTCCAGCGGCAACGTCCGCGGGATGCCGTCGACGAGCGCGATCATGTTGCAGGAGAAGTTGTCCTGCAGCTGCGTGTGCTTGAACAGGTTGTTGAGCACGACCTTCGCGACGGCGTCGCGCTTGAGCTCGATCACCAGGCGCATCCCGGTCCGCGACGATGAGTCGTCGCGGACGTCGGAGATGCCCGCGATCTTGCCCTCGTTGGCCAGCTCCGCGATGCGTAGCAGGAGGTTGTCGGGGTTGACCTGGTAGGGCAGCTGGGTGACGACGAGCGTCGTGCGGCCCCGCGAGTCCTCCTCGGCCACCACGACGGCGCGCATCATGACCGAGCCGCGACCGGTGCGGTAGGCATCCTCGATCCCCTTGCGCCCGACGATGAGACCGCCGGTCGGGAAGTCCGGGCCCTTCACCCGCTCGAGGAACGCCTCGAGCATCTCCTCCCGGCCGGCCTCGGGGTGGGCGAGTGCCCACTGGGCCGCCTCCGAGACCTCGCCGAGATTGTGCGGCGGGATGTTGGTGGCCATGCCGACCGCGATTCCGGCGCTGCCGTTCACGAGCAGGTTGGGGAACCGGCTCGGCAGGATGACCGGCTCCTGCGTGCGGCCGTCGTAGTTGGGCGTGAAGTCGACGGTCTCCTCGTCGATGTCGCGCACCATCTCCATCGCGAGCGCGGCCATCCGTGCCTCGGTGTACCGCATGGCCGCCGCCGGGTCGTTGCCCGGAGAGCCGAAGTTGCCCTGGCCGGACACGAGCGGGTAGCGGAGCGACCACGGCTGCGCGAGACGCACGAGGGTGTCGTAGATCGAGGAGTCTCCGTGCGGGTGGTACTGGCCCATGACGTCGCCGACGATGCGCGAGCACTTCGAGAACTGGCGGTCCGGTCGGTAGCCGCCGTCGAACATGGCGTAGAGCACGCGGCGGTGCACCGGCTTGAGCCCGTCCCGCACGTCGGGCAGCGCGCGCGACACGATGACCGACATCGCGTAGTCCATGTAGGACCGCTGCATCTCGACCTGGAGGTCGACGGACTCGATCCGCGGGTTGAACTCGGGGCTGTCGGTGGTGGTGTCGCTGTCGTCAGGCATGGGTTTCCTTCGCGGTACGACGGGGGGCGGGACGCGGGCGCCGTACGGCTAGATGTCCAGGCGCACTAGATGTCCAAGAACCGGATGTCGCGGGCGTTGCGCTGGATGAACGCGCGGCGGCTCTCGACGTCCTCGCCCATGAGGACGCTGAACATCTCGTCGGCCTGCGCGGCGTCGTCGATCGTGACCTGCAGGAGAACCCGGCGGTCGGGATCCATCGTGGTCTCCCAGAGCTCGTCGGCGTTCATCTCGCCCAGGCCCTTGTACCGCTGCACCGAGTCGTCCTTCGGCAGCTTCTTGCCCGCCTCGACACCGGCGGCGATGACCGCGTCGCGCTCACGGTCGGAGTAGGCGTAGCCCGGGTCCTCGCGGGCCCACTTGATCTTGTACAGCGGCGGCTGCGAGAGGTAGACGTGGCCGCGCTCGACGAGCGGCTTCATGAAGCGGAAGAGCAGCGTGAGCAGCAGCGTGGTGATGTGCTGACCGTCGACGTCGGCGTCGGCCATGAGCACGACCTTGCCGTAGCGCAGCTTCTCGATGTCGAAGTCGTCGTGCACGCCGGTGCCGAACGCCGAGATGAGCGCCTGCACCTCGGTGTTCTGCAGCACCCGGTCGATGCGCGCCTTCTCGACGTTGAGGATCTTGCCGCGGATCGGGAGGATCGCCTGGGTGCGCGGGTCGCGTCCGCTGCGTGCGGAGCCGCCGGCCGAGTCGCCCTCGACGATGAAGACCTCGCACTCGTCAGGGTTGGTCGACGAGCAGTCGATGAGCTTGCCGGGAAGGCCGGCTCCGCCCATGAGCCCCTTGCGGTTGCGGGCGAGGTCGCGCGCCTTGCGCGCGGCGATGCGCGCGGCCGCGGCCTGCATCGACTTGCGCGCGATGTCCTTGCCCTCGCTGGGGTTGGCCTCGAACCACGCTCCGAGCTGCTCGTTGACGAGCTTCTGCACGAAGGTCTTCGCCTCGGTGTTGCCGAGCTTGGCCTTGGTCTGGCCCTCGAACTGCGGCTCTCCGAGCTTGATCGACACGATGGCGGTGAGTCCCTCGCGGATGTCCTCCCCCGAGAGGTTGGCGTCCTTCTCCTTGAGCACCCCCCACTCGCGGGCAAACTTGTTCACCAGCGTGGTCAGCGCCGCGCGGAAACCCTCCTCGTGGGTCCCGCCCTCGATTGTGTGGATCGTGTTGGCGAAGGTGTAGACCGACTCGGAGTAGCCGGAGTTCCATTGCATCGCGACCTCGGCCGAGACGAGGCGCTCGGTGTCCTCGGCCTCGATGTGGATCACGTGCTGGTGAGCCGGGCCCTTGGTAGCGTTGAGGTACTTCACGAAGTCGGCGATGCCGCCCTCGTAGTGGTAGCTGATGGTGCGCGGGGTGGCCTCCGCCGGGTCGACACCGTCGATCTCGATGTCGATCGGGTCGGGCTCGCGCTCGTCGATGAGCGTGAGGGTGAGGCCCTTGTTGAGGAAAGCCATCTCCTGGAAGCGACGCGAGAGCGTCGTGAAGTCGTAGTGGGTGGTCTCGAAGATGCCGCCGTCGGCCCAGAACGTGACCGTGGTGCCGGTGAGGTCGGTCGCCTCGCCCTTGTCCAGCGGTGCGGTGGGCGCGCCGTAGCGGTAGGTCTGGCGGTAGACGTGGCCCTCGCGGCGGACCTCGACCTGCAGATCGGTCGACAGCGCGTTGACGACCGAGACACCCACGCCGTGCAGGCCGCCGGACACGGCGTAGCCGCCGCCGCCGAACTTGCCCCCGGCGTGCAGCACGGTCAGCACGACCTCGACGGCCGGCTTGCCCTCGCTCGCGACGATGTCGACCGGGATGCCGCGGCCGTTGTCGACGACGCGGACGCCCCCGTCGGCCAGCAGGGTCACCACGATCCTGTCGCAGTACCCGGCAAGAGCCTCGTCGACGGAGTTGTCGACGACCTCCTGCACGAGGTGGTGCAGGCCCCGCTCCCCCGTGGAGCCGATGTACATGCCGGGCCGCTTGCGGACCGCGTCGAGACCTTCGAGGACGGTGATGTTGCTCGCGTCGTAGGACACGGGTGGGGGGCCCTCCTGCTTCCGGGGTGCCCGGCCGGGCGCTGGGACGGGGGCGACGCCGGGAGGCGATGTCATGTCCCGGCGCTGGTCGACCGGTCGGGGCGGGTCCTGGAGTGGTCCGGGAGCCCCGTGGAACTGGCTCTCATCCTACCGCGAGCAGGGCTCAGGAGCCGTCACGCAGGCCTCTGCTTGTGGGGATATGTCGGCCGGGTCCCGTCGGCTGTGGGCCGGGCTCACGGCGCGGCGTCCCTGGGTCGACCCCCCGGCGTGCCGGTGGCGCGGCGCGAGGCGGCGTCACCCGTAGGTGTCGCGGGGACCGCGTCCCTTCACGCGCAGCTTCCCGTGCTTCCAGGACGGCGCTGCCGGACCCAGCACGGTGATGTCGCGGACCGTTCCCGCACCGAGCTCGTGGTCGATGCGGGTGCGCAGGGTGGGGAGCAGGGTTCGCATCGTGTAGGCCCAGGCCGAGGAGTCGGCTCGCAGGACCAGGAGCAGCCCGCGGCCGTCCGGTGAGGGCTCGAAGGTCTCCGGCACGACGTGCTCGGCGACGTCGGGCCCGACGATCTCCGCCCAGCGGCCGGTGAGGCCACCGACCGCGGTGGGCTCCTCCCAGCCGCGCTCGCGCATCATCCGCTCGACCGACGATCCGAACAGCTGCGGGTCGCGCGCGTCGGGGCCGGAGCCGGAGTAGGACCCGGTCGACTCGGGACGCCGCGAGCGACTCCGGTTCGGTCCGCCCGACGCCCGCGCGGCCGCCTGGCTCGCACCGGCGGCCGCGCGCGCCCGGGCCAGCGCCTCCTTCGCGGCGTCGCTGCCGGAGCCCGCGGGGGCCTCGGCTGCGGTCTCGGCGTCGTCCTCAGCGGGCACGGGACACCTGACCGGCGCCGACGTCGATGCGGTCGCCCACCAGGAGCTCCGGGACGTCGGCCTCGACGGCGGCGGTCACGAGCACCTGCTCGGCCACGCCGACGAGGGCGGCCAGGCGCGACCGGCGCTCGACGTCGAGCTCGGCGAACACGTCGTCGAGGATGAGCACCGGCTCACCCCCGGGTGAGCCGTCGTGACGGAGCAGCTCGTAGGACGCGAGCCGCAGCGCGAGCGCGTAGGACCACGACTCCCCGTGCGACGCATAGCCTTTCGCGGGTGCCGGCCCGAGCTTGAGAAGCAGGTCGTCACGATGAGGCCCGACGAGGGAGAGTCCTCGGTCGAGCTCCTCACGGCGTCGTCGCTCGATCCCCGCGAGCAGTAGGCCGGCCAGCACGCTCCGGTCGGGGACGAGCTCGACGTCCGGGCCCAGGGAGCAGACGTAGTCGAGGGCCGCCGGACCTGCGCCCGAGCTCACCTGGTCGTAGGCCTTGTCGACGAGCGGCGCGAGCGCAGCGACGAGGTCGAGCCGCGCCGCGAGCAGCTCGGCACCGACGGTCACGAGGTGGGTGTCCCAGACCTCCAGGGTGCGCAGCGCCTCACCGGACCCCGACCCGCCGCGCCGCGCCGCCGACGCCGTCTTCAGCAGGGCGTTGCGCTGCTTGAGGACCCGGTCGTAGTCCGCGCGCACACCGGCGAGCCGTGGTGAGCGGGCCACGAGGAGGTCGTCGAGGAAGCGACGACGTTCGCTCGGGTCGCCCTTGACCAGCGCCAGGTCCTCCGGGGCGAACATCACCGTCCGCAGGGTTCCGAGCACCTCGCGCGGGCGCGGCACGGGGGAGCGGTTGATGCGGGCACGGTTGGCGCGCCCGGGATTGATCTCGATCTCGATGAGGGTCGTGCGCTCGTCGCGGACCACCTGGGCGCGCACCACCGCCTGGCTCGCGCCGAGCCTCACGAGCGGCGCGTCGGTGGCCACCCTGTGGCTGTCGAGGGTCGCGACGTAGCCGAGCGCCTCGACGAGGTTGGTCTTGCCCTGACCGTTGCTACCGAGGAACGACGTCACGCCGGGACGCAGCTCGACGTCGGCCTGCCCGTAGCAGCGGAAGTCGGTGAGCGAGAGGGCGGCGACGTGCACGGTACGGGTCCGGACCCGGGGGACGGGCGTCAGCCCGAGAGCCGGACCGGCATGAGGAGGTAGCGGTAGGCGGGGGCGGCCTCGGCGCCGCCGCCGGTGAGCACCGCCGGACGGGTCGAGGTCGTGAACGACAGCTTCGTGGAGGCGTCGTCGAGCGCGCTGAGCCCGTCGAGCAGGTACTGCGGGTTGAAGGCGATCTCGATCGGGTCGCCGTCGATCGCGCACTCGACGGCCTCGCTCGCCTGCGCCTCGTCGCCCGCGCCGGCGCGCAGCTCGACCTCGCCGCCGGAGAACGCGAGCCGCACGGGGGTGTTGCGCTCGGCGACGAGGGCCACGCGCTTCACGGCGTCGACCAGCGCGCTCGTCTCCACGGTCGCGACGGTGGCGGACTCGCTCGGCAGCAGCGCGCGGTACTTGGGGAACTCGCCGTCGAGAAGCCGGCTGGTGGTGCGACGGCCGTCGCCCTCGAATCCCATGAGGCCGTCACCCGCGCCGGACGCGGACAGCGCGAGGTGGACGACGTCGCAGTGCGCGAGCGACTTCGCGGTCTCGGCGAGCGTGCGCGCAGGCACCAGCGCCGCGGTGTCGAGCCCGGAATGCTCTGGGCTCCAAGCGAACTCGCGGACGGCGAGACGGTAGCGGTCGGTGGCCGCGAGCGTGATGAGCGCGTCGGCGATCTCGACGCGGATGCCGGTGAGCGTCGGCAGCGTGTCGTCCCGGCCGGCTGCCGTGGCCACCTGCGCGACGGCGGCGGCGAACGTCGCGCCCTCGATCGTGCCGGTGGAACCCGGCATGTCCGGCAGCGACGGGTAGTCGTCGACGGGGAGCGTCGGGAGGGTGAACGACGAGCGGCCGCAGCGCACCTCGACCCGGCTGCCCTCGGAGGTGATGGTCACCGGTGCTGGTGGCAGAGCCCGGGCGATGTCGGCCAGCAGCCGACCGGAGACCAGGACTCGACCGGGCTCGTCGACGGCGGCCGCGACCGCGACGCGGCCGGAGACCTCGTAGTCGAAGCTCGACAGGGTCAGGCCCCCCGGGGCGGCGTCGATGAGCAGCCCGGCGAGCATGGGCATCGACGGGCGGGAGGGCAGGGTGCGCGCCGCCCACGCCACGGCATCGGCGAGGACGTCGCGCTCGAGCCGGAACTTCACGTCGGGTCACTCCTGTCGGGCCGAGCGGGTGTGAGGTGCGCAGCGTATGCCGGGTCATGCTTCCACGGACCACCCACGCCCGGACAGGCACCACCCCGATAGGCGCGTAGGCGTCGTGCTCGAACCGGTCGCGGACCGGGTCCGCGGAAGCGGCTGGAGACCCGTTCGGGTGCACCCGAGCGCAGGGGCGCGCCCGGCGCCGGACGGAGGTGGTCGTCCACGGCGGCAGCGATGTTGTCCACAGACGGCGGGTGGGTGAAGGCGTTCAGGCAGCTGCTGCAGATACAGGGGCAGTACTCGTCATAGGAGGTGTGGACGGTGTGGACAACGCTCGTCGTCGCAGGTGGACGTGCGTGTCGTCCTCCCCGGCGGCTGTGGACGACGGATCTGGACAACCATGGGGGCCTGGGGAGCAAGGGGTGCGGCGTGTCGTTCGTCCCCTGCCGTCCACAGGTTGCGCAGGTCGTGGGAGCGCTCATCCCCAGGGCTGTCCCCAGCGGCTCGGAATCTGTGTCCACAGGGTTATCCCCAGGGTGTGAACGCGCGGCGTGACCGGGTCGACGGCTGCGATCACGCTGGGTAGCCGCCGTCCGGGCGTCCTCGCCCGTGCCGGCGGGCCGCGGGACCGGGCTCAGGCCTGCCGCGCGGTGCTCTTGATGCGCGCCGTGAGGTCGGTGACCTGGTTGTAGAGCGAGCGGCGCTCTGCCATGAGCTGACGGATCTTGCGGTCCGCGTGCATGACGGTCGTGTGGTCACGACCCCCGAACGCCTGACCGATCTTCGGCAGCGAGAGGTCGGTGAGCTCGCGGCAGAGGTACATCGCGATCTGGCGGGCGGTCACCAGCACGCGCGAGCGCGACGAGCCGCACAGGTCGTCGACCGTGACGCCGAAGTACGCCGCGGTCTGCATCATGATGATCGAGCTCGTGATCTCCGGGCCCGCCTGGTCGGTGATGAGGTCCTTGAGGACCACCTCCGCGAGGGGGAGGTCGACCGGCTGGCGGTTGAGGCTGGCGAACGCGGTGACGCGGATGAGGGCGCCCTCGAGCTCGCGGATGTTGGTCGAGATCTTCGAGGCGATGAACTCGAGGACCTCCGGCGGTGCCGAGAGCCGCTCCTGCGCCGACTTCTTGCGCAGGATCGCGATGCGGGTCTCGAGGTCGGGCGGCTGGACGTCGGTGATCAGGCCCCACTCGAACCGCGAGCGCATCCGGTCCTCGAAGTCCTGCAGCTGCTTGGGCGGCAGGTCGCTGGTGACGACGATCTGCTTGTTGGCGTTGTGCAGGGTGTTGAACGTGTGGAAGAACTCCTCCTGCGTCTGCACCTTGCCCGACAGGAACTGGATGTCGTCGACGAGCAGGACGTCGACATCGCGGTAACGGCGCTGGAAAGCGGCCGCCTTGTCGTCACGGATCGAGTTGATGAACTCGTTCGTGAACTCCTCCGAGCTCACGTAGCGCACGCGCGCGCCGGCGTAGAGCGTGCGGGTGTAGTGCCCGATCGCGTGCAGGAGGTGGGTCTTGCCGAGTCCGGACTCGCCGTAGACGAAGAGCGGGTTGTACGCCTTGGCCGGCTGCTCCGCGACGGCGACGGCGGCCGCGTGCGCGAAGCGGTTGCTCGAGCCGATCACGAAGGTGTCGAAGGTGTACTTCGGGTTGAGCCGGCTGGCCTCCTCGCCGCGGGTCCCCGGGGAGCCGGTGCCGGGGCGGACCGGCTCGGGTGCGGTCGCGGGCGGCGCCACCGAGGGCGCGGCGGCAGGCGCGGACGAGACCGGGTCGGCGTAGGTCGAGTCGGCGAGGTCGTCGGTGGCGTCGTCGTCGAGGGAGGGGGCGATGGTCGGGTCGACGGTGACGGCGATGCGCACCTCGCGGCCCAGGGTTCGGGAGAGCGCGTCGACCACGAGCGGGCGCAGCTTGCTCTCCAGGACGTCCTTGGTGAACTCGTTCGGCGCTGCCACCAGAGCGGTGTCCTCCACGATCGCGAGCGGGCGGGTGAGGGAGACGAAGGCCCGCTGCTGCGAGGTCATCCCCTCGTCGCCCAGGGACTCCAGGGCCCGGGCCCACACGTCGGTGAGGTCCAGGTCGTCGTCGGCCACGGTGCCTCGTGTCCCCTCGTGTCGTGCCGGCGTGCCGGCGAGGGCGTCCACACGCTCGTCCACAGGTGTGGAACGGGCGGGCGGCGTGCGGGGCCCGGTCGCAGGGATCGGGAGACCCCTGCGGGTGGATCAGGATCGGCCTGCCGGAGGCGGCGCGGTGGCGTGACCGTAGTCGTGCCGCCACGGACCCCGTCAAGGGGTTGTCCACAGGCAGGGGCCGGAGTCTGCCACGTTCGGTCCGGTTTGTCGGCGTGTCGCTGCCTGACCTGCGCAGCCGCACTCGAGAGGATGGATGGTTATCGCGGGGGCCAAGATCACCCGCGTCCTCCGCGCTCGCGGTTTGACCCCTCCGAGCCACGACCCGTACCGTGGACAGGCCGACGACTGCCCTGCCCGAGCGTGCTCGGGCGGATGGTCGGCGTCGGCGTCCGGTGGCGGCCGGCCGGTCCGCCGGTCTGCGCCACCTTCTTCCCCGTTGGACCGGGTCCCACCCGGTCCCTCACGCCCGGCAGGGACCCGTCCCTGGCCCCACCACGGTTCGGAGCCGACCGATGAGCAAGCGCACCTTCCAGCCGAACAACCGCCGGCGGGCCAAGACCCACGGGTTCCGCCTGCGCATGCGCACGCGTGCCGGCCGTTCGATCCTCTCGGCCCGCCGCCGCAAGGGTCGCACCGAGCTCTCGGCCTGACGGCCCAGGTCGACCGCGTCCGTGCTCCCGAGCACCTCGCGGTTGCGCCGCAGCCAGGAGTTCACCGAGACGGTACGACGAGGCGCACGGGCCGGTCGGCCCCTGCTCGTCGTCCACCTCGACGTGAGGTCCGAGCCGGACGCCGCCGCCCACCGATCCCGCCCCGGGGACGACCCGAGGGCGGGTTTCGTCGTGAGCAAGGCGGTCGGCAACTCCGTCGTGCGGCACACGGTGACCCGCCGGCTGCGCCACGTCGTGCGGCCCCGCCTGAGCGGGCTGCCCGCCGGCTCGCGCCTGGTGGTCCGGGCGCTGCCCGACGCCGCGGCCGCGACGTCGGACCAGCTCGCCGCGGACCTCGACGCCGCTCTCGAGCGAGCGCTGCGCAGGGCCGCTCGCGACGCGGAGTCGGCGGAGGTGGCCGGATGAAGGCCGTGGACGCAGTACGCCACCTGCTCGCCGCCACCGTGGGTCGGTTCTTCCGCCTGCTGCTCACCGGCGGCATCGTCGGCTACCGGACGCTGCTGAGCCCGATGCTCGGTCCGCGCTGCCGGTTCCACCCGTCCTGCTCCAGCTACGCCCTCGAGGCGATCTCGGTGCACGGTGCGGGCAAGGGCACGGTGCTCGCGACCTGGCGGATCTGCCGCTGCAACCCCTGGAACCCGGGAGGTGTGGACCTCGTGCCCGAGAAGGGCCGCTGGACGCCCGACCCGTACGTCCCGCTGGAGTCCGGCAGCACCGCTGCCGACCCGGGGACCACCCCCGCAGGACCTGACCGCACTGCCGACGACCGGAGCGCCGCGTGAGTCTCAACCCCTTGGCCTGGCTCGAGGACATCGTCAGCTGGATCCTCGTCCAGTGGCACGCCCTGTTCTCGTTCTTCTTCGGCTACGACTCGGGCTGGTCCTGGGCCTTCGCCATCGTCGGCCTCGTGCTCGTCATCCGCATCGCCCTGATCCCGCTGTTCGTCCGGCAGATTAAGAGTCAGCGCAACCTGCAGATCCTCCAGCCGAAGATCAAGGAGATCCAGCAGAAGTACGCCGGCGACCGGGAGCGCCAGAGCGCCGAGATGATGGCGCTCTACAAGGAGACCGGGACCAACCCGCTCGCCAGCTGCCTGCCGATCCTGGCCCAGGCGCCGATCTTCTTCGCCCTGTTCCGGGTGCTCAACTACGGCGTCGCCAAGCAGACGCCGTACGGCGTGATGACCCAGGCGCAGGTCGACTCGGCGTACCACTCGACGATCTTCGGTGTGCCGATGTGGGCGACCTTCACCCAGGCGTCGTTGACCCCCGACGTGCTCGCGACGCACGTGCTGACCGCCGTCCTCATCGTGCTCATGACGATCACGACCTTCACGTCCCAGCGGATGCTCATCGTCAAGAACACCGCCAAGGACAACCCGATGGCGCAGCAGCAGAAGATCCTGCTCTACGTCTTCCCGTTCTTCTTCATGATCACCGGCATCAACTTCCCGGTCGGCGTCCTCATCTACTGGCTGACGACCAACCTGTGGTCGATGGGCCAGCAGTTCTACGTCATCCGCAACAACCCGCAGCCCGGGACACCGGCGTACGCCGCCTGGGAGGAGCGCGAGGCTGCGAAGCGACGGCGCAAGAACGACGGCGTGGACCCCGAGGAGGTCAAGCCGGTGATCGCTCCCCCGGCGCCGCGTCAGCAGCCCAAGAACCAGCCGCGGAGCAAGCGCAAGGGCACCCCGTCGGCGCAGAACCCGCTGCCCGGCGATCCCAGCGGGACACCCCCGACCGACGGCACCGATCCCGCGCCGCAGACCTGACCGCGAGATCTCGCGGCTGACGTTTCCCGTGAAACACCTCCCCTGACCCTCCCGCGCCATACGGCGCACCCAGCGACGGAAGACGAGTACCCATGACCGAGACGACGGCCGCCGAGACCACCGAGGTCGACGGCGGCGAGACGACCCAGGCGGCTCCGGCACGTGTTTCCCGTGAAACGGCGCGCGGCTCCGCTCCTGTGAGCCACCTCGAGAAGGAAGGCGACATCGCCGCCGACTACCTCGAGGGCCTGCTCGACATCGCCGACCTCGACGGTGACATCGACATGGACGTCGAGGGCGACCGGGCGCTGGTGAGCATCGTGGGCGGCGACATCGAGCACCTCGTGGGCGACCACGGCCAGGTGCTCGACGCGCTCCAGGAGCTCACCCGCCTCGCGGTGACGCGGGAGACGGGGGAGCGCTCGCGACTCATGCTCGACGTCGCCGGCCACCGTGAGGCACGGCGCCAGGCACTCACCGCACTCGGCAGCGAGGCGGCGACCCGGGCGTCGAGCACGGGGGAGCCGGTCCGGCTCGAGCCGATGAGCCCGTTCGAGCGCAAGGTCGTGCACGACGCCGTGGCCGCCGCCGGGCTCACCAGCGAGTCCGAGGGCGTCGAGCCGCGCCGCTTCGTCGTCGTCCTGCCCCGCACCTGACGCATGGCAGATGACGGGGTGGCGGGGGAGAGCCCCGTCCGCGACGAGTCGGACCTGCTGGTCGAGGCACGCCTGCGCGCTCGCTACCCCGACGCCGGCGACCTGCTCGGGCGCTACGCGGACCTGCTCGCCACCGACGGGGTCGTACGCGGCCTGATCGGCCCACGGGAGGTGACCCGGCTCTGGAGCCGGCACCTGGCCAACTGCGCCGTCCTCGAGGAGCTCGTGCCCCACGGAGCGGTCGTGGCCGACGTCGGCTCCGGCGCGGGTCTGCCCGGACTCCCGCTCGCCCTGGTGCGGCCGGACCTTCGGGTGGTGCTGGTCGAGCCGCTGCTGCGCCGGGCAACGTTCCTGGGCGAGGCGGTGACCGTGCTCGGCCTCGACGACCGGGTCGAGGTGGTCCGTGGCCGCGCCGAGGAGCAGGCGCTGGCGGTCGACGTCGTCACTGCCCGCGCGGTGGCGCCGCTGGCCAAGCTCGCCGGCTGGACCTTGCCGCTGGCACGCGTCGGCGGCACGCTCTTGGCGCTCAAGGGCGAGGGCGCGGCCGACGAGGTCGCGGCGTCGGCGCGTGCCCTGGAGCGCCTCGGCGGCGGCCAGATCGAGGTCCTGACCTGCGGGACGGGCGTGGTCGATCCACCGACGACGGTGGTGAAGGTGGTCCGGCTGACGTCCGGCCGACGGAAGGGATCGCGATGAGCACGTCGACCGAGCGCACCGTGGCCTCCGCCGGACTGGGCTGGCCCGACCCGGAGCCCACGGACTCCCACGGCCTGGGCTGGCCGCCCGAGGAGCAGGAGACCCGGTGAGCGACGACACCCCCCTGGCCCGGTCCGCCGAGGCGGCCGTCCAGGTCCAGTACCGCAGGTTCGGCGAGGACCTGCCCCGTCCCACGCGGACGCGCGTCATCACGGTCGCCAACCAGAAGGGCGGCGTCGGCAAGACGACGTCGACGGTGAACCTCGCCGCGGCGCTGGCGCTGCAGGGCCTCGCCGTGCTCGTGGTCGACCTCGACCCCCAGGGCAACGCGTCCACCGCGCTGTCGATCGAGCACCACAGCGAGGTCCCCAGCGTCTACGACGTGATCATCGAGGGCCGGCCGATGGCCGAGGTCGTGCGGCCGGTCCCCGAGGTCGCCGGGCTGTGGTGCGCGCCGGCGACCCTCGACCTGGCGGGTGCGGAGATCGAGCTCGTCGCGATGGTGGCTCGCGAGCACAAGCTGCGACGAGCGGTCTCGGCGTACCTCCCGGTGCACGACGCCGCCCACGGTCGGCTGGACTACGTGCTGGTCGACTGCCCGCCGAGCCTGGGGCTGCTCACCCTCAACGCGCTGGTCTGCGCCGACGAGGTGCTCATCCCGATCCAGTGCGAGTACTACGCCCTCGAGGGACTCGGCCAGCTCATGCGCACGGTGGGCCTGGTGACCGAGGAGCTCAACCCCGGGCTCTCGGTCTCGACGATCCTGCTGACCATGTACGACGCGCGGACCCGGCTCGCGGCCCAGGTGGCCGACGAGGTGCGCTCGCACTTCGGCGAGAAGGTCCTGCCGACCGCGATCCCCCGGTCGGTCCGCGTCTCGGAGGCCCCGTCCTACGGGCAGACGGTGCTCACCTACGACCCGGGCTCGACCGGGGCCCTGTCCTACCTCGAGGCAGCCCGCGAGCTGGCTCGACAGGCCGCTGCGCTGGCCGCGCTCAGTCCCGGGGTGGACGAGAAACCGACGTATCCACGGTAGAAATGCCATCCTTATACCGCGCCAGCGGTCAGCGAGTGGGTGTCGCCCGGCGGTCGTGGCGGCGGGGTAGGGTCACGCCGACGGCGACCACGGGTGCGAAGGAGCGGCGAGGGTGAACCAGCGACGAGGGCTTGGTCGCGGGCTCGGGGCGCTCATCCCCTCCGGCTCCTCGGACGCCCCAGCCCCCGTCCTGACCCGCCCCGCCGACGCCCCGACGGACGCCCCGGCCCCCGGCCACCGTGGCGACGACCTCGAGACCGTGACCGGCGTCCGCTACGCCGAGCTCCTGCTCGACGACGTGCGACCCAACCCGCGCCAGCCGCGCACGGTCTTCGACGAGGACGCCCTCGCCGAGCTCGTCCACTCGATCCGCGAGATCGGGCTGCTCCAGCCGATCGTGGTGCGCCCGGTGCCCGACGCCACGACCGACGGGCCGCACTTCGAGCTGGTGGCGGGCGAGCGCCGCTGGCGGGCCGGCCGCGAGGCCGGGCTCGAGCGGATCCCCGCCATCGTCCGGGAGACGGCCGACGACGCCCTGCTGCGCGACGCCCTGCTGGAGAACCTGCACCGCGCCCAGCTCAACGCCCTCGAGGAGGCTGCGGCCTACCAGCAGATGCTCGACGACTTCGGCTGCACGCAGGAGGAGCTCGCGACCCGCATCGGTCGCAGCCGTCCGCAGGTGAGCAACACCCTGCGGCTGCTGCGCCTCCCGACCCCGGTGCAACGCCGGGTGGCGGCCGGCGTCATCTCGGCGGGGCACGCCCGTGCGCTGCTCGCCCTCGACGACACCGACGCGATGGACCGGCTCGCCACCCGCGTCGTGGCCGAGGGACTGTCGGTGCGCGCGGTCGAGGAGATCGTCGCGGTCGGCGAGGCCGACGGGCGCGAGCGGGCGCGCGTCGCGCGGCCGCGACGCCCCACGGCGCCCGGGCTCACGGAGATCGCCGACCGCCTCTCCGACCGTCTCGAGACCCGGGTGCGCATCGAGTCCGGCAAGTCCAAAGGCAAGGTGACGATCGAGTTCGCGACGCTCGACGACCTGCGTCGCATCGTCGACGTCATCGACAGTCAGACGCCGTAGAACCCCTGCGCGGCAAGGGATATCAGCCGCGCTCCACCGCTCGCTCGATGAGCGACGCCGTGACGGCACCGAGGTCGAGCCCCGCGGCGAGCACGGCCTGCGGATACGTCGACGTCTCGGTCATGCCGGGCGCGACGTTGACCTCCAGGAACCACGGCGTGCCGTCGGCGTCGACGATGAGGTCGCTGCGCGACCAGTCGCGCAGACCCAGCGTCCGGTGGACCGTGACGGCGGTCGCGGCGCACGCGGCGAGGACGTCGTCGGGAAGGCGCGCAGGGGTGAAGAACTCCGTGGCGCCGGCCGTGTAGCGCGCGCCGTAGTCGTAGAAGCCGCCGTCGGGCACGACCTCCACCACCGGCAGCGCACGGGGGCCGTCGGCATCGTCGACGACCGAGACCGCGACCTCGGTCCCTCGCACGAACGACTCGACGAGCGCGATCTCGCCGTAGGCGTAGGCGGCGACCATCGCAGCGGGCAGGTCACCGGCCAAGCGCACCACCGTGGCTCCGAGCGAGGAGCCACCGCGCGTCGGCTTCACCATGAGCGGCAGGCCGAGCCGCGCCACGACCGCATCGAGGACACCACCCGCGCCGAGCTCGCGGAAGGTCGCGTGCGGCAGGGCCATCGACTCGGGCACGGCGACGCCTGCCGCTCCCACGAGCGACGACGCGATCGGCTTGTCGAACGCCCGCCGGCAGGCGGCCGGTCCCGAGCCTACGAACGGGAGGCGGAGGGCCACGAGGACGTCGCGGATCGCGCCATCCTCCCCCGGAGCCCCGTGCAGCAGCGGCACGGCACAGGTCGGGTGCTCGGCGGCGAGGGTGGCCAGCAGGCCCGCGTCCACGTCGAGCACAGCGACGTCGACGCCGGCCCCACGCAGCGCGTCGGCGACCCGCCGACCCGACCGGATCGACACGTCGCGCTCCGCGGACAGTCCCCCGGCGAGGACGACGACCCGACCGTTCGATGCGGTGCTCATGCGGCGTATCCCCTTGTGCTGCAATGGATCTCGGAAGTCATGACGGACCTGCGCTCAGGCGAGGTCGGTGTAGGGCGCGGACGCTCCGGGACGATCTGCCCGAGCGGCGGGCGACCCGAACGTCGTGGCCACCTCGAGCTCGGTCTCGATGACGCCCGCGAGCCGGCGGACACCCTCGCGGATGCGGTCGGGCTCGGGGTAGCAGTAGGACAGCCGCAGCGACTGGCGACCCTGCCCGTCGGCGAAGAAGCCGGTTCCGGGCACGTAGGCCACCAGGGCCGCCACCGCCCGCGGCAGCATCGCCGTGGCGTCGAGGCCGTCCGGGAGCGTCACCCAGCTGTAGAAGCCGCCGGCGGGGACCGTCCAGGTCGTGCCCGCGGGCATGAGCGCGTCGAGGGACTCGAGCAGGGCGTCGCGGCGCTCTCGGTAGACCTCGCGGAAGACCTTCACCTGGTCGAACCACGGCTGGGTGGCGAGGTAGTCGCTGATGGTGAGCTGGGTGAGGTTCGACGGGCAGAGCGTGGCGGTCTCGTTGGCGAGGACGAGCTTCTCGCGCACACCGTGCGGCGCCACGGCCCAGCCGACCCGAAGACCGGCGGCGATCGTCTTGGAGAACGTGCCGAGGTAGATCACGCTCTCGCTCTCGTCCGCGCGGATCGCGCGCGGCACCGAGCCGTCGAAGCCCAGCAGCCCGTAGGGGTCGTCCTCGAGCAGCAGGAGGCCGGCCGAGCGGACGACGTCGAGCACCTCGGCCCGCCGCTGCGGGCCCTGGCACACGCCGGCGGGGTTGTGGAACGAGGGGATCGTGTAGACGAGCTTGACCCGCTTGCCCGCGGCTCGGGTCGCTGCGATCGCCTCGCGCAGCGCGTCGGGGCGCAGCCCCTCCTCGTCCATCGCGACGTGCACGACCTCGCACTGGTAGGACGAGAAGACCCCGAGGGCGGTGACGTAGGTCGGGGCCTCGACGAGCACGACGTCGCCCGGGTCGCAGAACACCCGCACGACGAGGTCGAGGGCCATCTGCGAGCCGGCGGTGACCACGATGTCGTCGGGGTGCGCGGTGACGCCGACCGGTGCCATCACCTCGAGGATCTGCTCGCGGAGCCGGACGTCGCCCTGACCGGAGCCGTACTGCAGCGCCACCGCACCGCGGTCGCGGATCAGCCGGGCGACGGTGTCCGCGATGGCGTCGAGGGGCAGGGCCGAGACGAACGGCATGCCCCCGGCGAGGGAGACCACCTCGGGTCTCGAGGCCACGGCGAACAGCGCGCGCACCTGGGAGGTGGTGAGGCCGCGCGTGCGTGCGGCGTAGGCGTCGACCCACGGGTCGAGCCTGGTCCCTGTCCCCGCCTGGTGCGTCGGCTCCATGTCTCCCTCACTGCCCTCGGTGCATCCGGCGTCCGGGTCGATCCCGCGCCGGAGTGGCGCACGTGGACCCGGACGCCGTTGTCGCAGGCTCCCTGTGCGGGATCTACGATGCCGGATGGAGGGCGGGAGGTGTCATGCGGGTTATCCGTTGGCTGATCGGGCTGCTCGCGCTCGGCCTGGTGCTGGGCTTCGTCGTCGGTCTGGTCCGACCCCATCGCGGCGAGCTGCCGCGACCGGTGGGCCGATGACCGTGCACCGCGCGACCGGCGTCCTGCACTCGGGCTGAGGCGTGGCCATCGCCCGGCGGCTCGCACCGCTCACCCGTGACTCCCTCGACGAGATCCCCGCGCCGTGCCGTACCTGCACGCGCTGGGAGCTCGACGCCGTGCACCGCTCCCGTGTCGAGGCCGACGGCGGAGGTGGCGACGCGAAGGCGGCCTGGCTGTCCTCGACCCTGCTCGACTGGGGCTCCTGCGGGCAGGTGGTGCGGTTGGACGGCGAGGTGGCCGGCTACGCCCTCTACGCGCCGCCCGCCTACCTCCCGGGGCTCGCGGCCTACCCCACGGCTCCGGTGTCGCCGGACGCCGTCGCGCTCGCCGCGCTGCGGGTCGAGCCCGAGCACGCCGACCACGGCCTGGCCCGGATGCTCGTGCAGGGCATGGCGGCCGACCTCGCCCGACGCGGGGTCCGTGCGGTGGAGGCCATCGCCTCCGCCACTCCCGGCGCCGTCGACTGCCTGGTCCCCGCGGACTTCCTGCTCGCGGTGGGATTCACCACCGTGCGCCCGCACCCGCGCACGCCGCGCCTGCGGCTCGACCTGCGCTCGACCGCGGCGTGGCGCGAGGACGTCGTCGAGGCCGCGCTCGAGCGGCTCCTGGGTCGTCGTCGCGCGGTCGGCACGCTGCACCGCGAGGACCCGACCGGCTGAGCCGCCTCACGCCTCGACGGGCACGGGGGCGAAGAACCGCACGACGGCGGCCGCGATCCCCTCGGCGACGGCGTCGCGGAACGCAGGGTCCTCGAGGCGCCTGGCGTCGCGAGGACTCGAGAGGTAGCCGCACTCGATGCGTACCGCCGGCATGCGGGTCATCCGCAACAGGTCCCAGGTCTTGGCATGCGTCCGGCAGTCGGTGAGGTCGGTGCGCAGGCAGATCTCGTCCTGGACCATCTCGGCGAAGCGCTGCCCGAGCGAGGACCCGGTGCCGGCCACGGCGTCGCCGAAGTAGAAGGTGGCGCAGCCGGCCGGGGTCGGGGACGCGACCGCGTCGACGTGCAGCGAGAGCACGAGGTCGGCAGCCGTGGCGTTGGCGAACGCGGCCCGCTCGGCCTCGTCGGGGGTGGCGGTGACCTCGGGGTCGGGGGACCGGGTGAGCAGCACCTGGACGCCGATGGCCGCCAGGCGGCCCTCGACCCGGGTTGCCAGGTCGCCGGCCACGACGGCCTCGGTGAGCTGGCCGTGGGCCAGGCCGCGGTCCGGGCCGCCGTGGCCCGGGTCGATGACCACGACCTTGTCGGCCACGCCGCTGGTGAGGGTCTCGAGCGCATGGAGCTCGCGCAGGGCCGCCGCCGTGCCGCCGCCGCTCATCGTGCGGGCCAGGCGTGCCATGGCGCGGAAGGTGCTCGGCCCGCAGGTGCCGTCGGCGTCGACGCCGACGCTGCGCTGGAACTCGCGGAGGGCGGCATCGGTGTGCACCCCGAAGACCCCGTCGACGCGACCGAGGTCGAAGCCGAGGCCGGACAGCCGCTGCTGGAGGGTGAGGACGTCGTCGCCGGAGACGACGTGCCCCGGGCTGTAGGACAGCACGCGGTCGCCGAGGGCCCAGCGCGCCTCCTCGAGGCGCCGGAAGGTCTGCGGCCCGACGACGCCGTCGACGGTGAGCCCGCGCTCCTGCTGGAACGAGCGGACGGCGCGGTCGACGGGGTCGTCGAAGCAGTCAGGAGCGGGGTCGACGCGGTGGTCGTGCCCCACCGCCTCGTCCGCGAGGAGGCCGAGCCGACCGAGCCGGTCGCGGATCTCCGCGACCGCCGGGCCCGTGTCGCCCCGGCGGGTCGCGGCCGGGGTCACGGGTCTACAGGAACTCTGCGAGGTCCGCGAGGATCGCGGCCTTCGGTCGCGCGCCGACGATCTGCTTCACGACGCGACCGCCCTGGTAGACGTTCAGGGTCGGCAGCGACATGATCCGCTCGTTGGCTCCGGTGACCGGGTTCTCGTCGACGTTGAGCTTGACGATCGCGATCTTGTCCTGCGTTCCCGCGATCTCCTCGAGGACCGGCGAGATCATCTTGCACGGTCCGCACCACTCGGCCCAGAAGTCGACGAGGACGGGCTTCTCGGAGAGCAGGACGTCGTCGGTGAACGTCGCGTCGGTCACGATCTTGACGGCGCCCATGTCGGCGCTCCTTCCAGGACGGGGGTGGGGGTGCTGCTGGTTCGTGCGGGTCGTCGGTCCACCGTACGTGCTGGGACCGACCACGATCGACTCCCGTGCGCGCAGCGACGGGGCCGTGAGCGTCAGGCCAGGACCTGCAGCGGGTCGTGGGTGCTCCGGGCGGCCTCTAACGAGGCGAGGAACCGCTCGGCGTCGAGCGCGGCGGCGCAGCCCGAGCCGGCCGCGGTGATCGCCTGGCGGTAGGTGTGGTCGACGAGGTCGCCGCAGGCGAAGACCCCC
>DATCCY010000090.1:0-3766 GCA_036510975.1 Candidatus Nanopelagicales bacterium
GGACGGTGTCCTTCTCGCCCGCCCGGATCCGGCGCTCGATCTCCTGGATCGCCGCTGGCTGGTCGCCGGCGGGGACGTAGTCGCTGATGACCTCGAAGGGTGCGACGCTGCGCTGGAGGTCGGTGACGGGACGGGCCATGCCGCCACGGTACGACGACGGTCCGACAGCCGCACCGGCCGCGCCCGCTCAGCTGGTCAGAGCCGCCCAGAGCGCGTCCACCGCGGCGTCGAGCGCGGCCAGGTCGCCGTCGTTGACCACCACGTGGTCGGCGATGGCGCGACGCTGCTCGTCGGAGGCCTGTGCGGCGATCCGCGAGCGCGCGTCAGCCTCCGCCAGCCCGCGTGCGACGAGCCGCGAGACCCGGGTCTCCAAGGACGCCTCGACGACCACCACCTCGTCGAACTCGTTGGTACGACCGAGACGGCCGCCCGCGGACTCGGCGAGCAGGGGGACGTCGTAGACCACGACAGACCCCTCCGGGGCCGCCGCGAGCAGCTCGGCGGACCTCCGTCCGACGAGCGGGTGCACGATGGCCTCCAGCACCGCTCGGCGCTCGGGGTCCGCGAACACGAGGGCCGCCATCGCGGGGCGGTCCAGGGCGCCGTCCGGGGTCAGGACCTCTGTCCCGAACTCCGCGGTGATGGCGGCGAGCCCCGGAGTCCCGGGCTCGACGACCTCGCGCGCGATGCGGTCGGCATCGACGACGACCGCCCCGTGAGCCGCCAGGCGCGCCGCCACGGCGCTCTTCCCCGACCCGATCCCGCCGGTGACCGCGATGCGCACGTCAGGCCCCTCGACCCGTCACGGCGCCGGGACGCCGTTGCCGACCTGGAGCCGAGAGACGCAGACCCCTCCCATGCCGGCGGGTACGGACAGGTCCACGGCGTCGATCGGTCCGGACATGGGTACGAACACGACGCCCGGCCCCTGGGACAGCGGCACCGCCGTCGTCTGCCCCAGCCGATCGAGCGTGAGGACTGTGTCCGACTCCGCCAGGTAGTCGACGCGGGCCCACCAGACCCAGTCGTAGAGCCGCTTGCCCAGCCGGAGCCGGATCTCGGTCCCGGGCTTCACCGCGTTGCCGCACGCGCCGTCGGGCCCGCCCTCGACGATGCCGCCGTCCGCGACGCTCGCGGGGACGACGGCGCCCGTGTCGGTGATCGCGAACAGCTGGTGGGTCGGGATGTCGAACGTGGGGGTCGGCGTGGCCGCGCTGAGCACGCGCGAGGCATGGGTCTGCGTCGTCAGGATGGACGGCACCACCTCGGGGGGAAGCTGGCGGTCGATCAGCGTGACGGGGCCGAGGCGATGCAGGTCAGCGAGCGTCCGCTCGAGGAACGGCCGTGCAGGGTTCGCGCGGAAGCGCTCCGCCGTGAGAAACGTGGTGGCCAGCGCGCCGTTGACGACGACGAGCCCCAGGAGACCCCACGCGACCGGGTAGGCGCGGACGGCGCGCGACACCCTGCCGGGGTAGGCCGACGGCCACGGGTCGACCCCTTGCTCGCCCGGGGGTACGAGCGCCAGGGTGACCAGGAGGGGCGCCCACAGCGCCAGGTCGGCGTAGTAGCGCCACTCGACCATCGCGTAGGCGCCGATGGTGGCGGTGCGCGCGACGGCGATGAGGACGACCGACACGACGACGATCACGCCGAGCAGGGCCAGCGCCGGCCAGCCGGCCCGGCGAGCCAGCAGCGCGGCGAAGACGATGAGCACGAGAACCTCGACGACGGCGAGCACCACGAGCGTGGGGACGTCGGAACGCGCGATCACCGGGCTGGCGTCGAGGAACCACGGTCCGCCGAGCAGCCCCGGCCCCACGGACTGCCCGAGACCCGTGAGGGTCAGGCTGCCGAGACCGCTGACCGTCGGGTGCACCGAGGTCAGAGGATCGTCGGACGCCTTGCCGACGATCGCGATGTAGTACATCGCGTACTCGACGAGCACGAGGGTCGCGAGCAGATAGAGCCTACGGTTACGGACGAGGAACCGGCGCACGCCGCCCTGCGACGGCGCGAAGGCGACCACGGCAAACAGCCCGACGAACACGGCGGTGAGAGCTGCCCGTTCGGTGAGGGCGAGCGACACGACGAGAACGAGGACCACCACGAGGACGCGGCGCCACGACGGCACGCGGACCGCGCGGCTCGTCACGAGCAGCAGCGCAGCCGTGGTGGCCACGAGGAGGAATCCGAACCAGACCTGGCCGAGCCACAGGAAGCTGGGTGCCGTGAGCGGACTCAGGGCGAAGGCCGCGTAGGCGATCCCGGTCGGCCACCCCCAGCCCCACAGGTGGCGCAGGGCGAGCAGGCAGAACACGTCGGCGATCACCCACAGGACCACGGTCATCACGACGTGCGGCGTCCAGGAGAACAGCGTGGCCTTGGTGAACGCGGCCGTGAGGATCGCGGAGAGCGGCGCGACGTGGCCGCCCGCCTGCATCTCCAGCAGGCCGGACAGCGGCGTGCGGACAACGAGATCCTGGCCCCAGAAGTCGTCGGCGTAGAACCAGCCACCCCACTGGCCCCAGACGCGGGGCGCGAACTGGAGAGCTGTCGCGAGCACGACCACCAGGGTCACGGCCCGGTGCCGACGCCGGTCAGGGTCGGCGGTGGTCCGCACGTCGTCGGCCGCCTGGTCGGGCGAGACCTCGTTCGCCGATCCGGGGGACGTCTCCGAGCGCACGGGGACCGTCGGGTCCTCCACCTCGCTCGTCGTCACGCGTCCCCCTTGAGCACCTTCGTCGATCGGTCACGGTACCCCGCGGAGCGCGGCGGACGCCGCTCCGTGGTCGACGCGCCGCGCGGCCGGATCGTTCCGGTCGACGGCGCCCCTCGGACGTGACGGACCCCCGGGCACCAGCCCGGGGGTCCGTCATGCTGCGGTCGGTCAGGCGCCGGTGAGCTTGTCGCGCAGCGCCTGCAGGGCCTCGTCGGTCGCGAGGGTGCCCGCGGCCTCGGGGGCGGGAGAGGCGTAGGTCTGCGCGCCGGACTCGGCGCTCTCGGAGACACCGGCCTCCGCGTCGGCCTTGCGCTGCTCCTCGACCTGCTTCTTGTGCGACTCCCAGCGCGAGTGCGCCTCGGCGTACTGGCGCTCCCACTCGGCCTGGGCGGTCTCGTGGCCCGGGAGCCACTCGCCGGTCTCCGGGTCGAAGCCGTCCGGGTAGACGTAGTTGCCGGCCTCGTCGTAGGTGGCGGCCATGCCGTAGAGCGCCGGGTCGAAGTGCTCGTCGTCGGCGCCGGAGATGCCCTCGCTGGCCTGCTTGAGCGACAGCGAGATGCGGCGACGCTCGAGGTCGATGTCGATGACCTTGACGAAGATGTCGCCGCCCACGGTGACGACCTGCTCCGGCAGCTCCACGTGGCGCTCGGCCAGCTCGGAGATGTGGACCAGGCCCTCGATGCCCTCGTCGACGCGGACGAACGCACCGAACGGCACCAGCTTGGTGACCTTGCCGGGGACGACCTGGCCGATCTGGTGCGTGCGGGCGAACTGCTGCCACGGGTCTTCCTGCGTGGCCTTGAGCGACAGCGAGACGCGCTCGCGGTCCATGTCGACGTCGAGCACCTCGACGGTGACCTCGGTGCCGACCTCGACGACCTCGGACGGGTGGTCGATGTGCTTCCACGACAGCTCCGAGACGTGGACGAGACCGTCCACGCCTCCGAGGTCGACGAACGCGCCGAAGTTCACGATGGACGAGACGACGCCGGAGCGGATCTGGCCCTTCTGCAGCTGCGTGAGGAAGTTCTGGCGAACCTCGCTCTG
>DATCCY010000091.1:0-5603 GCA_036510975.1 Candidatus Nanopelagicales bacterium
GAGCCGTCGCGCGGTCGAGCCGAGCCGAGCCTCGCAGCTGCCAGGCGCGCCGGCCGGGCAGCCGCCGTCCGGGGGCGCGTCGGGTACGGCGGTCCTCGAGCCGGCCGCTGAGGCGCCGGCCGCCGAGGCTCCCGCAGCCGAGGCGCCGAGCCTGGAGACGCCGGAACCGACCACCGGTCGCCTCGCGCGGCTGCGAGCCAGGCTGGCCCGGTCGAACTCCGCGGTGGGCAAGGGCCTGCTGGCCCTGCTGACCCGTGACCAGCTCGACGACGCCACTTGGGACGAGGTGGAGGAGACCCTGCTCGCCTCCGACCTCGGTGTCGGACCGACCCAGGAGCTGCTGGACTCCCTCAAGCGCCGCACCCGGGTCGAGTCCGTGTCGGACGCCTCGGCCGCGCGGGCGATGCTCCGCGAGGAGCTCCTCGCGCTCGTCGACCCGACGATGGACCGCTCCCTCGCCACGCACACCGACGCCGCGCGCCCGGCCGTCGTCCTCGTCGTCGGCGTCAACGGCACGGGCAAGACGACCACGACGGGGAAGCTGGCGCGCGTGCTCGTCGCCGACGGCCGAAGCGTGGTCCTCGGCGCCGCCGACACCTTCCGCGCCGCCGCCAGCCAGCAGCTGCAGACGTGGGGCGACCGCGTCGGCGCGACGGTCGTGACCGGGCCGGAGGGCGCTGACCCCGCTGCGGTGGCGTTCGACGCCGTGAAGCACGCGGTCGACGAGGGCGCCGACGTCTGCGTCATCGACACCGCCGGCCGCCTGCACACCAAGACCGGACTGATGGACGAGCTCGGCAAGGTCAAGCGGGTCGTCGAGAAGCAGGCACCGGTCGACGAGGTGCTGCTGGTGCTGGACGCCACGACCGGTCAGAACGGACTGCGCCAGGCCCAGGTCTTCGCCGAGGTGGTCGACGTCACCGGCATCGTGCTCACCAAGCTCGACGGCACCGCCAAGGGCGGCATCGTCGTGGCCGTGCAGCGCGCGCTCGGCGTCCCGGTGAAGCTCGTCGGGCTCGGCGAGGGACCGGATGACCTCGCTCCCTTCGACGCGGCCGCGTTCGTCGACGCGCTGCTCGACTGACCTGAGGCGTCGCCGTCGCTAGAGCGAGCGCAGGAAGTCGATGACCCCGGGGAAGAAGTGTCTCGGGTCGTCGAACTGGACGCAGTGGCTGCCGTCGGGGCAGTGCAGATACCTGCCCCGGGGCAGCTGCTCGGCCATCCAGCGCATGTGCTCCGGATCCATCGTGTCGTGGGTGGCTCCGACGACCAGGGTCGGTACGTCGATGCCCGCGAGATCGCCTGAGCGGTCCCAGCTCTCGAGGCTGCCCGACATCCCCAGCTCGCTCGGTCCCTGCATCGGCACGTAGACCGCCGGGTTGATGTGGGCGAACGCGCGCTGCAGCGGGTCCGGCCACTCGTCGAGCGGCAGGCGGCAGACGTGCAGGGAGTAGTGGTGCTCGAGGAGCAGCTGCTCGTAGCGCGGGTCGTCGGTGCGCCCGTCGGCCTCGTACGACGTGATCTCGGCGAGCACCCCCTGGTCCATCGCCGGCATGAGGACGTCGGTCGCGTAGGCGTTGTAGAGCCGCGAGCTCGACATCATGTTCGAGATCACCAGCCCCTTGAGGTGGTCCTGGTGGTGGACGGCGTACTCCATCGCCAGCAGGCCGCCCCACGACTGGCCGAGCAGGACGAAGTTGCTGCTGTCCAGACCGAGCGCGACACGGACCTGCTCGACCTCGTCGACGAAGCGGGCGAGGTCCCACAGGGTGGGATCGTCCGGGCGGTCGCTGCGGAACGACCCGAGCTGGTCGTAGTAGTAGTACTCGATGCCGGCGCGGGGGAACCACACGTCGAACGGCTCGTAGAGCTCGTCGGTGGCACCGGGTCCGCCGTGCAGGAGCAGCACCTTCAGGTCCGGGTTGTTCCCTACCCGCTTGGTCCAGACGCGGAGGTCACCCGAGGGCGTGCTGATCGGCACCATGCGCGAACCGCCGGACAGCACGTCGCGGGGGTCCCAGGTCGAGGTGTCGTAGTAGTCCGAGCGGCCGTCGTCCATGGGCGAACGCTAGCGGCGCCCCTGTGGGCGGAGCGGGAGAACCGTGAACACGCGGTGACGCGGACAACCCGTCGCGGGTAACACCGTCGTAACAGCGACGGACGAAACGTGACCGCGCTGAAACACGCGACGCGGTGCCCGGCAACACGGCACCGATGTGATCTCACCAGTCGACGCAGCGGCGCGTCGGGTGCAGAGGACGCGCCCGTCGCGTCGCTCCTCGCATACAGAGGGAGTAATCCATGGATCTGAACTCGGGCGACACAGCCTGGGTGCTGGCGAGCACGGCCCTCGTGCTCCTCATGACCCCCGGTCTCGCGTTCTTCTACGGCGGAATGACGCAGGCGAAGAGCACCCTGAACATGATGATGATGTCGTTCATCACGATCTGCATCGTCAGCGTGCTGTGGGTGATCTACGGTTTCTCGCTGGCGTTCACCGACTCGGGCAGCGGGTTCATCGGGAACATCTCCAAGTCCGGCCTCGGCTCGGCGGTGAACGAGCTCACGAACAACGGCGGCCCCTATGGGATCCCGCTGCTCGCCTTCGCCGGCTTCCAGCTCATGTTCGCGGTCATCACACCCGCGCTCATCAGCGGTGCGATCGCCGACCGCACGAAGTTCCTGACCTGGGGCATCTTCGTGGCCATCTGGGTCACGATCGTCTACTTCCCCGTCGCGCACTGGGTCTTCTACTTCGGCAACAAGGCGGCTGACGGCACCATCACGGGCGCCGGCTGGCTGGCCGCGCGCGGCGTCGAGGACTTCGCCGGTGGTACGGCGGTCCACATCAACGCCGGTGCCGCGGGTCTCGCCCTCGCGATCGTGCTCGGTCGCCGGATCGGGTTCAAGAAGAACCCGACCCGTCCGCACAACCTGCCGCTCGTCCTCATGGGGGCCGGACTGCTGTGGTTCGGCTGGTTCGGGTTCAACGCGGGCTCGGCCCTCGGTGCCAACGCCACCGCAGCACTCGCGCTCATGAACACCCAGGTCGCCACGGCGGCCGCGCTCGGCGGATGGCTTCTCGTGGAGAAGATCCGCGACGGTCACCCCACCAGCCTCGGTGCCGCGTCCGGCGCGGTCGCGGGTCTCGTCGCGATCACCCCGGCCTGCGCGTTCATCGCGCCGTGGGCCGCGGTCGTCCTCGGCGTCCTCGCCGGCGTGGTCTGCTCGCTGGCCGTCGGCCTGAAGTACAAGCTGAACTACGACGACTCGCTCGACGTCGTCGGGGTCCACCTGGTCGGCGGCATCGTCGGCTGCCTGTTCATCGGCTTCTTCGGCAGCGCCGCGGTGAACTCGGTCGGTATCAACGGGCTGTTCTACGGCGGTGGCTGGAAGCTCCTCGGTCTCCAGGCGCTCGGTGCCGGATCGGTTCTCGCCTACTCGTTGATCGTCACGCTGATCCTCGGCTTCGCCCTGGAGAAGACCCTCGGGTTCCGCGTCGGCCGTGACACCGAGCTCGAGGGCATCGACCTCGTCGAGCACGCTGAGTCGGCGTACGAGTTCGAGGGCCTCAGCGGCGGCGGGCTCGCCACGGGGTCACCGCTCAAGACCAAGATCGCCCTCAAGGCGGACGAGGAGGTCTCGGCATGAAGCTCATCACCGCCATCATCAAGCCGTTCAAGCTCGACGACGTGAAGTCCGCCCTCGAGGCCTACGGGATCATGGGGATGACGGTCTCGGAGTCCAGCGGCTACGGCCGTCAGCGCGGCCACACGGAGGTCTACCGCGGTGCCGAGTACACCGTCGACCTCGTCCCGAAGGTGCGCCTCGAGGTCCTCGTCGAGCACGACGACGCCGACTCGGTGGTCGACGTGATCGTGAAGTCGGCTCAGACCGGCCGCATCGGGGACGGCAAGGTCTGGGTCGTCCCGGTCGAGACCGTCGCGCGGGTCCGCACGGGCGAGCGCGGACCGGACGCCCTCTAGGGGGATGCCGCGTGAGTGCGGGTCCCGGTGACCGACCGGCGTCGGACACCGGGACCCGCCTCACGTCGGGCCAGCACGCCGCACGACGTCGACTTCGTCGTCGTGGGAGAGTCGTCCGGCGCCCCGTCCGGGGGAGGCCGTCGGCGGGAGGAGTGGGATGAAGCTCGTCACTGCGATCATCAAGCCGTTCAAGCTCGACGACGTGAAGTCGGCCCTGCAGGACTTCGGCATCACCGGCATGACGGTGTCCGAGGCCAGCGGGTACGGGCGTCAGCGCGGCCACACCGAGGTCTACCGCGGGGCCGAGTACACCGTCGACCTGGTGCCCAAGGTGCGCCTCGAGGTCCTGGTCGAGGACCACGACGTCGACGACGTCGTCACCCTTGTCATCACCTCCGCGCAGACGGGCCGGATCGGCGACGGCAAGGTCTGGGTCGTCCCGGTGGAGACCGTCGCGCGGGTCCGCACGGGTGAGCGGGGCCCGGAGGCCCTCTGACCGCGCAGCACGACCGTCCCGACCACGAGACAGCGACGCAGGAGAGGAGCCAGGGGTGCGGATCACCGCGGACGAGGCGACCGAGACCTATGCCGGTGCTCGGGCCGAGCTCCTCGCCCGGACCGGTGCGCCGGGCGCCGCTCGCCGCCGTGAGCTGACGAGCCTCACCGACGACTGGCTGCACGCGCTCTACGTCACCTCCGGGGCGGGCGACATCGGCGCAGCGCTGGTGGCGATCGGCGGCTACGGCCGTGGCGACCTCGCTCCCGGGAGCGATCTGGACCTGCTGCTCCTGCACCCGGCCAACGCCGACCCCGGCCAGGTCACGGCGGTGGCGGACCGGCTCTGGTACCCCGTGTGGGACGCCGGGCTCAAGCTCGACCACTCCGTGCGCGCGCCCGCCGAGGCCCGCCGCCTCGCCGCGCAGGACATCAAGGTCGTCCTCGGCCTGCTCGACGCCAGGACCGTCGTCGGTGACGACAGCCTCACCAAGCAGGTGCGCGAGTCCGTGCTCGGCGACTGGCGGGCCCTGGCGCCGCGGCGGCTCGACGAGCTGCGCCTCGGCATCGAGGAGCGCACCGCCCGGTCCGGCGAACTGGCCCACCTGCTCGAGCCCGACCTCAAGGACAGCTACGGCGGCCTGCGCGACCTCGTCGCCCTACGAGCCATCGCCGCCTCGTGGGTCACCGACGCACCGGTGGCGAGCCTCGCCGCGCACCGGGACCTCCTGCTCGACGTGCGCGACGCGCTGCACCTGGTGACCGGTCGCGCGAGCGACAAGCTGCTCCACCAGGAGCAGGTGCCGGTGGCGGCCCGCCTCGAGCTCGGCGGCGACGACCCGGCCGACCTCCTGCTGCGCTCGGTCTCCGGCGCCGGTCGCGCCGTCGCCTACGCCGCCGACACGACCTGGCACCGCGTCGAGCGGCTGACCCGGCGTACCGGCGTCCGCCACGGCATCGCGGGTGCCGCCCGCAAGCTCCGGGGCACCCGGGCCGAGCGGGCGCCGCTCGCGGACGGCGTCGTCGTGCAGGACGGCGAGGCGGTGCTGGCGGCCGACGCACGTCCGGACCGCGACCCCGTGCTCGTGCTGCGCGCGGCGGCCGCAGCGGCGCAGGCGGGGC
>DATCCY010000092.1:0-59313 GCA_036510975.1 Candidatus Nanopelagicales bacterium
CCCGGCGCCAGACCCTCCGACGCCACGGCGCGGAGCTGGTCGCGGGCGGAGCGCTCGGCGATGAGGGGGACGAACCGGGAGACGCTCGCGCGCGCCTCGAGGTCGGCGAAGGACGAGTGGAGGTAGCGCTCGACGGTCTCCAGGCTGAACACGCCGTCGAACTCGTCGTGCAGCCTCAGGGCGATGTCGAGGGTCGCCGAGGCCATGCTCACGCTGAATAGATCGGCGTACGAGTTGTTCACCATTTCCCCTCCTACAAGGCCATCATCCTCCACTGAGGCCCGGAATGGCGCATCGAACCGGGTGTGACGCTCCACTCAAAGGGTTCGGTTACTCAGAGTTCTCAGCCCATCGGCCCAGCAAGTCACTCGCCGGCGCCGACGACACAGCACTACCAGCGAGTCGGGCCTGGCCGACCGCGCGGGTGTTGTGAGGGGCTTCATGGGGACCGAGACCGCACACCTGTCACGTCGCGGGGTGATCGCCGGCAGCGCGGCCGTCGCCACCACCGCGGCACTCAGCGTGGTCAGCGCCGCACCTGCGGAGGCCGCGGCCAAGGCGCTGCCGCCCATCCGCAAGGTGGTCCAGTACCGCCCAATCAAGTGGAAGTACAACCCAGCGACCCGCATCACCACGACGGTGACCTACAAGAAGGTCGTCATCCTCGCGAAGTTCTCCGGCTCGAAGGTCTTCGTCAAGAACGCCAAGGGCGCCTGGGTCCGGATCCCCTATTCGTGGTCGGCGAAGAAGGGCGGCCTGGTCTACTCGCGCTACCTCGCCCTCCAGCTCGCCGCCGCGGCCCACCCCGTGCCGCCGCCGGCCCTCACCACTCCCCCGGCCCCGGCCGCTCCCCCAGCGGCCCCGACGCCGCCCGCGCCGCCGCCACCGCCGCTGGGCAGCGTCGTCGTCGCACCCGCGGCGTTCGCGTCGTGGACGACGTACCAGAACACCGACTGGGCGCGGCACCTGCTGCGCCGCGCGGGCTACGGCCCCACGGCCGGCGACCTCGCGTCCGTGCAGGCGATGGGCTACGCCGGCTGGCTCGAGCAGCAGCTCAACCCCGCGACCGTCGACGACTCCGCGTGCGACGCGATCCTGTCGCGGCTGCCCTCGCAGTCGCAGTCGATCTGGCGGGTGAGGTACGCGATCGACACCGGCACCCTCAACGGCTGGGACGCCCACCAGAACGTCCTGCGCGACTTCGGCGCGCGCGCACTGTGGAGCAGGCGCCAGCTGCTCACAGTGATGGAGGACTTCTGGGGCAACCACTTCAACGTCACGAGCTTCCACGACGGAACCGCGGAGTCGCGCGGCCACTACGCCTGGACCATCCGGCAGCGCGCGTTCGGCCGGTTCGCCGACCTGCTGCTCGCCATCACCAAGCACCCCGCGATGCTCACCTATCTCAACAACCGCGACTCGACGGCCTTGCACCCCAACGAGAACCAGGGGCGCGAGCTGCTCGAGCTGCACAGCGTGGGCATCGGCGCGGGCTACGGCGAGAACGGCGTCATCAACTCCGCGCGCATCCTCACCGGGCTCGGCGTCGACTCCGACTCCGGCGAGTACGCCTTCCAGCCGTGGAACCACTGGGTCGGCCCGGTCTCGGTGCTCGGGTTCTCCCACCCCAACTCCAGCGACGACGGCGGCGAGGCCGTGGCCAACGCCTACGTGGACTACCTCGCGCACCACCCGGCCACCGCGCAGCGCATCGTCCGCAAGCTCGCTGTCCGCTTCGTGTCCGACACGCCGTCGGACGCCCTGGTGTCCACGCTCGCGGGCGTCTACCTCGCGAACGACACCGCCATCGCACCGGTGCTCCGCGCGCTCTTCTCGTCTGCGGAGTTCGCCTACTCCATTGGGGCGAAGGTGGCGCGCCCGTACGAGCACCTGATCTCAGTGGCACGTCTCCTGGGCGTCGGCCCGGCGGTCGACAATGTCGATGCCCCGCTGCAGCTGGCCTACCAGGCCGACAACGCGGGGCACGCCCCGTTCGGGCAGCCCTTCCCGACCGGGCAGCCCGACACCGCCGACATGTGGGAGTCGACCGCCACGACCATCGCCAGATGGAACAACGCGATGTCGATGGTGGCCGGGTGGTACCCGAGCGACGTCGTGCGACCACCGCTGCTCACCGCTGCGGTCGGCCCCACCCTGCCGGCCACGCACGGGGCGCTCGTCGACCGGATCGCCACGAACCTCTTCGGCCGCACGCTCAACGCCGACCACAAGGCCGCCCTGCTCGCCTTCCTCGGCGTCGCCGACACCAAGCCGGTGTCGTCGAACAGCGCCGCCGTGACCTATTCCCTGTCGTCGTTCGTGGCGGTCCTCATGGACTCGCCCTACCAGACCCTTCGGTGAGGCCGAGATGACCGAGACGACGACCGCCCCCGACCGCGCCTGCTGCGCCGAGGGTGACCGCGCGCACGCACTGACCCGCCGCAACCTGCTCAAGGCGATCGGGGTCGGCTCCGTCGCCATCGCCGCCGGCCCCTCGATCGGCATGCGAGCCGCGTTCGCCGCCGACCCCGGGTGGACGGGCGACACGATCGTCGTACTCTCGCTGCGGGGCGGCTTCGACGGCCTATCGGCGATCGCCCCCATCGGGGACCCCTACTACGCGACGAACCGTCCGACCATCGCGGTGCCGCCGGCGTCGGCGATCCAGCTCGACTCGATGTTCGGCATGCACCCGGGGCTCTCGGCCCTGCAGCCGCTGTGGGCGGCGAACAAGCTCGCGTTCGTGCACGCCGCGGGCATGAGCGCGCCGAACCGCTCGCACTTCAACGCGATGGAGGAGATGGAGCGCGCGGCACCCGGCACGACGGCGCGCACCGGCTGGCTCGACCGGACCCTGGCCCTGCACACGACCGGAGGGCCGTTCAGCGCTGTGCAGATGGGGTCGTCGTCGATCCCGGAGTCGTTCGTCGGCCCTTACCCGGTGCTGGGCATGGACTCGATCTCCAGCTTCAACCTGTCGGGAACGGGCAATGCCACCCAACGCGCGACCTGGACCACCGCGCTCAACACCCTGCACAACGCGGCACCTCCCGGGCTCGTCGACTCCGCCGGGGTGACCCTCGCAGCGCTCACGACGGCCGCGACGCTGGGTGCCACGACGTACACGCCGGCCAACGGCGCCGTCTACTCCGGCAGCGACATCGCCAAGGCGCTCAAGAACACTGCGCAGCTGATCAAGGCCAACGTCGGCCTCCGGGTGCTCACGATCGACCTCGGCAACTGGGACATGCACTCGGGCCTCGGCACCGTGAACAGCGGCTGGATGCACGACAACCTCGTGGACCTCGGTGGAGCGCTCGCGGCCTTCGCGACCGACCTCGGCACCGGGCTCGGCGCCGTGACTCTCGTGACCATCAGCGAGTTCGGCCGCCGCGTGCAGGAGAACGAGTCGCACGGCGTCGACCACGGCTGGGGCAACGTGATGTTCGTGCTCGGCGGCCACGTCAACTCGACCGTCCACGGCACCTGGCCCGGCCTGTCCGACGCCGCGCTGACCGACGGCGACCTCACAGCCACGACCGACTACCGCGCCGTGCTGGCCGACATCCTGGTGAACCGCACCGGAGCCTCGACGGCCCAGGTCCAGCAGGTCTTCCCCGGCTACAACGGCACGACCCTGGGCATCACGACGCCCTAGGCAACCGTCTCAGGCGGAGGCGCAGGCGACGCAGCGGGTCGCCGAAGGGTGGACCTCGAGGCGACCTTGAGGGATCTCGGTGCCGCATCGGTCGCAGGTGCCGTAGGTGCCGTCGTCGAGCTTCTCGAGCGCTCGGTCGACCTCGGCGAGCTGTTCGAGCATCTGCTCGTGGGCGGCCACCTGGGTGAGCCGCTCGACGGCGATGCTCGTGCCGTCGCCGACGCGCTTGCCGAAGGAGATGCCGCCGGAGTCGGTCGGCGCCGCGCTGATGCCGGCCATCCGCGCGAGCAGGTCGGCGCGCTTGTCCAGGAGCACGCCGCGGACCTCGGCGCCCCCGTCCTGGCCGACGCGGGAGTCAGCGCACACGGGAGAGAGCCTCACGGGCGATGGGGTCGAGGCCGGTGCCTCCGGCGTCGACGAAGGCCTGCAGGGAGGCGCGCATCGAGGGAGGCCAGAACTCGCGGAGGTGGCCGGCGGTCTGCTCGACCGCGACGTCGTGCGGCTTGTGGGCGACGTTGCTGGCGATCTGGTTGGCCATCCGCACGAGGCTGGCGGGCGTCTGCGGTGCGCCGGGATCAGCAGGCGGCTCCGGACCAGCCGCGGCAGCGGTGCTCTCGTGGGCGGTGTTGCCGTCGCTGGTCATGGGCGGCCGGCCACGGGCTGGTGCTCGGCGCGCATCTCGGCCTCGGTGACGGGGGCGCGCGAGGTCGGGGCGAGCTCGACCGCGGTCACCTTGTACTCCGGGCAGTTCGTGGCCCAGTCGGAGTACTCGGTCGTGACGACGTTGGCCCCCGAGCCGGGGTAGTGGAACGTCGTGTAGACGACGCCCTGCGGCATTCGGTCGCTCACCTTCGCCCGCAGCACCGTCTCGCCAACCCGGCTCGTGATGGTGACCGAGTCACCTGTGTGGATCCCTCGGGTCTCGGCGTCGTGCACGTGGATCTCCACGACGTCCTCGTGGTGCCACTGCACGTTCGGCGTACGCCGGGTCTGCGCGCCGACGTTGTACTGCGACAGGATCCGGCCGGTGGTGAGGATCAGCGGGAACTTGCGGTTCGTCCGCTCGTCGGTCGGCACGAACGGCGTGTCGACGAAGTGGCCCTTGCCGCGCACGAACCCGTCGACGTGCATGATCGGCGTTCCGTGCGGTGCGGCGTCGTTGCACGGCCACTGCACCGAGCCCTCGGCGTCGAGCCGCTCGAAGGAGACGCCCGCGAACGTCGGTGTGGTCGCCGCGATCTCGTCCATGATCTCGGCGGCGTTCGCGTAGTCCATCGGGTAGCCCATGGCGGTCGCGAGCTCGCAGGCCACCTGCCACTCCTGCCTGCCGCTCTTCGGCGCCATCACCGGCCGCACCCGGTTGATCCGCCGCTCGGCGTTGGTGAAGGTGCCGTCCTTCTCCAGGAACGACGTGCCCGGCAAGAATACGTGGGCGAACTTCGCGGTCTCGTTGAGGAACAGGTCCTGCACCACGAGCAGCTCGAGGGAGCCGAGCGCGGCCTTCACGTGCGCGACGTTGGGATCGGACTGCGCGATGTCCTCGCCCTGGATGAACATCCCGAGGTAGCGGCCCGCGATGGCGGCGTCGAACATGTTCGGGATCCGCAGCCCGGGCTCGGGGTCGATCGTCGTGCCCCACACCGCCTCGAAGATCCCGCGCACGCCGGCGTCGCTCACGTGCCGGTAGCCCGGCAGCTCGTGCGGGAACGAGCCCATGTCGCACGAGCCCTGCACGTTGTTCTGCCCGCGCAGCGGGTTCACGCCGACCCCGACCCGCCCGATGTTCCCGGTCGCCATCGCCAGGTTCGCCATGCCCATGACCATCGTCGAGCCCTGCGAGTGCTCGGTCACGCCGAGGCCGTAGTAGATCGCCGCGTTGCCGGCGGTGGCGTAGAGCCGGGCGGCACGGCGTACGGCGTCGGCCGGCACGCCGGTGATCTCGGCCGTCGCCTCGGGGCTGTTCTCCGGCAGCGCGATGAACGACTCCCACTCGGCGAACGAGTCGGCCTCGCAGCGCTCCGCGACGAACGCGCGGTCGACGAAACCCTCGGTGACGACCACGTGCGCGAGTGCGTTGACGATCGCGACGTTGGTGCCCGGCTGCAGCTGCAGGTGCTCGGCGGCCTCGACATGCGGCGAGCGCACGAGGTCGATGCGGCGCGGGTCGATCACCACCAGCTGGGCACCGGCGCGCAGCCGCCGCTTGAGCCGAGAGGCGAACACCGGGTGGCCGTCGGTGGGGTTCGCGCCGATGACCACGACGACGTCGGCGTGCATGACCGACTCGAAGTCCTGCGTGCCGGCCGACGTGCCGAACGTCTGCTTGAGGCCGTAGCCCGTCGGCGAGTGGCAGACCCGCGCGCAGGTGTCGACGTTGTTGTTGCCGAACGCCGCGCGGATCATCTTCTGGACGACGTAGACCTCCTCGTTCGTGCAGCGGCTCGAGGTGATCCCGCCGATCGCACCCACCCCGTGCTCGGCCTGGATCGCCTTGAGCCCGTCGCCCGCATGGGCGATCGCTTCGTCCCACGACACGACGCGCCAGGGGTCGGTGATGCGCTCGCGGACCATCGGCTCGAGCTGGCGGTCGCGGTGGGTGGCGTAGCCCCACGCGAAGCGTCCCTTCACGCAGCTGTGCCCCGCGTTGGCGCCGCCGTCCTTGTCCGGCACCATCCGCACGACCTCGTCGCCGCGCAGCTCCGCGACGAACGAGCAGCCGACACCGCAGTAGGCGCACGTGGTCTTGACGCTCCGCGTGGGGACGCCGAGCTCGATGACGGTCTTCTCCTGCAGCGTCGAGGTCGGGCACGCCTGCACGCACGCCCCGCACGACACGCACTCCGAGCCCATGAAGGACTCCCCCGCGCTCGCCGACACCCGCGAGTCGAACCCTCGCCCGGCGATGGTGAGCGCGAACGTCCCCTGCACCTCGCCGCACGCCCGTACGCAGCGCGAGCAGGCGATGCACTTGCTGTCGTCGAAGGAGAAGTACGGGTTGCTGTCGTCGGTGGCGCCGTCGAGGTGGTTGGCACCGTCGAGGCCGTAGCGGACCTCGCGCAGGCCGACCACGCCCGCCATGTCCTGCAGCTCGCAGTCGCCGTTGGCCGGGCAGGTGAGGCAGTCGAGCGGGTGGTCGGAGATGTAGAGCTCCATAACCCCGCGGCGCAGCTTCTCCAGCCTCGGCGACTGGGTGCGCACCGTCATGCCCGGCGTGCACGGAGTCGTGCAGGACGCCGGTGTGCCCGGGCGCCCCTCGACCTCGACGAGGCACAGCCGGCACGACCCGAACGGCTCGAGGGAGTCGGTGGCGCACAGCCGCGGGATGTCGACACCAGCAGTGGCCGCCGCCCGCATCACCGACGTACCCGCAGGAACGGACACGGGAAGCCCATCGACGACAACCGCGACCTGAACGCCCAAGCGAGCAGGAGTCCCAAGGTCGACAACCCGCACCCGGCTCACCACCCCACCTCCCTGCTGAGACTGATCGAATGGTCGTCACAGAGGTCGGGAAGCAGCCGCTTTATCAGTCTCACGAGGGGGCTCCTTGGGCTGCTGTCCAGAGGCTCAGGGCGCTGCGCACTGGGTTGGGGGTGAGGGCGCCCATCGCGCAGAGGGAGCCGTCGGTCATCAGCTCGCAGAGGTCCTCCAGCAGCGCGACCTGCCCCGCGCGCTCCTCCGGCGGGCCGACCAGGATGCGGTCGATCACCTCGACACCCCGTACGGCGCCGACGCGGCAGGGCGTGCACTTGCCGCAGGACTCCGCGGCGCAGAACTCCATCGCGAAGCGTGCCTGCGCCATCATGTCGGCGGTGTCGTCGAACACGACGACACCGCCGTGGCCGAGCATCGCACCGGCGGCGGCCAGCTCCTCATAGTCCATCCGCAGGTCGAGCCGGCCGACCGGGAGGTAGGCGCCGAGCGGCCCACCGACCTGCACGGCGCCGACCGGACGACCCGAGCGGGTGCCGCCGGCGTAGCCCTCCACGAGCTCGCGCAGCGTGAGGCCGAAGGCGGTCTCGACGATCCCGCCGCGCGCGACGTTGCCGGCAAGCTGGAACACCTGCGTGCCACGGGACCGCCCTACGCCGAGCTCCTGGTAGGCCGCTGCGCCTGACGCCAGCACGGTCGGCACGGTCGCCAGCGACAGCACGTTGTTGATGACGGTCGGTCGGCCGAACAGCCCCGCGATCGCGGGCAGCGGGGGCTTCGGGCGCACCATGCCGCGCTTGCCCTCGAGGCTGTCGAGCATCGCGGTCTCCTCGCCGCAGATGTAGGCGCCGGCGCCCACCCGCACGTCGAGGTCGAAGGAGAGGCCGCTGCCGAGGATGTCGGTCCCGAGCCAGCCGCGCTCGCGCGCGGTGGTGATGGCGCGGCGCATCGAGGCCACCGCGTCGGGGTACTCCGAGCGGATGTAGACGAAGCCCGCGGACGCGCCGACGGCGTAGGCCGCGATCGCCATGCCCTCGACGAGGGTGAACGGGTCGCCCTCCATGAGCATGCGGTCGGCGAAGGTGCCGCTGTCGCCCTCGTCGGCGTTGCAGCAGACGAACTTCACCGACGACTCGGCCTCGGCGACCGTGCGCCACTTGACGCCCGTGGGGAACCCCGCGCCACCGCGGCCGCGGAGCCCGGAGGCGACGACGGCCTCGACCACCTCCGCCGGCGACATCCCCAGCGCCGCACGGAGTCCCGCCATCCCGCCGTGCGCCTCGTGGTCGTCGGGCGACCGCGGGTCGACGACGCCGACCCGCGCGAACGTGACCCGCTGCTGCGACGCGAGCCAGTCGATGTCGTCGGTGCGACCGTGACCCAGCGGATGCGCCGCACCGTCGAGGATCCCGGCGTCGAGCAGGGCCGCCACGTCACCAGCACCCACCGGGCCGTAGGCCACCCGCCCCTCGGGAGTCTCGACCTCGACGAGCGGCTCGAGCCAGTAGAGGCCGCGCGACCCGTTGCGCACGATGGCGACGTCGACCCCGCGGGCGGCAGCCTCCGCCGCGAGCGTGACCGCGACCTCGTCGGCGCCGACCGCGCGGGCGCCGGAGTCGCCGGGGACGTAGACCGTCACACTCATGCGCCCACGACCTCGTCGAACCGCGCGGCGTCGACCCGACCGAACGCCCGGCCGTCGACCACCACCGCGGGCGAGAGCGCGCACAGCCCGAGGCAGAACACCTGGTCGAGGGTGACGGACCCGTCAGGCGTCGTCTCGCCGAAGCCGACGCCGAGCCGATCCAGCGCATGCGCCTCGAGCGCGCGCCCGCCGACCGATTGGCACGCCTCGCCGCGGCACACCGCGACCGTGCGAGCGCCGGGCGGCGTGGTGCGGAGGTCCGAGTAGAACGTCATGACCCCGTGGACGTCGGCGCGCGAGACGTTGAGCGCCTTCGCGACGAGCGGGACCGCCGCGGGGTCGACGTAGCCGAACTCCTCCTGCAGCGCGATCAGCACGGGGAGCAGCGGACCGAGTACGCCGGACGCGTCGGCGACGACGCGCGCGCCAGCCTCGCTCGACCACTCTGTCGACATCGTCGCTTCCTGCTCTCCCGGCCCCCGCGGCACTGCGGATCCCGCCAGTCTCCGTCCCGGGGCCGCGACGAGCAAGGACTCGCGACACCTCGGTCCGGCGGACCTGGCGGAGCGGCGCGTCAGAGCGTCTCGGGATCGCTGCCGTACGCCGACAGCTCGCCGACGTCGTCGCCGTGGTCGCTGTCGTCGCCCTCCCCGGTCGCCTCGATCTCTACCTTGCGCCCGTAGACCTCGTCGATGACGTAGATCGCGACGATGCCCGCCACCAGCACGACGGCGACGCCGGCGCAGAAGGTCGCGAGGGTCGTGAGGACCGTGGGAACGGCGAGGGACGGCTGTGTCAGCGTCCCGTCGCCCGCGAGCGACGAGCGCGCGTTGTCGATGGCCAGGAGCTGCAGGATCACCGCTGCCGCCAGCAGGACCCCGGCGAGGACACCGAACCGCGCGCGCAGCGAGTACATGACCGACCCCCGACCGGGGCACGGACGGCCCCCTCACCACGCTAGACCCGAAGCACGGGCCCACGGCGTACCTTGACACGGACCGGCAGCGCAGGAGGACCGCATGAGCGACCGGAGATGGCGTGACGACGGCGTGCGCGTCGTGCGCGCAGGCGATCTCGACCCGAACACCGCGCAGACCCCCGGCATGCACCGCGAGGCAGCCATCACGCACGCGCGCACCGGTGCCGAGCAGCTCTGGGCGGGCACCGTCGTCATCGAGCCGCGGGCCCGCACCGGCGCACACCACCACGGCGAGGTCGAGAGCGTCATCTACGTCGTCAGCGGCCGCGCGCGGATGCGCTGGGGCGAGCGGCTCGAGTACGTCGCCGAGGCCGGACCCGGCGACTTCATCCAGGTGCCGCCGTACGTCCCGCACCAGGAGATCAACGCGAGCGACGACGCGCCGCTGTCGTGCGTCCTGGTCCGCACCGGACGCGATCCGGTCGTGGTGAACCTCGACGGGATCGACGTCGTCGAGGCGCCCGAGCACGTGCAGTGGCTCGACGACCTCCACGCCTGACCGCGCCGTCACCGGGAGCCTGCGCGCCCGCGCGAGCCCACAAGTCCACGACGACAGAGGGCCCCGCACCGCGGTGGTGCGGGGCCCTGTGCCTGTCGAGCCAAGACGCAGGCACGTCGCCGTCGGGCGACGACGTGGCCACGTCTGCGGGAGCCGCTAGTGCAGCCAGCTCGGCGTCTTGCTCTCCCACCAGCGGCCCAGGCCCCAGTAGCGCCCGGCGCAGATGAACATGAGCACCATCAGCGTCGCGGCGTAGATGATGTGCTCGTCGAGCAGCGGGTTGTTCGAGGCGACCGTTGAGCCGCCCTTGTCCTCGTACTTCGCCCACGGTGCGACGGCGAGGAACATCGAGATCAGCAGGAGCGCCGATCCGATGCAGCCGATCCGCATCGCGACGCCGAACACCAGGGTGATGCCGGCGCCGAGCAGCGCGCCCATGAACAGCCAGTTCACGATGCCGCTCGGCGAGCTCGGGGCGAGGTTCGTGTAGAAGGTGTGGAACGGACCGTTCGGGTTGACGCCGAACTTGAGGAACCCCGCCGTGGGGTTGCCCTTGCCGGTGCCGAACAGCCAGCCATCGGTCGTGGAGTAGCCCCACCCGAACGTCTTGTCCAGGAAGGCCCACAGGAACGTGAAGCCGAGCAGGATCCGGACGACGCCGGACCACTTCTGCCCGGCCGTCGTAGTGATCGGATCGTCGACGACCGCGATCTCCGCGTTGTGCGTGCTGGTGGACATCTGACCCCCTCCAACGTGCCGGCGCGCGGCCGGCTGCGTAGGCACCTCTCCCTGAGCAGGCGGAAGCCTGCGGGGAAGCAAGGACCGAAGTGCCGTCAGTTCCTGAGAGTCCGCTGTGAGACGCGTCCCGTCAACTCACCACGCCCGCGTGACCCTTCCGAGATCCGGTACGGCGAGTCCACGAAGTCGACACGAACAGCGAGAGCCGACGAGGGCCGACGAAGGCCGACGTACGGGTCCGCGACCTGGCGAGCCAGGATCATCGGCAGCGGGCTCGTCCGCGCCACGAGCACGGGGCGCGCGGAACACCGAACACTCGCGGGATCGCCTCACGCCGGTCACAGCCACGGCTCAGCCACCCGGGGAATGCTTCCGCTTCGAAGCGGGACTGGCTGCAGAGACGTGGGGGCGAATCAGTGCGCTGGACGCGCAGAGCGCTCCGCCCGACCGGGCTCGCGTGCATCCTGGGAGCCGCAGCCGTCGCCTGCGGAGCGCCGGCTGGCTCGAGTTCGACGATGGCGTCCGGGGAGGCACGTCCTCAGACGACGTCGCGCGATGGCATCGTGGCTGCCCGGCTCTGGTCACCTGCGGTGGCGCCTCCGCAGGCGCCCGCTGTGGAGTGGGTCCCGGTTCCGACCAGCGTCTCGGGTCGCCCGACCGCGTACACCAGCCACCCAGGCGCGACGGAGTGGCTGATGTGGATGGACCCGACGGTGATGAGCTTCCGGTTCATCCCCGGCACCCGGTACCCGGAGGGCAGCCCGGTCCGAGGTGTTGACCGACGACCCGCGACGTGGGTTCCGACGATGTCGGTGGCGTTCAACGGCGGTTTCAAGCTGTCCGACCACGTCGGTGGCTACTACTACGCGGGCCGAACAGTTGTTCCGCTCCGCGACGGGCTGGCATCCCTCGTGGTCGGGCTGGACGGTCGCCTCAGCGTCCTGGTGTGGGGTCGGGACCTACGCAGCACCGCCGGGCTGCTGGCCGTGCGGCAGAACCTCCCGCCGCTGGTCGACCAAGGCCGCAGCATGACGAGGCCCACGGACCGGATCACCACGTGGGGGCTCCCGCTCAACCACGTCCTGCCGGCCAACCGTTCCGCCCTGGCCGAACTCTCCGACGGATCGCTGCTCTACCTCTACCTCCACGACTCCACACCTGCCCAGCTCGCCGCCGAGGCGGTCCGTCTCGGCGCCGTCACCGCGATCGCGCTCGACATGAACAGCGGTTGGCCCGCCGCACTCATCTACCGACACACCTCCAGGGCCATCAGCAGCCGGCGGCTCTCGCCCGTGATGCACCAGTACCTCAACGCCTACTACGGGCGCACCACCAAGGACTTCATCGTCGGGATGACGAAGCCGTGAGCTCCCCTGCACGAGCGATCCGGGGCGAAGCCACCGACGCTCTCGGAGTCCGACAGAACGCTCGTCTCACGGCAGTGACCGGATTCGTGCTGGTGCTGTTGCTCGGCGCCGAAGGCGTCACCGTGCTTCGGGTCGGCGCCTTGATCGTGCCGCACCTCGTCATCGGCACGATCCTGCTCGCGCCAGTCGCCCTCAAGCTCGGCAGCACCGGATGGAAGATCGTCCGCTACTACGGCCATGCCCCCGACTACGTCCGGGCAGGACCACCACCCATTGGGCGCCGGTTGCTCGCGCCCGTCGTGATCGTCACCACCATCGGCCTGTTCGGGACGGGCGCCGCTCTGATGGTGACGGGACCAGCGAACACCGGCCGGATGCCGTTCCTGCACAAAGCCTTCTTCGCCGTATGGTTCCTCGCCACGGCCCTCCACGTGCTCCTCCACGTGGTGCGCAGCCTGAGATCGGTGTCAGCGGAAGTAACCGCTCCCGCCGCCGATGCGCTCCCAGGCCGGACCGGGCGCGCGATCGCCCTCGCCGCCACCCTCGCGGCCGGTGTCGGGCTCGCCGCCTGGTCCGCTCCCTACCTCTCGGCCTGGGCCAACGCGTTCCACCATTGACGAGCCAACGCTAGGCGCGGAAGTCGTGGTCCGCCTGTGCCAATGGAGGCCCAAGCCGCCAGTCGGAGCACAGTAGGCACTCGTTCAGCGACTCGTCGGCTGTCTGTTCGATCATGACCCATCGGTGCGCGTGCTCGAACGGTCCGTCATCCGGGTTCAGGAGGGCCGCGATGTCCGCGACGAACACGTACATCTTCGCGGTCTGCCACCTGTCGTGGTCCGTGGTCGCGCGGTGCCCGGTGGGACAGTCGATGAGTTGGAGCGCGGGTTCGAAGGTCATCTCGAACCCGCAGATAGGGCAACGCCTCAGGGGCTTGATCACGGGTCAACCCAATCGAAGGCTCGACCCCTGTGTCCATCAGGGGCGACCTCGAATCCGGCCATTTCGGTCACACGCGTACATGAACCCGTGCATCATCGGCGTCGCCGCAGGCTGACGAACCTCCGCCGGCGACCACTTCGACCCAGGGCGGTCCGATGATCGACGCTGAGCTTCTGGACGACGCCACCGCCACGATCGCCTGGCTGCGCAGTTTCGACGAGTCGCCCCTCGCCCTCGTCGCGGCTCACGCGCGCGCGACTGTCGAGCGACTGCTGAGCGAGTTGCAGCTCGGCACCTGACGCCTGCTCCGATGCCACCACCGTCGATGACCGCCGCGTCTTGACGGTGGATTGGATGAACGGCTGCTCAGGTGCCGTGGGCAGCGAGTCCGCCCGTCGCCAGGCTTCGTCGTGACGGACGTCGCGCTCGAGCCGTCGCGGAGCGCGGTGATACTGAACTCGTGAGCAACCAACCGACGAGGTCGAGCGAGGACCCTCCCGCCGTTCCCAGCGGTACCCAGGAAGCGCCCAGCGCGCGCACCTCTGACCGTCTCGAGAATGAACTCGTTGCCCGGGCGCTGCCCGCATGGAGGCGCATGACCGCCGGGGAACCGCGCTGGCCGGCGAGTCTGGCGGTACTGGTCATGATCGTGCTCCAGCTCCGGCTCGGGGAGGAGTTCACGCCACTGTCCGCATGGCTGCTGCCTGTGGTCGAGCTCGTGCTGCTCTCGGTCCTGCTGGCCGTGAATCCTCGCCGGATCGACCGACACAATCCCCGACTCCGTATCCTCGGTCTGACCCTCATCGCGGTGGCCACACTGTTCAATGCCTGGTCGGTAGTGCGCCTGGCCCACGTCCTGCTCGACGGCACCTTCCACGGGGAGCCCGGCACGCTGCTCGCGACCGGTGCCAACATCTGGGTGACCAACGTGATCGTATTTGCTCTCTGGTACTGGGAATTGGACCGCGGTGGTCCGGGTGCGCGAGCCCAAGGTCGGGACCCAGACCCCGATTTCCTGTTCCCTCAGATGGCCGAGACCACGATCGACTTCCACCACTGGGAGCCGGAGTTCGTCGACTACGCCTACGTCTCATTCACCAACGCGGCAGCCTTCAGCCCGACCGACACGATGCCACTGTCGAGATGGGCGAAGCTGGCGATGCTCGTCCAGTCGGCCATTTCACTCGTTACCGCGGCCCTGGTGATAGCCCGGGCCGTCAACATCCTGAAGTGATCGTCGGCGCTACGCCAGGAGTTGCGACCGCAGAGCCACCACGATTGCGGCAGCGATCCTGGCGTGGCCGACGTAGTTCGGGTGGTCCCCGTCGTAGGCCAGGAGCGCGGTGTCGTCCGCGTCGGCTACCCCGCGGAAGACCTGCCAGAGGTCGACGTACAGCGACCGCGTCGTCTGCGCGATCATGAGAATCGAGGCGTTCTGCGTCCGGGTCAGAGCCCTGCTCGTCGCGACATAGGCGGCTCCGTGCGTCACGGCGTACCGGCCGTCCAGCCAGGCGTTCCAGTACCCCAGCAGCACGATCGCGACCGGGCGCCCCGCGGTGATCGCTCGGATCCGAGCCACGATGGCCACGGTGTTCCGGCGGGCCGCTGCGAGCGCGGGCTGGTAGCACGACGCCGTGGTGCCGCAGCGTGTCGTGTAGGCGATGTCGTTCGCACCGATCATGACCTCGACAATGCTCGCGGCCCGCACGTGGGCGATCACTGCCGCGTTCCATCGCAGTTGGCTCAGGACGTCGCTGGTTCGGTACCCGGACACCGCGTCGTTGTGGATCGTCACTGCGCGCCCGGTGATGGCGCGCACCCGCGTCGCCGTCTGTTGCGGGAAGGGGCTGCAGTTGCAGCGGGTACCGTAGGGGACGGAGTCGCCGAGCGCGACGACGACCGCGACGTGGGAGAGGCGGGGTCCGAGCATGGGACTCGCTGAGGACTCGGGCGCCGCCAAGACCAGAACGCCGACCATCGCAGAGACCAGGGCGAGCGCGAGAGCCAGGATCCGACGAGGCATAACGAGGAACGTAGCCCTGGCCGCTCTGTGGCGCGCGGGTCGGTGCTCAGCGACCTCTCAGCCGGGACTGCCTCGAGGCGGGAACTCTGAGCCCTGCCCGAGCGTCGAGAGCTCGGCATGAACCTGAGACCTGACGCCGCCGGGTCGGGCAGGCATGCGCTCAGCCGGCGCGTGGCGGCACTGCTCACGCTGCTCGTCGGGCTCCTCAACGTGGCCTCGGTCCTGCGTCCCGGCCTGTTCCGACGGGTCGAGTTCCTTGCCGACATCCTCCCCGGCGCCGTCATCTCGGCATCTGCCGCGGTGAGCGTGGCGGTGGGGCTCCTCCTCATCGGTCTGGCGCTCAATCTCGGTCGGGGCAAGCGCCGGGCCTGGCGGATCGCGGTGACGCTCCTGGCCGTGGAACTCGTTCTGCAGCTGAGCCAGGGGCACCGCGTCGTGAGCGGCGCGACCTTGGTGCTGCTCGCGCTGCTCGTGCTCTCACGCCACGAGTTCGTCGGCCGGTCCGAGCCCGTGGGTCGCAGCCGAGCCCTCATCATCGGTGCCGCGCTGCTGGCGGCCAGCACTCTCCTCGGATTCGCCTCGGTCAGCGCCCTCGACCGACAGATGGGAACTCATCTCTCCGTCACGGAGCGGTTGAGCGCGACCGTTGCCGGATTCGTGGGCATCCCCTCACCGGTCACGACACCTGAGACCAGGGAGTCCGACGCCGTCTACTACCTCCTCGTCGCGCTCGCGACCACGACGATCCTGGTGACCGGCGGCCTCGTCCTGCGCGCCCCGCGGATCCTGAGTCGGCGTTCCGACGACGACGAGCACGATCTCCGCTCGCTGATCTCCCGACACGGCCACTCCGACTCCCTCGCGTACTTCGCGCTCCGCGACGACCGGGCCACTGTCTGGAGCGAGGGCCGGCGCGCGGCAGTGTCCTACCGAGTGGTGGGTGGCACCATGCTCGCCGCCGGCGATCCCCTCGGGCCTCCGTCGGAGTGGCGCGGCGCCATCGAGGCGTTCGTCGCCCGGGCCAGGGAGTACTCGGTCGTCCCCGCCGTCGTGGCGTGCACGGCCGCCGGCGCCGAGGTTTGGGAGCGATTCGGTCGGATGACCGCGCTCGAGTTCGGCGACGAGGCCGTGCTCGCGACCGACACCTACTCGCTGCAGGGTCGCTCGATGCGCAACGTGCGGCAAGCCGTCGCGCGCGCCGAGCGTGCCGGTCTCGTCGTGAGTTGCTCCAGGCTCTCGCAGCTGCAGCCCGACGACGTGGCCCGGCTGGCCGAGCTCGCCGAGCTCTGGCGGGGCGCCCCCGTCGAACGTGGCTTCTCGATGGCCCTCGGGCGCGTCGATGCCGCCCGCGACCCTGAGTCGGTGATGGTCGTCGCTGAGCTGGACGGCCGACCGATGGCTCTGCTCCTCCTCGTCCCGTGGGGCGATGATGGCCTGTCGCTGGACCTGATGCGTCGCGACGACCACGCCCCGTCGGGCGTCAACGAGCTGATGATCACGCGACTCCTGGACGCCGCACCCGGCTTCGGCGCCGTGCGGGTGTCGCTGAACTTCGCCGTCTTCCGCGAGGCGATCGAGCGCTCCGAACGCATCGGTGTCGGCCCGGTGACGAAGTTCTGGGGACGGATCCTGCGCCTTGTCTCTCGAGGGACGCAGGTCGATGCGCTCTACCGCTTCAACGCGAAGTTCGAGCCCGAATGGCGACGCCGTTACCTCGCCTATCCGCCCGCGGGCGGTCTGCCCCGTGTGACGTGGGCGTACCTGCGGGCCGAGTCCTTCGTGCCATCGCTGTCACGCCGGGTCCCTGCGGCACCCCGACCGGACGTCGCGGCGCTGCCCCCTACCACCGCGGGCCGGACGGGTCGTCCATGAGCCTCCTGAGCCCGGCGTTCATCATCGTGCTCGTCGCGATCGCCCTGTTCTGCGTGGTCGGGGCGGTCTGGTCGTGGCCGAGGCTGGCCGGCCCCGGGTGGCGTTCGGTGCTGGGTCGGCTCGGGGTGCTCACGCTCGTGAACCTGTCGGTGCTCCTGCTCGCGTTCGCGCTGCTCAACGACCAGTATCAGTTCTACAACGACTGGTCCGAGCTGGTCGGGACGGCCTCCACGCAGGCGACGGCGACCAGCTCAGGAGCAGACGCTGCGGCAGCGGCCTCGGCAAGAGTCCCCCAGTCGCGCACGTCCGTTCCCGCAGCGACGTGGAGCGTCGTCGGCGGTGGCGGCGCCCTGACCACGTACACAGTCACCGGTGCCGTGTCCGGCGTCACGAGCCAGGTGCTCGTCCAGCTGCCCCCCGGGTACTCGGACCCGGCGAACGCCGCTCGGCGCTACCCGGTGCTCGAGGGGTTCGGCGGGTACCCCGGCGCCGTGTCACAGCTCGAACGCGCCTTCCGGACGCCGGACATGCTCGCGGCCCTGCAGGCCCAGCACCTCCTGGCTCCGACGATCGCCGTTTTCGTGCAGCCGTGGACCCCGCCCGGACGTGACTCCGAGTGCGTCGACGGTCCGGGCGGCCGTTCCGCAGGCGACCAGGTCGAGACGTGGGCGGCAGTCGATGTGCCGGCGTGGGTGCTCCACCAGTTCCGTGCCGCCGAGGGTCGCGCGTCATGGGCGACCTGGGGTGTCTCTGCCGGCGCCTACTGCGCGGCGATGCTGGCCATGCTCCATCCCGGCACCTTCTCCGCGGCGATCTCCATCGCCGGCTACGTCCGGCCGTCCTGGAGCAACTGGGTCCCGTTCAGCCCTGGCGACCCGACGTCGGCCCGCTACGACCTGGTCGCGCTGGCCGGCCGTCGTCCACCGTCGACAGCCCTCTGGCTGTTCGCCTCCCGGCACGACGCGACGGCCTACCCGGCAGCCACCGCCCTGCTCGCCGCCACCCGAGCGCCGCTGTCCGTGACCGCGCGTATCAGCAACATCGGCGGGCACGGCTACATGTGGTGGACGCCGTGGTTGCCGGTGGCACTGACCTGGCTCGGGCACACCGTCTCGGGATTCAGCCCCGGAGCCTGAGGGCCAGAGGGTCAACATCCAGCCGTCGTTGACGGATCAGGCACCTGTGATCGGCCGGAAGACGGTCGAGTGGACGGCCCAACCGATGACCGGCTCTCCGGTACAGGTGGCCCGGAACTCAGCGATGTCGTCGTCCGTCAGACGATGGACATGAGTGGAAGACGATCGTGAGCCTCGACCTCACCAGCGGACTGCTGGCGACCATCCTCGTCATCGTGGCCCTCGCCCTGCCCGTGCTCACCCTCGGTGTCTGGTCGAGGGTGAGCGGCCACCGGCTTCTGCGTCAGGGCCAACGTTGGGGACTCGTCGTTGGTTCGCAGGCCGTCGCCATCCTGGCGGTCCTCGTGCTGATCAACGACAACTTCGGGCTCTACAGCAGCTGGGACGATCTCCTGGGACGCACACCATCGGGGACGGTGGCGGGGGTGCTCGATCCGACGGTGGCCGGCGCACACGCCCCCGACGGACAGGAGCCACGCGCCGCGCGGTCGACACCCGGCGCGACCCTGTCAGCGCAGGTGCCGTGGACAGCTGGTCTGCCGACCGGCTTCACGGCGTACATCGAGCCAAACAGCTACCTCGCGATGGTCAAGGTCCCGGGCAGCCCAGCGCCGTTCCGGCTCTACGTATCCTTACCGCACCAGTACTTCGAAGCCGCGTTCGCCCACAGAGTCTTCCCGGTCGTCGAGCTCCTCCACGGCTACCCGGGGACGCCGACCACGTGGTACCACGCGATGGCGGTACTGCCGCGTCTCGACCAGGCCATGACCTCGGGTGGGACGCCGTTCGTTCTCGTGGTGCCGCAGATCTCGACACCCGGCGCCCCTGACCTCGAGTGCACGGACCTGCCGGGCCAGCCACAGGTGTCGACGTTCCTCACCTCCGAGGTGCGCCAGGTGGTATCCACCCACTTCCGAGTGCGCTCGGATCGCGCCGGCTGGGGTCTCATGGGCTACTCCGAAGGCGGCTACTGCGCGTCGCAGCTGCTGCTGCGACACCCTGACCTCTTTGCGGCCGGCGTGTCCATCTCCGGCTACGACGCCCCTGAGTCGTCCTACTTCGACGCCTACCCGGCCCTGCGCGCGGCGGGGAGCCTCACGCGCCTGCTTGCGCGACGACCGGATGTGGCGCTCCGTGCGAGTGCCAGCCTCCAGGACCCCCAGAGCAGTGGGAGCCTGGCGAGCCTGAGGCGCGTCGCGAGGCCGCCCACCGTCCTCACAGCGGTGCAATACGACCAGGGCGGTCACAACACGTCCGACTGGTCGAACGAGCTGCCTGCGGACTTCCTGTGGCTGAGTCACCAGCTCGCGCCGATCGCTGGCTGACCGTGCACGGGCTGGAAGAGAGACCGGGTGTAGCTCTCAGCTGGCGCCCGCGCGTCTCGGGCGCGGTAGAGCCGGTAATCTGGGTGGGGAGGTTGGGACCTGCCGTTGGAGTGGACCCGTTGCTGGTGTCGTGTCCGTGATGAAGCGCCGTCGGCGACCTCGGGTCCGGCCAGTCGTGGGTGTGATGGTCCTTGTGCTGTGCTCGTGCACGACGGGCGCCACGACCGCGACGCCGACCTCGGGCAGTCCCGGCTCCGCCCATGCCGACGTCGTTCGACCGTGGTCGTACAGCTCTTCCTACGATGTTCAGGCACCGCCGGATGCCGCGGGCTCACCGATGGCGACATGCGGAACTACCGGCCTCCCCGCGGACTGGGTGGTCGCGGAGAACTCCAGGCCGGGGACCACTGCGTGGCGGACGGGCAGGGCGATGGTGACGCCGGAGGTGCCGCTCTACGTGGAGCGTCCGTCGACGACGTGCGGGAACCCGGTGGCGGTTCATCTCGGCGGGTCGGGTGCCCAGGGTGTCGTGGTTCGCGCCTACCGGGTTGGCTGGTACTCCGGTGCCGGGGCACGCCTGGTCTGGTCCTCCTCAGCTATCAAGGTGCCTCGCACCGCACCAACCAGGCGCCGAGGGACCACCGTTCCGTCGCCCAACTGGGCGACGACCCTGGTGCTGCCGGTCGACGCGTCGTGGCTCCCAGGGCTGTATGTGATCGAGTCCGACGTCGCGGGGCGTATCGGTGGCGTCTCCGCGCTGGTGGTCCGCAATGCCGCGGATCCGCGCCCTGCGGTGGTCATGTACTCGAACCTCACCTGGAGCGCCTACAGCCCGTTCGGGGGTGCGAGCCTCTACTTCGGCGCCACCCACAAGACCGTCAACCGTGCACTTCAGGTGGCGATCCAGCGACCGATCACCGGGCCGGGGCTGCTCCGGTTGCTCGCGGAGGACGTCCCCGTGGCCCAGCAGATCGACAGGCTCGGCCTACCGATCGACCCCACGGTGGACACCGACGTGGACACGCAGCCGTCGCTGTTGGCGCACCGGACCGAGATCGTCCTGCCCGGACACAGTGAGTACTGGACGCGCCGCATGTACGACGCGTTCACCGCCGGACGCAACGACGGCGCCAACATCGCCGACCTCGGCGCCAACGAGATCTACTGGCAGACGCGACTTGCCTACGGTTCCTCAGGGGTACCGACGACCATGTTCGTGGCCCGCAGCCTCGCTGAGGACCCGCTGGCTACTGCTCATCCGAGCGACGCCACAGTGGAGTGGCGCAACCCACCGCTGCGTCGCGATCCCGCCGCCGTCATCGGCCCGTCGTACGCGGCGGTCCGCGTCCACGGGTCCCTGCAAGTCAGGTCCGTCCCGTCGTGGCTGCAAGGGATCCCCGGCCTCACCGCGGGCGCCATCCTCCGCGGTGTCATCGAGAACGAGGCCGACGGCGCCCGACAGGGCACCCCCCACCCGGACAACCTTCAGATCATTGCGCTCGGGGTCGTCCGCCGGACCGGCGCCGCGGACAAGCCGGTGTCCATCACCTACTACTCCTCGCGAACAGGTGGCGGCGTCTTCGCCGCAGGAACCACCTACTGGCCCTGCCTCACCTCGGCCGCGTGCCCCGACGCGACCGTCTCGGCGACCACCCGGAAGACCATGTGGGCGATCACCAGTCGAGTGCTCCAGAACTTCTCCATCCCGCATTGGGGCGCAAGCCATCCCTCGACACAGACCGGCGTGCCGGCGACCGGCGGGCTCGCGGCCAGCCTGCCCAGCGCCGCCGTAGGAACCTACGGAGGCGGCGACTGACGGGTCTCGCCGCACGAACGACGGTCCCTTCCTCACGCTCTCACCGCAGACAGTCGCTTTCGGTCCGGCGTGATACGGACGTGCCGTTCGCGCTTGGTGCCGAGGCGCTTCAGCGTCGGGAGCGGCCCACGGTGAGCGCCGACACGCTCAACAGCAGCCCCGCGGCGGCCAGTACCCACCCGAAGACGGTCACGATGCTCGTTCCACCCGACTGGACCACTGCGAGCCCCAGCACAACCGCAAGGGTTCCCATGATGAGGTCCTTCACCACGTCACGGCACGGTACTCGTATCGTCGAGATGCGGGTTCGTTTCGACCAACGCCAACCACCGCCTCCCCTCGTCGCAGGCCGGGCACGGGATCGCGAGGCGGACCGCGCCCAGTACGTCCATGTCGGAACCGTGGCAGCCGACGGACGTGGGTGAACCGCGCCCAAGGGAGTGCCGACCGGACGTTAGATGCCAGCCACTCCGGCCAGGTGACCCACGAGCGCGGTGACCGCCATGGCGGCGCTCCCGCCGAGCACGACCCGCAACGTCGGTCGCGGCCATCGAGTCCCTGATGCGGCGGCACCGAGGATGCCGGCGCCCGCCAACCCCAGCAGAGTCACCAAGACAATTTCAGCGATGCGGGCACTGCCCTCCGCGGGACCCAACAACCCCACGAATGGGACCAGCCCGCCGATCGAGAAGCTGATCGCCGATGCGAGCGCTGCCTGACCTGGTCGGGCCAAGTGGGCGTCGTGGAACCCGAGCTCGTCGCGCGCGTGCACCTCGACGAGGTCGTCGAGGTCGCGGTCGCTCAGCTCCGCAGCAACCTGCTCTGCCAACGCGGGCGACAGACCGCGAGCCCGGTAGATCGCGGCGAGCTCCTCACGCTCGCCAGCGGGGTCGGACAGAAGCTCGCGGCGCTCCAACGCCAGATCCGCATGCTCGATGTCCGCCTGGGAGCTGACCGAGACCCACTCGCCCGCGGCCATGGCCATCGCGCCGGCGGCCAGCCCGGCCAGACCGGCAGTGACCACGGCCGTAGGTTGTGACCCGCTTGCCGTCGCAACACCGACCATCAGACTCGACGTGGAAACCAGCCCGTCGTTAGCTCCCAGCACTGCCGCGCGCAGCCACCCCGCCCGGTGCCCCACGTGCCGCTCGGGAGCAGCCTTACCCCGCGATGACATAGCTTCACCTTCCACCCGCCAGACCGACCAGCCCGAGCGCGCTCGCCGACACCACCCGGCTGGTGCCCGCAAGCATCAGCGGGCACACCGCCGTCTCGCCACCCGCGGCACCGAGACTCCTGCGGCGCGCGCGAGCACCTTTGCCCCTCTCTCCGTGGCCTCGGTGACGTCGTCCGCCTACTGAAGTGAGTCCTCGACGAGCGAGAGCCGCGCCGCGGTCTCCGACAGGATCTCCGCGACGTCCGCCACCGGGACGGCGTCGATCAGCGCCTCGCCCACGTCGATGAACGCCGCCGAGAATCCGAGCACGAGGTCCATCACGAGTCGGTAGACGTCCTCGGAGGTCGTTCGAACCGTGACCGGGCCGAGGAACCGGAGCGCGTCGTCGAGCCCCGCACCGCCATCGCCGTCACCACCTTGGGCACGCGCTTCGTGGTCCGTCCAGATAGCGGCGAGGACCTCAACGGCGCACTGCCGGATGGAGAACTCCGCGACGTTGTCGACGTCGTGCTCGGAGCGAGCCTCAGTCATGGACCCACGCTAGACCGACTGAAGCGACGATGCCCGTCACGGCCTCGCCGTCCGCTGGCGTCCGGCCGGCCCCCACGCGCGGGGTCGCCGGGTCCTACGAGCCACGTGATCCTCGCCCATATCCGCGATCGGGACAGCGTGCCGACGCGATGCCGGTGACGTCGCGTCAAGCGCGGACTGACAGCGCGCCGAGGCTGAGGACGCACACGGCGATGATGGCCATGGCCACGAGGTAAGCGCTGGCGATGCCACGCCCAGCGGCGTACTCGCCCATCAGGTCGGGATCTCGCGCGATCCCGTACATGAACCACAGCAGCGGGAGCAGGAGCACGGCGTTGAGCACCTGGGTGAGCACGAGGATCGCGACGAGCGGCGCACCCGGGATGAGCACAAGCGCGACGCCCGCGACGGTGACCAGCGCGAACGTCCCGTAGAACAGGGGCGCGGAGCGCAGGTCGTCATCCAGCGCTGCGGGACTGCCGGTGAGGTCGCTCACGGAGTACGCCGTGGACAACGGCAGGATCGAGGCCGCGAGGAGCGCGGCACCGATGAGGCCGATCGCGAAGAGGTCCTTGGCCAGGGTCCCGGCGAGGGGTTCGAGCGCGGCCGCGGCGTCGGCGGCGTCGTTGATGGACAAGCCCTTGGCATGCAGCGTGGCGGCGCACGACACGACGACGAAGAACCCGATGACTCCGGTGAGCAGCGCACCGGTGATCACGTCGATGCGCAGGTAGGGCAGCGACTTCGTGGTCAGGCGCTTGTCCACGGCGTAGGACTGGATGAACGCCAGACCCCACGGTGCGAGCGTCGTGCCCAGGGTGGCCGTGGCTAACACGACGGCGTCGCGCGTCAGAGGCATCGACGGCACGATCAGGCCCTTGAACGCGGCACCCCAGTCCGGGTGCGCGAGCACCCCGGCTGCGACGTAGCAGATGAAGATCGCGGACAGCACGAGCAGGATGCGCTCGATTCCCTTGAAGCCGCCGCGAAGGACGAGCATGGACACGAGCACGGCGGTGACGGGGACGCTGAAGTGCCGGCTGATGCCGAAGAGCTCGAAGCCCGCGGCGATGCCGGCGAACTCCGCGGCCGTGGTGCCGATGTTGGCGAGCAACAACGCCAGGATCGCCACGACGGCCGACCAGGCCCCGAACTTCTGCCGGATCAGCCCTGCAAGACCCTGGCCGGTGACGACGCCGATGCGGGCTCCCAGCGACTGGAACAGGACGAGAGCCACTGTCGAGATGCTGAGGACCCAGAGCATCTGATAGCCGTACTTCGCGCCGAGCACGGAGTACGTCGTGATACCCGCGGGGTCGTCGTCGGACAGACCCGCGATGAGCCCAGGGCCGAGCACCCCGAGCAGGGTGGCGATCTGGATACGACGCAGGCTGCGACGCGACTGATGCGCCACTTCTACCGCGACCTCGCCGACGGCGGGCGCCTCGGTGGGCTCGAGGGTCCGCTCGCGATCGTTCATCAGACCGGCCCGCGCAGCTGCCACGGCCAACGCCGCTCCGTGTCGGTGTCGAGCAGTGCGTCGACGACATCGTCGGCCAGGATGCGACCTATCGGGTGGTGCTCGGCGTCCACGACGACCAGCGAAGAGCCGCGGTTGGCGATGAGCTGCTCGACAACCTCGTCGAGGTCGGCGTCGGGACGGACGGTCCCGGGGTAGGGCGGGCCGATGACGTCGCCGACCGGGGTCCCCGGCTCGTTGTCGATGAGATCGGCGAGCGAGAGGTCGTCGACGAGCCGCCCGTCCTCGTCGATCACGACCAGCCCGTCCACGTCGGACTCCCGACGCTGGGCCCGGACCTTGTCCAGCGCGTCGCGGATCGTCTCCTGCGTCGACAGCACGACGATGCGGGTCGTCATGATGCCGCCAGCGACGCCTTCCGGGAACGCGAGCAGGGTGCGCAGCTCGGCCGCCCGGACCGGCGGTACCTGAGCGAGCAACTCGCTGCGGTCGGCGGCGTTCAGGTCCCGCAGGGCGTCGACAGCCTCGTCGGGCTCCATCATCGCGACGAACGTGGCGGCCTGGTCGACGGGGACGTCACCGAGCAGGAGCCGGACATGGTCGGGTTCCATCTCCTCGAGGACATCGGCCGCTTCCTCGGGGGGGAGCATGGACAGCAGCTCACGACGCTCGGGCCGCCCGAGATCCTCCAGCAGGTCAGCGAGATCGGCGGGGCGCAACCGCTGCAGACCACGGTGGGGCCGGCGCAGCACCACCGGACCGCCCGGCGTGCCGAACGGCTGAATGGAGGCGAAGTCGAGCACCCGCTCGGCCGTCGCACGGCTGCGCATCCGAGCCGGCAGGAGGCGGCGAAGGAACGAGACGAACGAGACATCGACACCGACGACCCAGTACCGCGAGCCGACACGCGCCAGGTATAGGTCCGCGGCCCGGACGACCCGTGCCCCGTCCACGTCGAGGAGCTGGTGGTCGATCACATCCTTGTGGAGCAGCTGCTCGCCGACGCGGCGCTCGAAGTCGCTGAGGTCGACCTTGGTCGAGCCGAGCTGGACGCTGCGCCGGGCGATGTCGGCGACGTCCTCGACATGGACGAACGCCCGGCGGAAGCCGATCCGGATGATCAGACCGGACACCTGCGGGTAGACCCCGCGATCCCAGCGCACCACCACATCCATGACGCGGCCGATGTCGCGCGCCTGCGAATCCCGAACCGGAGCTCCGATCAGCCCAGCGACCGACACCAACGCGGAGTTCACTGACTGGCGAAGCAGCATCCCCTTCGTCCGGAAGCGCCGCTGACGGCTATCGGCACTCGGCGACTGTGCGACCTCCGCCAACACGACCTCCTCGGCGCTGCATCAGGTCCCGGTCAGCTCGACGTCGAGCTTCCTGCACCGTACCGCGCACAGCAGCGCGATCACGGACGCAGCGTGCCTGCTCCGCAGCAGTGACGTCCGCCGGCCATCGATCCACTCCGCGAGTGGCCGGCCCATGGCGAAGAACCTGTCCAGCAGCCGTGATCCGTTGTGGACCCACGCTTCAGGCGGTGGGTCCCTCGACGGCGGGTCCCACACTTGGCTTGGACCGGAACAGCGTGGCGCGTCAGCCGGTCATCGACTGGAGTGGACCCCCCGTCCTCGGCGGGGGTGGCAAGGCGTCCGCTGACACTCCGAGCATCGTCACACCAGCCGCGAGCAACTCCGGCGCCGACGTAGTCTCGGTGGTGTGGGCGCGGTGCAGAAGCGGCGAGTGTGGGCGGGGGCGGGTCTGACGTTGCTCGTCGCTGGCGTGCTCGTGGTCGCGGTGGTCCGCTCACCCCTTGGAACTGTCGCGCAGCCGGCGAGTGCTGCACGGTCGAACGCGCGCTCGGTCGACACCGCCGCGTCGCCGTCGCGAAGCACGTCCACGCGAGCCGAACGGTCCGGGAGCTCGACCGCGGTGCGACAGGAGTCGGCAGCGCGAGGCGATGTGCTGGGGGTATTCGCTGCGGCCGGTGTCCACCAGTGGGTGCACTGCGCGGGCAATGGCGCGATCACGCTGGTCATCATCACCGGGCTCGCGGCACCGGCCAGCTCGTGGTCGCTGGTGCTTCCCTCCTTGCGGGCGATCACGCGCACGTGCGTGTATGACCGACCAGGTCTGGGCCTGAGTCCCCCTCGTGCGGACATGAGCAAGATCGTCGATGCCGGCCTCTACTCCCGCGAGCTCACCGCGCTACTGATGGCCGCGGGCGAGCGCGGCCCCTTCGTGGTCGTCGGGCACTCGTTCGGCGGGCTGATTGCGCGGGCGTTCCTCCGCGACAACCCGGGGCGCGTGCGCGGCCTGCTGCTCGCGGAGAGCGTGACGCCGAACGATCCGACATCGGGCCCGTTCTGGTCCGAGGCCGGCCACCGGGTCGACATGGCCGCCAGCTCAGCCGCCACCGGTGGGGGGCCACCGCTGGGGCGCCTCCACCTGCTCGTGCTCAGCGCGTCCGACCCAGAGGGTGACCACCTCGGCGGGCCCACCTACGGTCAGCCGGAATCCGCGATCACCCTGTGGCGACGCCAACAGCGCAACGACCTCTCCCTGTCCAGCGACGCGATCCAGGTGATCGCACATTCAGGTCACGTCCTGCAGCAGGACGACCCGGCCGCGGTCGCGGAAGCGGTGCGCGAACTCGTGGCAGTCGCCCGCGGCGGCGGCCTGCTGCGTTGCACAGCGGTCTGGAGCAACGTTGACGCCCGCTGTGCCTGAGCTCTCGCGGTTGCGGCGGCAGACGCTGGTCATAGCCTCGTGGGTGACGCTCGCCACCGTCTTGGTCGGCTGCACCAGCGGCACGCTGCACAGTGCCGCTCCCAGCGCCGCAGGTCATGACGTGACGACTGGACCCTCGAGCGCAGCCCCGGGCCGGAGCGCGACACCCTCGGTCGCGGCACCCGCTACGGCGACGTCCACGGTGACCGCGAGCCGGACCGCGACACCCGGCCCGGGCTCGTCGTCCCCGCCGTCCGCGATCGGTGCCGCCGCGGTGATCCGGCCAGTGTCGACAGCTGAGTGGCAGAGGATCGTGGCGGTGGGCGCGTGGTACGCCGGCTGCCCCGTCGCACGGTCGGGCCTGCGACGGGTCGAGGTGAACTTCTTCGGCTTCGACGGGCGGGTCCATCGCGGTGCGCTGGTGGTGAATGCCGACGTCGCGCCCAGCGCTGCGCGCATCTTCGGCCGACTGTTCGACCGCCGGTTCCCGATCCACCGGATGGAGCCGATCGAGCTGTTCGGTGGGGACGACAACGCCAGCATGGCCGCGGACAACACCTCGGCGTTCAACTGTCGCCGCAGCTCCCAGGCCAATGCCCCGGCGGCAGCCTCGCCGCACGCCAACGGGCGCGGCGTCGACCTCAATCCGTACGAGAACCCCTGGATGGATCCCAGGTGCCACTGCTTCCAACCCGACGCGCGATACGGGACCAGGCGCTCGGGCGTCGGAGTCGTCACCAAGGGGGGCGTGCCGTGGACGGAGTTCACCCGCGCCGGGTGGACCTGGCAGGACACCGCCGGCATCGACTACCAGCACTTCGATACCGGCTACCCGTCCCACCCGCTCGCACAAGCCGTCACCACCAGCACCGCGCTCGCCGCCATTCGCTCCGTGGTACCGGCGGCGACACCTCTCAGCCCGACGACACAGGTGGTGACAGTCAGGACGTCCGGTTCGTGGGCAAAAGTCACGGCGTGGACGCGGACACCCCGCCGGTGGATCCGCGTCCTCTCGACGTCGGTCGCCCGCATCGGCGCTCGAGGAGTCGTCGCCGGCATCGCGCGCCATCAGGGCAGCTACACCACGCCATCGGGTATCTACCCGCTCAGCCAGGCCTTCGGGATCAGCCCGAACCCGGGGACCCGCCTGCCCTACCACCACGTCACCCCCGACGACTGGTGGGTCGAGGACAACCGGAGCCGGTGGTACAACACGCGGCGAGCCGGCTCGAGCGGGGGCTTCGACATGACACTGCCCGAGTCGAACGTCAACGGCAGCGAGCGGCTGGCGACCCACCCCGGGCAGTACGACTACGCCGTCGTCATCGACTTCAACGGCGCTCCCGCCGTGCGCTACCGCGGAGCCGGGATCTTCGTGCACGTGTCAAACGGCCGCGCGACCGCAGGATGCGTCGCCGTTCCCCGCACGACGATGATCGCCCTCCTGCGCTGGCTCGACCCCCGGCGCCACCCGGTCATCTCGATCCGCTGACCGGCGCGTCTGTCGTGCGCAGCCGCGGCTTCGCCGCCGGGTGGTCGACCGCCCGAGCCGCGGGCGAATCCAACGCTTCAGTACGTTCCTGCACGGCGTCGCGGATCATCTCCACGGACTCGCCGGCCTTCCGCGCATCCAACACTCCGAGCAGGGCAGACCAGGACAGGGCCATTGTGTGTAGTTCCCTTCGCGAGTTCCTTGGTGGGTTCTCACAAGGCCTCACACGATGGCCCCTCAACGCTCAGGAGGCAGGCCCGCAGCTACACCACTCGACGGGACGTGACCTCCAGGATCCACAGCCAGTCTGCCCCCCCGGGGCACCGAGAAGGGGCTAGTCAAGGTCGATCAGTTCCTGTGCCAGCAGGAACTGGAGCAGGCATGATCCGAGCATGCGACTTCGCCGGCTAGGCCTCGTAGCGGCCCTCTGTGCCACAACCGCGTTCTCGTCCGTCGCCGCGGCGACATCGTCCCAGGCACTCAACGCGGCGGGCAGTGCCAACCTAGCGGCCGCCCCCTTCCTCGTGGGGACGGGGAAGTATCCGGTGGTGGTCGCAACGCCCGCGGGCGGGGTGCTCGTCTACCACTACGCCACGGCCGGGTTCACGCAGGGACCCAACCGCATCGCGGTGTGCACGCTGGCCGCCGGGGTCCGCCACTGCACGCACGCGACCACGCTCCTCTACCCCCTCGGAAGCGGCGTGGTGGCCGACAACCCGGCCGCCGTGTTCGTGAGCGGCTCGACCGTGAAGATCGCGACAGCGGGCGACAGCGTGAGCGGCGACCCTGGTAACTCCAATCGCGTGGTGATGTGGACCTCCACCGACGGCGGTGTCACGTTTGGGGCTCCGACCAACCTCGGGCTGACCAGCACCAACTACGGCGGCGCCACGTTCAACCACGACGGCAGCACGCTCTACACCTGGACTTCCGGCTGCGCCTGCGGCACGGCAGTGAATGCGCTACCGACCGACGGCTCCGCGGCGGCGCTCACCAACTACCTCAACATCATCAACGCGGCGGATCAGCTCGGTACTGTCCGCGGCGAGATCCAGGTGCTCCCTGACGGCGGGCTGTTGCTCACCGCCGGCAACTTCACACCATCGGTGGACGCCTTCTGGCTGCACGCCGGAGGCAACCCGATCGACCCGGCCCAGTGGACCAAGGTCGCGACCGTGAGCAACGCGGACTACGTCACGCTCGGCGGCACCGGCCTGGTGGGGGGGCCCGGGTCCGGTCCCGCACACGTCTTCTTGATCACGGTCTCCCACACTACCGGGGCGATCGGTGTGCAGCGCTGGACCGGCGCCGGATTCGTGGCGGCCGGGTCGATCAAGCGCGGCCGCTACGACGTCAGCGGTGCCGCGGACGCGGCCGGCCGGCTGCACGTGTTCTACGAGCCCGTCTCAGGGTCTGACCAGGCGGTATCGAGCGTGGGCAGTGGTTCGTACGGGGCGCCCAGCACGGTTGTCAACGCCAAGGGTGCGGCCTTCGTCTCGCAGTCGTCGGCCTCCGTGGTGGGGTCCGGGGGAGGCTGGTTCGCCTTCTCCGACCAGGGTGCCTCGAACGCGCTCAAGGTGGTCCCGCTGCTGCAGGCCCACGTGTTCGTCGGTCCCAAGGTCGTCCGCAACAAGAAGACCCACAGCGGCGTGGTCAGCGGTCGCCTCACCACGGGTCGTGCCGGAATGACCGTCACACTCAATGCCGTCTCCGGCGCACGGGTCGGTGCGGTGGTCGCGCGAGTCAAGTTGGGCGCTGGGCTGGCCTATTCCTTCACGCTCAAGGCCAACGTCCACGGCGCCTTCGCGATCGTCGCCCCAGCGTCGGGCTACTACACCAGTACCGCATCGAAGGTGGTGCGGCTCTAGGACGAGCACCGCGCGGGCACCTCACCGGGCCCCATGCGGCCGTCCACGGTGGCGACGTCGGCGTACCGATCCATCCCGGTACGCCGACGTCGTCAGAAGCCGATTCTGGCGCTCAACGTCCCTTAGCGGCCGAAACGGGCGCATCAGGGGGCGCCGGTGCTGCGGACGTCCGTGGCGCACCGCACCGTCAAGATCACCGCGACCGTCGCCGTCTCGGCACCGGCACGTGACATCCTCGGCAGCATCGTGGTGACGGCGTACTCGGGTCGGCGCGTTGTCGCCACGGTAACCGGTGCCAGTGGCCAAGCTCGTCAGCGGTCGGCTTGGCGTGGTGCTGACCTTCCAAGGCAAGCGACGCACCTACCGGCTGAGCGCCGCGGCGACGGCCAACCACACCGGCAGCGCGGCGGGCTCGGTGGCGGTCTCGTCGCTAGGAACCGTCCGCGTCACCTGACCCGCGCACCCCTGCGCCCACGAGCGCGGATGACCGACGTTGTCGACTCTCACCCAGACTCCCTTCTAGCGTGCAGGCGGCTCCAGATCGAAACTGGGTGTGGCATGAGGCGCACAGAAGACCTCCTCGTTTTCGGTCAGGCGTCGATCAGCCAGTCGCGACATCACCAGCTCAACGGTGGACCGAAGTCTCGGGCCGCTGCAAGCGGGGTCCCGCCGCTCAGGGGGAAGGCCGCCTCTATCGCCCTCTATCGGCCCCGGCTCTTGAGGATGTGTGGTTGGTGTGAGTGTGGTCCTCAGTGTTCAGTCTGCGAGTCGCTCAGGGCATCATCGGCGAGTGGACCCGACCATCACCGACGCCGATTCGGCGCTCGAGAGCGCGGCCGCCACGCTACGAGCGTTCGGGCTCACTGACGGGCGAACTAGTTACGCCGGCCTCCGCCTCGACCATCGCCGACAGGCAACGGTCATCTACCGGGTTCCGAACCCCGAGTTCGATCGGCAGGTTCTTGAGCTCTCGGGATCGCCCACCGTGGTCATCCTCGAGGACGCTGCTCATGCCCGAATCGACCTGGAGGCTGCGCGAGATCGGGTTTGGGACTTGCCGGGCGCCGAGGACATCACGGGTCTGTCCGTGCCGATCGACGGGTCCACGGTGAAGGTAGCGTTCGATGGCGACGCGGCCGCCGCACAGGCGTGGATGGACATCGCGATCCCGGGCCTGGTGACGGTCGAGCAGGCCGATCCGCGGCTGGCCCCGGGACCACACATGTGCCCTCGCTGACCTCGCGGCCGAACCGGCCTGTCCGGGCCCGCCGTGGCGACTCCCTGGTAGGGATGAGCTAACCGAGCAGAGGTTCGTCGGACTCGACGTCGCGACGGGTGAGGGCGAGAAACGACACGAGAACGGCGATCGCCACACCCCACAAGACGGTGACCAAGCCGGTGCCGAGGCCGATGCCGTCACGCTACGGCGGCAGGGCGAGCCAGTCGGCGACGGATGCACCGAGGGGTCTGGTGATGATGTAAGCCGTCCAGAACATCGCGACCTCCGCTGGTCGCCCAGTCACGTTTTGGTGCACCCGATCGACGAGGTTGGCCTGGCCAAATGGCTCGTTCCACACCTCGTCGAGCAGCTCCTGCTTCGGGACGGCTCGACCCGGGCTGCTCATCAAGTACGCGAGCACGCCGAACTCTCGGGCAGACAGGGTGAGCTCGTCGTCGTCGATCCACGCGCGGTGGCTCTCGGGGTTCGAGTCTCAGCCTGCCGAGCGTCTGCAAATGAGACGACGGGCGCCGACGCACCAGGTTCGACAGGCGGGCGAGGAGCACCCGGGTGCTGAACGGCTTGGTGACATAGTCATCCGCGCCGAGTTCGAGAGCGTCCAGCTCGTCGTACTCGCCGTCCTTGGCCGTGAGCATGACCACCGGAACGTCGTGACCGTCGGCTCTCAGGTCCTGGAGGACGCGATAGCCGGACAGCCCTGGGAGCATGATGTCGAGGATGACGACGTCGTGACCTCCGGCCTTCGCGAGGCGGAGTCCACTCACACCGTCGTGCGCGAGGTCGACGGTGTACCCCGCGCGGCGCAGAGCCTCGCCGAGCAGCCGGGCCAGCCTGACCTCGTCCTCGACGACGAGAACCCTCCGGCCCATACCCGAGGCCGGGGTGTCGCCCGACGCGGTGCCGGTCGATGTCATGGTGCCCATGGTGGCGCAGGGGTGGTCGACGGTCCCGTCCGAGCCACCCCTGCACCCGTGATGGTTAGGACGAGGGCTCGCCCGCGAGCATGAGGTCGTCGTCGGGGTCGTCGTTCCGGCTGGGGCCTGCGTCGCCGCCGGCCGGGGCCGTCAACTCGGCGCCAAGGACCTGCCGCGCGTCGGACCGCGCGACGTCGATGCGCGACCAGGTGCGGTAGCCGATCAAGGCTGCGATCGCCAGCAGGAACACGACGCTGGTCTTCAGCTTGCCGATGCCCATTCCGCCGTCGGCGTGGTGCTGCCCGAGCAGGTCGCCGATCGACGCCCCGAGCGGTCGGGTGAGGATGTACGCCGACCAGAAGGCGAGTACGGCGTTGAGGCCGAGCATCCAGTGCGCGAGCGCGATCGCGGCGATCAGCGTGGCGTACAGCATGGTCGTCCAGAAGTAGCCGATGGCCAGCTTCTCCGAGATCAGGTCGCCCGCCGCCGTCCCCAATGCGAAGGTGAACAGCACCGCGAGCCAGTAGAAGACCTCCCGGCGAATCGTGGTGATGCTGTGGCTCGACAGCGTCTTCTCGACCGCGTACCAGACGCTGAACACCATGGCCAGGACGACGGAGAACACGATCGTCGTCGTGACCAGCGGAACGCCGAAGTTGTCGGTGAGGTTGTCTGTGATGAGAGTGCCGACGACGCTCAGCAGCACGACCGTGACCCAGTAGACGGCCGGCACGTAGAGAGTCAGCGTGAACTGCGCGATCGGAAACACGATCAGGAACGTGCTCATGATGTACGTCGTCATCGTGAGCCCGAGACCGAGCTTGTCGTTGAGCAGGTCAGCGAAGGTCTCACCCGACGGTCGTGCACAGCACCTTGATGACCCAGAAGACCGCCGTCACTTCCGGGACCTTGCTCAGCATGTGGTGATGATCGGGTCGATGGTAGGACTGGGTGAGGGACGTCATGTCATCCACGGTAAGCAAGCCCACCTGAGCCGGACCTGAGCCGCGACACTCCGGGTGCTTCACTCCGACGGGTCGAAGCGGAGCGAGACACCCGTTCGGAGCAACGCAACGCCCTGTGCGATGCGCTCACGCCTCCGGGCAGCCGGTGGCGTTCGCCTGTGGGCTGATCCGCGACGCTGCGGGTGACTACTTCGCTAGCAGCAGCGGGACCTGCAAACCATAGGTGCGCGGCGTTCAGAGCAGCACCGTCACGGTCCGCCGGCCGGCGAAGGCATGGGCCACGGTGGCTGGGGCGTGGTCGTTGGTGTGTCTTCACGCGGTCTTCACCTGTGCTTCACCCGCGGCGCTGCGCCAGTCACGTTCGATGTCGGTGAGCACCCGAGGTCCGGGTGCCAACGAGGGAGAGTTCCATGACCAAGCTTCGTCCAGGTAGGTCCCGCCGCACGGCTCTGCTCGCGGTCGGTGGGCTGGGGGCCAGCCTGCTGGCCATCGCTGCCGCGCCCGGGGCTCAGGCCTCGCACGGCGAGTCCGACGGCCCCGATCGCCACAGCGCCCAGCACGTCCTGTTGCTCTCGGTGGACGGCCTGCACCAGTCCGACCTCGACTGGTACGTGGCGGCGCACCCGACCTCGGCGCTCGCGCGCCTCGTAGCGTCGGGAACGTCCTACACGGCGGCCAAGACCACGTTCCCGTCCGACTCCTTCCCCGGCATGATCGCCCAGCTCACCGGCGGCGGTGCCGGAACCGACGGTGTCTACTACGACGACACCTACAACCGCACCGTGCTCCCCGCCGGGACGCTGGACTGCACCACCGCCACCCCCGGCGCGGAGGTCCCGTGGACCGAGGCCGCGGACCGGTCGCAGAACCCGATCACCCTCGACGCCGGACAGGGACTGACCGATCCCGCGCTGACGAGCCTGGCCACCAACACCACCGCCCAGACCCTGGCCAGCTCCTCAGCGATCACCGCGGCGGCGCTGAAGATGACCTCGACGCCGCAGACACTGCTCGACCCCGCCGCGCTGCCCGTCGACCCGGCCACCTGCCTGCCGATCTACCCCCACCAGTACCTGCGGGTGAACACCGTCTTCGAGGTCGCCCGCCAGGCCGGCCTGCGCACCGCATGGTCGGACAAGCACCCTGCCTACGAGATCCTCAACGGCCCCTCAGGCACGGGTGTCCAGGACCTGTTCACCCCCGAGATCAACAGCGTCGCCGACGCCACCGGCAACGACTGGACCACCGACAACGCGCTGACCCGCGAGTACGACGGCATCAAGGTCGCCGCCGTCCTCAACGAGGTCGACGGCTTCGACCACTCCGGCACGAGGAAGGTCGGCACCCCGGCCGTGTTCGGGATGAACTTCCAGTCGGTCTCCACCGCCGAGAAGCTCCCCAAATCCGACGGGCTCGCCGGAGGCTACCTCGCCGACGGCGTCACCCCGGGGCCGCTGCTGAGCTCAGCGTTGGACTTCATCGACACCCAGGTCGGTGCACTCCGCGACCGGATCGCCCACGACGGGCTCGCCGACAGCACCACGATCATCCTGTCCGCCAAGCACGGCCAGTCGCCCCAAGACCTCGCGTCGCTGCGCCGAGTCAATGACGGAGCGATCGTCGACGCGGTCAACACCGCCTGGGCTGCGAACCACCCCGGTGCCCCCGCCCTCGTGGCGTTCTCCGTCGACGACGACGTCCTGCTCTGGTGGCTCTCGGACCGCAGCCCCGCCGCCCGCGCCTTCGTCAAGGACTACCTGCTCACCCACAGCGCCCCGGCCAACGTCGCCGGTGACGCCAAGGGCGTCTACTCCACCACCGTCACCAGCTCCGGGCTCACCACCGTCTACACCGGCAAGGCTGCGGACGACTTCGTCGGCGCCCCCCACGGCGACAGCCACGCCCCCGACGTGATCGGCATCGTCCAGCACGGCGTCGTCTATACGGGTGGGGTCAAGAAGATCGCCGAGCACGGCGGCAACGACGCCCAGGACCGTCACGTCCCGCTCGTCGTGTCCGGAGCCGGCGCCCACGCTGGACGGACCATCGCCTCTCCGGTGCTCACCACCCAGATCGCACCGAGCATCCTGAGCCTGCTCGGCCTGGACCCCCGCGCTCTCGACGCCGTCCGCATCGAGCACACCGACACGCTGCCGGGCCTGTAACACGGACACCGCCTGGGAGAGAATGGCTGAGAAGGGCCAGGGAGGCGGTTTCTAGGAACCTCTGCAAACACGAGGCCCTAACCGCAAGCTAGTGCGTACGAGGGCTCGGCTGGGATGCCAGCCGAGCCCTCGTACGTCAGGTGTCGGTCACGCTGCGACATACCCGTCGCGCCGCGGCGACCCCGGAGCCACCCGGACGCTAGTGCAACCCGAAGGCCCGACGCCGGGACCCATGAGGCGTTCGGTGGTCGGCCCGGCCGCGGAGGGCCACGCACGGGTTCGACGACCGGACGTGCGCGGGGCCAGATTGGTCGTGTCTCGGAACGCGAACCTGAGCGGTACTGGACTCGGCGTCCGCGTGCGCTGAGAGCGAGTCAGGTTCCCAGGACGCGGCGCTTCTGGGTGAGGAACTCGTCCTCGCTCAGGACGCCCCGGTCTCGGAGCTCGGCCAGTTCGTGAAGTTGCGCGATGACGGGGTCCATCGGCGCGGGAGCCTGCCCAACGGGACCCGCAGCCGGGTTCGGTGGGCTCGGTGGCGGCATCGGGGGGCCGGCCGTGCCCGGGTCGGGAGCGAGCCATCCGACCGCGGACCCCACGACGGTGGCCGTCGCGTCGCCCAGGTTGTGGGCGGGGAAGGACTCGGGGGAGTGACCTGCGGCGACCCATTCCGCCTGCTTGCGTCGCTGGATCCGGTCGTGAACCACGTTCGCGGTCTTTACCGCGACCGCGGTCTTCAAGGCTGTCTTGATCAGACCCATCTCAGATCCCTCCCGTCCGCGGCGCGGTCACACGTCGTCCTGTGAGTCGTCCAGCGCATCGCTGAGATCATCACTGTCGATGCGTCCGCTGCCCAGCAGCCGAGCCCCGCTCGCCGTGATCTCAGCCATGATCGGCGCCGCCCACGCGTTCTCATAGACCAGGACACCGGCAAGACTCCCGGGCGCGATGGACTCCGCGATGACATCGAGGTCCGACTCGTCGAGGATCCCGGAGAACGAACCCGCCCACGAGGACACATCGTCCGGCGAGTCCACCGGCACGTCGTCCCATGACAGCCGAGACACCGACCCATCGGCGCCCTTCAGGACGAACTCCAGGTCGAGAACGACGATCGTCCCAGCCTCCACCAGAGCACGCAGCATGCGGAAGCCAGAGCCGTTCATACGACCCGACGGGAACTCCACAGCCAGAAAGTCCACCGGACCAAGGAACTCCGAACCGGTCACGCCCATCCACACTCCCCACGACTCTGACCGAGCACCGAGATTCGGACCATCCGACTCCGCGTGACCGCGTTGCGTTGTCACGTTCGACCCAGAGTCGCACAACGCGGGTATCGACCCCACGAGAAGGTGAGAAGTGCCTCGAGTGCTACCTCACCCGGGCCGCCGGCGCGGTCTGGCCGGCTGCGGGCCTCGACCCCTTGGGGGAAGCGGACCCGGAGTTGTGGCTGGACGCGTCGGGAGGGCAGCCGCGATTCCTACGCAACGTGGCCGACTTCACCGCCGAGCTGACCGACCTGCGCCTCCGTGGCGACCCTTGGCGCTCGCTGGAGGCCAACGGCGCGTTCCTCCGCTTCCCCTGACCATGGCATTCACAGAGCAGTGAGAGCAGTGAGAGCCGTGAGAGCCGAGCAGTGAGAGCCAGTGAGAGCCGACGAGGGGACTCGAACCCCTAACCCCCGCTTTACAAGAGCGGTGCGCTGCCAATTGCGCCACGTCGGCCGGACGCCGAGCGCCCGCGGGTCCGCCGACCGGGCGGCGGACGCGAGGAGTCTAACGGCGCCGCCCCGGGCGCCGTCGCCTGCCGATCGGGCGTCCGTCGGCAGCATCAGGAGATGGTGAAGTGCCGCCCGGCGAGCTCAGGGAACCCTTACATTGACCCGGTATCCGGCGGCTCGGGGGAGCGGCCGGTCCGTGACCCGAGGGGACCGCACCATGACCGCATCCATACGCCGTCTCGCCGTCGCCGCGTCGCTGGGGCTCATCGCCGCCGCCGTCGTGGCGAGCCCGGCCCTCGCGAGCCCGCAGGTCCTCGACGTCGCGCCGCAGACCGGTCACAAGGTGCACTACCCGACCGTCCAGGCGGCCGAGCACGCGCGCGGCGCGGCGAAGCAGGCCGCAGGAGCGGCCCCCGCCAGCCAGCTCGCCTACGGCGGTGGCGTCTCGGGCGTCGGCGTCACCACCGGGGCGCCGCTGGTCTACCTCGTCTTCTGGGGCAGCCAGTGGGGCACCGCCGGCACCGACGCCAACGGCGACCAGAGCTTCACCGGCGACACCCGCAAGATCGCGCCCGTGCTGCAGGAGATGTTCAAGGCCATCGGCACGTCCGGCGAGACGTGGTCCGGCGTCATGACGCAGTACTGCGAGGGGGTGGCAGCAGGATCGACGAGCTGCCCCGCCTCCTCCGCGCACGTCGGCTACCCAACGGGCGGGGCGCTCGCCGGCGTCTGGTACGACTCCGGGGTCACGGCTCCCTCGACGTCGTCGGACACCGACATCGCGCGGGTCGCGCTCGCCGCGGCGGCGAACTTCGGGAACACCAGCACGGCGGCGAACCGCAGCATCCAGTACGTCGTCGTCTCGCCCCCCGGCACGCACCCGGGCGGCTACAACACCCCGAACGCGAACTGGTGCGCGTGGCACGACTGGACCGGGGACACCGGGCTCGTCGGTACGCCGATCGGCTCGAGCTACCACGTCGCCTTCACCAACCTGCCCTACATCCCGGACATGGGTCTGTCGTGCGGGGCCAACTACGTCAACCTGCTCGGCGGCAGCCTCGACGGCGTCAGCATCGTGGAGGGTCACGAGTACGCCGAGACGATCACCGACCAGTTCCCCGGTGGCGGCTGGCTCGACGCGACCGGTTACGAGAACGCCGACAAGTGCTCGTGGGTCGGCACCGGCGGCACGGGCGGCGCGCAGAACGTCTCCTTCGGCACCGGACGCACCTTCCCGATGCAGGGCACCTGGTCCAACGACTCCGCGTCCTGCCGCATCGCCCACCCGATCGTCACCGCCGGGTCGTCGAACGCCGTGACCATCGACGCCATCGGCGCCGCGACTACCGTCCAGACCCACACCGGCTCCGTCCAGGCCGTCGGCCACGACAGCGTCCTCACGTCCCTGACCTACTCCGCGACCGGGCTCCCCGCAGGCATCACGATGAACGCCGCGACCGGCCTGATGTCCGGGACGGCGACGACCAAGGGCACCAAGACCGTCACCGTCACCGTCGCCGACGGCACCGGAGCGACGGCGTCGACCTCGTTCACCTGGACCGTCACCGCCACCACGGTCACGATCACGCCCCTGCCCGGCAACCTGGTCAGCGTGCCGCGCCGGACCACCGTCACCGGCCCGACCATGGCCGGCTCGACCACCGACCTGGTGTCGTCGGCACTGACCTGGAGCGCGAGCGGCCTGCCGTCCGGCGTGACCCTCTCGAGCGCCGGCAAGTTCGGCGGGGTCACGTCGAGGACCGCGAGGACCTACAACGTCACCGTGACCGCGACCGACGGGACCGGCACGAAGGCGACGTACACGTTCCAGTGGAAGGTCACCTGACCGACGCCGGCCACGCGTCGCGCATCCGCGACGCCGCTGACACGGACGCGCCCATCCACTCCAGCAGCGCGTCCGCCGTCATCGGCCGGCCGAACAGCCAGCCCTGGCCCTCGCGCACGCCGAGGCCGCGCAGGGTCGCGTCCTCGGAGACCGGGATGCCGGCCATGTCGAGCACCGCCGACATCGGTACCCCGGTGAACGCGAGCCGCTGCTTCACGAAGGGCTCGTCGAGGGTGACGGGGTCGTGCCCAGCTCCTCGAGCTGGGCGAGGGTGAGCGACGTCGGTACGGCCGAGCCGCCGGTCACGGCGAGGACCGGGTCGTTCGGACCGGGAGGGTCGACCGACATCGTCCCGTACGGGTTGGTCGGGCTCGCGCTCGGCGAGGCGCCGTCCGTCGAGGACGCGGCGGCCGACGGCGCGGACGGGGTGGCGGCGGCGGCCTGCGGCGTCGAGGGCGAGCCGCAGCCGGTCAGCGCGGTCGCGACCACGGCGGCGACAGCGGCGAGGAGGAGGCGCGGAGACTGCGCCTCCCGACGGTAGGTGCGGCAACGGCCAGGACCTCCATCAGGACGGCCCGGTTGCGCCAACCTTGAGCCACGCGGCGCCGGCGGGTAGCTACCGGGGTGCGCACGACGTCGAGGACGGGTCGTGCCCGGGAGTCCTCCGGCCGTCGGCCGCGAACCCCCTGTGCACGGGGATGTGACCATCCAGACGTCCATCGTCCGACAGCCGTTCACCTGCGGGAGTACAGATGGTCCCCGTGAGGATCCGGGCCGGGCGGACCGCGGTGACCCTGGCGGTCGCGGCGTCGGTCCTCGGCGTGATCGTGGGGACGGCGCGGGCCGACGTGACGCCGACCCCTGGCCCGAGCGTCAGCCTGAGCCCCAGCGCGAGCCCCACCGACGTCGCCACCCCGGTCCCGGATCCCAGCGCGAGCACCCCTGGCGCGAGCACCCCCACCGCGACCGTGCCGTCGGTCACCGATCCCGCGCCCACGCCGTCACCGACCGACACCGTGCCACCGCCTCCGCTGCCGACGACGTCGGACGGCCCCGTCGTCTGGCCGAGCACGGAACCGACCCCGGGCGTTCCCGTTCCCGCGGGTGCGGCCGAGGCCTCGCCGCTCATCGCGCCGGCCGATGGAGCACCCGCCTCGCAGGCGACGGCGGCGACGTCTACGTCGGAATCGGCGGCCTCGGCGGCGCCGGTGCTCGTCCCCGGACCGCCCAGCGACGGCGTCGCGCCCGGCGTGGGCCAGGTCGACGAGTACCTCGCCCTGTTCGCGCAGCGCGAGGCGGCCGTCACGGCGGCGGGCACGCTCTCCGCCGCGGCCACGGCCGCGCACGCCGCCGTCCTCGGTCTCGAGGCCGAGCACTCGGTGCTCTCGACCCAGTCCGACATCGACCGCTACGTCGTGGCCTCCACGCAGTCCGACGCCGACGCCGTCGCGTCGCAGATGTACCAGCAGGGCGACGGCGGCCTCGGTGCGATCGCGTCCATCATCGGCGGCGGGCCGGACAGCTTCCTCGCCCGGCTCGACACGTTCCGGATGGTGCACGACACCGCGAACGGCGTCGTGCACGACGCCGAGAGCGCCCGCCTCGACCTCGCGCTCAGCGTCGCGCAGCTCGAGTCGGTCGATCAACGACTCTCCGTCGCGCGACCGGCCGACGCCAAGGCCGCGGCCGACGCGGCCCGGGCCGGCGCCGCGCTGACCGCGATCGACGCGCGCCTGGCCGCGCTGGACGTCGTGGCCCCGCAGGTCACCGTCGGTCCGGACGGCTGCCCCACGCAGAACGTGCCCGCGACGCTGCGCGACGGATCCGACACCGTCGGCGCCGCGACGCTGTGCCGCGAGGCCGTGAAGCAGGCCGCGACCCCGCAGGCCGCGCTCGCGATCACCTGGGCGTTCCAGCACCTCGGTGCCTCCTACGCCTGCGGTGGTGCCGGTCGGCTGCTGCCGTTCCGCGCCGACTGCTCGTCGTTCGTGTCGCGCGCCTACCACGAGGGCGCGGGCCTCGCGACGGCCGGCGACGGCTGGGCGCCCTCGACCCGCAACATGGTCCCGTGGGACGGCGTACCCCTCGACCCGCACTACGGCTACCTCCCGCCGCCGCTGCTGCGAGCCGGCGACCTGGTGCTCTACGACACCTGCCCGCAGGGCGGCTGCCCCTACAAGCACGTGGTGATGTACCTCGGGTCCCCGGACGGCGGCAAGACGTTCTGGATGATCCACACCAACGCCTGCGGCGACGTCGCGAAGGTCGAGACCTTCTGGGGCTTCCCCTCGAGCGGCCACCCGTTCCTCGTGGCTCGCCGCGTCCTGGCGCTGCCCGGTGAGACCGTGCAGGTCCCCACCCCGGTCGAGGCCCGCGCCCGCGCCGTGGCCGCGCAGTCCCTCGAGACGAGCCCCCGCGTCGGCTGAGCGTCGGGTCGGCTGACCCCCCCGCGTCCCCCACGCCCCCGGGATCGACGTACGCCGTCGGCTCGCGGGTGGCACCCTGCGGACATGACCGAGCCGACCGACCGCGCGTTGACCGAGCCCACCGACCGTGCCTACGCCGAGCAGCTCGACGCCGACGACCCGCTGGCGCCGCTGCGCGCACGCTTCGAGATCCCCGACGATTCCGTCGTCTACCTCGACGGCAACTCCCTCGGCCGACTGCCCGCAGCGACCCCGGGGCGCGTCGCCGAGGTCCTGCACGGGCAGTGGGGCGACCGGCTGATCCGGTCGTGGGACGAGGGCTGGATGGACCTGCCGGTGCAGATCGGCGACCGGCTCGGCGCGGCGGTGCTCGGCGCCGGCGCGGGGGAGACTCTGGTGTGCGACACGGTCACGGTCAACACCTTCAAGGCGCTGAACGCGGCCATGGACCTGCGACCCGGTCGCTCGACGATCGTGGTGCACCGCGGCGAGTTCCCGACCGACCGCTACGTGGCGAGCGAGGTGGCGCGGCAGCGAGGCGGCAGCGTGCGCTGGCTCGGTCCGCTCGACCCCGGCGCCACGCAGACCGACCCGGTCACCGCCGGCGAGGTCGCCGCAGTGCTGCACGACGACATCGCTGTCGTGCTGCTCTCGGTCGTCGACTACCGCTCCGCGGCGATCGCCGACGTCGTCGGCATCACGCGCGCCGTCCACGACTGCGGCGCCGTGATGGTCTGGGACTGCTCGCACGCGGCCGGCTCGGTCCCGCTGGACCTGCCCGGGGTCGAGGCGGACCTCGCGGTCGGCTGCTCCTACAAGTACCTCAACGGCGGGCCGGGAGCACCGGCGTGGATCTGGGCGAACCCCGCCCACCACGACGCGCTGCACAACGCGATCCCCGGTTGGATGGGTCACGCCGACGTCTTCGCGATGGGGCCCGACTACGTCCCCGCGCCCGGCATCCGTCGCTTCATGACCGGGACGCCGTCGGCCGTGGCCCTCGTCGCCGTCGACTGCGGCGTCGAGCTGCTCGCCGAGGCGGGCATGGCAGCCGTCCGCGCGAAGGGCATCGCGCTCACGTCGTACGCCGTGGACCTCGCCGACGCATGGCTGACGCCCTACGGCGTCGCGCTCGCCTCGCCCCGGGACGCGGACCGGCGAGGTGCGCACGTGACGCTGCGCCACCCCGAGGCACTGGCCCTCGTCCAGTCCCTGTCCGACCGCGGTGTAATCCCCGACTTCCGCCACCCCGACGGCGTCCGCATCGGCCTGGCCCCGCTGACCACGCGCTTCACCGACGTGTTCGACGGGCTCGCCTCGCTGCGTGCGCTCCTCGACGCGCTGTCCTGACCGCGTGCGTCCGGTCTGCGCGGTGGGAGCGCTCCAGGACCGTGGGGGATGTCACTCCGTGTGCGGGGAGCGCAGTTCCTGCGGTATCGATCCCACGACCAGACGCCATACGGTGGAACGATGAAGCCCTCGTACGCGTTCTTGGTCGTCGCCAACCGGCTGCCCGTCGCGGCCGAGGTCTCCGAGGACGGCACCACCTCCTGGGTCCGCTCGCCCGGCGGCCTGGTGAGCGCGCTCGAGCCGACGCTGCGCCGCGACTCCGCCGTATGGGTCGGCTGGTCCGGGCGCTATGCCCCCGACCCGTACTCCCCCGAGGACCTCGGGGTGGAGCTCTCGCCGCTGCCCGACGGGGTCGGGCCCTGCCCCCTCGTGGAGGTCGAGCTCACCCGCACGGAGATGGAGGGTTACTACCAGGGGTTCTCGACGAGCACCCTGTGGCCGCTCTACCACGACGCCATCGCGACCCCGGTCTACCACCGCCACCACTGGGAGCCCTACGTCGCGGTGAACCGCCGGTTCGCCGAGCAGGTCGCCGAGCTCGCGGCCCCGGGTGCGACCGTCTGGGTGCACGACCACCAGCTGCAGCTCGTGCCCGGCATGCTGCGCGAGCGCCGCCCGGACCTGCGGATCGGCTTCTTCCTGCACATCCCGTTCCCGCCGGTCGAGCTGTTCCTGCAGCTGCCGTGGCGACGCGAGATCATCGAGGGCCTGCTCGGAGCCGACCTCGTCGGCTTCCACACACCGGGCGGCGCGGCCAACTTCCTTGCGGTCACCGGCCGGGTGCTCGACGTGTCGACCGACCTCGACGGCGTCGACGTGGCAGACCTCGGTCCGAGCGGTGGCAAGCGCCACGTGCAGGTCGGTGCGTTCCCCATCTCGATCGCGACCGCCGAGTACGAGTCGATCGCACGGACCGTCGAGGTCCAGGACGCGGCCGCGGCGATCCGCGCGAAGCTCGGCGACCCGAAGCACGTGCTGCTCGGCGTCGACCGCCTCGACTACACCAAGGGCATCGACGTACGCCTCAAGGCGTTCACCGAGCTGCTGGCCGACGGGTCGGTCGAGCCGGGTGAGGCCGTGCTCGTGCAGATCGCGACGCCGAGCCGCGAGAACGTCGAGGACTACCAGAAGCTGCGCGACGAGATCGAGCTCATGGTGGGGCGCGCGCTCGGCGACCACGGGGCGCTGGGTGCGGCCCCGATCCAGTACCTGCACCAGCCGTTCACGCGCGAGGAGCTGGTGGCGTTCTACGCCGCGGCCGACGTCATGCTCGTGACGCCGTACCGCGACGGCATGAACCTCGTGGCGAAGGAGTACGTCGCGTCGCGCATCCACGACGACGGTGCGCTCGTGCTCTCCGAGTTCACCGGCGCCGCCGTCGAGCTCGACGGTGCGTTCCTCGTGAACCCCTACGACGCCGACGGCGTCAAGCGGGCGATCCGCGACGCGATGGACGCCCCCGCCGACGACCTGCGCGACCGGATGTCGCGGATGCGGCGTCACCTCGAGGTCTACGACGTCGACCGCTGGGCCGCCTCCTTCCTCGCCGCCCTTAACCCCCCGGCCGGTAACCCATGAAGGACGCCTTTGTCACAAGCCCGCACATGAAGGCGGAGTTCGTTTTCCTCCATGCAACAAAGGCGTCCTTCAGTGGATACGACGGTCGATGATCTTGTGACGTCGGACGGGCTCGACGCCGACCTGCGCGCGGCTCTGCGCGCAGCTGCGGCGGCCCCGCGGCTGCTCGTCGGGTGCGACGTCGACGGGACGATCGCGCCGATCGTGGCCCGGCCCGAGGACGCCGTCGTCGACCCATCGGCGCTGACGGCGCTCCGGGAACTCGCCGGCCAGCACGGCACGACCGTCGCGCTCGTGTCCGGCCGGCGCCTGCGCGACCTGCGCGCGATGACCCGCCCGGACGACGCATTCGTGCTCGTCGGCAGCCACGGCGCGGAGCACGACAGCCACGTCGCCCTCTCCCCCGCGGCGGCCCAGCTCCTCGAGCAGCTGCTCCGCGACCTGCGGGCCGTGGTCAACGGCGTACCCGGCGTCCTGCTGGAGGAGAAGGCCGCGGGCGTCGCCGTCCACGTCCGGCTCGCCGATCGGTCCGACGCCGCGCGCGTCCTGGCCGAGGTGGAGGCAGGAGCGTCACGGCGGCGCGGCGTGCGCACGATGCACGGCAAGGAGGTCGTCGAGCTGTCCATCGTCGACGTCGACAAGGGTCGTGCCGTGGACCGGCTGCGTGCGGAGTCGGGTGCCGACGCGGTCGTCTACGTCGGGGACGACGTCACCGACGAGGCCGCCTTCGCCCGGCTCGCACCTCCCGACGTCGGCCTCAAGGTCGGCGACGGCGCGACGGCCGCGGCCTACCGGGTCCCCACGACCGACGACGCGATCCTGGCCCTGCACCTCCTCGCCGGGGCCCGCCGACCCGCCCCACCCGCATGACCCGCTGCCCGACCCGCATGACCCGCGTGACCCGCTGCTCGACCGCCTGCTCGACCCACTGCTCCACCAGCTCCCGGCGCCACATGATCGAGCACCGCGGCTCGTCGGTTCGTCGAGAGCGGTCGCCGCGGGGCAGGACCGAGCCCGCAGGGGTGCCAGACTGACCCGCATGTCGAGCCAGGACTCCGCACCGACTGCGCGACCGCAGGGGCGACCCGTCACCCGGCCGTGGCGCCGTGCCACCGCCGACGGCGGCGCCGCACCGGACCCGGCCGTCCGCGGCGAGGCCACCGCCGACAACCCCGCCTACCTCGACTGGCTCGTCGGCGAGTCGATGCTCGAGGACGCGATCCACACCGGACGCCAGCTCTCCGGCACGGCGTCGATGTGGCAGAACCCCTTCGGTACGCCGGACCCGCGGGCCGCGGTCCGCACGGCCGCCGTCTGGTTCACCGCCTACCCGGCGGCTCTGATCAACGCGCCCGGATCGTCGTTCGTCGCCACGCTCGGCGACTCCGAGCTCTGGAAGGCGTTCAGCGCCATCGGCATCCAGGCCGTGCACACCGGACCGGTGAAGGTCTCCGGCGGACTCGACGGGTGGGAGGGCACGCCGTCGATCGACGGGCACTTCGACCGGATCAGCACGCGCATCGACCCCGCGTTCGGCACGGCCGACGAGTACCGCACGCTGTGCGCCGTCGCATCGAGCAACGGCGGCACGGTGATCGACGACATCATCCCGGCGCACACCGGCAAGGGCGCCGACTTCCGCCTCGCGGAGATGGCCTACGGCGACTACCCCGGCATCTACCAGATGGTGATGGTCGACCCGCAGGACTGGGGCCTGCTCCCCGACGTACCCGAGGGACGCGACTCGGCGAACCTCGACGTCCTCGCCGAGCGCGCCCTCGCCGATGCCGGCTACATCCACGGTGCCCTCCAGCGCGTCCTGTTCGCCGCACCCGGCGTGAAGGAGACGAACTGGAGCGCGACCCGCGAGGTGGTCGGCGTCGATGGCGTCGTACGCCGATGGCTCTACCTGCACTACTTCAAGGACGGACAGCCCTCGATCAACTGGCTCGACCCGTCGATGGCCGGACCGCGTCTCGTCCTCGGCGACGCGCTGCAGTCGCTCACCGACCTCGGCTCGGGCGGGCTCCGCCTGGACGCCAACGGCTTCCTCGGCATCGAGCGCCGCCCGGGCTCCACCGCCTGGTCCGAGGGCCACCCGCTCGTGCCCGCGGCGAACCACCTGATCGCGAGCATGGTGCGCAAGATCGGCGGCTTCACCTTCCAGGAGCAGAACCTCAGCATCGAGGCCATCAAGGCGACGGCCGACACGGGCCCGGACCTCTCCTACGACTTCGTCACGCGACCGGCGTACCACCACGCCCTGCTCATGGCCGACGCAGGGTTCCTGCGTCTCACCCTGCGCGAGGGCTTGCGCCTCGGCATCGACACCGCATCGCTCGTCCACGCGCTGCAGAACCACGACGAGCTGACCTACGAGCTCGTCCACTTCACCGACACCCATGCGCAGGATCTGTACACCTTCCGGGGCCGCAGCATCACCGGCGGCGAGCTCGCCGACACCGTGCGCGCCGACCTCCTCGCCACCCTCACGGGCCCGGACCGGCCCTACAACCTGCCCTTCACCACCAACGGGATCGCCTGCACCACCGTGACCGTCGCCGCCGCCGCGGTCGGCGTCTCCGACCTCGATGCGCTGACCGACGACGACGTCGAGCGCGTACGCCGGGCCCACCTGCTGCTCGCGGCGTACAACGCCTTCCAGCCCGGCGTCTTCGCGCTCTCCGGCTGGGACCTCACCGGCACCCTGACCCTCGACCCCGCGAGCGTCGAGCACCTCATGGGCGACGCCGACACCCGCTGGGTCAACCGCGGTGCGCACGACCTCATGGGGGTCGGTCCCGGGGCCACGGCGTCGTCATCGGGGATCCCGCGCGGCCGCGCGCTGTACGGCACGCTGCCGGAGCAGCTCGCCGACCCCGCGTCGTTCGCCAGCCGGCTGCGCGGCGTCCTGGCGCTGCGCGCCAGGCACGGCATCGCGGAGGCCACCCTGCTCGAGGTCCCCGACACCGACCACCCCGCCCTCCTCGCCCTCGTGCTGCGCCTCCCCGACGGCGGCGTCGCGACGACCGTGCTGAACTTCGGCGCCGAGCCCGTGCTCGAGACCGTGCTCCTGACCGAGCACGCCGTGCCGGGCACGGCCGTGCTCGACCTCGGGACCGACGAGGTCATGGGCGAGGTCGACCCGGAGCACGGCGTACGCGTGGTCCTCGGCGCCCACGACGCCCGCGTCCTGCGCATCTCCTGACCCGCTGCCGGTAGCAGTGAAGGACGTCTTTGTCGCATTCGCGAGAATGAAGGCGGAGTTGGTTGTCCTCTATGCAACAAAGGCGTCCTTCAGTGAAAACCCCGGGGCTGCCTGCGGGTTCATCTGGGCGAAACCTTCCGGACCCGCGCCGTAAACGGTTACGCTCGGCTCGCCGGGCATGAGCCCGGCGTCCCTGTCACAACGGATCGTCCGGCACGTTCCTGCCGGTGAAGGGTTGCTACTGCCATGGCCTCTGTCACGTTCGACAAGGCGTCCCGGATCTACCCCGGGTCCACCGTCCCCGCCGTCGATGCCCTCGACCTCAAGATCGAGGACGGCGAGTTCCTCGTCCTCGTCGGCCCCTCGGGATGCGGCAAGTCTACGAGCCTGCGCATGCTGGCCGGCCTCGAGGACGTCGACAAGGGGAACATCTTCATCGGTGACCGCGACGTCACCACGCTGCCGCCCAAGGACCGCGACATCGCGATGGTGTTCCAGAACTACGCGCTCTACCCGCACATGTCCGTCGCGGACAACATGGGCTTCGCCCTGAAGATCGCGGGCGTCAGCAAGGACGAGATCTCCACCCGCGTCAAGGAGGCGGCGAAGATCCTCGACCTCGAGCCCTACCTCGACCGCAAGCCGAAGGCCCTGTCCGGCGGCCAGCGTCAGCGCGTCGCGATGGGTCGCGCGATCGTCCGCAACCCGCAGGTGTTCCTCATGGACGAGCCGCTGTCCAACCTCGACGCCAAGCTCCGCGTGCAGACCCGCACCCAGATCGCGTCGCTGCAGCGCCGCCTCGGCGTCACGACGGTCTACGTCACGCACGACCAGATCGAGGCCATGACGATGGGCGACCGCGTGTGCGTCCTCAAGGACGGCATCCTCCAGCAGGTCGGTACGCCGCGCGATCTCTACGACCACCCCAAGAACGTCTTCGTCGCCGGCTTCATCGGCTCCCCCGCCATGAACCTCATCACCGTTCCTCTCACCGAGGGCGGCGCGAAGGTCGGCGGCATGGTCGGGACCGAGCGACTCATCCCGCTCACCCCGGGGATCATCAGCAAGGCAGGGGCCGGCGGCGCCACCACCGTCACGATCGGATTCCGCCCCGAGGACCTCCGGGTCGTCTCCGAGGACGAGGGCTGGCCCATCGAGGTCGACGTCGTCGAGTCGCTCGGCGCCGACGCCTACGTCTACGGCCACGTCGACGCCATCGACGGCCAGTCGCGCGACATCATCCTGCGCGCCGACGGCCGCCAGCCACCCATGAAGGGCGAGAACGTGTACGTCGGGATCATCCCCGACCACCAGCACATGTTCCACGCCACCACGGGCGAGCGCCTGTCGTAGCTCTCTCGCCTCCAAGGTCGGGCTCCTGCCGGAGCCCGACCGTCGGCCACGCCTCCGGCGATGCGGCAGTCGGCGACCCGCGGTCGCCTCCCTCTCGGTCCTGGACACCCCCTGCGGGGGTGGTCCAGGACCGAGGCCGCATCGCCTTTGGCGTACTGGAGGCCGATGCACACAGGTCAGCGCTAGGGCCGCAAACCACCCGATCCGATCGCCCTGCCCGTTCACCTGATCGTCATCCGGGAACGCGAGGATTCATTCATGGCTCTGCGCGTCACCGCCGCTGCGGGTGAGCACGACCTGCTCTTCCTGCCGTGGGACGTGCCGCTCGAGAACTGGCCGGAGTCCACCCTCGTGGCGCTTCCCCGCGGCATCTCGCGGCACATCGTGCGCTTCGTGCGGCTCAGCGGTGTCGTCTACGCCGTGAAGGAGACCGTCGAGCCGATCGCCCAGCGCGAGTATGACCTGCTCTTCGAGCTCGGCCGCCGCGACGTCCCGTGCGTCGACCCGGTGGGCATCGTGGGCGGTCGCACCGACGCCGCAGGCGACGAGCTTCCCGCGGCGATCATCACGCGGCACCTGCAGTTCTCGCTCCCCTACCGCGCGCTCTTCTCGACCACGCTGCGCCCGGACACGATGAACCGCCTGATCGACGCGCTCGCCGTCCTCATCGTGCGCCTGCACCTCGCCGGCTTCGCCTGGGGCGACTGCTCGCTGTCCAACACGCTGTTCCGCCGCGACGCCGGCGCCTTCGCGGCCTACCTCGTCGACGCCGAGACCGGCGACATCCACGACAGGCTCACCGACGGCCAGCGTCACTACGACCTCGAGACGGCCGAGATCAACGTGGGCGGTGAGCTGCTGGACGTCGAGGCCTCCGGCCGGCTGCACCCGAGCATCGACCCGATCGCCACCTCGCAACAGGTGCGCATCCGCTACGACACGCTCTGGCACGAGATCACCGCGCCCGAGTCGATCGGGTTCAGCGAGCGCCACCGCCTCGACGCACGCGTCCGCCGGCTCAACGACCTCGGCTTCGACGTCGCCGAGCTGTCTGTCGTCTCGGAGGAGGGCGGTTCGCGGATCCGCGTGACGCCGAAGGTCGTCGACGTCGGTCACCACTCCCGTCGACTGCTGCGCCTCACCGGCCTCGACGTCGAGGAGAACCAGGCGCGTCGTCTGCTCAACGACCTCGACGCGTTCCGCGTGCACCTCGGCCCGGAGATCGACGAGGAGTTCGCCGCGCACCGCTGGGTGTCCGAGGTGTTCGAGCCGGTCACCGGCCTCGTGCCGACGGAGCTTCGTGGCAAGCTCGAGCCCGCAGAGATGTTCCACGAGGTGCTCGAGCACCGCTGGTTCATGGGTGAGCGGCTGCAGCGCGACATCTCGCTCAACGAGGCGGCCGAGGATTACGTCGCCGACGTGCTGACGACGAAGCCCGACGAGCAGGCGGTGCTCGGGCAGCGACTGGGCACACCGAGCAACACCCAGGGGCTACGGTTCGACGACACCGCCGAGATGGACCTCAGCGACCTGCTCTGACGGCTCGACTGCGAGGAAGAACATCGTGAACGCGCTCCCTCTGGCCTCCACCCTGGCCGTCGCCGACAGCGAGCTGGCCACGAACGTGGGCACCCTCCTCGTCATCGCGCTCATCGCCGCCGTCGTACCCCTCATCGTGGGCCTGTTCCGACTCAAGATCGCCGAGGTGGTGCTGCTGCTGGGGTTCGGCGTCCTGTTCGGGCCGCAGGCCCTCGGCCTGATCACGGTCAACGAGACGATCAACACCTTCAACGAGCTCGGCCTCGGGATGCTCTTCTTCCTCGCGGGCTTCGAGCTCGAGGCGCACGCGCTGCAGGGCAGGTCCGGCCGGCTGGCGGTCACCGGGTGGCTCGTCTCCCTGGCGCTCGCGTTCGCCATCACCTGGGGACTGTGGGAGGCCGGCTTCGTCAAGGACCTCGCGGGCATCGCCATCGCCCTGACCAGCACGGCCCTGGGCACGCTGCTCCCGGTGATCCGCGACCGCGGGCTGCTGCACTCCGAGTTCGGCACGTTCTTCATGGGTGCCGGCGCCCTCGGCGAGTTCGGCCCGGTCCTCGCCATCGCGCTGCTGCTGAGCTCGCACTCGCTGGTGTTCACGATCATCACGCTCGTCATCTTCGGTGCGGTCGCCTTCGTGATCTGGCGCTCGCCGGGTCGTCTGATGACCGACCGGATCTCGGCGATCGTGGCGCGCGGCCACCAGACCAGCTCGCAGACCGCGGTCCGATGGACCGTGGTGCTCCTACTCTTCCTGCTCGGCCTCGCCGCCGAGTTCGGCCTCGACGCGGTACTGGGCGCGTTCGTCGCCGGCGTCGTCCTGCGTCGCTACGCACCGCCCGGCGAGGGCAACAAGCTCGCGCCGAAGATCGAGGCGATCGGCTTCGGCTTCTTCATCCCGCTCTTCTTCGTCGTCAGCGGCGCCAAGCTCGACATCGCGTCCATCGTCGCGAACCCCGGGCGCCTGGTCGTCTTCTTCGTGCTGCTGCTCGTCGTGCGCGGGATCCCGCAGTACTTCCTCTACCGCTCCGCGATCCCCGCGGTGCGCGAGCGCTGGCAGTTCACGCTCTACGTCGCCACCGCGCTGCCGATCCTCGTGGCCATCACGAGCCTCGAGGTGAGCCAGGGCGCCATGCTCCCGGAGAACGCCGCGGCGCTCGTCGGTGCCGGCGCGCTGACCGTCCTCGTCTTCCCGCTGCTCGGCGACGCCATCAACAAGACGGCGACGGCGCGGGCAGCCGCCGATCACCGCGGAGGGTCGGACGACGAGTACGCCGCCGAGCCCTCCAGCTGACGTCGACTCCGGCTCCGGCGCACGGCTGCGAGCGGGTCAGGCGGGCAGCTGCGCCACGGTCGCGGCCGCGGTCGCGGAGGCCAGGTAGGCGAGGTCGACGAACAGCATGAAGGGGATGCGGTGACGGAGCATCTCCATCACATCGATCGACGTCCGCGCCGTTGTCCGCGTGGTCATGGCTGCTCACCGTCCTCTTCTCTCCCCTGAAGTGTCGGGATCGTCGAGGTGGGTCCGGTGCGCCGATCGGGTGGCGGCGAGTGGACGTCGCTCTGGTTCTGCTCAGCGCCCGTTCTCGAGAGGCTCAAGCGCGCGCGATCGCAGGCCCAGCACCAGTTCTCAGCCGCTGCGCCGAGCCCTGCTCAGGGCGTAGAGCGTGACGCCGGCAGCCACGCCCGCGTTGAGGCTCTCCGTGTCGTGCGTCATGGGGATGCCGACGGTGAGGTCGCACGTCGAGCGCACGAGGCGGCTCAGTCCCTCCCCCTCGCTGCCGACGACCACCACAACAGGGCCGGTCGCGACCTCCGGGTCGAGGTCGTCGAGCGACACGCCGTCGGCCGCCAGGCCGACGAGCATGCAGCCGGCATCGGCGTAGGCCTTGAGAGTGCGCGTGAGGTTCGTGGCCCGCGCCACCGGCACTCGGGCGGCCGCACCCGCCGAGGTCTTCCACGCCGACGCCGTCATACCGGCCGACCGTCGCTCGGTGATGAGGACACCGTGCGCACCGAACGCCGCGGCCGAGCGCACGATGGCGCCGAGGTTGCGCGGGTCGGTGATGCTGTCGAGCGCGACGATGAGCGGCGCCTGCCCGGCGTCGGTCGCGATGTCGAGGAGATCCATCGGGTCGGCGTACTCATACGGCGGCACGGCCAGCGCGAGGCCCTGGTGGACGGCTCCCGCGGTGAGGCGGTCGAGCTCCACGCGGGAGGTCTCGAGCATGGGGAGACCGGCCTCGGCAGCGAGGGCGTAGGTCTCCTTCACTCGTTCGTCGCTCTCGAGGAACAGCTGGACGTAGAGCGTCTTCCCGGGGACGCCGGCGCGCAGCGCCTCGACCACGGCGTTGCGCCCGATCACGAGCTCGGTGCCGTCCTTGCGCGTGCGCACCGACGTGCCGCCGCGCGCGCCGGAGCCGGACGCGGGAGCCTTCTTCGCCACGGCCTCCTGCTGCTTGGCCGTGCGGACCGCCGCCTTGTGCTTCGGGTGCTTCGTGCGGTCGACGGCCTTGGGCGTCGCCTTGCGCGGCTCGAGCCCACGACGGCGCTGACCGCCGGATCCGACGGTCATCCCCTTCTTCGTGCCTTCCTTGCGCATGGCGCCCTTGCGCTGGGAGTTGCCTGCCATCAGTCGTCCCTCCCGGCGAGCGACCAGCGTGAGCCGCCGCTCGTGTCGTCCACGACGATTCCCGCGGACTTGAGCTGGTCGCGGATGGCGTCGGCCCGCGCCCAGTCCTTGGCCGCGCGCGCCTCGGCCCGCGCGGCGAGCAGCCCCGCCACGAGGTGGTCGATGGCGCCCCGCAGCGCGTCGTCGTCCGAGCCGTCGGAGCCGGCCCAGGGTGCGGCGTAGGGGTCGACGCCGAGGACGTCGAGCATCGCCTGCACCGACGCAGCGAGACTCGCGGCCACCGTGACGTCGCCCGCGGCGAGCGCGGCGTTGCCCTCGCGCACCGTGTCGTGCACCACCGCGAGTGCCTGCGGCACACCGAGGTCGTCGTCCATCGCCGCGTCGAACGCAGCAGGCCGCACGAGCTCGAACTCGACGTCGACCGGCGCGGACTCCCACGCGCGCTCGAGGAACCCCTCGATACGCCGGAAGCTCACGGCGTTCTCCTCGAGCGCCTCGAACGAGAACTCGATCATCGAGCGGTAGTGCGCCGACACGAGGTAGTAGCGCAGCTCGATCGGACGAACTCGCCGCACGACCTCGCGCACGAGCAGCGAGTTGCCGAGGGACTTGCTCATCTTCTCGCCGCTGGTGGTGACCCACGCGTTGTGCAGCCAGTACTGCGCGAACGGGTCGCCGTTCGCCTTGCTCTGCGCGATCTCGTTCTCATGGTGCGGGAAGATCAGGTCGAGCCCGCCGCCGTGGATGTCGAACGCCGGGCCGAGGTACTTGCCCGCCATCGCCGAGCACTCCAGGTGCCAGCCCGGACGGCCGTGGCCCCAGGGCGTCGGCCAACTCGGCTCCTCCGGCTTCGCCGCCTTCCAGAGCGCGAAGTCGCGCGGGTCCTTCTTGCGGGTGTCGCCCACGCTGTCGCCCGCGGCCTGCATCTCGTCGGGTCGCTGTCTCGAGAGCGCGCCGTAGTCCGGGAAGGAGCGGACGTCGAAGTAGACGTCGCCGTCGACGGCGTAGGCGTGACCGCCCTCGATCAGCGCGCGCATCAGCTCGATCATCTCGGGCACGTGACCGGTGGCGCGCGGCTCGATCGTGGGTCGGGTGCAGCCCAGGACGTCGTAGGCCCAGGTGAACTCGCGCTCGAACTCGGTCGCGACCGCCCACCACGGACGTCCCTCTGCCTCACCCCGGGCGATGATCTTGTCGTCGATGTCGGTGACGTTGCGGCAGAAGGTGACGTCGTAGCCCGACGCCCGCAGCCACCGGCCGAGCACGTCGAAGTTCACGCCCGAGCGGATGTGTCCGACGTGGGGCGCCGCCTGCACCGTAGCGCCGCAGAGGTAGAGCGAGGCCCGTCCCGGGACGAGCGGGACGAAGTCGCGGACCGCCCGGGTGGCGGTGTCGTGCAGGCGCAGGGTCACAGGGTGAAGCCTAATGGCGTGCGGCAACGACCACCGCCAGCCGAGTCACGGCGCAGGGCCGCCGCGCCGGTCGTCGTTGCGGTCACCTCGTCAGGGACCTCGGCTCAGCCCGTCGTGGCGACGCAGGGGTCCTGGGCGAGCTGCCAGAGCCCGGTGCGGTCGCCGAGGCGGTAGGTGTCCTGGGTCGCGATGGAGGGGTTCATCACCTGGGTCGGGTCGGCCACGTGCCCGAGGCCGAGAGCATGGCCGAACTCGTGGAACAGCAGGTTGTAGTGGTCCGCCTCGGACGCGGTCGGCAGCCACTCGTAGTCGAGCTGCACGTAGGCCTTGAAGATCCGCTTCGCGCCGCCCGGGAGGACGGCGTACCACGGTCCGGCCCGGCCGATCACCTGACCGCCGACCGCGGAGGAGCGGTAGGCACCCGGGTCGTCGGGCGCCACGTAGCTGATGACGATCGCCGCACCGGTGCCCGACCACGCGCTGTCCACCGGCTGGCTGCGCGCGGGGTCGATCGTGACCTTGCCGTCGCCCGCGACGTACTGGAACGTGTAGCCGGTCACGCGCGAGGCGTAGGTCACGATCTGCTGCCACCGGGCGAGCTCGTCGGCCGCGGTCGTGCCGGCCGAGGCGACCCGCGTCAGGTCCACCGTCCACGTGATGGGCGTGCAGCGGTCCCAGTGGGCCGCGACCCGCGCCGTCGCGTCCGCGGGGAAGTAGGTGTAGGCGCTCGCCTTCTCCGCTGCGTCACCGGGCACGTCCAGCCAGGGCGTGGGGGAGACGCCCGCACCCTCGGGCTGCGGGATAACGCTCGCCCCCACGGCCGATGCGGGCACCGGTGCCGGTGCCGGAACCGTCGGCGTCGGCGTCGTCGGGGTGGGCGGCGCGCTGGGCACGGGCAGGTCGGTCGGGTCCGGCACGGCCGGCTTGCGCAGCTGCAGGTCGAGCCAGTGCGAGTAGGAGAGCACCTTCGTGCGCGGGACCCACACGTAGGGCACCCGGGTCCAGGCCCCCCCGGTGTCCTTGGTCTGCACGACGGAGCCGAGGAAGCGCGCTGTCGTCCGTGCCCGGCTGCTCCGCAGGCACACGGTCGTGCGGGTCCTCGTCACGTAGCGGTAGCTCGAGCACCGCAGCATCACGACCGTGCGCACGACCGGCGTCTCGGCGACCGCGCCGAGCACGGCACCGGTGTCGTAGGTCTGCACGCTCGCGGGCGGCAGGCCGACGCCGGCGCCCGCTCGGGGGGTCGCTATCGCGGCGATGCCGACGAGGCCGACGGCTCCCGCGGTCAGCAGCACCGAGACTCGTGCGCTGGTTCCGATCCGCATGGCCAGACTCCCGTCGAGGGTCCCCTCATGTTGTGGATCGGGGGCGCCGCACCGCCGGTCTGAGCCGAGTTGGTCCGATCAGGCGACGTGTGGCGCGTCGCACTCCATCGGTGCACTCCGCCGGTGCACTCCGTCGGTGCACTCCGCAGTCGATGGACACCGGCGGCGGATCCCCGCAGGTCGCCCCGCCGTGTCCTGGACGGCGGGGCGACCCGCGATCCCGCGAGCCGTGGACCTTCGGACGGGGTGACCGTCACCGGAACGCGGCGCTTCGCGAGACCACGTCCAGCATCACCGGCGCCACCACTCGCTGCCACGCGCTCGCGAAGACGTCAGCCGCTTGAGCGACTCATGAACGGACGACGAGCCTTCCCGCCGCGGTGGCCCTACGACGACGGACACGAGGTCACGGACGCCCGCCGTCGCGGCCGCCGGGACGGCCCGCTCACGTCAGGGGACGTCGGGGATGGGCACGACGAGCGCGGTCGCGACGGCGGCGATGCCCTCGCCGCGTCCGGTGAGCCCCAGCCCGTCGGTGGTCGTCGCCGACACCGACACGGGTGCGCCGACCACGGCGCTCATCGCCGTCTGCGCCTCGTCGCGGCGCGGGCCGAGCCTGGGACGGTTGCCGATGACCTGCACGCTCACGTTGCCGATCGCGAAGCCGGACTCGCCCAGGAGCCGCACGACCTCGGACAGCAGAGCCGTGCCCGAGGCACCGTGCCACTCCGGACGGTCGACGCCGAACACCGTCCCGAGGTCACCGATGCCTGCAGCGGAGAGCAGCGCGTCGCACACCGCGTGCGCTGCGGCGTCGCCGTCGCTGTGGCCCGAGACTCCCTGTTCCCCAGGCCATTCCAGGCACGCCAACCACAGAGTCCGACCGGCCTCGAAGGGGTGGACGTCGACCCCGACACCCACCCGCGGCAGCCCGCGGTCAGACGACGACACCGGCTGCCCTGCGTCGCGCGAGCACCGCTTCGGCGAGCAGCAGGTCGAGCGGCCGCGTCACCTTGAACGCCTCCTCGTCGCCGGGCACCACGAGCACGGAACCGCCGAGGAGCTCCACGAGTCCGGCGTCGTCGGTGGCAGGCGCGTCGGGATCGGCCGCGGCGTGCGCGGCGGTCAGCGTCGTGCGCCGGAATCCCTGCGGCGTCTGGATCGCCCGCAGCCGCGAGCGGTCGAGGGTGGCCGTCACGTCGTTCGTGTCGTCGACCGCCTTGATCGTGTCGGCGACGCGGAGACCGGGCACGACGGCGTCGGCGCCGGCGCGCACGGCCGAGGCCACCGAGTCGACGAGCGAGGTCGGGACGAGCGGACGTGCCGCGTCGTGCACGAGGACCACGTCGTAGTCGGGTGGGAGGGCGTGCAGCGCACGCGCGACGGAGTCCTGACGGGTGTCCCCGCCGGCGACCACGAGCGCGCCGGCGCGGGCACCGTCCGGGTCGAGCAGACCGTGCTCGCCGAGCAGCGCCACCACGTCGGGTACGCCGTCCTCCGGGGCCGCGACCACCACGAGGTCGACCGATCGCGCGGACGCGAGCGCACGCACGGCGTGCACGAGCATGGGGACGCCGCCGAGCGTGCGCAGCGCCTTCGGGGCACCGGGACCGAGGCGCTCCCCGCGTCCCGCGGCGGGGACGATCACGGCCGTACGACTCACCGATCGGCCGCCTTCGACGGCTTGGCGAACACGAGCCGGCCGTTGGCCGTCGTGACGACACTGGTGACCACCACGCGGCAGTCGGTACCGAGGCGGTCCCGGGCCTGCTCGGTGACGACCATCGTGCCGTCGTCGAGGTAGCCGACGGCCTGGCCGGCCTCCTTGCCCGCCTTGAGCAGGTGCAGGTCGACCTCGTCGCCCACCACCACGAGCGGGCGCAGCGCGAGCGCGAGCCCGTGCAGGTTCATCACCCTCACCCCCGCGATCGCGGCCGCCTTGGCGAGGTTGGTGTCGAAGGTGAGCAGCGCGCAGTTGCGGTCGATGGACATCCGCACGAGCTTGGCGTCGACGTCGGTGACCCCCAGGGCCTCGTCGGGGATCGAGAGCAGCTCGACGCCGTGCTCGCGACGCAGCGCCTCGAGGACGTCGAGGCCGCGGCGGCCCTTCGCCCGGCGCAGGTCGTCGGAGGAGTCGGCCATGTTCTGCAGCTCGTCGATCACCGGCTGCGGGACGAGGAACCGACCGTGCAGGAAGCCCGACCGGACGACGTCGAGCACGCGGCCGTCGATCGCCACGGAGGTGTCGACCAGCCGGGGCAGCGAGGCCGCGGCGGGGCTGCGCGGGGCGAGGCCGGCGGCGCCCCCGAGTGCGCCGAGCGTGGCGTCGCGGCGCGAGCGGCCGACCCGGAAGCCGAAGATCGCGAACACGACCACGATGAACAGGAAGATCGGAGCGATGATGAGCGGCGGACCGAGCAGGAACAGCGGCCAGCTGACCGCCACGGCGAACACGGCCGCGACCACGGCGCCGAAGCTGCCGGCCACGACCTGCTCCGCCGAGAGGCCCTCGAGGGCACGCTCCCCGCGGTCGAGCGTGCGCATCGCCAGCCGCGCGAGCACACCGCCCAGGACGTAGCCGATGAGGGCACCGAGGATGGCACCGGCCCAGAGGCCGTTGAAGTTCCCGAGCACCTCGCGGTTGCCGTTGGACCCGAGCCACGCGGCGACCTCGTAGCCGATCCCGGCGCCGGCGGCCACGACGAACAGGCGCAGCGCCTCCACGGCGATGCTCGGGACGCGGGTGATCCGCAGAGCCATGCGCGTTCCTCCTGCCGAGAACCGTGCAGGCCGCACCTGACCGGCGCGGCCGCGCAGGTCAGGAGGCGAGCACCTCGTCGAGGATCGCCTCGGCCTTGTCCTCGTTGGTGTTCTCGGCAAGTGCGAGCTCCGACACAAGGATCTGGCGCGCCTTTGCGAGCATCCGC
>DATCCY010000093.1:0-13461 GCA_036510975.1 Candidatus Nanopelagicales bacterium
CACGCCGCGCTGGTCCTCGGTGAACCCGGGCGGGCACTGGGCCTGCGGATCGACGGGCAGGGTGTCCTCGGCGGCCAGGACGGGGTGGTCGTGGTCGACGACGCCGTCGGCGTCCAGGCGGTACCAGACCGGGAAGGGCACCCCGAAGTAGCGCTGGCGTGACACCAGCCAGTCACCGTTCAGGCCGCCCACCCAGTTGTCGTAGCGGTGGCGCATGTAGTCGGGGTGCCACGCCAGTTCGGCGCCGCGGGCCAGCAGGTCGTCCTTGATCTCGTCGGACCGGCCGCCGTTGCGGATGTACCACTGGCGTGACGTGACGATCTCGAGCGGCTTGTCGCCCTTCTCGAAGAACTTCACCGCCTGCATCGTCGGTCGCGGGTCACCCTCGACGAACCCCGCCGCACCGAGGGCCTCGACCATGCGCTCCTTGGCCGTGAACGACGTCGCGCCGGCGATGGCGGCGTAGGTCTCCTGGCCCGTCGGCGTGGCGATCCACTCCGGGGTGTCGGGCAGGATCCGGCCGTCCCAGCCGATGATCGGGCGGGTGGGCAGCTGCAGCTCGCGCCACCACGTGACGTCGGTCGTGTCGCCGAACGTGCAGATCATGGCGATGCCGGACCCCTTGTCGGGGTCGGCCAGGTGGTGCGCGACGACCGGCACCTCGACGTCGAACAACGGCGTGCGCACCGTGGTGCCGAACAGCGGCTGGTAGCGCTCGTCGTCGGGGTGGGCCACGAGGGCGACGCACGCCGCGAGCAGCTCGGGGCGGGTGGTCTCGATGAACACCCGCGAGCCGTCAGGCGCCGGGAAGCCGATGCGGTAGTACTTGCCCTCGCGCTCGCGGTCCTCGAGCTCGGCCTGCGCCACGGCCGTGCGGAATGTGACGTCCCACAGCGTCGGAGCCTCGGACTGGTAGGCCTCGCCGCGGGCCAGGTTGCGCAGGAACGCGCGCTGGGAGGCGGACCGCGCCCCTGCGTCGATGGTCTGGTAGTTGTGCGACCAGTCGACCGAGAGGCCGAGCCGGCGCCAGAGCTCCTCGAACGCCTTCTCGTCCTCGAGGGTGAGGCGCTCGCAGAGCTCGACGAAGTTGCGCCGCGAGATCGGCACCTGGCGCTTCTCGTCGGGCTTGGCGGGCGGCTCGTAGGACGGGTCGTAGGGCAGCGACGGGTCGCAGCGCACGCCGAAGTAGTTCTGCACGCGGCGCTCGGTGGGCAGGCCGTTGTCGTCCCAGCCCATGGGGTAGAACACCTCGAGGCCGCGCATGCGCTGGTAGCGCGCGATGCAGTCGGTGTGGGTGTAGGAGAACACGTGGCCGACGTGCAGCGACCCGCTCACCGTGGGGGGCGGGGTGTCGATCGCGTAGATCTCCTCGCGCGTCTTCGACCGGTCGAAGCGGTAGGTGCCCTGCTGCTCCCATACCTGCGCCCAGCGGTCCTCGATGCCGTCGATCGTCGGCTTCTCCGGGACGCGCGAGTCGGGCGCAGGGGTGCTCATGGTGGCCAATCCTAGGGAACGCGCCGCCGTGCCCCGAACGCGTTCCGGCGCGGACGGCCCGGTGCCCCGCTCCGCGTAGGATCGCCGCTCGTGGATCCCCGCGACGAGCCCGACGACCTGAGCGGCCCCCTCGACGGCGACGAGGACGACGATCTCGGTCCCGACGTCGAGGACGACGAGGAGCTCGAGGACGCCGAGGGCCACCTGCGCGGCGCGGCGGGCGACCCCCGGGGCGAGATGGCTCCCGACGACGACGAGGACGGCGGCCTCGGGCCTGCCTTCGACCTCGTCGACGACGACGCCGAGGAGCCGGCCGAGGTCGTGGAGCTCACCGACGACGAGGCCGACGACGTCCTGTCCCGGTTCCAGGCCATCGAGGCAGCGCTCACCCGGCGCTGGCCCGAGTCGAGGATCGAGCCCTCGCTCGACCGGATCAGCGCCCTCGTGGACCTGCTCGGCGACCCGCACCGCGCCGTGCCGGTGATCCACCTGGCCGGCACGAACGGCAAGACCTCGACGGCCCGGATGGTCGAGTCGGTGCTGCGCGCGCTCGGCCTGCGCACCGGTCTGTTCACCAGCCCGCACCTGCACTCGCTGCGCGAGCGCATCCGCATCGACGGCGCGCCCGTCGACCTCGAGCGGTTCGTCACCGTCTTCGACGACATCGCGCCCTACGTCGCCATCGCGGACCGCAGCAGCGCGAAGGCCGGTGGTCCGCCGCTCAGCTTCTTCGAGGTCATGACGGGGCTCGCCTTCGCGACGTTCGCGGACGCACCCGTCGACGTCGTCATCCTCGAGACCGGCATGGGCGGCCGGTGGGACGCCACGAACGTGGCCGACGCCGCCGTCGCCGTCGTCACACCGATCGCCTTGGACCACATGGACTACCTGGGTCCCGACCTCGCCTCGATCGCCGGTGAGAAGGCGGGGATCATCAAGCCCGGCTCGTCGGTCGTGCTCGCCGCGCAGGAGCTGGCGGTCGCCGAGGTCCTGCTGCGCGCCTGCGTCGAGGCCGACGCCTCGGCCGCGCGGGAGGGGGTCGAGTTCGGGGTCGTCGCTCGAGCGCCGGCGATCGGCGGTCAGCTGCTCACCCTCCAGGGGCCCGCGGGCCTGTACCCCGAGATCTTCCTGCCGCTGTTCGGGGCGCACCAGGCGGCCAACGCCGCGATGGCGCTGGCCGCGGCCGAGGCCTTCCTCGGTGGTGGGGGCACCTCGCTCAACCCCGACCTCGTGCGCCAGGGGTTCGCGGCCGTCGAGTCGCCGGGCCGCCTCGAGGTCGTGCGACGCGGGCCCACCGTGGTCGTCGACGCCGCGCACAACCCGCACGGCGCCGCCGCCCTCGCCGCGGCCATCACCGACGGCTTCGAGTTCACCTCGCTCGTGGGCGTGGTCGGCGTCCTGGCCGACAAGGACGCGCGCGGAGTGCTCGCGGCTCTGGAGCCGGTCCTGGCGGAGGTGGTCATCACCCGCAGCTCGTCGCCGCGTGCCACCGACGTCGACACCCTCGCGGCCATCGCGGTCGAGGTGTTCGGGGCCGACCGGGTCGAGGTGTCCTCCCGGCTAGCCGACGCCCTCGACCTCGCGATGACCCGCGCCGACGAGGCCGCCGCAGAGCTCGGTGGCGGCTCCGGCGTGCTCGTGACCGGCTCGGTCGTGACGGCGGCGGAGGCCCGCGCCCTGCTCGGCCGCGCGGAGGCCTGAGGATGAAGTCCCTGCTCGCCGCCATCCTCGTGTTCGAGGCGCTGGTCGTCGCCCTCGCGATCCCCGTCGCGGTGCTCGCGGACGGCCGGGGCACCCCCGCGGCTGTGACACTCGCCGTCCTCTCGGTGCTCCTCGTGCTCGGCGCGGGCCTCGTGCGTCGTCCGGGCGGCGTCGCCGTCGGCTGGACGCTCCAGGTCCTCGTGTGCCTGTCGGGACTCCTCGTTCCCGCGATGGCCGTGCTCGGGCTGGTCTTCCTCGGCGTCTGGGTCGTGGCCCTGGTCTACGGCGCCAAGGGCGACCGGCTATCCGCGGAGAACGCGGCGAAGGCGCGGTCGGCACGCGACGGGGCGTCCGACGCCCCCTCCACGCACGGTTAGGATCAGGGCTGCGTCGTCCGGGCTTCCCGGCCCCGCGCCACCCCGAACCCGCCTTCACCCTGGAGCACAGTCGTGTCCGAGCGCACCCTCGTCCTCGTCAAGCCCGACGGCGTCGCCCGCGGCCTGGTCGGCGAGGTCCTAAGCCGCATCGAGCGCAGGGGCTTCAGGCTCGTGGCCCTCGAGCTGCGCACCCTCGACCGCGCCACCGCCGAGGAGCACTACGGCGAGCACAAGGACAAGCCGTTCTTCGGCGAGCTCGTCGACTTCATCACCTCCGGCCCGCTGCTGGCCGCCGTCATCGAGGGCCGCGAGGCGATCGCCTCCTGGCGCACGATGATGGGCGCCACCGACCCGGCCAAGGCCGCTCCGGGCACGATCCGCGGCGACCTCGCCACCGTGATGAGCGAGAACGTCTCGCACGGCTCGGACTCCCCGGAGTCGGCCGCTCGCGAGGTCGCGCTGTTCTTCCCGAACCTCGTCTGACCAGCTTGCGCGTGGCCGACCGGACGTGATCCTCGACGCGTGGCCGTCACCGGACGCCATGCTCGACCCCGACTGACCTGCGGCGATCCTTCGGGGGCGGTGTCCTGTCGCCGGAGCGACGTGGACGAGCACCCCCTCCGGGCCCGTACCATGGGGCTCGGTCGGCGTACTGCACCGACGCGCGCCGTTCACCCGTTCGTTCTCCACCGGAAGGCTTCCCCGCCCCATGGCCAACAACCTGTCGTTCATCGGTCGTGACATGGCCGTCGACCTCGGCACCGCCAACACCCTCGTCTACGTGCGCGGCCGCGGCATCGTGCTCAACGAGCCGAGCGTCGTCGCGATCAACAACACCACCGGCGGCATCCTCGCCGTGGGTGCCGAGGCTAAGAAGATGATCGGCCGCACGCCGGGCAACATCGTCGCCATCCGGCCGCTCAAGGACGGCGTCATCGCCGACTTCGACACGACCGAGCGCATGCTGCGCTACTTCATCCAGAAGGTGCACAAGCGGCGCCACCTGGCCAAGCCGCGCCTCGTCGTCTGCGTGCCCTCGGGCATCACCGGCGTCGAGCAGCGCGCGGTGAAGGACGCCGGCTACGCCGCCGGCGCCCGCAAGGTCTACATCATCGAGGAGCCCATGGCCGCGGCCATCGGCGCCGGGCTGCCCGTGCACGAGCCGACCGGCAACATGGTGGTCGACATCGGTGGCGGCACCACCGAGGTCGCGGTCATCAGCCTCGGCGGCATCGTGACCAGCCTCTCCATCCGCGTGGGCGGTGACGAGCTCGACACCTCGATCATCAACTACGTGAAGAAGGAGTACTCCCTCATGCTCGGCGAGCGCACCGCCGAGGAGATCAAGATGGCGATCGGCTCGGCGTTCCCGAGCCCTGACGAGCCGCACGCCGAGATCCGCGGCCGCGACCTCGTCACCGGCCTTCCCCGCACGGTCGTCGTGACGGCCGAGGAGATCCGCCGCGCCATCGACGAGCCGGTCAACGCCATCGTCGACGCCGTCAAGACCACGCTCGACCGGACGCCGCCGGAGCTGTCGGGCGACATCATGGACCGCGGCATCGTCCTCACCGGGGGCGGCGCGCTGCTGCACGGCCTCGACGAGCGGCTCCGGCACGAAACCGGGATGCCGATCGTCATCGCTGATGACCCGCTCGACTGCGTCGCGCTGGGGTCGGGCAAGTGCGTCGAGGAGTTCGAGGCCCTCCAGCAGGTCCTCATCGCCGAGGCGCGCAGCTAGGCGCGCCGGTCCACCACGACGGAACACGTACGGCTGCGCCCGCGACGCTCGGCGTCGCGGGCGCACCCGTGAGCAGGGAGAGCACACCGCATGCGGGACACGAAGCGGACGCGGACCATCCTCGGTCTGCTGCTGCTCACGTCCCTGACCCTCGTGGTGCTCAGCCTCCGCGGCGGGGGGTCGGGGGCGCGCGACTCCGCATCCGGCTTCTTCGGTCCCATCGAGAACGCCGCGAGCGCGGTGGTCCGGCCGGTGAAGAACTTCCTGTCGTCGATCTCCTCGCTGGGGAGCAAGGACCAGCAGATCGCCGACCTGCAGAAGCAGATCGACGCGCTCCAGCAGCAGGTGAACACCACCGAGTACGACCGCAACCGGGCTCAGGAGCTCAACGACCTGCTCCACCTCGCCGGCGCGGGTCAGTACAAGACACAGTTCGCGCAGGTCATCGCGATCGGCCCGGCCCAGGGCTTCGCGTGGACAGTCACGATCGACGTCGGCAGCGCGCAGGGCATCAAGGTCGACCAGACGGTGATCAACGGGAAGGGCCTCGTCGGCCGGGTCGTGGCCACCACGTCGTCCACGGCCACCGTCGCCCTGCTCGTCGACGCCACGTCGACCGTCGGTGCCCGGGTCGAGTCCTCGATGCAGGTCGGCTTCCTCAACGGCACCGGTGACCCGCACTCCCTCGAGCTGCAGCTCCTCGACCCGTTCGCGCCCGTCGCCGTCGGCGACCGGCTGGTGTCCTACGGCATCAAGGGCGGCGCCTACGTCCCCGGCGTACCCCTGGGCACCGTCACCTCGGTCGAGGGGACCCCGGGCCAGCTGACCCGGGTCGCCAAGGTGGACCCCTACGTCGACGTGACCTCCCTCGACGTCGTCGGCGTCGTGGTCGTCGCGCCCAAGAACAACCCGGGCGATGCCGTCCTCCCGCCCAGGCCCACGCCGACGGCGACCGCGGGTGCCACCGGCGCCACCGGCGCCAGCGGTGCGACCGGCGCCTCGAACGCCGCCTCGCCGACCCCGAACCCCTCGGCGTCCTGACGTGATCTGGCTGCGCACCGCCCTCACCGTCGCGCTCGTCGTGACCGCGCTCCTGCTCGAGCTCACGGCGATGCCCCTGCTCCACCTGCCCGGCGCGACCCCGGACGTCCTCACCGTGACCGTCGTGGCCCTCGGTCTCGTGGCCGGCCCGGTCCGCGGCGCCGCCACCGGCCTGGCCGCGGGGGTCGCCCTCGACCTGGTCACCCCTGCCGACGGCGTCATCGGCCTCACCGCGGTGGTCCTCGTGGTGGTCGGCTACCTCGCGGGCCTGCTCGGCGGCGACCGGGACCGCTCGCCGTTCACCACCGTCGCGCTGGCCGGGCTGCTCGCCGGCGGCGCCACGCTGTCCTTCGCGCTCATCGGCGGGCTCGTGGCCGATCCGCGCATCTCCTGGGAGCGGGTGCCGGGCCTCGTGCTGACCCAGACCGCCTACGCCGTGGTCCTCGCCGCCTTCGTCGTCCCGGGCGTGGCCTGGCTCTGGCGGAGGGTCGACCCGCCCGCTCCCCGCTACGAGGTCGGTCGATGAGCCGGTAACCTGGCGCCACGGCCCCGGGACCGGACACCGCCGTCCGGCGCCCCACCAGCGTGAGTCGTCCGTCACGTCGGGGAACCCGCCGCCCGCGCCCGTCGTCCACGCCTTAGCGACCCGATCAGCACCGCCCTCCCCGGGGGTGCCGCGCCCGGGCACCACCCCGCGTCACGCCCCCACGGCACCACAGCCCCGAGCACCGACCAGGAGCACTGACCCGTGAGCGAGAGGTCGTCACTGCGCCTCGCGGTGCTCGGCGTCCTGATCGTGTCCCTGCTGGTGACCATGATCGGTCGGCTCTTCTTCCTCCAGGTCGTCTCCGCGGACACCTACGCCCACCAGGCGGACGCGAACCAGAACCGCTACGTCGTCACCCCTGCGACCCGCGGCCTGATCCTCGACCAGCTCGGGCGCCCGCTCGTCTCCAACCGGACCTCGCTCGTCGTGAGCGTCGACCGCACGGTGATCGGCGAGCAGAAGGACAAGGGCGTCGCGGTCCTCACCCGCCTCGCGAAGGCGCTGGGCACGACGTACACCGCCCTGTCCTACCGGCTGGAGATCTGCGGGCCCACCGCGCACGAGAAGCCGCCGATCTGCTGGAACGGCTCGCCGTTCCAGCCCATCCCGGTGGCCAAGGACATCACCCAGGACCTCGCGCTCACCATCATGGAGAAGCGCTCGGACTACCCGGGCGTGACGGCTAGCCTCGAGGCCGTCCGCGTCTACCCGGGGATCGACGGCGTCAACGCCGCCCACCTGCTCGGCTACCTCGGCCCCGTGAGCGACGCCGAGCTCGCGGCGCAGAAGAAGCAGGAGCAGGCCGGACTGATCACCTCGGTCCAGTCCAAGCTCCAGCGCACCGACCTCATCGGCCGGTCCGGCCTCGAGTCGCAGTACGACACCGCGCTGCGTGGCACCCCGGGGGTCAAGCAGCTGGCGGTCAACCAGGCCGCCGCGGTCGTCGGAACCGTGAGCGAGACGTCGCCGGTCCCGGGTCAGTACCTCGTCACGAACATCGACGCGAAGCTGCAGTCGGTCGTCGAGAAGCAGCTCTACGCCGCGATCCTGCGCGCCCGGTCGACCCCGGTGCGCCACGGCACCGGCTACTACAAGGCCGACTCCGGAGCGGCCGTCGTGATGGACGTGACCAACGGCCACGTGCTGGCGATGGCGTCCTACCCGTCGTACGACCCGTCGGTGTGGGTGGGCGGCATCTCCAAGACCGAGTACGCGGCGCTCACGAACCCGAAGTCGAACTACCCGCTCATCTCCCGCGCGATGCAGGGCCAGTTCGTCCCGGCATCGACGTTCAAGATCGTGTCGGCCTCGGCCGCGCTGCAGAACGGGTACACGGCGAACCAGACCTACGACTGCCCGTCCTCGCTCAAGGTCGGTAACCGGGTCTTCAACAACTTCGAGGGCGAGGCGCCGGGACCGGTGAACCTCGCCAAGGGGCTCGCGGTCTCCTGCGACACGATGTGGTACAAGATCGCGTTCGACTACTGGCTGCGCGACGGCGGCAACAACCCGGTCGCCAAGCCGCTCGACCCGATCGAGAAGATGGCGAAGGCCTACGGCTACGGCAGGCGCACCGGGATCGACCTGCCGAGCGAGTCGCGCGGACGAGTCGGCGGTCGCGCCTTCAAGAAGGCGCTCAGCGACCAGCTGCACGACGCGTGGTGCTCGCGGGCGACGACCGGCTATCCCGAGGTCGCGAAGACCGATCCCAACCGTGCGGCGTTCCTCAAGGCGCTCGCGGCGGAGAACTGCGCGGCCGGCGGCCTCTACCGCGGCGGTGACGAGGTCAACCTCGCCATCGGTCAGGGCGACACCGTCGTGACGCCGCTCCAGGAGGCCACGGCGTACTCCGCGCTCGCCAACGGCGGCACGATCTGGCAACCGCAGGTGGCCAAGGGCCTCGTCGGCAGCGACGGCAAGGTCGTGAGCCTGATCAAGCCCAAGAAGACCGGCACCCTGCCGGTCTCCAAGGCCAACCTCGCGTTCCTGCGCTACGCCTTCTCGCAGGTCACCAGCCAGACCTACGGCACAGGTTACAACCCGTTCAAGGGCTTCCCGCTGGCGCAGATCCCGGTCGCCGCCAAGACGGGTACGGGCCAGGCATCGGGCAACCAGCAGTCGACCTCGTGGTTCTCGACCTTCGCACCGGCCAACAACCCGAAGTACGCCGTCGTGATGATGGTGTCGCAGGGCGGCACCGGTGCCGGCACCAGCGCCCCGAGCGTCCGCAAGATCTACGAGGCGCTCTACGGCGTCACCGGCTCGACGATCGACCCCTCGAAGTCCGTCCTCGTCGGTGACGCGCCCGCGGCGAAGCTGCCCACAGTGCGCAGCGACGGCACGCCGGTCTACCCGGGGATGCCCCAGACCATCGGGGGCGCCACGCCCGCAGCCGGTGCCACGGGTGCGACCGGTGCGTCGGGAGCCACCGGCCCCTCGGGCACCTCGTCCGGCGCGCTGCTCGGTCTTCCGCTGCTCCTCGGCGGCGGGCTGCTCGGTCGCAGGGCTCGTCGTCGGCGCCACCCGCGCGCGCCCGACGTCCGGCTGTGGTCGCCATGACCATCGGCTACGCCGCGCCTTCCATCACCCGACGCGGCACCTCGTCGTCGTACCTGCGGCGCATGGACTGGGTGCTCGTCATCGCCGCGCTGGCGCTCTCGGTCATCGGGTCGCTGCTCGTGTGGTCGGCGACCCAGGGCAAGCTGGTCGAGGCCGGCGGCGACGGACAGTCGTTCCTCAAGAAGCAGCTCATCAACCTCGTCGTCGGGGTCGCCTTCGCCGTCCTGGTGTCGCGCTTCGACTACCGGCTGCTGCGCGCCTACACGCCGATCCTGTGGGGCCTGTCGATCATCGGGCTGCTGTTCGTGCTGGTGCACGGGGCGCGCATCAACGGGGCGAAGGCCTGGATCCTGCTGCCCGGCGGGCTGTCGCTCCAGCCGGCGGAGTTCGCGAAGATCGCGATCATCCTCGGCATGGCGATGATCCTGTCGGAGAAGCGCGACGCGGAGGACGAACCGCGGGACATCGACGTCGCCTTCGCGCTCGGCGTCGCGGGCATCCCGATCGCGCTCATCATGCTGCAGCCCGACCTCGGGACCGTGATGGTCATCGCGACGGTCGTCTTCGGCATCATCGCGGTCTCCGGTGCCCGCGCCCGGTGGCTCATCGGGATCCTCGTCGGCGGCACGCTCGTGGCGTTCGTCGCGATCCAGGCGGGGATCCTCCAGAAGTACCAGCTCGACCGGCTCACGGCGTTCACGGACCCGACGTCGAACACCCGCACCTCCGGCTACAACACCCAGCAGGCGCGCATCGCGATCGGGTCGGGCGGGCTCTTCGGCACCGGTCTGTTCCACGGACCGCAGACCCAGGGCCACTTCGTTCCCGAGAACCAGACCGACTTCGTCTACTCGGTCGCGGGGGAGGAGCTCGGCTTCGCCGGCGCGGCGCTCATCATCGTGCTCCTCGGCGTCATCCTCTGGCGGGCCGTCCGCATCGCCATGCGGGCCTCGGACCTGTTCGGCCGTCTCGTCGCGACCGGAGTCGCCACCTGGCTGGCGTTCCAGGCCTTCGAGAACATCGGGATGAACCTCGGCATCATGCCGGTGACCGGCGTACCGCTGCCCTTCGTCAGCTACGGCGGCACGAGCATGTTCGCCAGCTGGCTGGCCATAGGTCTCTTGATCAACGTCCACCTCCGCGCCCAGGAATAGCCCTCACCCTCCGTGACCACGGGTTCTCAGTGAAGGACGCTTTGTTGCATAGAGCACAACAACGGCGTCCTTCACTGAGAACGCTCAGGGTGGGCGGTTACTGGGTGCGACGTTAGGATCTGCTTACTTTCCCCGTCGTACGTCGAAGGTGTGCTCCTGTGTCCGTCGAGTCGGTCTTCCCGCAGCTCGAGGCTCTCCTTCCGCTGGTGACCAAGCCGGTGCAGTACGTCGGCGGCGAGCTCAACGCGGTGAGCAAGCCGTGGGAATCGGTGGCCGTGCACTGGGCGCTGATGTACCCGGACGCCTACGAGGTCGGCGTGCCCAACCAGGGGGTGCAGATCCTCTACGAGGTCCTCAACGAGCACCCCGACGCCCTCGCCGAGCGCACCTACGCCGTGTGGCCGGACCTCGAGAAGCTGATGCGCGAGCACGGCGTCCCGCAGTTCTCCGTCGACGCCCACCGTCCCGTCGGTGCGTTCGACCTGCTGGGCATGAGCTTCTCCACCGAGCTCGGCTACACGAACATGCTCACCGCGCTCGACCTCGCGGGCGTCCCGCTCCACGCGCGCGACCGCGACGAGTCGCACCCGGTCGTCGTCGCCGGCGGCCACGCGGCGTTCAACCCCGAGGCGATCGCGGACTTCATCGACGCCGCGGTTCTCGGCGACGGCGAGCAGGCCGTGCTCGCCATCACCGAGATCGTCCGTGACTGGAAGGCCGAGGGCCGCCCCGGCGGCCGCGAGGAGCTGCTGCTCCGACTCGCCCGCACCGGTGGCGTCTACGTCCCGTCGTTCTACGACGTCGACTACCTGCCCGACGGTCGTATCCAGCGCGTCGCGCCGAACCGTCCCGGAGTCCCGTGGCGTGTCTCGAAGCACACGGTGATGGACCTCGACGAGTGGCCGTACCCCAAGGCGCCGCTGGTGCCGCTCGCGGAGAGCGTCCACGAGCGGATGAGCGTCGAGATCTTCCGCGGCTGCACCCGCGGCTGCCGCTTCTGCCAGGCGGGCATGATCACCCGTCCCGTGCGCGAGCGCAGTGCACGCACCATCGCCGAAATGGTGGACAACGGCCTGGCGAAGACGGGCTACGAGGAGGTGGGGCTCCTCAGCCTGAGCAGTGCCGACCACAGCGAGATCGCCGTCATCGCGAAGGGCCTGGCCGATCGGTACGAGGGCACCGAGACCGGCCTGTCGCTGCCCAGCACCCGTGTCGACGCCTTCAACATCGAGCTCGCGAACGAGCTCACGCGCAACGGTCGCCGCAGCGGCCTGACGTTCGCGCCCGAGGGCGGCAGCGAGCGCATGCGCAAGGTGATCAACAAGATGGTCACCGAGGAGGACCTGATCCGCACGGTGGCCACGGCGTACGGCAACGGCTGGCGCCAGGTGAAGCTGTACTTCATGTGCGGCCTGCCGACCGAGACCGACGGCGACGTCCTGCAGATCGCCGAGCTCGCCAGCCGGGTGATCGAGACCGGCCGTCAGGTCAGCGGTACCAAGGACATCCGCTGCACCGTGTCGATCGGCGGCTTCGTGCCCAAGCCGCACACGCCGTTCCAGTGGGCGGCGCAGCTCGACCACGCGACGACTGACGCCCGGCTGCGCAAGCTGCGCGACGCCATCCGCGCCGACCGCAAGTACGGCAAGTCGATCGGCTTCCGCTACCACGACGGCAAGCCGGGGATCGTCGAGGGACTGCTCTCGCGGGGCGACCGTCGTGTCGGCGCGGTCATCGAGCAGGTGTGGCGCGACGGCGCGCGCTTCGACGGATGGAGCGAGCACTTCTCGTTCGATGCATGGATGGCCGCCGCGGCGACGGCGTTCGCCGACGGACCGGTCGACGTCGACTGGTTCACCACTCGCGAGCGCGAGCAGAACGAGGTCCTGCCCTGGGACCACCTCGACTCCGGTCTCGACAAGGACTGGCTCTGGGAGGACTGGCAGGACGCCCTCGCCGAGGTCGACGTCGAGGACTGCCGCTGGACGCCGTGCTACGACTGCGGCGTCTGCGACCAGATGGGCACGGAGATCCAGATCGGTCCCACGGGTGTCACTCTGCTCGGCATGCCCGCGCTGCCCCAGCGCGGCGAGGGCCTCGTGGTGGCGGCCGCGTCGGTCGCCACGGCCGTCGACCCGGTCGAGGCGTGATGGCACGCCAGGCGCCTGTCCGCGACGTCGCGCCCACCGTCCAGCGGCTTCGCCTGCGCTATGCCAAGCGCGGAAGGCTCCGGTTCACCAGCACCCGCGACTTCCAGCGGGCGCTCGAGCGCGCCCTGCGGCGCACCGGCGTCCCCATGGCCTACTCCCAGGGCTTCAACCCGCACCCGCGGATCTCCTACACGAACGCGGCACCGACCGGCACCGCCAGCGAGGCCGAGTACGTCGAGCTCGCCGTCACCTCGGTCCTGGACCCCGAGGCGGTCCGCGCCGCCCTCGACGCCGCGCTGCCGCCGGGGCTCGACGTGCTCGAGGTGGTCGAGGTGCGCGCCCCGGACTTCGCCGAGCGGCTCCAGGCGAGCGTCTGGGTGATCGAGCTGCCGGAGGTCACGGCCGAGGTCGCCGGGCGCGCGGTCGCCGCGTTCCTGGCGGCGGACACGGTCCACGTCCAGCGGCTGACGAAGGGCGGGATGCGCACCTTCGACGCCCGCGAGCCGGTGCTCCGGCTCGAGGTCCGGTCCGACGCGCCCGCCGCGGAGGGTGCCGGAGGCGCCCCCTGTGCGATACTCGACCTGGTTGTGCGGCACGTCACCCCGTCCGTCCGACCCGATGACGTCCTCGCCGCGCTCCGACTCGTGGCCGACCTGGTGCCGCCGGTCCCCTCCCGGGTGACCCGGCTGGCGCAGGG
>DATCCY010000094.1:0-3204 GCA_036510975.1 Candidatus Nanopelagicales bacterium
CCAAATCGACTGCCACGCACCGAATTCCGCCGGTACATCACGCCATGGCGCCCCCGTCCTGAACCGCCAGGCGATGCCCTCCAACGTCCGCCGGTGGTCATTCCACGGGCGACCACGGCGCCCGGCACCACAGGGAAGTACGGGTTCGATCACGGCCCACAAGTCATCAGCGAAGACATCCGCACGCGTCATGGCCCGATCATCCAGCCCCAGCCCCCGACCAATTGGCAGACACGCCCTAGGCCAGCACCGACCAGAGCACCGCGGCGCCGAGCGCCACGACCAGCGCGGTCAGCAGCAGCACGCCGGAACGGCTGGCCGGGCTGCGACGGCCCGCGACCGCACGCGTGATCGACGACTGCCGACGACGCGCGGCGGCCAGCATCACCACGGCGACCCCGAGCAGCAGGAGACCTGCGACCGTCAGTGCCGAGCGGTGCGACACGACGCCGTCGCGCGTCACGAGCAGCGCGGCGACGCTCGCCGCGAGCGCGGTGCGGCTCCAGGCCAGCGACGTACGCTCGGCCTGCAGGCCCGGGTCGCGCACCCCGCTCACGGCGAGGGCACCAGCAGCACGACCATCACCACGACCGCGACCACAACGAGACCGACGCTGAGCACCAGCAGCAGCGGCGAGTGGGGGAGCGGCGTCCCGAGCCGCATCGCGCGCTCGCTGCGCGCCCAGTGCCGGTAGGCACCGACGCCGGCCACCAGGCCGAACACCGCGAGCAGGATGCTCAGCGCCGTCCGTACGCCGTGCACCGAGAACGACGGCACCAGCTGCTCGAGCGCGACGGCCGCGGCGATGAACGCGAGCGCGGTGCGGATCCAGGCGAGGAAGGTCCGCTCGTTGGCCAGCGAGAACCGGTAGTCCGGGTCGGACCCCTGCTCCCACCACTTCGGCTCGCTCACGGCGAGCAGTCTGCCAGCGCCCGCGCTCCCCGCCCCGCCCCTCGCCGAGACTGACCAACAGGCTGCCTCACGCGCGCTGAAACAGCCGGATGATCAGTCTCGGCAGAGAGCTGGGCGGCTGGGTAGGCTGCGTGCATCCGGCACCGTGGGCCTCCCCCCACCGTGCCGTTGGCACGTCGACGGGACGGGCCGGACCACGGACTGGGGACAGCGATGAAGTTCGACACGGGCGACACGGGCCCGATCCGGGTTCAGCACCTCGAGGGCTGGACCCTGCTCCGGCTCCGCACCGCGCTCGACCCGACAGCCTCCGACGCCCTGCACGCCGCGCTCGAGGCGACAACCGGCCCGATCGTCATCGACCTCGCGGCGCACACCGCCGCCGACGCCGAGCGGCAGCGTCTCGCCGACGCCGTAGCCGCCCTGGCGACCCCGGAGCGGGCCGTCCTCGTGGTCAGCACCCACGAGCCCGAGCGCCACGCTCTGCGCGCGCTGGGGGTCGCGGCCTACGAGTCGCTCGACTCCGCCGTCGACGACTCCGACGCGCCGTTCACCCGGCAGGAGGATCGGCACGGCAGCGCGCTGCCGCCCTCGACGTCGGACACCACGACGGTCTCCGCCGAGGACCTCATCGGCGGCCCGGACACCCGACGCGCCTGACCCACGGCGTCCGTCGACCCACGCGGTCGAGTCAGGTGGCCGAGCCGTACGTCGGCCTAGGCGGTCGACGTACGGGCGCGACGCGAGGCGGCGGCTGCGCTGCGCCGGCGCAGGCGCAGGGTGGAGCGGACGGCGCGGGCGACGAGGATCGAGACGTAGTCGCGGACCTTCGCGGCGTCGAAGCGCCGCGTCTCACGCGTCATCAGCACGTGGATGTCACCGGCCGACACTTCGGGGAACTCCACCACCAGGTCGGCTTCGGCGCTGAGGAGCTGCCGTGCAGGGTCCATGTCGATGAGCGTGTTCACCTCTCCACCATGTCACTGATGCCGCGCGGGCATCGGCGGGGGAGACCTCGGCGGTCGCCGCTGAGCACGGGTCGACGTCCAATGTTCATCTGCCACCTCGTCGCAGCAGGTCTAGCCTGGTGATGCGCACCCGGGCGTGCCCCTGGGAGCGATGTCGTGACCCTGGAGATGAGCGTCGTGTCCGTCTCGACGGAGCACCGCCTGCCTCGCTACGTCGGTGCCGCCTTCCTCGTGCAGTTCGTCACCAGCCTCACCGCGGGGCTGCTCTCCGCGTCGGTGCTCACCGACGGGATGCCCGGAGTCCTGACGCGGGTCGCGGAGGACCCGGCGCGGATCCGGGTGGTCGTCGTCCTCGAGCTGGTCACCAGCCTCGCGATCATGGTGCTGGCCGCGCTGCTCTACCAGGTGCTGCGCGACACCGGCCCGGCGGTCGCGCTCGTGGGTCTCGTGCTCTGGTGCGCGGAGGCGCTGCTGCTCGCGCTCAGCATGCTCGGGGTCTGGGCGCTGCTCGACCGCGGCACGGCCGGCGCCGGCGTCGGCTCGATCTCGTCCGCAGACACGGCGGTCGGCACGTTCGCCTTCGGCCTCTACGAGCACACCCGCGACCTCGACATGCTCTTCTTCGCCGTGGGCGCGCTGCTCTGGTACTCGCTGCTCCTGCGCTCACGGGTCGTCCCTCGCTGGCTCGCGGTCTGGGGCCTCGCCTCGGTCTCGCTGGTTCTCGTGGCGACGCTGATGCTCGTCTGGGACCGCTCGCTGCAGCCGTCGGTCGTCCTCTACGCGGCCTACGTCCCGTTCGAGCTCGTCGTCGGTCTGTGGCTGCTTATCCGCGGCGACTCCCGCCCGCCGGCCGAGCTGCCGGTTGACGGTGCCGCGCTGCACGTCGTCGAGGGACGTTGACGCGTGCCGGTGCGTGCCGCCGGCGCTCGCGCGTGAGGACCGTGGTCGCCTCATGAGCGAGCGTCGAGACACCCGTTACGTCGTGCTCGGGGGCGGAGCGAGCGGGTCGTCCCTCGTGCGGGCGCTGGCGGCCCGCGGCGTTTCCGGTCCGGTGCTCCTCGTCGACGACGGGTCGGTGGCCCTCGACGACCGGGTGTGGGCGTCGTGGCGGTCGCTGTCCGAGCCGGACGACCCCGCGGTCTCGGCGTCGTGGCGCCGGCTGGCTGTCGCCACCGAGCGCGGTGAGCGGGAGCTCGCGCTGGTGCGCCATCGCTACGTCGCCGTCCGCGGGCGCGACCTGCGCGCCGCCACCGACACCGCGCTGGCCGCGATGGGCGGTGCACGTCTGACCGCGCGGGCTCTCGCCGTGCGCGAGGACGCGCGC
>DATCCY010000095.1:0-9885 GCA_036510975.1 Candidatus Nanopelagicales bacterium
GAGAGGCAGCCCGATGTCCGTCCCCGTCACCCTCGAGTGGTGCGGAGCCTGCGGCTCCGAGAGCACCGCTGCCGTGTGCACCACCTGCGGCCTGTCAGTGCGCGGCACCGACGCCGATGAGCTGCGCTCGTGCGTCCTGAGCTACCGCGCGGCCACCGCGCACGGCGACGTCGCGACCGCCGACGTCGTCCGGGCGCGCCACGCCCGCGCCCTGGCCCGCCTCGCCGCGGCCGCTCGCGACCCGAGGCCGACCGAGCCGGGCCCGTCCGAGACGGGCGACGCGCGCGCCAGCGCCTCCACGCTTGTCACGTGGGTCGGCGCGGCGCTGCTGCTCGCCGGGGCGCTCGCCTTCGCCTCCGTCGTCTGGCAGTACGCCGGCGGCGCCGGCCGCATCGCGATCCTGGCGGCCGTCACCCTCGCCGCCTTCGCAGCGGCGGACCGGCTGCGAGCGATCACACCGACGACGGCCGAGGCGTCGACGGTCATCGCCGCGGGGATGACCGTCGTCGACGTCGTCGCGATCCGGGTCGCGGGCTACGCACCCGACTGGGACGTGCTGCTGTGGACCGCCGCGACGATGCTCCCCGCGGGCATCGCGTTCGTGGTGCTGTCGAGGGCGTGGGGGTCTCGGGCGGCCTCGGCGAGTGGTGTGGTGCTCGTCGCCGTCGGCGCGGCAGCACTGGCTGCGTCGCCGCTGCGCTGGGACACGTCGTCTGCCGCTGCGCTCCTCAGCACCGTCGCTGCGGGTGCCGGCTCCGCGGCGCTCGGGCTCGCGGCAGCGCGGGCCGCACGCGGCACGCCGGAGCGCGCCGCGCTGGTCGTCGCCGCGGCGATGGTCTGGACCGTGCAGCTCGGCGTAACGACGCTGCTGGCGGTGACCGCCCTGGTCGACCGTGAGGGGTCGGCGACCACCACGACTCTCGCGCGGTCGCTGTCGGTCGCGGTCTTCCTCGCGCTCCCGCTGCTCGTCCCCGTGCGCTCGGCCAGCCGTGGGGTGCTCGCCGGTCTCGCCGCGGCAGCGGCGCTCGTCTCGACGGTGTGGCTGACCATCGGGACGTTGTTCTCCCTCGGGCTCTCCGCCGACGCCGAGCAGGCGCTCACGCTGCTCTCCGTCGCGACGTTGGTCGTAGTGCCGTCGCTCGTCGGACGGTGGGCCACCAGCGCCGGTGCCCTCGGTGGAGAGGCGGCTCGCGCGATCGGGCTCGCGGTCCCTGCGCTCATCGCGTACGCGCTCGGTGCCGTGCTCCTGTTCGCGTACGCCGGCTACGTCGACGGCACGGCCCGCAGCGCCGTCACCGCCGCCGTCGTCGGCCTCGTCGGAGCGGTGCCGGCAGTCCTCCTGGAGGGTCGTGCGCCGCGCCCCGTCACCGCGCTCGGTGCCGCTGCGGCGGTCGTCGGCCCGCTCCTCGCGCTCGCACTCGTCCGGCCCGAGCACCTCGATCGCACCGGTGGGGACGTGCTCGCCGTGCTCGGCGCCGTCGTCGTCAGCCTCTCCCTGGTCGTCGGGTCGCGGACGTGGCGGCTGGGGGTGCAGGGCGCCGGTGCCGCGGCGCTCGTGCTCGCGCCGTTGCTCACGCTCACGTCGGTCGAGTGGTGGTCCATCCCCGCGGCCGTCGTCGCCGCCGCCCTGGGCGTGCAGCTGTGGCGCGACGGCGTCCGCTCGTCGTGGGTGGTCGAGGCACCGGCGGCCGCACTCCTGCTCGGACCGACGCTGCTCGCGGGCGTGCTCGGCGACCGCACCGGACTCCGGCTCACCTGCGTGGCCGTCGTCGGCGCCGTCGTCCTGCTGGACTCCGCGCGACGCCACCGGCAGGGACCCGCCGTGGTCAGCGTCACCGCCATCGGCGTCGCGCTCACCTGGGTGGTCGTTCCCCGTCTCTCGGAGACGCCGTCGTGGGCGTGGCTCGCCGGCGCCGGACTGCTCCTTCTCTGGACCGGCTTCACGTGGGAGCGACGCCGCGCGACGGCGCGCCACCTCGTCCAGTCGTGGTCCACGTGGGAGTGACCGATGCCCGTCATGATGACCGTGACCGACGCCGTCCCCTCGTGGCGGCCGATCCGGAGGCGATGGATGGACGCACAGCTGTGGCGCGGGCTCAGCCTGCTGCGCCTGCTGGCGCTCGCGTGGATCGTGCTGCAGTACGCCGTCATCAGCGGTGACTACGCGCACCCGGAACGCGGGTGGGTCGTCCTGGCGCTCATGGCGCTGTGGACCGGCGTCATGGTGCTCGTGCAGCGCGAGCCTCGGGGGCGCACGCTGCCCTGGTTGGTCGTCGACCTCGTCGTCGGCGTCGCCGCGATCGTGGCGGCGGCGTCGGCCGACACGGCAGCCGTGGTGGCCGAGCGGTCGCTGCCCGTCCTGTGGGCCACGGTGCCGGTGCTCGCGTTCGCGGTCGTGCGCGGGATCGGCGTCGGGCTGCTCGCCGCTGTCCCGGTCATCGCCGCGTGCGCCGGCGTGCGCGGCGCGCTCAGCGGGACCGTCGTGAGCAACGCGGTCCTCGTGGTCGTGTCGGTGGTGGTGCTCGGCTGGGTGACGTCGCTCGCCCGCGACGCGGAGGTGCAGCGCGCGGAGAGCGCAGCGCTGCGAGCACGTGACGACGAGCGCCGCCGTCTCGGCCGGGTGGTGCACGACGGCGTCCTTCAGGTGCTGACCCAGGTGGCGCACCGCGGCCCTGAGCTCGGCCCCGAGGGGCAGCGGCTCGCCGCCGAGGCAGCCGAGCAGGAGGCCGCGCTGCGCGCACTGCTCGCGGCGGACGCCCAGCCGCTCGGATCCGCGGGCGCCGAGGACCTCGGTGCCGCAGTGAGCAGGCTTGCGTCGACGACGGTCACCGTGTCGCCGCCGGCGGAGCCCGTGATGCTGGAGGCAGCTCGCTGCCACGACGTCGTCGCTGCCGTACGGGCCGCGCTGGACAACGTGTCGCGCCACGCACCCGGAGCCCACGCCTGGGTCCTCGTGGAGGACGAGGAGGAGCGCGTGCGCGTCACGGTGCGCGACGACGGGCCCGGGTTCGACCCGGCTCGTCTCGACGCCGCTCGCGCCGAGGGTCGTCTCGGCGTACGCGACTCCATCGAGGGGCGCATCGCCGACCTCGGTGGCACGGCGACGGTGACCTCGCGTCCCGGGGCCGGCGTCGTCGTCGAGCTGGTCGTGCCCAGGGCAGGATGAGTGCGTGACCGAGACCCCGCGCCTGCGCGTGCTGGTCGTCGACGACCACCCGATGTGGCGCGACGCCCTGAGCCGCGACCTGGCCGAGGCCGGGCACGAGGTGGTGGCGAGCCTTGACCGCGGCGTGGCCGTGGCCGACGTCGCGCGGGCGACCCGTCCCGACGTCGCCGTCGTGGACCTCCAGCTCCCGGACCGCTCCGGCGTCGAGGTCGTCGGGGACCTGCAGTCCCTCGACGCGCCTCCGCGGGTCCTGGTGCTGTCCGCCAGCGGCGAGCGTGCCGACGTCATCGCGGCCGTGCGCGCCGGAGCCGCGGGCTACCTCACCAAGTCCGCGACGAAGGCCGAGCTGCTCGACGCCGTGGAGGCGACCGCGGCCGGCGACGCCGTGTTCTCCCCCGGACTCGCGGCACTCGTGCTCGGCGAGTTCCGCCGGATGTCGGGCGGCGAGGGCGCCGACGAGGCGACCCGGCTCACCGCCCGAGAGACCGAGGTGCTCCGCCTCGTGGCCACCGGGATGTCGTACCGCCAGATAGCCGACCAGCTCGTGCTCTCGCACCGCACGGTGCAGAACCACGTGCAGTCGACGCTGCGCAAGCTGCACCTGCACAACCGGGTGGAGCTCACCCGGTACGCGATGGAGAAGGGCCTCGACGAGCCCGGCTCCTGACCGATGCCGACGATGAGGGTGTCGTTCGTCCCTGCTTAGAGGGAGTGTCTCCTCGGGCCGCGAATGTCCGGCAGCATCAGTCGCATGACGGACGGGGCGAAGAAGCAGATCTTCCAGGTGCTCTACCTGGTTGTCATTGGACTGCTACTGGTCTACGGGTGGTTCCTCCTTGCACGTGGTGACGTGCCGAGACCCCTGCTATGGGCGCTTGTTGTGGTGATGGTGGTGGCCGTTCCGGCTCGCCTCTAGACCAACGCTTAGTTGGGCCGGTCCCGCTCCCTCCACCTCCTCCGGGCGATCCGGAGCAGGCAGTGCTCGGGCTACTCCTCGCGGGGCTGGCGGGAGATGAACGACGCCATGCCGGGGACGGTGAACGCGACCCGCCCGTGCTCCGGGGCGTAGATCAGCCCCTTGCTGATCAGACTGGCCCGGGCCGGGCCGAGGGAGGAGACCGGGCGCCCCAACCGGCCTGCGACGGCCGCGGCCGCCGAGCCGTCGTTACCGTCCTCCGCCATCGCGCGCAGGTAGCGCTGCTCCGCCCGCGTCGCCCGGTCCCAGCGGGCGCGGTAGAAACCCGTGTCCAGGGCGGCCTGACCCAGTGCCGCGCCGACGCGGGCCTCGGTCAGGGTGATCGTGTCGGGGCCGGTGGCGGTGTCCCAGGAGTCCTTGCCGAACTGCTGGAGGAAGTACGGGAACCCCGCGGCGGCGCCCAGGACGTGCTCGACCGCGTCAGGCTCCCAGACGACGTGCTCGGCCAGGGCCGGCTCGGTGAGCGCAGCGCCGGCGTCACGGTCGGGCAGCGCAGAGATGCGTGAGAACAAGAACAGCCGCTCGGAGTATGACTTCGCCTCCGCCAGCACACGCGGCAGGCTCGGCAGACCGGCCAGCGCGATGAGGAGCCGCCAGTCCTCTTGACCGGCCATGTGCGCGATCGCGCACAGGGCCACGAGCTCGTCACTGCTCAGGTCCTGCGCCTCGTCGATGAGCACGGCGACGCCGCTGCCCTCCTCCGCGGCGAGATCGGCGAGATCTCGCAGCGAGCGGGCCAGGTCGAACTCGAGCGCACCGGTGTCCGCACCGCCGCCGGGCGCTGCGCTCAGGTCGAGACCGAACGTCCACGTCCCCGCCGCGTCGACCGAGGCCTGCAGACTCGCAACCGTCTTGAGCGCACGCAGCAGGCGCCGGGTCCGGGTCGGGACCGAGGCACGATCGGCGAGCGGGTCGCGCAAGGCGTCGGGCAGCGCCTCACGCAGCGGCTTGTCCGACGCTGCCTCGGTCTTCGCCACGATCCAGCCGCGCTCGCGCGCTGCCTTCGCGTAGGTGTTGAGTAGCACCGTCTTCCCGACCCCGCGCAGCCCGTAGAGCACGACCGGCTGGGCGTTGCGGCCGTCCTCGATGCGCGCCATCGCGACGTCCCAGCCACGCAGCTGCTCATCGCGGCCGACCAGCGCGGCGGGCCGCAGCCCGGCACCCGGCTGGTACGGGTTACGGATCGGATCCATCGGGTCTCCCACCTGGCTCAGGCCGGACGCGGATGACGGGCCGAGACCACAAGTGTACAGAAGTATCACCCAGTGTAGGGAATCGCTACACCTGCCTACATATCCCTACAGGTCGCCCGTCGCCCGGACGGGCCGGGAACCCTACACACGAGCCCGGGTCGGCGCGGCTGATCTTGCACGGGGCCGCGGTCGGTGTCGCGGCGTTCACACGAACTTCACGTGGGCACTCCGCGGGGCGGGGTCGTCACGCCGGTATGCGGTGTCTGGGTGCGGCGCGTCATCGCCTGGCTGATCCGCGCGCGCCCCGGACTGTCCCCGACGGCGGATAGCGTCGCGGTATGACCAGTCCCCGCTGGGCGCCGCGACGGCGCCCGGTGGGACAGGTCCCGCGCAGCAGGTGGAGAGTCCCCCTCGGACACCAGTTACAGGGCCTCTGACGCGAAGATTCGCGACGCTCTATACAAATTGCGTAGGGAATGGGGCGAGCGCCGTGCATCTTCGCGCACCAAGGTGCGCCTGGAGGACGGCGCCGCATTGCTGACGCGCGGAAACGCAGGGAGGAGGCCCTTGTGTTTGCCCTCGTGGGAACATGTCGGCCGCGAGTCGGCTGGCTCGCTGCGATGACACTGGCTGAGTTGAGCTTCTCAGCGAGATCGAGCCGGCGTGGTGGCCGATTCGTGGACGAGGCTGAATGCGCCCTCCTCCTCCTGCGCGTCGTGGAGTCGAAGGATGGCGTAGAGCCCGTAGAGCAGGCCGCGGAGTTCGATGATGTCCTCGGCGTCGGCCACCTGGCCGTCGAGCTCGCCGAGCAGGCGGGCGAAGCGCCCGACCTGGTGCTCGATCTCGGCGTGGCTGCGGCTCAGGGTGCCGGTGGGGTCGGCGCCACCGAGTGCCCGGGCCAGCGCGGGGTAGAGCAGTTCCTGCTCGGCCCGCTCGTGCGGGAGCGTCTCGGTCTGCAGCCGCGTCAACAGGGCTTGGGCGCGCTCCAGCCCGGTCCCGTCGAGAGTGATCGCATCGGCCACGACTCGGACCTGGTCGATGATCGGGCGCACCGCGCAGTGCTCGGCGTGGAGCTGACGCAGGAGCGCGACGTCGGCCGGCGGCATCACGACGGCACGGGAGCGGGGTGCCAGCACGGCGCGCAGTGCGACGGCGATGGCCAGCACGTCGATGAGCTCCTGTACGAGCGCACCAGCTGCAGGGGGCAGCAGGCCGAGCGCTGCGGCGATCATCGCGATGAGCGAGAGCCCCATGCCGACCGCGGCCGCCTGCATGGCGATCCTGCGTGCCCGGCGCGCCACGAGAATGGCATCGGCAAGCACGCCGATGCGGTCGACCGTCAGGACGACGTCGGCGGTCTCCGACGACGCGGTCGCGCCTCGCGCGGCGAGCGCCACCCCGACCCCCGCGGTGGCGAGCGCGGGCGCGTCGTTGACTCCGTCGCCGACCATGATGGTCGGGCCGTTGCGTGCCTCGTCGGCGACGACGGAGACCTTGTCTGCCGGGTCGCGGTCGGCCTGGACGGCATCGACGCCGACGATGCGCCCGACCGTCTCGGCCACGTCGGCGCGGTCGCCGGTGACCAGTACCGTGCGGGTGATCCCTGCGGCGCGAAGGGCGCGCAGCATGCGCGGTGCATCCGCCCGGATGGGGTCCTCGAGCAGCAGCACGCCCGCTGGGCTTCCGTCCACCGAGGCGAAGACAGTCATCGAGCCGTCTAGGCTCGCCCGGCGTCGGGCGTGGCGGACCCAGGCCGGAGCCGTGCCGGGCACGATCCAGTCGGCCTTGCCCAGGCGCACCTGCCGACCGTTGACCCGACCTTCGAGCCCGTAGCCGTGGTGCTCGACGACGTCATCGGGAAGGGCGAGGTCGAGTCCGCGCGCGCGGGCCGCGGTCACGATCGACGTGGCCAGCACGTGGGGCGAGACCTGGTCGAGCGACGCGGCGAGCGCGAGCAGCTCGTCCGCGGACACGTCGACGGGTGCGATCACCGTCGCCAGCACGGGCTTGCCGTGGGTCAGGGTGCCCGTCTTGTCGAAGAGCAGCACGCGACCTGCGGCCAGGCGCTCGAGAGCTCCTCCGCCCTTGATGATCACGCCGATCTTGGAGGCTCGCGAGAGCCCGCTCATGATGGCAATGGGCGCGGCGAGCAGCAGCGGGCACGGTGTCGCTACGACGAGGACCGCCACCGCGCGGACGGCGTCGCCGCTGAGCAGCCAGGCCAGTCCGGCGAGCACGAGCGTGAAGGGGACGAAGTAGATCGCGATGCGGTCTGCGGCGCGGACGAAGGGCGCCGACGAGGCCTGGGCCTGCTCCACCAGCCGCAGCACCCCGGCATACGTCGACTCGGACGACGATGCCGTGGCGACCAGCTCGAGGGGGGTGCCGGCGTTGACCACGCCGGATCGCACGTCGTCGCCCGCGGGTCGCTCCACCGGCAACGGCTCACCGGTCAGCGCCGACTCGTCGAGCACGGCGGGACCGACCAGGCGACCGTCGACCGGGACCACCTCACCGGTGCCGACGAGCAGTCGGTCGCCGCGTGCGACGTCACCGACCGGCACCTCGACGAGCTCGTCGCCCTGGTGACGACGCGCCGTGCGCGGCGTGCGGGCCACGAGCAGGCTCAGCTCGCGGCGGGCGCGCGCAGCCGCGCGAGCCTCCAGGAGCACTCCGGTGGTGAGCATGACAGTGACCACAGCACCGGCGAACGGCTCGCCGACGGCGAGCGCACCGGCGAGGGCCAGCAGGGCGATGACATCCACGCTCGGCTGGCGGCGGCGCACCGCGGCCAGCATCGACACGCCCGACAGCAGAAGACCCAGGACGGTCGCGACGACCCAGAACGCCTCAGCCAGATCGGCGTTGCCGAGAGCGAGGGCGAGGATTCCGAGCCCGAGCAGCACTACGCCGGTCACGAACTCGAGGATTTCGCGGTGCTCGCGTAACCACGTCATGACAGCCGTCCTTGCATCGGATCGCGGAGTCGGTCGCGAGGTGGGGCGGACGGACGTCAGGGAGCCAGACCGCCCTTGAGTGCCTCAAGGAGTCCGCCCGCGGTCGTCGACGCCTCGCCAACGACACCGGTGACCGCCTCCCCCGCGCTCGCGGCAGCGTCCGTCGCGCCCGTGACAACCTCGGCAGGTTCGGTCACGCCAGACAGGTCAGTCAGTGAGCCGACCACGTCGGACGCCCCGGCCTCGGCCACCACGCCTGATGCAGCATCCCCCGCCGAGGCGGCAAGATCGGTGACAGCGGTCGCCGCGGAGTCGAGCCCCGGGACCTCGATGCCCGCCTGCTCCGCCACCCCTGCCACGGCCTCGCGCAACCTGCTCCACATGGTGGGCCTCCTCGATCGCTCTCCGACGACGGTCGGTGTGACCGAGCCAGGAGAGCTTTACTGCTTATCTGCGTCTATACGCAATTAATGTACCCCGACGCCGTGGCAAGTCAAGTGGGCGACGGCACCCGCCGCGCCCAGGGTGGGTGGTTGACGAGGGGCGGCCCATCCGTCAATCTCTGCGCATGTCCGCAGATACACAACCGAGCGCCCTCCCGAGCGAGACAGCGCGCGCCGCCGCCGCCTCCCTGGCGCTGCTCGCGGACGACACCCGGCTGAAGATCCTTTGGACCCTGATGCAGGGTGAGCACCACGTCAACGCCCTCGCGGAGATCGTCGGCGCCAAGGCACCAGCGGTGAGCCAGCATCTGAGCAAACTGAGGCTGGCGGGCATGGTCTCGGTCCGCCGCGAGGGCACGTATGCCTACTACCGGGCGTCCGACGACCACATCTCCCGCATCGTGAGCCTGCTCGTCGACCACACCTCCGAGGAACTCGCCGCTCTGAAACAGGTCAACGCAGTACGGGCCAGAGCGGCGAAGAAGCGCTGAGCGACGCGCCCAGTGCTCGGAAGGACCCCCGGCGTCGCCTAGGCGCCGGCGACTCCGGCGAGTCGTCCGATGGCCGCGGTCACGATCATCGCCGCCATCCCGCCGAGCACGACACGCAGCGTTGGACGGAGCGGCGTGGTGCCCGCCGCGCGGGCACCGAGGACGCCCGCGAGGGCGAGCCCCAGGATCGTCACAACGACGATGGCGACGAGGCGCGCGGTCTCGCTGCTCGCGAGCATGCCCAGGAACGGGATCAGGCCACCGATCGTGAAGCTGATCGCTGACGCTGCGGCCGCCTGCACGGGACGCGCTTTGGAGTGCTCGCCGTGGCCGAGCTCGTCGCGCAGATGGGCCTCGAGGGCGTCCTCGCCGTGCAGGGCGGCCACGACCTGCTCGGCGAGCTGGCGCGGCACGCCGCGCGCCTGGTAGATCCGGGTGAGCTCCTCGAGCTCGGCCTCGGGTTGGGCCGCGAGGTCGCGAGCCGGGGAGCGATGTTCTCGACCTGCCCGATCTGCTCGAGCTCCGCGGCGGCGCGCTGTTGCAGGAACGGTGACTGGGGCCTGGCGGCGGCGACGGAGTTGTTGACCACCCAGGCCCAGGGTGTGATGCCGGCGCGGCGCAGGTCGTCCTGCAGGACCCGTGCCTCGATGACCGGTGTC
>DATCCY010000096.1:0-4870 GCA_036510975.1 Candidatus Nanopelagicales bacterium
CGGTCGCGACGGCGATGGCACCCGCCGATGCCAGCAGACCATAGGCACGCGGCCGGTCCGGCGGCTCGAAGTTGCCGGCCACGAGGGCGACGACCGCCGGCAGGATCAGCGCCGCGCCGACGCCTTCGAGGAACGACCAGCCGAAGATCAGCACCGCGAGGTTCGGCGCGAGACCCGTGACGAGCGACCCGGTGCCATAGACGACGCAGCCGATGGCGAAGGCGCGACGTCGACCGATGAGCGAGCCGATCTTGCCACCCGTGATCATCAGGGTCGCCATCACGAGCGTGTACAGGGTGATCGCGGTCTGGATGCCGGTGATGGTGGTGCCGAGGTCCTCGGCGACTGTCGCCATCGAGGACGTTCATGACCGAGCTGTCGAGGGTCATGAGGAACTGCGCGGACGCGAGGGTGAGCAGCACGCCGCTGGCGGCGGCCGCACCGGTCGCGGTCGTCGTCGCAGAGTCGCTCACGGAGCCCGTCCCTCGTCTCCCGTCCGGGCGGACGGTCCCGCCTCGCAGCCTAGGACCGCCGACTCAACGGAGGCTCTGCGCTGCGTCGTCGCGCGACGTGACGGGCAGCACGATCTCGAACACGCAGCCGGGTCCCCGGTTCGTGACGTCGACGGCGCCGCCCAGCGCGTCGACGACGCCGCGCACGACCGCGAGCCCCAGCCCGGCGCCGGACTCGGCGCCCGGCGTCCGGGCCGCTTCGCCACGCCAGCCGGCGTCGAACACGCGGGGGAGATCGTCGACCGGGATGCCGCCGCAGGTGTCGCTCACCCGCAGCGTCGTCGCCCGGTCGTCCGAGACCGCCACGACGTGCACCGCGCCCCCGGGTGGCGTGTAGCGCACGGCGTTGACGACGAGGTTGGTGAGCGCACGGGCCAGGACGGGCTCGTCGGCGTAGGCCGTCACGTCGTCGGCGCACTCGCCCGTGAGCCGCACGTGCCGCTGCTCCGCGAGGACGGACGCGCCGGCCAGCGCGTCGGACACCAGGTCGCGCAGCCGCAACGGCTCGAGGTGCAGGTCCCACTGCCCGGACTGCAGGCGCGAGAGCGCCAGCAGGTCGTCGACCATCGCGGCCAGACGGTCGACCTCCTGGCGGATGCGGCGGTGGTACGCCGTCGGGTCGGGCGCGACGTCGTCCTCGAGAGCCTCGGCCATGGCGCGGATCCCCGCCAGCGGCGTCCGAAGGTCGTGGGAGACCCACGCCACCATCTCGCGACGACGCGCCTCGACCTCGGCGTCGCGCTCGCGGGCCATCGCCTCCCGCTCGGCGTCGTTCTGCAGCGTCATCGTGCGCCGCGCGAGCATCACGCCGACCACCAGCGCCACCGGCACCGTCGCCAGCAGCACGGTCCACACCACCGTGAGGTTGCCGCCCTCGAGCACCATCGACCGGGCGGCCGCGACGATCCCCGCGGCGACGGCGAGCACGACCGTCACCGGGGTGAGCAGCGCGGCGAGCGCCGGCGAGCGCCGCGCCACGGCGGTGACCGCTGCGGCGCCGAGCAGCCCCACGACGGCGGCGGCCACCGCCGCCTGGAGCGCCAGCCCCCAGTCGACCGTCATGACCCGTCGTCGGCGTACGTCCGACGCAGGGTGTCACCACTCGAGTCCGGTGTCGGGTCCCAGCGATAGCCGACCCCCCAGACCGTCACCAGGCGCGTCGGGTGGGCGGGGTCCGCCTCGACCTTCTCGCGGACCCGGCGCACGTGGACGGTGACGGTCGACTGGTCGCCGAAGTCCCAGCCCCAGACCTCGCGCATCAGCTCCTCCCGCCGCAGCGCCTTGCCCGGGTGCGACATCACGTAGGCCAGCAGGTCGAACTCGCGCGTGGTGAGCGACACCTCGGTGCCGCCGAGGGTGACCGAGCGGGCGACGGTGTCGACGCGGAGGTCCCCGTCGACGACGACGTCGGCGACTCCGACCGCCGCCCTGGCCTCGGTCCGCCTCAGGACGGAGCGCACGCGGAGGGCGAGCTCACGCGGGCTGAACGGCTTCACGACGTAGTCGTCCGCGCCGACCTCGAGCCCGGCGATGCGGTCCTCCTCCTCGCCGCGCGCCGTCAGCATCACGACCGGGAGGTCGGGGCGCTCCGCACGCAGGCGGCGGCACACCTCGAGGCCGTCGATGCCCGGCAGCATGAGGTCGAGGACGACGAGGTCCGGCGGCGCCGCGGCCGCGATGCGCAGCGCCTCGAGGCCGTCAGCGGCGTGCGCCGCCTCGAACCCGTCCCGGCGGAGGTAGCCGAGCACCACCTCGGCGACCGTGAGGTCGTCGTCGACCACGAGGACGCGGGGCATGCGGCCACCCTACGGAGCGGGTGTCGCCGGCGACCGCGAACGGGGCACGCCGTGAGGGTTCGGTAAGACCTCGCGCCTGGGTCGAGGGCCCCCGATGCGATGCACTGGGATCGCGCGACCGCGCCTCCCGGGAGATCCTGGGACCCACCCACCGACGGAGCATCGTGACCCAGACCGCCGAGCCGCGCGAGACCGAGGACGCCGTGAGCGTCGACCGCCGACGCGGCGCGCTCGTCGGGTCCCTCGGGGCGCTCGCGGGCCTCGTGGCGGCGGAGGTGTTCGGGCTGGTGCTCCCCGGCCGCCCCAGCCCGGTGACCTACGCCGCCCAGCGGGTCATCGACGCCATGCCCGACGCACCCCGCGAGGCGCTCATCGGCACCGTCGGCACGCTCGACAAGCCCCTCCTCGTCGTCGGGATCACCCTCGCGGTGCTGCTCGGGGGCGCGCTGATCGGTGCCGTCGGGGCTGCCCGGCCCACGGCGGTGCCGTGGCTGCTGGTCGGCGGCGGCGCCCTCGGCTGGCTCGTCGCGTGGAACGGGTCGACCGCCGACGCGCTCGGCCTCGCTCTCGCCGTCGCCGTGGGCGTCGCCGTCGCGCTGCTCGTGTGGAACCGTCTCGCTCCCCCGCACCCGGAGCCGGCGACGACCGCGACCGGACGGGACGTGCCGCGTCGTACCGTCCTGCGGATGGCGGCCGTGGTCGGCGTCGCGAGCGCGGTGGGACTCGGGGTCGTGGCGGTCGCACGTCGCGGCTCGACCGCAGCCGTGGACGCCGTCCGCACCGCCCTGCGCATCCCTGCCCCGACCAGCCCTGCGCCGCCGCTGCCCGCAGGCATCACGCCCGACGTCCCGGGGATCGCCCCGGCCGTCACGCCGAACGCGGACTTCTACCAGATCGACGTGTCCCTCTCGCCTCCCGCCGTCGACGTCGCGACCTGGCAGCTGTCGGTGACCGGACGCGTCGACGCTCCCCTCACGCTCACCTACGACCAGCTGATCGCGCTGCCGAGCATCGAGCGGCACGTCGCGCTGACCTGCGTGAGCAACGAGGTCGGCGGCGACCTCGTCGGCACGGCACGGTGGCAGGGCGTCCGGCTCACCGACGTCCTGGCCAAGGTCGGGGTGCACGCGGATGCCGACCTCGTCATGGGGGTGTCGGTCGACGGCTTCACCACCGGGTTCCCGCGGTCGGTCCTCGACGACGGACGCGACGCGATGGTGGCGTACGCGATGAACGGCGAGCCGTTGCCGGTGCGCCACGGCTTCCCCGTCCGGCTCGTCGTGCCCGGCCTCTACGGCTACGTCTCGGCGACCAAGTGGCTCAAGGAGATCAGGCTCACGACGCTCGCCGACGACGTCCCCTTCTGGCTGCAGCGCGGCTGGGCGCAGGACGGCACCATCGAGGCGGCGTCCCGCATCGACGTGCCGAGGCCGAACACGCGGGTGGCCGCGGGGACCGTCGCCGTCGGCGGTCGCGCCTGGCACCAGCACACCGGCGTCGGATCGGTCGAGGTGTCCGTCGACGGCGACCCGTGGCAGGAGGCCACGCTCGCCGCACCCATCGGCACGGACGCCTGGCGGCTGTGGTCCTGGCGCTGGTCCGCCGTGTCGGGTACGCACGAGCTGCGGGTGCGCATGCACGACCTCGACGGCACACCTCAGGACTCTGACGTGCGCCCGGTCTTCCCCGGCGCCGCCAGCGGCCTGCACACCATCACCGTCGACGTCGCCTGACCGGAGCTGTCGACACGGAGCGACGTCAAGGGCCGGGGGTGATCCCCGGCCCTTGACCATGGTGGAGCTGAGGGGACTCGAACCCCTGACCCCCTCGATGCGAAGCCCCCTTGACGCCAATTCTGGCTCTTCTGACGTACCCGTGGGTGCCTGAGAGCGACTGAGGGGTGGCACGCCGTTCCCCGCCTACGGTTTCGAGTGTCGAATTCGGGATCGCAGGGTGCAGGGGAACGGCGTGCGCGGGTCAACGGTATGGGCTGGGCTGCTCGGGATCGAGCATGCGACGGTCGAGCGGGTGGAGTACGACGAGGACGCGGCGCTGGTCGTCGCGCATGTTCGGCCCTCGAGGTCGCGGCGGGACCGCTGCGGGCGGTGCGGGAAGCGGTCTGCGCGCTATGACCAGGGTGCGGGTCGCCGGCGGTGGCGGACGCTGGACCTCGGGGTCGTCCGGGCGGTGCTGGAGGCGGATGCGCCGCGGGTCCGGTGCCGGGTGCACGGGGTGACGGTCGCGGCGGTGTCGTGGGCCCGGCACGACTCCGGGCACACCCGAGCGTTCGACGATCAGGTGGCGTGGTTGGCGGTGCAGTGCTCCAAGACCGCGGTCACCGCGTTGATGCGGATCGCGTGGCGGACCGTCGGGGCGATCATCACCCGGGTCTGTGCCGACATCGACGCCGTCCACGACCGGCTCGGAGGGCTGCGCCGGATCGGGATCGATGAGATCAGCTACAAGCGTTCGCACCACTACCTCACCGTCGTCGTCGACCACGACCAGCGACGGCTGGTCTGGGCCGCGCCGGGGCGGGACAAGGCGACCCTGGGTGCGTTC
>DATCCY010000097.1:0-34387 GCA_036510975.1 Candidatus Nanopelagicales bacterium
GTACGGCCTGTCATCTCTCAATCCGTGACTCACAAGGGCGCTGATGGTGCACCTGGAGTGCCGTGAGTGCTCGCGGATCCGATGCCCCCGGAGTCCCTGCCCCGGAGCGGATCCACCCCTACGTGCAGCGCCTATGCCGATCGGCATCGCCCTCGGTCGGGTCGCGTCAGTACCAGATGCCGAAGATCTGCCGGTGGTGCACAGGGCTCTCAAGTTCACGGAACAGGGCTAGCGCGACGTCAGCGGGATGAATCGTCTTCATGCCGCCGGGAAAGACATCGGCGGTCATGTAGGTACCCCGCCCCGGGCCGTCCTTGATCCACGGACAGCCGACCAGTGCCCAGTCCAGGGAACTCGTCGTCACGATGGCGAAGGCGCCGTCGTGATCTCGAATCCCATGGCCCACCGGTGTCCTCCGCATCACAGCGATCGCGGCCCCGCCGATCATCGTGTGAGGCATTTCAGCGGTACCGCTGATCGCGAGGTACCCCTTCGTGTTCGTCTCCTCGCACAATCCGACAAGGGCGCGCGCCGAGTCGGTGACCAAGGTCGAGGGCTTGAGCGGGTCTGCTCCGATCACGTTGACCACCGCATCCCACGTACCCGAGACGAAGGACGACCTCAGGGCGGCTTCGTCATACACGTCACCGGTGAACAGCGTGAGCGAAGGCGACGCGGTCACCTTCGACGGGTCTCGGACCAGGGCCGACACCGAGTGCCCCGCAGCCAATGCCAGACGGAGGAACTCGGTCCCGACCCGGCCGGTCGCTCCCACCAGGTACACATTCACCAGGCCCACGATAGATCAGTCGGTACTCCATCGTGGGCGTCACCGGGTCGCGCTCTCGGCGCGCAGATGTGCCTGATGGGACTCGCTCCGCGACTATCGAGGGGCACTCTCGCGCACTTCCGAGCCATACTGACTCGCACCCGAAACCGGCCACACTCTCCGTCGCGTCATGGGAGGCAAGGCATGGCCCGCGAGATCGTGTTCACGCCCGAGGCAGCCGCGCCCCCGCCGACCTACAGCCAGGCGGTCAAGGCCGCAGGCCTTGTCTTCGTCTCTGGGACGGCCCCGGCAGACCCAGCCACGGGCGCCCTCATCGGCGACACCATCCAAGAGCAGACGCGGCAGTGCCTGACCAACGTCAGGGCCATCCTTGAAGCCGCCGGAAGCTCGCTCGACAGGATTGTCAGCGTCACAGTGGTCCTCGCCGACGAGGACGACTTCGCCGGCATGAACGAGGAGTGGCTCCGGTGGTTCCCGTCGGAACCTCCGGCTCGCCAAGGTGCGAAGCTCCCAGCCCGGATCCCTGGCCTCAGGGTCTCCATCGCCGCAATCGCTGAGGCCTGAACGCGCAGTGCCGCGCCACTGATGGAGGCCGTGCCTGACGTGCCGTTAGTCATCCTGCTTCGACCGAGGTTGTCGCGGCGAGCGCCAGAAGCTGGGTTTCGAAGCGGGACCCATCACCGGCCTGACGTGATCCGTTCTCGGCCGACCTGCAGCAGCTGTGCCTACCGTTATGCCCCGGTGCGCAAGGTCTGTCGGTTGCTAGAACGCTAGCGCTGGTCAGCGCCCTGCGGATCGGGACGCGAGGCAGCCGACACCAGACGAGGCTGCTTGGCGTCGGTGAATGCCGAGACCAGCAGGGCGATCACCGTCGGCACGATGAGTAGGCAGGCAACGTGCGTGAAGGCCATTGCCAGGAGGGCGAGAAGAAGCAGCGCTAGGGAAAGCACTCGGACGGTCATCATCGCCGCTCGCGACGGCTGATCGTGGCCGAACTGCAGGAGCACGGCAACGGTGACAGAGGTTGCTAGGACTAGGAGCGCAGGCAAGACGCCAGCGACCCCGAAGTAGTCCATGAGGCTCACCCGATGCTGCGGCCCATCGACTCCGGAGTAGTCCAAGGTCACAACCGGGACGACAACGGAGAGCCCGATCAGGAGCACGCTCCAGCCGATGGCGAACCACAGGAGCGACCGGTCTGTGCGCGAGCCTGGACTCATCTACCCACCCCTGAGGAGCGCGGGATCGCCCCTTCGAGATCAGAGTGACATACGGCGACCTCGACTCCGGCGCGAACGCGAAGTGCCGAGAGCGTGCCGCTGAGGCTGAACGCGAGTGACGATCTGACTCGCTCTCCCGAGGGTGAACCGGCACTCCGCGCCGACGGCCTGCGCTCGTTGCCCTGGCGGCAGCGTCGGTCGAACTGCTCGTGGGGACGAACACCCTTCTCGTGGGGTCGAGCTGCACGCTGGTGAAGTTGACCAACACGCAGGACGTCTGGGACGCGGCTGCCGGACTTCTCGCCGCCGTCCTCGTGGTGCTCGTCCATGACCGACTCGCCGCAGGGACGCCGACGAGGAGCGCGTGCCGAGCCGCGCGGGGCGTTGACGCCGATGTGATGCTCGCTCGGGCTCGATCCGCTCGATAGGACGGCACCTTCTGAGCGGGTGTAGTCAGCGGGTGCGCAGGACGACCAGATACTGACCGCCGCCGGCTTCGACCGAGGCCGTGACGTGGAGGTCGCGTGCGAACCGGGAGAGCCGGTCCACCAGCCAGTCGGCGGCCCGGTCGCCATCGACTTGGCTCGGGCACCTCGCCACGACCTCGCGGCCGCCCTTGCGTGAGAGCCGCTCAACGGTGGCCACGATCGGGGCGGGGTCGACCACGAACAGGTCCGGCGGCCACGGCACGACCGGGGTGACCTTGCCCTTGCGGGTGTTGCACGCCCGGTGGGCGAGGCGCTCGGTGGCGGCCGAGGCCTTCGTACCCTTCGGCGTCGCGCCGCTGTCGACGCTCGGTCCGCGGTCGGAGTTCACCGACGCGTCCGGGTCGACCGGCTCGTCGCACAGCCAACAGCGCCAGCCGTCCCGTTCCCCGACCTCGTCCAGGCTGCTCATGGCCGAAGGCTACGGGGCGAGCAGCGCACCGCCGAACCGCCGCCGCGGCCGGTGCCGGTGCCGGTGCCTTCGGCGCGTATGGTGGCTCAGCCCGCGAGCGCCGCGGCGACCACGGCCCGCGCCTCGCCCTGCACCGCCGCGAGGTGCTCGGGGCCGCGGAAGGACTCGGCGTAGAGCTTGTAGACGTCCTCGGTGCCCGACGGGCGCGCGGCGAACCACGCGTTCTCGGTGCAGACCTTGAGACCGCCGAGCGGCGCGCCGTTGCCGGGCGCCGTCGTCATCGTGGCCGTGATGGGCTCGCCGGCGAGCTCGGTCGCGGTGACCTGGTCCGGCGAGAGCCGCCCCAGGATCGCCTTCTGCTCGCGCGTGGCCGGCGAGTCGATGCGAGCGTACGCCGGTTCGCCGTACTGCTCGGTCAGGTCGCGGTAGAGCTGCGACGGCGAGGCATCGGTGCTCGCCTGGATCTCCGAGGCCAGCAGGCACAGGATGATGCCGTCCTTGTCGGTGGTCCACACCGACCCGTCGCGCTGCAGGAAGCTGGCTCCCGCGCTCTCCTCGCCGCCGAAGGCGACCGAGCCGTCGAGCAGGCCCGGGACGAACCACTTGAAGCCCACCGGCACCTCGAGCAGCCGACGACCCAGCCCCCCGACGACGCGGTCGATCATCGACGAGCTCACGAGCGTCTTGCCGACCGCGGCGGCGCGCGGCCAGCCGTCGCGGTGCGAGTACAGGTAGCTGATCGCCACCGCGAGGAAGTGGTTGGGGTTCATCAGGCCGGCATCCGGCGTCACGATGCCGTGGCGGTCGGAGTCGGTGTCGTTGCCCGTCGCGATGTCGAAGTCGGCCTGCCGGGCGATGAGGCTCGCCATCGCGTACGGCGACGAGCAGTCCATCCGGATCTTGCCGTCCCAGTCGAGCGTCATGAACCGGAACGTCGGGTCGACGTCGGGGTTCACGACCGTGAGGTCGAGGTCGTAGCGGTCCCCGATCTCGCCCCAGTACGCCACGCTGGCGCCGCCGAGCGGGTCGGCGCCGATGCGGATCCCGGCGTCGCGGATGGCGACGAGGTCGACGACCTGCCCGAGCTGACCGACGTAGGCGTCGAGGAAGTCATAGGTGCCCGGCCTCCGCGTGCCGAGCGAGACCCGCCTCACGCCGTCGAGGCCGGCGCGGAGCAGCTCGTTGGCGCGGTCCTGCACCCAGCCGGTGATGTCGGTGCCCGCGGGTCCGCCGTCGGGTGGGTTGTACTTGAAGCCGCCGTCGGCCGGCGGGTTGTGCGACGGCGTCACGCAGATGCCGTCGGAGTTCGCGCCTCCGGCGTTGGCCGCGAGGATCGCCCGCGAGACCGACGGGGTGGGCGTGTAGCCGCCGCGCGAGTCGACGCGGACGTCGACGTCGTTGGCGAGCAGGACCTCGAGCGCGCTCACGGTGGCCGGCTCGGAGAGCGCGTGCGTGTCGGCACCCAGGAACAGCGGCCCGTCGATCCGGTGCGCGGCGCGGTACTCGCAGATCGCCTGGGTCGTCGCAAGGATGTGGTCCTCGTTGAAGCTCGCCGTGAACGCCGACCCGCGATGGCCGCTGGTGCCGAACGCCACCCGCTGGCCCGGATCCTCCGGATCGGGGTGCACGGTGAAGTAGGCCGTCACCAGCTTCGCGACGTCGACGAGGTCGGCGGAGGTGGCGGGCTGTCCTGCACGCTGATCACTCATGTCGCCGATCATGGCACCGACCCGCGCCTGCGTCTGGGTCGGTCTCAGAGCTTGTAGCCGATGTCGCGCAGCAGCTGTCGGCGATCGCGCTCGTCGGCGTCGGTCTCGATGCCCGACGGCGCGTGTCCGTCGATGACCGCGACGACGCCGCGCCCCTGGTCGGTCGCCGCGATGACCACCTGGATCGGGTTCGCCGTCGCGCAGTAGACGCTGCACACCTCGGGCACCGATTTGACCTGGTTGAGCACGTTGACCGGGAACCCCTCGCGCAAGAGGACCAGGAACGAATGGCCGGCACCGACGGCCAGCGCGTGCTGCGCCGCCAGGTCGGTCAGCTCCCGGTCGTTGCCCGCGCGGCGCACGAGGCACGGCCCGGACGCCTCGCAGAACGCGAGCCCGAACCGCAGATGGGGCGAGGAGCCCACGAGCGCCTCGTAGAGGTCCTCGACGGTCTTGATGAAGTGGGACTGCCCGAGGATCAGGTTGACACCCTCGGGCGGCGTGATCGGGACGACGACGATCGTGGGGTCGCTCATCGCGACCTCCCTCCGAGCGGGCACTGTGGTTCCACCCTTCGCCGATCCCCTCCGGGTGGCAACCGCACGGCCGTGCGCCTCCGCTCGCTCATCACCTGCGCGGGCATCACCAAGCCCGGCTACTTCCACGAGCGCACCGACGACGACATGCAGCGCCAGCTGGACGTGAACTACTTCGGCACGGTGTGGGCGGTGCGTGCGGCGCTGACTGACCTGCGTGCGCGGCGCGGCTCCACCATCACGTGCATGTCGTCGGCTGCCGGCCTCCTCGGCGTCTTCGGCTACGGCGCCTACTGCCCCAGCAAGTTCGCGGTGCGCGGCCTCACCGAGGTGCTGCGCCAGGAGTACAAGGCCGACGGCGTGACCGTGACGACCGTCTGCCCGCCCGACGCGGACACCCCGATGCTGCGCGGCGAGCAGCCGCTCAAGCCGCCGGAGCTGCTCGCGCTGTCCAACGGCGCGAAGCCCCTCACCGCGGAGCAGGTGGCGCGCCCTGCTCGAGGGCACGGAGTCCGGAAGGGCGAGCGTCATCCCGGGGGCGAGCACCAAGCTCATCGCGATCGCCTCCGGCGCGGCGCCGTCGCTGGTGGCGCGCTACATGGACTCGCTCATCGCCAAGGCACGGCGCAAGGCTACTGTCGCCACGTGAGAGTCGGCGTCGTCCTGCTGCCCGAGCACGAGTGGACGATCGACCGTGCGCGCTGGCAGCGCGCGGAGGAGCTCGGCTTCCACACCGCGTGGACCTACGACCACCTCGCCTGGCGCACGATGGCGGACGGTCCGTGGCACGCCACGATCCCGACCCTGGTCGCTGCGGCCCTCAGCACGAGCACCATCCGGCTCGGCACGCTGGTCGCCTCCCCGAACCTCCGCCATCCCGTCCCCTTCGCCAAGGACCTGATGACGCTGGACTCGATGTCGCAGGGCCGTCTGACCGTCGCGATCGGTGCCGGCACCGCCGGGCACGACGCGTCGGTGCTGGGCTGGCCGCAGCTCGATCCCCGCCGGCGGGCCGACCGCTTCGAGGAGTTCGTGGACCTGCTCGGGCTGCTGCTGAGCCAACCGGTCACCGACTGGTCCGGCGAGTACTACTCGGCGGTCGACGCGCGGATGATCCCGGGGTGCGTGCAGCAGCCGCGTCCCCCGTTCGTGGTGGCCGCCAACGGCCCGCGCGGCATGCGGCTCGCGCAGTCGCGCGCCGAGGGCTGGGTCACCAACGGCCCGTCGCACCAGGGCTTCTCGACCGAGGAATGGTGGGCGAGCGTCGGGGCGGCCGTCGGCTCCTTCGACGCCTTGGCCGCCGAGCGGGAGTCACCGCTGGCCGCCGGCTACGTGCGGCTGCTCAACATCGAGGAGGCCGTCGGCCGCGCGACGAGCGTCGCCGAGATCGTCGACGTCATCGCTCGCGCGGCGTCGCTCGGCTTCACTGACGTCGTGCTCGCCTGGCCGCGCCCGACCCCGCCCTACCAGGGCGACGAGGCATGGATGGAGGGGCTCGCGGCCGAGCTTCCGGCACTGCACGACCTGTGATCCGGACCAATCAGATCCCGAGCGCGCTTCGGGAGTCGGCTGTGACCACCGACGACGGCGCACGACACGACCAGCGCGACGCCGACGAGGAGTCCCGCACGATCCAGGCAACCGGACCGAAGGAGGTCGAGCACCGAACCGAGTCCGAGTGGCTGAGTCCGTCCCGGCATCGCCGGCTGTGCGAACATGACGTCCGTGCCCGGTCTTCGTGCCCACAACGGTGACCGTTCAGCCGTCTTGGATTGGCTTCTCTGGGCTGGGTATCGCGCGGTTGGAGCCGCCATAGTCCTGGGCAAGCTTCCTTGGCCGCAATGGGCGATCAGCGACATCGACATCTACACCCACTGGGCCACCGATTCCTTGGCCATGGGCCGGTTCCCCAACGATGTGGCCTGGCAGTATCCGCCCCTGGCAGGACCACTCTTGCTCCTAGGTGAGAAGTTGCCAGGGGGCTGGGGAGGTTACGTCCTGCTATTCCTGGCTTTCGACGCCGCGATCATGTTCATGGTGTCCCGGCACGCGCGCGATGTCGGCGACGGTTCTGGTCGCCGCCTCTGGGCACTCCTACCTGTGGTAATCGCGCTTCCCCTGCTGTTCTCTCGATTCGATGTAGTACCCACTGCCTTCGCGGTGGCCGCCGTATTGCTTGCGTCACGGCCGATCGCCAGTGGTGTTGCCGCAGCAGTCGGAGCGTGGATCAAGGTCTGGCCCGCTTTGGCCGTAGCCGGCCTGCGCCGTCGAGACCTGCCTGCCGGGATCCTGGGTCTGCTGACGGCCAGCATGGTGCTTGCCGGACTCACGGTGGCGACCACGAACGACTCCATGGCGTTCCTGCACAATCAACACGGCCGGGGTCTCCAGATCGAGTCAGTGATGGCCTGGCCGTTCCTCGTGGCCCGCCAGATGGGGATGCAGCTCGACGTCAGGTACGAGTACGGATCAGTTCAGGTCTCTGGAAGTGGCGTCGCACTCGTCGCTGCGGTACTGCCGTGGGTGACTCTCGTCCTTCTCGCACTCGTCGCGGTGCAGCGTCTACGTGGTCGATTGGATGATCTCCTCGCGGCGGACGTTGCCCTGGCCGCCGTTCTCTTCAGCGTGACGACAAGTCGGGTTCTTTCGCCTCAGTACTACATCTGGCTCTTCGGTCTGGCCGCAGTCGCGCTGTGCCACCCCGACACGAGGATGCGCCGCACCATCGCCCTGCTCGTTGGAGCCTCGATAGCGGCGGAGATGCTCTACCCCTGGTTCTACGAGGCGTTGATCCACGGCTCCGTTGTTGCGCTTTGTCTCCAGACAGCGCGCGTGGGTCTCACCGTGACGGCCACCATCACAGCAGCCCTGGTACTCCTACGTGCCCAACGGGCGGACGACGACTACGGGAGACGGTTGTCACGCGCATCGTCCCCGGCATGAGCGCACCCATCGGAGCGCCAGACCGCCGACCTGAAGCAGACTCGCACCGGGGCCGGCCATCGCCGGGTCGGGAGGTCCGCTCCGGGATCACGGACCGAGGACGGCCCACCCGTGGGGAGCCAGCCTGGCCGTCGCATCGACGCCGGAACCGGTGAGGACGGCTGCTCCCTCGAGCACCCGCGTCGCGCCCGGGGTCGGCAGCGCGCACTCCGAGGAGGCGACGTTGAGGGCGACGGTGAGCGACTCGTCGCCGAGGCGGCTCACGTACACCACCTGGTCGCTGGCCACGTGCTCGACCGTGGCGCGGGCGCGGTGCAGCCACGGGTGCCGCCGTCGTAGCGAGATGAGACGGCGGTGCAGGTCGTGCACCGGCGCGCCCAGCACCGAGAGCCCGGCCGGGTCGTCGGGGAACGCCGGACGCACGGCGTCGTCGCCGCCGACGCGGTCCTCCTTCACGCCGTGGAAGCCCTGCTCGTCGCCGTAGTAGATGCACGGCGTGCCGCCGACGGTGAGCAGAACCACGAGCGCGTGCGCGAGGTGAGCCGGGTCCTCGAGCTTGCTGGCGATGCGAGTGACGTCGTGGTTGCCGATGAAGGTGAGCGGCACGAAGGTGTCGAGGAACTCGTCGTGGCGTGACAGCGTCCAGGCGAGCTCGTGGAAGTTGCCGTCGTTCAGCGAGCTCCAGATCGACTTCCACAGCTCGTACTGCGTCACCGAGTCGAGCCCGGCGGTCCGGACATAGTCGGCGTAGTCGCCGTGCAGCACCTCGCCCACGACGTACACGTCGGGGTGGCGCTCGCGGACGCGCGGCAGCACCTGCGCCCAGAAGGACGGCGCCACGGCGTAGGCCGCGTCCAGCCGCCAGCCGTCGGCTCCCCGGTCGAGCCAGTGGCACATGACCTCGACGACGTGGTCTACGACCGCGGCCGACCCGTGGTTCAGCGAGACCAACGAGCGATGCCCCTCGAAGTGGTCGTAGTCGGGTTCGCCGACGGGTTCGCCCTTGTCCGGCCAGTAGAGGTGGAACCACTGTGCCGCAGGCGATCCCGGCCCGTCGCGAAGAGCCTCCTGGAACTGCGTGAAGTCGCGGCCGACGTGGTTGAACACCCCGTCGAGCAGCACGCGGACGCCGCGCTCGTGCGCCGCGCGCGCCAGCGACTCGAAGTCCGAGGAGTCCCCGAGCCGACGGTCGATCGCGAGGTAGTCCACGGTGTCGTAGCCGTGCGTCGAGGACTCGAAGACCGGTCCGAGGAGCAGTCCGGATGCGCCGAGCACGACGAGGTAGTCGAGCCACGGCTCGAGCCGTGGCAGGCGGTGTTGCACCTCGGCGTCGGGCGCGAGCCGTTCCCGTTCCGCACCGAGGAACCCCATCGGGAAGACGTGCCACCAGACGGCGTGCTCGACCCACTCCGGCTCGGGAATCACCGCGACGGCCCCATCAGCCGCGGGAGGACCTGGCGCTGCAGCGTTCCGTCCGGCAACGCCCGCGGCTCGAGCAGCGACTGCGCGGTGGCGCCGTCGTGCAGCGCCTCCACGGTGCGCACCAGCACGTCGACCGGCAGGTCGAGGCTGCGTCCCGTGCGTGTGAGCGCCTCGTCGACGGCGGCCACCACCGCAGCCCGGAACGCCGCGCGGTCCGCGACGAGCGCCGCTGCGACCGACGGCGTACGCAGCGCGTGCAGGGTCATCTCGGTGCGGGTGAGGAACCACTGGTGGGGGTCGCCCACCTCGAGCTGGTCCGTCACGGCGGACATCAGCGCGACGACGTCGTCGGGCGGATCGGCCAGCACGGTCCGCAGCCGCTCGAGCAGGACGGCGCGGTCGTCGGCGAACAGGGCCAGGACGAGCTCGTCCTTGTCGGAGAAGTTGGAGTAGAACGCGCCGCGGGTGAAGCCGGCGCGCTCGCAGATGTCCTCGACGCTCGCGCCGTGGACGCCCTGCTCGGAGATCACCTCGCGCGCTCCGGCCAGCAGCCGCCCGCGCGTCTCGGCCCGGCGCCGGGTCAGGCGCCGCTGCGGGTCCGTGGTCGTCATGGCAGGAACGATACACCCTTGTATGTAATACACTTGTGTATCTGATACAGTGATGTATCGAACCAGGGAGTCCACATGATCCACGCCGACCAGGTCGCCGTCTCCGGCCGCCGCGGTGCGCTGCTCGAGCCCACCTCCCTCACGCTGCGCACCGGCGAGCGCCACCTCGTCACCGCCGAGCCGGGTCTCAGCCACAGCGCGCTGGCGCTCGTGCTCGCGGGTCGGATGCGCCCGACGTCGGGCCGGGTGACCATCGACGGTGCCGCGGACGACGCCGCGCTGCGCCACGCCGTCGCACTCGTCGACACCCCCGGCGTCAGCGAGCCGGACGACGCGCTCCCGGTCGGCACCGTCGTCGGCGAGGAGCTGGCGCTCGCGGGCCTCCCGGCGGGTCCCCGCGCGGTGAGCAGCTGGCTCGAGGGGCACGGCGTCTCGTCGCGGCACGTGCACTTCGGGGAGCTCGCTCCCCTGACCCGCACGCGCGTCCTCGCTGAGCTCGCGGCCGCACGGCCGCAGGTGCGCTACCTCGTCCTCACCCTGCCCGAGCGCCACGGCGGCGACCCGGCCGGCTGGTGGGAGCTCGCCGCCGAGCTGGCGGACCGCGACCACGGAGTCCTCGTCCAGACCACGACCACCACGGCGCACGGGCTCGCCGCCGGACTGACCTCGAACCCCCACCTGGAGCTGCTGTGAGCGCCCTGCGCCTCGCCTGGACGGAGCTGCGCCGCATCACCGCGACGCGCGGCATCGTCGTCGTCCTGCTCGCCCTGCTGCTGGTCCCGACCCTCTACGGCGGCATGTACCTCTACGCCAACCGCGACCCCTACGGCTCGGTGAGCAACATCCCGGCAGCACTCGTCGTGGAGGACGCGGGAGCCACCACCAGCGCCGGGAAGCAGCTGCACGCGGGTCAGGACCTCGCGACCCAGCTGCTCGCCGACAGGTCCTTCGCCTGGCAGGAGGTCGACGCAGCCACGGCCGCCGACGGGCTGCGCTCAGGTCGGTTCGACTTCGCCGTGACCGTCCCGGCCGGCTTCTCCACCGCGCTCACGACGCTCGGGACCGCGCAGTCGCAGCAGGCCACGATCGGGCTCACGACCAACGACTCCACGAGCTACCTCGCGCGCACGATCGCCACCTCGGCCACCGAGAGGATCCGCTCTGCCCTCGCCGCCGAGGTCAGCGCCGAGGCGGCCAGCACGATGCTCGTCGGGTTCGCCACGATCGCCGACCAGCTCGGCACCGCCTCCGACGGCGCGACGAAGCTGGTCGCAGGAACGACCAGCGCGACCTCGGGTGCCACGAGGCTCGCGACCGGAGCGTCGACGCTGGCCGACGGCACGAGCACGCTCGCCACCGGCGCGACCCACCTGGCGACGGGAGCCGCGACCACAGCGACCGGTGCGGCGCAGGTCTCGTCCGGCTCCGCCGCCCTGGCCGCCGGGCTCGACCGCCTCGCCACCTCCACCTCGACCCTCCCCGCCCAGAGCCGGCAGCTCGCCGACGGCGCGGCACAGACCTCCGCCGGCGCCGCCTCGCTCGCCACCGGGGGCGCCTCGCTGCACCAGGGCTCGCAGGACGTCACCGACGGCCTCGCCCAGCTCGCCGCCGGGTTGCGCAGCCGGCTCACCGCCGCCGGGTTGCCCGCGGCGCAGGTCGACGCCGTCGTCGCACAGACCACGGCCCTGCAGCAGGGCTCGGCCCAGGTGACCGCAGGACTCGGATCGCTGACCAGCGGCGCGCAGGACCTCAGCGCCGGTACGACGAAGGTCGCCACCGGGGCGCAGGCGCTCGCCGCTGCCGCTCCCGCGCTGACGTCGGGCATCGCGTCGGCCAGCTCCGCCTCCGTCCGTCTCGGCACCGGTGCCGCGAAGCTGGCCACGGGAACGGCGTCGCTGTCGAGCGGCGCCACCTCCCTCGCGTCCGGCGCGACGACGGCCGCCGCCGGAGCGGCGAAGGTCGCGTCCGGGACCGGCACGCTCGCAACAGGACTCGGGTCCCTGGTCTCCGGTGCCACGTCGCTGCAGCACGGACTCGCGACCGGTGCCGCGTCGGTCCCCGTCGTCGACAGCAGCGCCCGTGCGACCGTGGCCTCGGACCTCGCGACGCCGGTCGTCGTCAACGCCACGAACGAGTCCAAGGCCTCGACGTACGGCGCCGGCCTCGCGCCCTTCTTCCTGGTGCTCGCGCTGTGGATCGGCGCCTACACCCTCTTCCTGCTCGTGCGCCCGCTCTCGCGCCGCGCGATCGCCGCGGACCAGAAGTCGTGGCAGGTCGCGCTCGGCGGCTGGCTGACACCGGCGGTCCTCGGCGTCGTGCAGGCCGTGCTCGTCACCCTGGTGGTGAGCCGCTGGGTCGGCGTGGCTCCGAGCAACCCGGTGCTCACCGTCGCGTTCATGGCGCTGGTGTCCGTCACGTTCATCGCGATCAACCAGGCGCTGGGCGCGTGGTTCGGACCTGCGGGTCAGTTCGTCGCGCTCATCCTCATGATCCTGCAGCTGGTGTCGTCGGGAGGCACCTTCCCGTGGCAGACGCTGCCGCACCCGCTGTGGGCGCTGCACGACGCGCTGCCGATGTCGCACGCGATCGAGGCGCTGCGCCAGCTGTTCTACGGCGGCGACCTGTCCCTCGTCGTGTCCCAGCTGCTCGTCCTCCTCGCCTACCTCGGCGGTGCGCTGCTCCTGACCACCCTGGCCGCGCGTCGCCAGCGCACCTGGACGCCGTCGCGGCTGGAGCCCGTGATCGTTCTCTGAGTCCGAGCGGACCGGTAGCGTCCGGCCATGCGGAGCAACGACGACGGGTACGGCTGGGCAGGACTTCCCTACATCGCCTACCGAACCCCTCGGACCCTCGAGCCCGACGGCCGGGTGGACGGAGCGATCTGGCGCGCCGCACCGCCCACCCCACGGTTCGTCGACATCGGCAGCGGCGAGCCAGCGCTCCTCGACACCGTCGCCAAGGTGCTGTGGGACGACGAGTTCCTCTACGTCGGCTTCGAGGCGCAGGAGCCGCTCGTCTCGGCGACGATGACGGAGCGGGACTCGCTGCTGTTCTTCGAGAACGACCTCGAGGTGTTCATCGACGGCATCGACGCCTACTACGAGCTGGAGCTCAACGCTCTCGGCACCGTCTACGAGGTGCTCTTCGTCTGGCGCGACGCGCACCGGCCCGGGTCACGCTGGGACGACCCCAGGTTCGACGTCCACTCCCCACGTGCGCACAGCTTCGGTGGCGACCACGAGCGCACCAGCACCAGCTTCTGGGCCGGTAACCATCCTCGGGGGACGAGGTGGGCCTTCCTCGACTACGACCTCGAGGGGCTCGAGGTCGTAGTGCACGTCGACGGCAAGATCAACGACCCGACCCACATCGATCGCGGTTGGAGCGCGCAGATCCGGATCTCCTGGTCCTCTCTCGCCGACCTCGCGCACGGACGCTCGCTGCCGCCGCGACCCGGTGACGAGTGGTCGATCTTCCTGGGCCGCTTCGAGCACATCGCCACGCGCACGCCGGGTCGGACGGTGGGTCTCGGGTGGGCCGCGAGCCCGCACGGCGTCAACGACACCCACGTGCCCGCCTCCTGGACCCAGGTCACCTTCGACGGGCGCACCCTCGAGGCATAGCGCTCCGGACCGGCGGTGCCCTCTAGTCTGTCGCCATGGAGCTCCAGGCCAACGTCCACGGGGATCCGCTCGAGGTGTGCAGCCTCGAACCCGTGACCGGCTTCTATCGCGACGGCCACTGCACGACCGGTCCGGAGGACGTCGGCTCGCACACGGTCTGCACGGTCGTGACGGCCGAGTTCCTCGACCACCAGCGACACCTCGGCAACGACCTCGCGACGCCGATGCCGCAGTACGGCTTCCCGGGGCTCGCCCCCGGCGACCGCTGGGCGGTCTGCGCCGACCGCTGGTTCCAGTCCTACGCCGCCGGCGTGAAGGCACCTGTCGTGCTGCGCGCGACGAACATCGCAGCGCTCGACCATGTGCCCTACGACGCCCTCGTCGAGTGCTCGGCCGATGCTCCCGACGACCCGTCGGCACTGCTCGACTGACCGTCGTCATCCGGTCCTCAGCGCACGACCGGCCAGTCGTCACCCGCCGCGAGGCGCAGCTCGAGCAGCGTCGTGAGCGCCACCGACTCGCCGTCCCGCGCGCCGATCCCGGCCTGCATCCGGGGTTCGATCGGGTCGAGGTGCACGCCCGACACCCGCGCACGCAGGCTGCGTGGCGATGTGAGGACGTACATCTCGCCGTCCTCGGTCACGCCGAGCGAGCCGTCGCGGCGCAGGTACCACCCGACGAGGCCGCTGCGGTAGGTGGTCTGCGAGTCGCCGGCGCGCACCTGTAGCGGCGAGGTCTCCAGGCCGCGGCGCAGCGCCTCGGCGACGAAGCCGGCGACGAGCTCACGGGCCCGGGCGACCTCGACCGCCCGCTGCCGCGCGGCACGCGACGCCTGCGCATCGGCCGCCTCGCGCCGCTCGTCGCGCCACTCGCCGCTCACCGCCGAGTCGTCCCTCAGGTGCTCGCGACGGGCGAGGCCCAGTCGTGCTGCACCACGACCCGCTCGCCGATGACCTTGCTCGCGTGGTCGCGGACGTAGGTCTGGTGCAAGGGGTGCTCGACGTAGCCGCGGGCGGAGTCGAAGTCGGCGAAGTCCATGACGGCCACGAAGTCGAAGTTCCCCTCGAAATGGCCCGCGTCGTCACCGCAGGTGAGTGCGAGCAGCTCGGGGATCTCGCGCAGCCCTGCGAGCGCGTCGCGATAGCCCTGCTTCGCCTCGGGCGAGACGCCCTCGGCCCACCTGACCGCCACGACCTGACGGAACATCACAGTCCTCTCGGTCGAGCCCATCGCGATGGTCCTGAGGGCGGGGCGGTCGAGCGCGTCGTCCTGGTAGCGGTCGAGGAGGTCGTTCGAGCCCTCCGCCTACGTCGCGACGATAGCCGCGCAGAGCCAGGTCATGGGTGCTTGTTCACCCGGCTCGTTCTTCGAGCAGGTCGCTCGCGCCCACGCGCTCGAGGATCGCACGGGTCCCCATCGCCACACGGCGCGCACGGAGGCGGCCGGCGAGGTCGTCGTCCTGGTCGGAGGCCACACCCCGGCGGCTCCAGGCCGCCAGCGTCGTGGATGTCGCGGAGACCATCAGGCCGCAGTTGGAGCAGGCGGTCGACCGGATCGCGGGGTCCGAGGCTCCCGCCACGAACGACCCGATCTCGATCGGCTCGCGACAGAACACGCACCGGACCGTCGGTCCGCCGGCACGGTTCGCGACGGCGCGCCGCGAAGCACGTGGCGATTGTGGACGGGGTACGGGCGGGACGATCCGGGACGAGGTGGTGGTCATGGTGATCCCCAAGGAGCGGTCACCGGGGGTTCAGCGAGAGCAGCTGCTCCTCGACCTCAGCGGCGGACGGCCGAGATCGTTCCGAACTGGTTGATTGTCTCAACGTCTCGACGGTACACCGCGCAGCCCCGGCGAAACGCCGTTGCCAGGCAACTGCCAGGTACTACCCGGCCTCGCACGGCTCGTCCGTGCCCGGCGGTGGCAGCTGGGCGAGGAGCTCGCGAGCCGCGGCGTACCGGTCGCTTCCCGCTCGCGTCGCGAGGCGGTCCAGCTCCTCGAGCGCCTCCTCCGGGGATCGGCTCCGTCCGACGAGGACGCCGACGGCCTGGTTGATGCTCGACAGGGCACGCAGTGACGTCGCCGGGTGCGCATGGACCTGTGCGCCGAGGTCCGCGTCGAGACCGACGTCGTCCAGCGCTCGGCCGGTGAGCCATGCCAGGTCGGCGGCGAGATCGACGAAGGCGCCGGGCCGCGTCGCGTAGAGGACGATGACGACTGACGAGCCTTGAGTCGTTGTCGCGGCCGTCACGGGGATGCGCAGCGATGTCACGATCCGGGCGATCGCGTCCGGGTCCTCCAGCGTCGTCATCTCCGCCTGGCCGTCGGGCGAGCACCGACGGACCGACAGTCCGACGTACGAGGAGACCGATGCCGCGACGTCGGAGGTCAGCAGCGCCACCGACGACGCGATGTCAACGGCTCCGACGTCGAGCGCGTCGGTCAGCAGAGCCAGGTCCGCGGCCAGTGCCGAGGGGATCCTCACAGGGCTTGTGCTCCGTTGGGCGTTCCCGAGCGCCGCGTCGTCCGCACCAGTGCCGAGCACCGCGGATCGCGGCGCGAGGTAGGGGGCCGAGACGACAGGTCAGGGCCTGGGTCCGTCGACTCCCTGGGCATCGACACTACGCCCGGTCGGCGGCCGTGACCATGTCCGAGCGGGCTCCACCCACCCGCGAGACGCGCCGAGGGCGTCAGGGCTGCGCGTGGCGGGCCCGGGCCCGCCGCACGGCCTCGTCGACGATGTGCTGCGCGACGTCGACGAGCTTGACGTGGTCGGCCTGGCTGATCGTCCGCAGCCTGCCGAAGGCCTCGTCGGCGGACCCGCCGCTGCGTCCGCGGAGGATGCCGATCGCCTGGTCGATGATCGGCCGGCTCGACAGGGCGGTCTGCAGCTGCGCCGTCAGCTCCTGGGCCTGCGCGAGGATCTGCGCGTTGTGGACGGCGACGGCGGCCGGTGCGGCGAACAGCTCACCGAGCTCAGCGGCTCGGTCGTCGAACGCGTCCTTCGCACGGGAGTAGACGTTGATGGCACCCACGGTCCGCTCGGACAGCATGAGCGGCAGCGAGAGCGCGCTGTGCACCCCGAGTCGACCGACGCGTGGACCGAAGCGCGGCCACATCATCTCCCCGCCCAGGGACCCTGAGCGCACGGTGCGTCGCTCGAGCGCGGCCGTGATGCACGGCCCCTCGTTCAGCGTGACGTACTGGATCTCGTCGATCTCGGCGACGAACGGGTGGCTCGACGCCAGCACCTGGACCTGACTGCCACCGCGGTCCGCGCTCAGGAGCGTGACCCCGGCGCCGTCCGCGCCCGGGATGGCGCGGACGGCGAAGGTGGCCACGTGCGCGAGGACGTCCCGGAGCCCGAGACTCCCGGTGACCAGGGCGGCGAGCTGCCGCAGGCTCTCCTGCAGGTCTGCCGCGTCCGACTCCGGCTGGCTCTCGACCAGCTCAGCCCGCGGGTCAGGGACTGCGCCGGACGGGTCCGTTCCGGTCATCGCGCGTCCAAGCTCGAGGTCGTGCCGGAGGGGCTGCTGCTCGACACCTTACGCGCCGAGGTCACCGCGGGTTCACGCGGCCAACGGCTGCCTCGCCGCAGCGTCACGGACCGGCGTGAGCGCCTGGGCCCAGGCCACGACCTGGTCGAACATCGTCGACGCCGTGGCCTCGTGCTGCGGCCCTGGTACGAACGTCGAGAAGTCCTCGAAGTCGCGGAACAGCGAGAACTGCACCTGCTGGCGCACGTCGGCGACCTGCAGCTCACCCATCACCAGGCGGAGCTGCTCGACCGCGCGGACGCCGCCCGCGCTGCCGTAGCTCACGAAGCCGGCCGACTTGTTGTTCCACTCGGCGTACAGGTAGTCGATGGCGTTCTTGAGGACCCCGGTCGTGCCGTGGTTGTACTCCGGCGTCACGAACACGAAGCCGTCGTAGGCCGCGATGGTCGCCGCCCACTTCTTCGTGTGGTGGTGGGAGTACATCCCCATCGAGCCGGGACCTCCTCGTCGAGGTGGGGCAGCGGGTGGTCCCGGAGGTCCACCAGCTCGTACTCGGCGTCGGTGCGGGTACTCGCCTGCTCGAGGACCCAACGGGCCACTGCTTCGCCGTTGCGTCCCGGTCGGGTGCTGCCGAGGATGATCGCGATCCTGGTCATGTGGTGCTCCTTTGCCTGGTGCGGCGGGCGGGGCCCGCCGACGTGCGACGGGGCGATCACGCGCCGCAACAGCGGCGCGGACGCGTCACTTCTGCAGCGCGTCCTTCGCCTGCGCCTTGTCGACGGTCGCGTCGACCCGGTCGGCCAGGGTGACGTCGTTCTCGGGCGCCGCGGGCGCGGGCCTGTCGGACGTGGTGCTCATCGTGGTCATCTCCTCGTGCGGACGTACCGCGACCAGGGGGCAGCGGCGGGAACCTCTGGGGTCAGAGGGGGATCGAGGTCGTCGGGACGTCTGACGCGCGGCGTTCACGGACGCGGATTCCGTCCGTGCGCGCGCGCCGGTCCACGAAGCGAACCAGGTGGTACGACCTGTTCGGCGGGGCGAACGAGGCAGTCGAGTCCACGACGACGAGAGTCGGGTCGTCCCTGCCGGAGACCGGGAGCCCGATGCGGGTCAGCCAGACGGTCGCACCCAGCTCGTCGGAGGCTCGGGCGCACCCGAGCGGGCAGTCGTGCCCCAGCGAGTGAAGGACGTCGGCGAGGTCGGGAAGTGGCGCCGCGAAGGCGGACGGGATGGTTCGCGAGACGGTCATGAGGATCCCCGCACGAGACTGGTCACCGAGGTGTCCGGAGCGAGCGGAGCGCTCATCGAGCTCGACGGCGTGCAACCGAACCTGGCCCGTACCGGCTGGGATTCTCAACCACTTCGACCGTGCACCTCTTCGGCGACCACGCATCCTCAGCCGATGGCCGTGCCGAAGAAGTGTCCTACGGCATAGGTGAAAGCGAGGCCGGCCGCCCCTCCGAGAACGATGCGCAGCACCGCGATCCGCGGTCGGCTCCCACCGATGCGCGCACTCGCCGCACCAGTGGCTCCGAGCGCGAGCAGGACTGCGACGACTGTCACCGGCACGCGCATCGACTCCGGCGACAGCATCATTGCCAGCAGCGGGAGCAGTGCGCCGAGCGTGAAGGCGAAGGCGGACGCCGCGGCGGCCTGCGCGGGGCTCGCGGTGTCGTCGGGGTCGAGGTTGAGCTCGGCATCGAGGTGGGCGGCCAGGGCGTCGTGGGCCATCAGCTCCGCCGCCGCCACCGTCGACGCCGTCGTCGCCGTGAGCCCCTTGGTCCGGTAGATGGCAGCGAGCTCGAGCTCCTCCCCCGCGGGAGACTCCGCGATCTCCTGCTTCTCCAGGTCGATCATCGCGTGCTCGCTGTCCCGCTGGCTGCTGACGGACACGTACTCGCCGAGAGCCATCGACACGGCGCCGGCGACGAGCCCGGCCATGCCGGCGGTGAAGATCGCCCCTCGGGACGACGTCGCCCCCGCGACACCGACGACGATGCCGGCCACGGAGACGATGCCGTCGTCGGCGCCGAGCACGCCGGCCCGCAGCCAGTTCATCCTGCCCGCGCGACCGGGCGTGTGCGGTTCGGTCGTGATGCGGGGGGTCATCTCGGTCATCCTCGTCCTCGTCCGGGTGGCTCAGTTGTGCAGGACCGCCGCGCCGCCGAACCGGCCGTGGGCGAGGTCGGACAGGGCGCGCGGAGCCTGCGACATGGGATACGCGGTGGTCGTCGCCCGGATCGCGAAACGCGCGGCGAGACGGAGGAACTCCTCGCCGTCGGCCCGCGTGTTCGCCGTGACGCTGCGGAGCTGCCGCTCATAGAACAGCTCGGCCTCGTAGTTCAGCGCGGGGACGTCGCTGAGCCAGATCCCGGCCACCGCCAGGGTCCCGCCGGGCGCGAGCGCGCGCATCGCGACCGGGACGAGCTCGCCGGCCGGGGCGAACAGGATCGCCCCGTCGAGCGGTTCCGGTGGTGCACCGTCGGCCGGGCCGACCGAGTCGACGCCCAGCGTCCGGGCGAGCTCCTGGTTGGCCTCCCCGCGGGTGAGGACGTGCACCCGGAGCCCGAGGTGGAGCGCCAGCTGCGCGGTGAGGTGGGCGCTGCCACCGAACCCGTAGAGCCCGAGCGCGCCACCCGGCGGCACCTCGGCACGCAGCAACGAGCGGTAGCCGATGATCCCGGCGCAGAGCAGCGGCGCGGCCTGCTCGTCGGTCAGGGCGTCCGACAGCCGGTAGGCGAACGACTCGTCCACCAGGCAGTGGTCGGCGTAGCCGCCGTCGACGTCCCAGCCGGTGAACGTCGGTGCGACGCAGAGGTTCTCGTCACCTCGACGGCACGCGGCGCACCGGCCGTCGGTGCTGGCGAGCCAGGGAACCCCGATGCGGTCCCCGATCCTGAACCGGCCACCCGGATTGCCGACGGCGTCCACGACGCCGACGACCTCGTGCCCCGGCGCGACCGCCGGCCGACGGGGGACGAGGTCCCCCTCGCACAGGTGCAGGTCGGTGCGACATACGCCGCAGCAGCTGACCCGTACCCGGACCTGACCTGGTCCGGGTACGGGGAGCTCGCGCTCGATACGCCGCAGCGGCCCTTCGTCGATCGGGGCGGGGTGGTCGACGACCCAGGTCAGCATGCCCGGCTCCTGCCTTCCTCTCACGGATGGACGAGGATCTTCACAGCCGTGTCGTTGTGGTGGATCAATGCGTCGAAACCGTCCCTCACCAGGCGGTCCAGCGGGATCTTGGCCGTGATGAACGGCGCCAGGTCGACCTTTCCGTCCTGCACGAGCTTGATGGTGGCCGGGTGGTCGTTCACGTAGGCGATCGTCCCGCGAAGGTCGATCTCCTTCAGGACGAGCGCCTGCATGTCGATGCTCGCACGCTCGCTCCAGATGGAGACGTTGACCACGACGCCGCCCGGCTTCACGACGACGAGGAGCTGGTCGAGGACGGCGTTGACGCTGGAGCACTCGAAGCAGACGTCCGCGCCGAGACCGCCGGTGAGCTCGAGGACGCGTGCCGCGACGTCCTCCTTGCTCGGGTCCAGGACGTGGTCGGCGACGCCGGTCGACAGCGCCTTGGCCTTCCGCGCCTCGCTCAGCTCGGACACGATGACCGTGAGGCCCTCGGCCTTGAGCACCGCGGAGAGCAGCAGCCCGATCGGGCCCGCACCGCCGACGAACGCGACGTCGCCGGCCTTGGCGCCGCTGCGGACGAACGCGTGGTGGCCGACCGACAGCGGCTCGATGAGAGCGGCCTCGTCGAGCGGGATGTCGCCGACGGGATGCACCCAGCGCCGCTCCACGACGATCTTCTCGCTCAGGCCACCGCCGCCGCCCGCGAGGCCGATGAACCCCATCTTCGTGCAGAGGTTGTAGCGGCCCTCCGTGCAGGGCGCGCACTCGCCGCAGACGAAGTACGGCTCCACCACGACATGCGCGCCCACGGTGATGTCGGTGACACCCTCCCCGACCGCGGACACGGTCCCGGAGAACTCGTGCCCCATGGTCACCGGCTCCTGCTCGTGGGTGAGGGGATGCGGGTGTCCCTTCGCGGGGATGAAGATCGGCCCTTCGAGGTACTCGTGCAGGTCGGTGCCGCAGATGCCGCACCACGCGATGTCGATCGCCACCGCACCCGCACGCAGGACCGGCGCGGGGATGTCGGTGATCTCGATGTCCTTCGGGCCGTTGAACCGTGCTGCCAACATGTCGGGCTTCTCTCTGAAGGGAGTGACGAGGGGATCAGACGAAGAAGCCGAGGGGCTTCGCATCGTGGTTGACCAGCACGTTCTTGACCTCCTGGTAGTTGCGCAGGGTCTGCTGGTCGGTCTCGCGGCCGTACCCCGACTGCTTGTAGCCGCCGAAGCCGGCACCGGCGGGGTACTGGTGGTAGGTGTTCACCCAGACGCGGCCGGCGAGGATGTCCTGGCCGGCGCGGTAGGTGAGGTCGGTGTCGCGGCTCCACACCCCCGAGCCGAGCCCGTAGATCGAGTCGTTGGCGATGGCGATGGCCTCCGCGTAGTCGGAGAAGGTCGCCACGGTGACGACCGGACCGAAGATCTCGTCCTGGAACACCGTCATGTCGTTCGTCCCCTGGAACACGGTGGGCTGGATGTAGTAGCCGCCGGCAAGATCCCCGGGGAGCTCGGCACGCGCGCCGCCGGTGAGGACCTTGGCGCCCTCCTCGGGGCCGAGCTTGAGGTAGCCGGAGATCTTCTCGACCTGGTCCAGGCTGTTCTGCGGGCCCATCTCGGTCGTGGTGTCCAGCGGGTCCCCGACCTTGATCCGCTCCACGCGGCGCACCGCGTCCTCGAGGAACCCGGCGTCGACGAGCCCGTCCTGCAGCAGCGCCCTCGAGGGGCACGAGCAGATCTCGCCCTTGTTGAGGGCGAACATCGTGAAGCCCTCGATCGCCTTGACGTAGAAGTCGTCCTTGACCCGGGCGACGTCGTCGAAGAACACGTTCGGCGACTTGCCACCGAGCTCCATGGTGGTCGGGATGATGTGCTTGATGGCGTACTGCATGATCTCGCGGCCCGTGGCCGTCGAGCCCGTGAAGGCGACCTTGCCGACACCGTCGTGCTCGACGAGCGAGCGCCCGAGCTTGGCGCCGCTGCCGTTGACCACGTTGACGACGCCCGGCGGGAGGACGTCGGCGATGAGCTCCATCACGTAGAGGATCGAGATGGGAGTGGCGCTGGCGGGCTTGAGCACGACCGTGTTGCCGGCGGCCAGTGCGGGCGCGAGCTTCCAGGTGGCCATGAGGATCGGGAAGTTCCACGGGATGATCTGCGCGACGACGCCGATCGGCTCGAAGAAGTGGTACGAGACGAGGTCCGCGGTCAGCTTCTTGATGGTGCCTTCCTGCGTCCGGATCGCGGCGGCGAAGTAGCGGAAGTGGTCGATGGCCAGCGGGATGTCGGCGGCCAGGGTCTCGCGGACCGGCTTCCCGTTCTCCCAGGACTCGAGCACGGCGATCTGCTCCAGGTGCGCCTGCAGGTGATCGGCGACGGCGATGAGCACAGCGGCGCGGTCCGTCGTGGAGGTCGCGGCCCAGCCCGGGAAGGCCGCCTGCGCCGCGGCGACAGCGAGATCCACGTCCTCGACGGTGGAGCGGGGGTACTCGGCGATCGCCAGCCCCGTCGCCGGAGCCAGGTCCTCGGCGTAGTTCCCCTTCAGGGGCTTGACCCAGTCGCCACCGATGAAGTTCTCGTAGCGGGGCTTGAGCGGCACGATGCTTCCGGTCGTCCCGGGGCGCACGTAGATCGTCATGGCGTTCGTCTTCCTGCAGGTGGGGTCGGGTGGCGGGTCCCGGGTGAGCCTCGACGGAGGAGATCACCGGACGTGCCCGGCTCGGAGCCGCTGCTCCCCGGAGGTCCCCGCTGTCGGGAGCTCCGGACCCGGGCTGGCTGTCTGCCCAACCGATCTCCACACTACGCCGATCGGTCACCGCCGTCGTGTGCGCGGTCCTCGACACGGTGGCCCTCGCCGTCGCGCTGCGCCCCCTCGTCCGGCAGGCGCGACGCGTCGGCGTAGGCGCTCTCACGCTGCTGTGGCGCGGCTCGGACCCGGCCGTCACCACGGTCGTCCTCAGCAGCGCGGCCGGTCTGCTGGGCGGTGTGCTCGCGGCGATCGGGCTGGCCTGGACCGCGTGGAGCGGCTCCCGCTGGCCGGATGTCGTCGCCAGCGCCCTCATCGCCGTCCTCCTGCTGCTGACCTCCGCCGTGCTCCTGCGCACGAACCGGGAGCTGCTCACCGGACGCGGTCTGCCGCCCTCGGAGATGGAGCTCATGCGCGCCCTCATCGCCGACTGCGCCGGTGTGGTCTCGGTGCCCGACGTGTTCGCCGTCGTCGTCGGTCCGTCGCTCCTGATCGTGGACGGCGACGTCGTGTTCGACGACGACCTCGACGTGCCCGCCGTCGAATCGGTCATCGTGGACGCGGCCGCGGGGCTTCGTCGTCGATGGCCGGCGATCGCGTACGTCTACCTCAACCCCGTGGCCGCCGCGACGGCCCGCAGCTCGCGCTCGCTCTGACCAGACTCCAGCGCGTGTGGACCTGAACCGGTGCCGGGTCCGGGTCCGCCGAGCGAGGCTGCGATGCCCGTAGCCTCGGGCCCATGGCACCTGACTCGTCCGCCTTCGTCTACGCCGCCGCGCGCACGCCGTTCGGCCGCCTCGGTGGCGCGCTGGCCGGTGTCCGGCCCGACGACCTGGCCGCCGTCGCGCTGGCCGGTGTGCTGGCCAAGGCCCCCGACCTCGACCCGGCGGAGATCGGCGAGGTCGTGTGGGGGAACGCCAACGGCGCAGGAGAGGACAACCGCAACGTCGGTCGGATGGCCGCGCTGCTCGCCGGGATCCCGGTGCGCGTGCCGGCGACCACCGTGAACCGGCTGTGCGGCTCGTCGCTGGACGCCGCGATGATCGCGTCGCGACTGCTCGAGACCGGGGACGCCGAGATCGCCGTCGCCGGCGGCGTGGAGTCGATGACCCGGGCGCCGTGGGTGCTCCCCAAGCCCTCGCGCGGGTTCCCTGCGGGCGACGTGACCGCGGTGTCGACCACGCTCGGGTGGCGGCTGGTGAACGAACGGATGCCGACGGAGTGGACGGTCTCGCTCGGCGAGGCCAACGAGCAGCTCGCCGACGCCCTGGCCATCCCGCGGCACCGACAGGACGAGCTGGCCGCAGCATCGCACCAGCGCGCGGCACGGGCGTGGGCAGCGGGCTTCTACGACGATCTCGTCGTGGCAGTGCCCGGCGTGGAGCTGCGCCGCGACGAGTGCATCCGTGACGACAGCACCCCTGACTCGCTGGCGGACCTGAAGCCGGCCTTCCGGTCCCACGGCAGCATCACCGCCGGGAACGCCTCCCCCCTCACGGACGGCGCCTCGGCGCTCCTGCTCGGTACCGAGGCCGCGGGCGATCGGCTCGGGTTGGAACCGATGGCACGGATCGCCGGACGAGGGTCGGCCGCCGTCGAGCCGCAGCGGTTCGGAATAGCACCGGTCGAGGCCGCCGAGCGAGCCCTCGCCCGCGCCGGGATCGGCTGGGGCGACGTGGCGGCGGTCGAGCTGAACGAGGCCTTCGCCGTGCAGACGCTCGCGTGCCTCGACGCGTGGAGGATCGACCCGGACATCGTCAACGTCAAGGGCGGTGCGATCGCGATCGGCCACCCCCTCGGCGCGTCCGGCGGCCGGATCCTCGGCACCCTGGCGCACCGGTTGCGCGAGTCCGGCGCTCGCTGGGGTGTCGCCGCGATCTGCATCGGCGTGGGCCAGGGCCTCGCGGTCGTGCTGGAGAGCCACAGCGGAAGCGGCGCGGCGTGACCGAGGCGTAGGGCCGCGTCACGCCATCTTGCGGTGGTAGGTAGCCATGGCGAGGACGTACGCGACCACGAGGATGCCGACGCACCAGGCGAGGGCGATCCAGATGTCGGTGCTGACCGGCTGCTGGGAGTAGAGGTCGCGGATCGCGTTGACGATCGGCGTCACCGGCTGGTTCTCGGCGAAGGCACGCACCGGGCCGGGCATGGTCGCGGTGAGCACGAAGGCCGAGCTCACGAACGGCAGGAAGATGATCGGGTAGGAGAACGCGCTCGCACCGTCGACGGTCTTCGCCGACAGCCCGGCGATGACCGCGAACCAGGTCAACGCCAGGGTGAACAGGGTCAGGATGCCGGCGACCGCGAGCCACGCGAGAACGCCCGCCCCCGAGCGGAACCCCATGAGGAGCGCGACGAGCACCACGACCACGACCGAGATCAGGCTGGCGACGAGCGAGGTCAGCACATGCGCCCACAGGACGGACGACCGCGCGATCGGCATGGACTGGAAGCGCTCGACGATGCCGCTCTGCATGTCCATGAAGAGCCGGAACGCGGTGTAGGCGATGCTCGAGGCGATCGTGATGAGCAGGATGCCGGGCAGCAGGTAGTTGACGTACGCGCCCGACCCGATGGTGATGGAACCACCGAACACGTAGACGAACATCAGCATGAACGCGATCGGCATGACCGTGGTCGTGATGATGGTGTCCGGGCTGCGGCTGATGTGGCGCAGCGATCGTCCCGTCAGGGCGACCGTGTCGCCGAAGAAGTGCTTCGTCATCGCTGGTCCCCACTTCTCGATGCCGGCTTCTCGATGCCGGATTCGCTGCGGTCGCCGACGCCTTTCGTCGCGCCGGAACCGACGATCGCGAGGAACACGTCCTCGAGGGTCGGCTGCTTCTCGACGTACTCGACCGTGGCCGGCGGGAGGAGCGCCTTGAGCTCGGCGAGCGCGCCGTTCGCGATGATCCGTCCCTCGTGCAGGATCGCGATCCGGTCGGCGAGCTGCTCGGCCTCGTCGAGGTACTGCGTGGTGAGCAGGACCGTCGTGCCCGCAGCGGCGAGCTCCTTGATGCTGGCCCACACCTCGAGACGCGCCTGCGGGTCGAGCCCGGTGGTCGGTTCGTCGAGGAAGATCACCGGCGGGTCCCCGATGAGGCTCATGGCGAGGTCCAGGCGCCGGCGCATGCCTCCGGAGTACGTCGCCACCCTGCGGTCGGCGGCGTCGCCGAGCTGGAACCGGGTCAGCAGCCCGCCCGCGAGCCGACCGCCGTCCTTGCGGTGCCACAACCGGGCCATCAGGAGCAGGTTCTCCCGCCCGGTGAGGATCTCGTCCACGGCCGCGAACTGCCCGGTGAGACTGATGGACTCGCGCACCTCGGCCGAGTGCGTGACGACGTCGTGACCGACGACCGTGACAGTCCCGGCGTCGGGCGTGAGCAGCGTGGACAGGATCCTCACGACCGTCGTCTTGCCCGCGCCGTTGGAGCCGAGGAGCGCGAAGATGCTCCCCGTCGCCACGTCGAAGTCCACGCCGCGCAGCACGTGCAGCTCCTTGAACGACTTCTCCAGCCCCTGCACGTGCAGGGCGGGGAGCGTCGCCGCTGTCATCGGGACACCTCCGCCCCACCTGCGTCATCGACGGGGACGCGCACGACGTCGATGTCGCCGGCGCTGGTCTGGGCGTGGACCTCGACCGTCCGCGCGCCCGCAGCGGGCTGGTCGGCGGCGTCGAGCTCGTTGCGCACGGTGCCGAACGAGGTGCTCAGGTCGAGCAGCGCCGAGGTGCCGCTCGGGATGCCGATCTCGATGCGGCCCATCGACGTCTTCAGCTCGACCGCTGCGCCCTCGGCGCGCCCGATGCTCAGGTTGCCGTTCGCGGTGGTGGCGGTGACGTCGGCCCGTGCCCGTCCGACCGTGATGCTGCCGTTGGCCGACTTGACCCGCAGCGGTCCGCCGGTCTCGCCGATCCGCGTGTCGCCGTTCGAGTTCTTCACCTCGGCGCGACCGTCGATCCGGTCGATGCGCACGGCTCCCGACCCGGTCCTGCAGAAGGCCTCACCTGCGATGTGCCGTGCGGCGACGACTCCCATGCCGGTCCGGAGGTCGGCGCTCGCCGCGTCCTGCACCGCGACGTCGCCGGCCGACGACCTGACCCGGCACGCGCCGAGCCTGCCCTCGACGGTGACCGTCCCGAGCCCGGTGTCGACGTCGAGCTCCGATGCGGCTGCGAGCAGGACCGAGACCTGCACGGATCCGTACTTCTTGTTGAACGCCCCGGTGCGGTTCCTCGGTCCGACGACCCGGAGGCGACCATCGGCGCAGGTCACCGCGGTGTCGTCGGCCGCACGACGGTCCTTCTCGCTCGACGGGTCGGTCGGGGTCACCTCGACGACGGTGGCGCCGTCATTGCCCGCGACGACGCGGATGTCGCCCCACTGGACGTCGATCGACGCCGCCACGGGGCCCGTGGTGGTGAAGCTGGTCATGTCTGGTCCTCCCGTGCGATGGATGGATGGAGTCGGGCGCCCGGCGTGCTCGTCGCGCTCAGCGCGCCCATCCGCGGTAGTGGCTGGAGCCGCGCGCCGTCGTCCAGGTCGGCGACCCGGCCGCCGGGCGGTCGGCGACGGCGGAGGCGGCGGCACGCACGAGCCAGGAGTTGACCGACATCCCGGCCGCTCGCGCGGCGTCCTCGACGCGGTCCTTGAGGTCCTGGCCGAGGCGCAGGTTAATCCGGGTCATCGCGTCGTCGTCACCGGTCACCGGAGCGCTCAGTGACTCGGGCGCCACACGTTCGACGACGGACGGCGCGGGCGGGACGACCACGACGAACTCCGGGTCGCGGCCCCGCAGCCGCAGCTCGACGGACACCGGCGCCAGCTCCTGGGTGATCTCCGCCGTGGCCACGGAGAGCGCGTCGAGCAGCGCCAGCCGGAAGGTCGACTCCAGCGTCGCGCCGAGCCTCTCGGCCAGGTCGCGAGCCTCGGGCCCGCCGGGCTCGGCGGCGGCGGCGAGCTGGTTGCGCAGGTCGGTGAGGTACGGCGTGAGCTCCATGGCACAAGGATGGCACCACAGTGATGCCATTGTCCAGGAGAGTGGTGCCACCACCGGTGCCACTCATCGGATTCCGCGCCGAGCGTCGCCTCACCTCGGCCTGCGTGCGGGCGCCTCCCGTCGGGCGTGCCGCGGGGCGGAGGCCCTGCTCCGCTGAGCGGACGTCTCGACCGCACATCGACGGGCTGGACGCAGGACGATGAGGGTGATCCGGCTACCGAGGACGGAGCGGCCCGGTCGCCCTCACGCGAAGGGTCTCGTGAGCAGGACGACCGGCCGAACGGACCTGCTGCGGGCGGATGCCGTCTCGGCACCACGTCGCAGCCGACCTGAGGAGAGCGATCATGGCTCAGACCACCAAGAAGACCGCGAAGGCACCGGCGGCCCGTACCCGCGCCCCGGCGAAGAAGAGCGCGACCACCCCGCGTACGACCGCGCAGCGCAAGGCCGTCGTGGACCGGACGGCGCAGATGTCCGATGACGTGCTGAAGTCCGTCGAAGCAGGAGAGCGGGCCGCCATCGAGGCGGTGCGCAAGTTCGTCGACACCGTGGACGAGGCACTCCCGGCGCTCGGCGGCCACCCCTCGCGGAGGGAAGCCGTCATCGACGCCGCGCTGGAGATGGCGGACAAGCTCGTCACGACGCAGTATGAGTTCCTGCGCAGCGTCGTTCGCAGCGCTGATCGCTCGCTGACCCAGTCGTCTACACCGAAGAAGACGCCGGCACCGAAGAAGAGGCCCGCGCCGAAGAAGTAGTCGCGAGGCGCACTCCCGATCCCGCGCCGGCAGGGCCGTCGCCGAGCGACACACGTCGTGCCATGACGCCCGTCGCGCTCGTGCCACGCAGAGTCGGTGCCTGGGCTCGTCGTCCCGGTAGGAGGGCGCGGCGTGATCGCACTCGCGGTGCTGGTGCTCCTCGCGGTCGTCTTCGACGTCACCAACGGCTTCCACGACTCGTCGAACTCGGTCGCGGCGCCGGTGGCCACCCGCGCCATGCGACCGGCGGTCGCGGTGGCTGTCGCGGCCGTGTTCACGATCCTCGGGCCGATCCTGGCCGGCACCGCGGTCGCGGACACGGTGGGTGGCCTGATCAGCGTCGGGACCGCGAACACCGTGCCGATCCTGCTCGCCTCGCTGATGGCCGCGGTGACCTGGAACCTCCTCACGTGGTGGTGGGGACTGCCCTCGTCGTCCTCCCACGCCCTGGTCGGCGGGCTCGTGGGAGCCGCTGTCGTGGTCGGTGGTGTCGGCGCGGTCCAGTGGGGTGGCTTCGAGGGGTGGCGGCCGATCGGGGTGGTCGGAGTCCTCGTGGCACTGGCCGTCTCCCCGCTGGTGGGGGGGCTCGCCGGCTGGCTGGGCGAGTTCGCGGCACGGCGCTCGTTGCGACGTGCACGACGAGGAGTGACGAGGTCGATCCTGCGCGGGGAGTGGGTGACGTCGTCCGCACTCGCCTTCGCCCACGGGACGAACGACGCCCAGAAGACGATGGGGCTGATCACGCTGGCGCTGGTCGCCACCGGCACGATCCCCTCGTTCGTAGTGCCGCTGTGGGTCAAGCTGGTCTGCGCCGTCGCGCTCACGGTCGGGACCTCCCTGGGCGGGTGGCGGATCGTACGCACGATCGGGCGCGGCATCTACCGGATCCGCCCCCTGGACGGGCTGATGAGCCAGGCCTCGAGCGCGCTGGTCATCGGCGGCTCCGCGGCGCTGGGTGCGCCGGTGAGCACGACTCACGTGGTCGCGTCGTCGGTGGTCGGCGTGGGCGCGCAACGTCGGTGGAGACACGTGCGCTGGGCGGTGGTCCGCGAGATCGCACTCGCGTGGGTCGTGACGCTGCCGGCGTGTGCAGGCATGGCCGCAGCGGCGGCCGTGGTGGAGAGGATGTTCCTATGACCAGACACTGGTTCCTACCGCAGAACCCCGACGTTCTGCAGACGCTGAGGGAGCAGGCCGACATCACGCTGGCGGGAGCGACCGCGTTCGCCGCCTGGGCCGGTGGCGACCTCGCGCAGGAGGCGCAGGTCAGGGCCTGCGAGCACCAGGCCGACGACGTACGGCGCCGGCTGAGTCTCGAGCTCCGCCAGGCGTTCAGCACCCCGGTCGACCAGGAGGACCTGTTCACCCTGTCGGAACGGCTCGACACCGTCCTCAACGGCCTCAAGAACGTCGTACGCGAGGCCGACAGCTCAGCCTTGGAACCGGACGCTCCCATCGCGGCCATGGCCGAGGCGATCGCCGAGGGCGTGCAGCACCTGAGTACGGCGATCGACCACCTGGTCACGGACGGCGACATGGCCACCCGGGAGGCCGACGCGGCGGTAGCCACCGAGCGGCGGATGGAGAAGATCTACCGCGGGGCGATGCGCGACCTGCTCGCAGAACAGGACCTGCGCGAGGTGGTCGCCCGCCGCGAGTTCTACCGCCGAACGCTCGAGATCGGGGAACGGCTCGCCCGGGTCGCCGACCGCATCTGGTACGCCGTCGTCAAGGAGGCCTGACGCTCGCTCAGTCGCTCGACGCTGGTCCCACCGGCAAGGTGATGAGTCGACGCTGCAGGACAGCGGACGGCCAACCAAGGCGCAGGTGGTCCTCGAGCGCGTCGGCTGCTGCCGCCACGCGGTCGGCGGCGCCCTCGCCCAGCCCGTCGACGATGAACAGGGCACGCGTCGTCTGCGCGGTGAGTCGGGTGCGGGTGCACTGGCGCCAGTTCCACCGCCGACAGGTCACACCCGTGTCGTCCCGCCAGACGATCTCGCCGGCGTCGGCGTGATGAACTGCCGCGTCGCCGTCGGCCACGGTGTCGAAGGTCTCGGTGCCGTCGGCCACGACCAGGCGCGGCGGTCCGTCGTAGCCGTCGAGGTCCTCCCCGCCGATCGGCACCAGGTGCTGCACCGACACCGCGTTGTAGATGTCGGTCAACGGCTCGATGCGCGGCAGTCCGAGGGCGCAGCGACGCAGCAGCGCCTCGACGCTGGACCGGGCGACCCGCTGCTTGACGCCGAACGAGGCGAACGCCGCACGCCAGACAGCGATCTCGGCCAGGTCCTCCGGCGCTCGACCGTCCAGGAGGCCGACCGCCGCGTTCTCGGCGGCGACCAGGGCGTCGTCACCGCGGGCCTGCTCAGGGCGGCCACCGAGACCGTCAGCGGTCAGGAGCAGGGCGACGTAGTCGGGGTGCGTCTCCCACACCCGGGGGTCGATCCAGGCGTCGCCGAGCGCAGTGGTCGAGGCGATCATCAGGCTCCTACTCCAGGTTGGTAGACCGACAGGGGCGAACCGGGCAGTCCGCTTCCCTTGTTGGCCTATGTGTGCGGTTGGTCCCCGGCTGGTGGGAGACCCGCTACGAGCAACGGGCGTTCTGGTCGTGCATGCGCCGCAGCAGCGTGGTGAGCTGCTCGCGCTCGGCCGGATCGAGGGCTGCGAGGAATCCGTCCTGCGCCGCCTCGAGAGCGCGCGCGGCCGCCTTGCGGACCCGGGTGCCGGACGCCGTGATGGACACGTCGTAGCGACGTCGGTCCTCGGTGCAGCGGGTACGACTCACGTATCCGTGCGACTCCAGCTCGTCCAGGACGGCGACGACGTCGCTCGGGTCCAGCCCCAGCCGCTCGGACAGGTCGCGCTGGGAGGACGACCCGAACTCGTGCAGGCAGGCGAGGACGGCGTAGGAGTTCAGTCGCAGCCCCGCGCTCGTGACTGCGGCGACGGCACGACGACGCCCGTCGACCGAGAGCCGACCGACCAGATACGTCGCGGTCGCGAGCATCACCTGCGGAGGCCCCAGGGTCTCGATATCGGGTCTTGCAGCGTCCATGCGAGCAGGGTAGCGTCCGACCACAAGTTGGTCTCACCAATCATTGCTGCATCCATCTGAGGGGCAAGCCCATGATTCTCGTCACCGGCGCCAACGGCAACATCGGATCCGCCGTCGTTCCCGACCTCCTCGACCGCGGAGTGCCCGTCCGGGTGCTCGTGCGTGACACCGCCAAGGCACAGAAGGCGTTCGGCGACCGGGTCGAGATCATCGAAGGGGACCTTTCCGACACGGCTTCTGTGCAGAGCGCCCTCGACGGCGTCGAGAAGGTCTTCCTCAACACCCCGTCGCTGGACGGCTTCATCGACCTTCAGCGACCACTCATCGATGCCGCAGCGCGGGCCGGGGTCGCGCACCTCGTGCGCATCTCCGTCATGGGCGCCGACCTGACGAGCCCGATCAGCTACGCCCGCGGCCACGCGGCGCTCGATGCCCACCTCGCGTCTACCGATCTGCCCTGGACCGTCCTGGCGCCCAGCGGCTACTTCCAGAACCTGCTCTCGAGCGCGGAATCGATCAGACAGGGCGCCATCTACGGGTCCGCCGGCGACGGCGCAGTCGGGTTCATCGACACCCGCGACATCGCCGCGGTGGCCGCCGCCATCCTCACCGGTGACGGACACGAGGGCCAGACCCACGTGCTCACGGGCGGGCGAGCCATCACGTACTCCGAGATCGCCGCGGCCTTCCAGTCGGAGCTGGGTCACGACGTCGCCTACATCGACGTTCCCCCGGAGGCGTTCGGGGAGAACCTGCGCGGCTTCGGCCTCCCCGACAGCCAGGTCACGGACATCCTGGCGCTGTTCGAGGTCTTCAAGGCCGGGTACGCAGCCACCGTGACCCCCGATGTCGCGCAGCTCCTGGGTCGCCAGCCGCGCACGATCGCCGACTTCGCCCACGACTACCGAACCGTCGTGTCCTGATCACGCCGGGCGTCGGGGCAGCACGAGAACCGGCGACCGGTGGGCTATCGGGTCAGGCCGTGCTCGGCCATGCTCGCCCGCTCCTGGGTCCGGAACTGACCGAACCGGGGCAGGAACTTGTCCCAGTCGATGATGTGGGCGTCGATCTCGGGGCCGTCGATGCACGCGTGCTTGCGCACCAGCGCTCCGTCGATGACGACCGGGACCATGCACGCCCCGCACATGCCGGTGGCGTCGACCATGATCGAGTTGAGGCTGGCCACGCACGGCACGTCGCGCTCGCGACATAGGTCGCTCACCGCCCGCATCATCACCGGCGGCCCGATCGTCACCACCTCGGCCACCTGGCGTCCCCCGGCCGCCGCACCGGACTGGAGCATCTCCCCCAGCGGCCCGGTGACGAAGCCCTGCAGGCCGTAGGTGCCGTCGTTCGTGGTGTAGACCACGTCGAGCTGCTCGCCGTACTCCGCCTGCAGCCGGCCGACCCGCTCGTCGGGACCGGTCCAGAACATCAGGTCGGCGCTGCGGAAGCCGGACACGAGCGTGACGTGGTTGCCCGCCCGCAGGTGCTCGCGCACGATCGGCAGCGCCGGGGGCAGCCCCAGCCCGCCCGCGGTGAACACCACGGTGCCGTCGTCGTGGCGATGGATGTCGCTGGCGCGCCCGAGCGGGCCGGCGACGCCCGCGAAGGCGTCGCCCACCGACATCGCGTTGATCTCGATGCTGCTGGTGCCCACCCCCTGGACCACCAGGGTGATGGTTCCGGCCTCGACGTCCCAGTCGGCGAGGGTGAGCGGCACCAGCTCGCCGTCGGGCGTGGGGAGCACGCGCACGAACTGCCCCGCACGGGCGGCGCGGGCGATGAGCGGCGAGCGCACGGTGAACTCGACGATGCCGTCGCTGAGGTCGGCCTTGGCCACGATCGTCGCGGGCGCGGCGGCGAGGTCGGTGTAGTCCTTCGCCTGCGCGACCATGGCCGCGATGGCCTCCGGCGCGAGGTCGACGGCACCGAGGATCTCGCGGGCCGCGGCCTGCCCGTCGCCGGCGGCCCTGATCGCGGTCGACCCGCCACGCGATGCGTCGCCGCCGGTGTAGACGCCGGCCAGCGTGGTCTCCTGGGAGCCGCTGTGGTCGAGGTCGATCGTGCCCCACTTCGAGGTGTGCAGCCGCGGCTCGGAGTTCTTGATGATCGGGTTGGCGTCGTTGCCGAGCGCCATGATGATCAGGTTCGCAGCCATGACCTCGGTGGCACCCGTGGCCACCGGACGCCGTCGGCCCGAGGCGTCGGGCTCGCCGAGCTCCATCACCTCGAGCGTCGTGGCCGTGACGAAACCGGTGCTGGCATCGCCGACGAACTCCGAGGGCGAGCGCAGCACCTTCAGCTCGATGCCCTCCTCGAGCGCGTGGTGCAGCTCCTCGACCCGGGCGGGCATCTCGCTCTGCGTCCGGCGGTAGACGATCGTGACGTGGCCGCCGAGGCGGCGGGCCGTGCGGGCGGCGTCCATCGCGGTGTTGCCCCCG